>NZ_CAXTJR010000001.1:0-26870 GCF_964244775.1 uncultured Microbacterium sp.
TCCGCAATCGGAGCCGAACCCGTCAGCAGACTCAACAACCTGCCTGGACATCACACCTAGCTGGGCGATGATTCGACCACGCCTATCGAAAGGTTGGACCCGAAGTTGGTCTTAAGCCCAGATTGTTTCCGGGCAGGTCGCACTGAAGCTGGATACGGCTCGGTGTCGAGGATCCTACGCCAACTTCGTTAGTAGTTGGGTGTCAGATCGCGTTCCATGCTGTGGACGTGGAGACGAGTGCGACGAGCAAACTCTCGTTCCACCCATACGGGCCCATTCGCATTCATCCGTTGTTCTGTGACGCCATACACCTCTTCAAGAACAGCCCGCTTGTCGCTATCCGTGTACTCGTCGAAGTTGGGGATGTAACCCGTGGTATCGACTGATCGTCTAGCCCACTTGCGATAAGTTCGAATGAACGATTTCTGTTCCAGCCAATCGGTCACACCATTTACGCGGGCGAGCGCGCCGACGAAGTAGTCCAAGTCCTTCAGCAGGCCAATGTCGGTCAGCAAAGCGTAGTACTGCACCCATCCGCGGCTCTCCTTGTCGAGGATGCAACCGGTGATGCGCAGGTTCAGAAACCAGGCGAGTCGTGCGAGTGCAAGGAGCTGTACGCGCATGTCTGGCGACGCACGCTCGGTGGTATAGCGCGCGAAAGACAGGGCGATCGAGCGCTTCAAGCGGTGCACGCCAGACGACCTCACGCTCACCTCGGCGGGGGTTACTCGGTAGCCCAAGAACTCGAGGCCGTCACGGAGTCGTCCCCACTGGCTCTTGCTACTCGCCGTGTAAGGGTGAGGCTCGATTCCTATCGGAGCGAGGTGCTTTCGAACTTCTTGATAGATCTGCTGGTGCCTGTCCCGACGTGTGAGGAACACCATGTCATCGGCGTACCGGAAATACCTGACTGAGTCGTCGTCGCGCCATGTCACATCAAAACTATGCAACACCAACTCGGCAACCGAGTTGGAGATCGCGAGCCCCTGCGGAATGCCTCGCGTTCGAGGCTCTCCGTGCGCGGGCGCGTGGTCGGCAATCGTCGGCGTTCGCAGTGCCCGGAGGATGATGTTTTTTACTGCATTCACCCCAACATGCCTATCCAGCTCTTCTTCGACGGCCGCGTGTTCGACCGTAGGATAAAAGTTCTTGATGTCGAGCCGGATCACGTGGTCGAAGCCCGTATGTTGCGCGGTCTCGACGAGTCGCCTCATCACGCGGTGCGGCGACTGCCGCCGCGCGTACTCGGCGCCGAAAATCAGGGCGTTGTTCATGACTTGCATTGGGACGCGATCCCGCGCCGCGGCGATTGAGATCTGTCGCGGAGGGACCTCGTGAGTCTTGGGCGCCAACCGTTCGCGATAGGCGATGAAAGACCACTCCCCGGCCCTTAACTTGTCGCGAAGCGACAGGATGTGCGCCTCGTTCATCGAGTTCGCGTATGCCTCAGGGAGTTGTCCATCACGACCTCTCGTGGAAGACACCCGACCCAGACGGGCGATCATAGTCGCGAGCGTCGCCGCATCAGTCGCAAGATGGAATGCGAACTCCGCAAGCGCGTCAGTCACCGGACATCCCGGCGATAGCAGGAGACACGAGCGGCAACAGCCCAACTGTCAGCGCGACGGCCCCGGCCGTCAGATGCCCACCCGCGACAGGTTGTGCGCAATCGTCGAACGGGCTATTCACGAGAGTGTCGCCGCGTACGCGTCGTTCGACAACTTGCAAGCGATCCACCTCCGCTGAGTCAGCTCGGAGGTGACTCGTCGTCCAACGGAGGATTCCTTGGTATCGGAGTGCTGCACGCGCTGCGACCCGCCTTCTGCGTTGAACAACCCTCAGCCGCCTGCTTTCTCGCTCCATTCCATATTTGAGAGCATCCTCGCCTGGCCTGACGCTGCGCGAGGGGACCCGGTCGTCCCGGTCAGTGCCGTTGAGAGACGAATCGTCGAGACGATCGCTCACAGATCATCACTGCTTACGAAGAAGCTTCGCCGTCCGAAGACAGCCGCACCTAGTGCGCTTGGATACATTGCCCCCACCTCGGTGAGGGAACGACGACCGGGCCCCCGGCCGAAAGTATCACCTTGCGGCAGTCTGCGGGCGCACCCCGGCCAGTGGCCCGTCGAACGGTCGGTGCATGACACCGGGGACCCGGACTCTGGACCACTACTCGACACGCCACCGGCTTTCAGTCGACGCCGTCCGGCGCGATCGCCGAGTCAATCGCGCGCAGGAAAGACGCGCGCGCTCACCGGGGAACCGCTTTGCATGGCCCGTGGACTGTTCGGTTGGAACACGCGTTTCATCGGCAAGGGCATGGTCGGCCTCTGCGGCTTCGATCCCGCCATGGCAGATGCCGTCCTCATTCGACGTCCAGCCGTACATCTACGACCATGCACCCTTGAGTGCGGGGTGGATCGTCAGCCCGGCAGACTCTAGCTTGGATAAACCCTTGCCCAGGGTGCCTTCTCCAGTGACCTTCTTGACGACTGCCTCGACCGCCGAAATCGATTCCTTGATCGAGTTTATGTAGTCCGGCGTGGCCCTGTCTGCCAGCAGTTCGACGGCCCGATCTAGCGCATGACGTGCACCAGAAATCGCATATGCGTCCGCTTGAGCGCCGGTGATTGCCTCGGCCCCTGCGCTGGTGTCGACCGGGGTGATCTCCAAACCAACAAACCTGTATCCGATCAACTCGGACTCGAAACGCCCATTCAGTGCGTCGAGAAATGCCAGCTTCAACCCTTCGGACTTCGCCGTCTGGTGATGTTCCCAAGGTGACGTCCCGGTGAGTGGTGGAGATTCTCGACACCGTGCGGGATCAGTTGTTTGATTATGCCGCGGTCAGTTCCGGGATCGCCACCTCCTCGGTGTTGGCGTTCAGGAGCTTCATGGAGTGCTCGCTGAAGTAGCGGCGATCAGCGCCGTCCCATTCGTCGTGTTGCTCGATCAGGACGTGCCCGGCCAGGCGTAGCAGCGCGGCCGGGTTCGGGAAGGTGCCGACGACGTAGGTGCGGCGCTTGATTTCCTTATTGACCCGCTCGAGCGGGTTCGTGGACCAGATCTGACGCCAGTGCGCGATGGGGAAGCCGCAGAACGCGAGGATGTCGTTCTTCGCGTCCTCGAGCATGCCGGCGACCTTGGGATGCGAGTGGGTGAGCATCCGGACGACTTCGTGGAACTGGGTGAAGACGTGCTCGGTGTCGGGTTGCGCGAAGATCGTGCGGATAATCGACGCGACCATTGGCCCGGCGGTCTTCGGGACGTTGGAGAGCACGTTGCGCATGAAGTGCACCCGACACCGCTGCCACGACGAGCCTTGGAAGACGGTGTCGATCGCAGCGATCAGCCCCGTGTGAGCGTCACTGATCACCAGCTTCACCCCGTCGAGCCCGCGGGCCTTCAACGACCGCAGGAACGTGGTCCAGAACGGCTGCGACTCGGTGTCTCCGACCTCGAAGCCGAGGACTTCGCGGCGTCCGTCGGCGGCGACGCCGATCGCGACCACGACAGCTTGAGAGACCACCCGCCGGCCGATCCTCGCTTTGCAGTAAGTCGCGTCGAGGAACACGTACGGGTAGGTGGTGTCCGCGAGCGGCCGGTCGCGGAACGCGGCGACGTCCTCATCGAGGTTCGCGCAGATCCGCGACACCTCCGACTTGCTGATCCCGGTGTCGGCGCCGAGCGCCTTCACCAGATCGTCGACCTTGCGCGTGCTCACGCCGTGGACATAAGCCTCCATCACGACCGCGAACAACGCCTGGTCGACCCGGCGGCGTCGTTCCAGCAGCGATGGGAAGAACGACCCGGTCCGCAGCTTCGGGATCCGCAGCTCGAGATCACCAGCCGTGGTCGTGAGGGTGCGGGGACGCGTCCCGTTGCGTTGCGTAACCCGCGCGGGGGTGCGCTCAAACGGGGCAGCGCCGATGAACGCGGCCGCTTCCGCGTCGATCAGCTCCTGGTAGAGCGTCTCGGTCGCTGTCCGGATCCGGTCGTTGACATCGGTGAGTTTCAGTTCCCCGAGGAGCTCGAGGAGGGCAGACTGGTCTAGAGCCATCGTGCGCTTGTGTCTTTCTGTGAGTAGCTTTGATCGGTTCTCACTGACCATCGCACGATGGCTCACCAACGTCTACGACGAAGACAACCCGGCCGAATCCTCCACCACTCCAGGGGACGTCACCTGTTCCCAATTCATAACGAACGATTCCAGCAGGTCGAGCACCTCGTTCCAAGGACCGAGCAAGATGTGCTCCTTGACTCGCCTCCACACGATCGGGTCGTACGGCATCTCGTCGCGAGCCTGCTTGAACTGCCCGACCCAGACGGCCTCTAGGATGTCGTACTGCGTCGTGTCCCTGAAGAACTTCTCAAACTCTCACGGTAGAACCGCCAGCAAATTCCAAATCTCTAGCCGCGAGCGTTCGTCGAGGCTCTCCCGCTGGCCGAGCGTGCGAATCGCTTTGTAGCCATGCCGCTCGGAGAAGGAAGGGGACTGCTGCATGAATAGGTGACATCTGATCTGGCTTGCCCGAGTGGGCGGCCTGTAAGGATGGCATCGTGCCAAAGCCCTACCCGACCGAGTTCCGTGACGACGTGGTCCGCATCGCGCGCAACCGTGAGCCCGGAGTGACGATCGAGCAGATCGCGAAAGACTTCGGCGTCCACCCGATGACCCTTCAGAAGTGGCTGCAGCGTGCTGCGGTCGACGACGGAACCAAGCCCGGCCAGTCCCGCACCGAGGGTGCCGAGCTGCGGGAAGCGCGGAAACGGATCCGGCTGCTTGAGCAGGAGAACGAGGTTCGGCGGAGGGCGGCGGCCTATTTGTCGCAGGCGAACCTGCCGGGAAAAGGTTCTACCCGCTCGTGACTGAGCCCGCCGTCTCGGGGATTCCCGTGTCGGTGACGTGCCGAGGTTCTCAAGCTCTCACGCCAGCCCACTACCGGTGGCTGGCGGACCCCATCACGCCCAGCGAGGTGGTGGAGGCGTATCGGGCGAGCGCGCTGTTGGACGCGCACAAGGATGACCCGGAATTCGGGCACCGGCTCCTCGCCGACGAGGCTGCGGAGGCGGGCGAGGCGATGGCGGATCGGACCGCGTGGCGGATCGCGTCGGCCAGAGGATGCCGATGAGCAGCGCGGGGATCGCCAGCGGCTGGTTCAGCGCGTTCGGCAAAATCAAGCGCGGCAAGGGACGCAGGCCCGGACCACCCGTGCACGATGACTTTTGCGCTGTCATCGACGAGGACGGACGAACCCGGCACGTGTTCGCCGCCGAGTCTCCGAACGAGCTCTGGCTGGTGGACATCACGGAACACAAAACCGCGGAAGGCAAGCTCTACTGTTGCGCGATCAAGGACGTGTTCAGTGGACGTATCGTCGGGTACTCGATCGACTCGAGAATGAAGTCCCGACTGGCCGTCCAAGCCCTAGAGAACGCGGTCGCGATGCGCGGCGACGTCGCCGGCTGTACTGTTCACAGCGACGGCGGCAGTCAATTTCGAAGCCGGGAATTCCTGCGTGCCTTGACCCGCCACCGCATGGTCGGATCGATGGGCCGAGTCGGCTCCAGCGCCGACAACGCGGCCATGGAATCGTTCTTCGCCCTGCTCCAGAGGTACGTCCTCGACCGCCGATCCTGGACCACACGCGAGCAGCTGCGCATCGCGATCGTCACCTGGATCGAACGCACCTACCACCGCGGTCGACGCCAACCCCGACTCGGGCGTTTGACCCCGGTCGAGTTCGAGACCATCATGAGCACGACCGCCGCATTGGCGGCGTGACTACAACCTGTCACCTATCCGTGCAGCAATCCCGAGTCCGCGGATCATGCTTTTCAGTTCAATGATTTCGCGGCGAAGGTCCTCGACCTGGCTTTCAGTTGCAGCGGCGGTCTTCGTGGTTTGGTCGGCGACGCGTTCGACGATCCACGATGCAAGTGTGGCGGTGACGACGCCGATGAGTGCGATCCCGCCGATCATGAGTCCGACGGCGACGATCCGACCGGTGAGTGTGACGGGGTAGAAGTCTCCGTAGCCGACAGTGGTGATGGTGACGAAGGCCCACCAGATCGCGTCGGGGAACGTTTTGATATCGCTGGCGCCGTTTTCAGCATCCAGGACCGCAAGAGCGGCGATGAAGATTGTGAGCACTGTCGCGCCGACCGTATAAATGACGACGCGGCCGCGCAGGACGTTGCCTGTGCCGCGACCGATGATGGCGAGCACGGTGAGAAACCGCATCAGACGGAGAGGCCGGAGCATGGGAAGGACGACAATGGCGAGATCGAGAAGGTGCCGATAGAACCATCGCCATCGGTTCTCGGCGATTGTCAGGCGCGTGACGTAGTCGACGAGAAATATCGCCCAGGTGACCCAGAGCACAGCCTCGCAGAGCTCATTCACGAACCCGTCGGGGTGAGCGATGATCTGCGTCGCGTAGGAGATCAAGAAGAGGATTGCGGCGATCGTGAGCGGCCATTCGACGGCTTTGTCCCACTTCGCGATGCGTGCAACGTACATGCCGGTGATTATCTCAGCGATGCCCGACCGGTCGCGGTTGAAGGACCGGTCAGCGGTGAGGGGTGGAACAGGTTAATGCACTCACTAGGTTCGGCGGCACACGCAGAAAGTGGCCGGGAGTAGGCTTCGTTGCCTCACTCCCGGCCACGAGACCTGCGTTCCTTACGCCTCGCGGGTTCGACGCGTAGCTGCGGAGTCGCTCGATCGTGCCTGAACCGACGTCTCTGGGGCGGTCTTGGAGAAGATGACGACCAGGATGACGGCGACACCGACCACCACGTGAGGCAGCCAGACGTTCAGCGCTGCCGACGAGAAGCCGAACAGGAACGGCGATGCGATGAGGAACAGGCTGGCGACGATGTCGAACACCAGGTGCACCGGCATCGGGATCAGCTTGAACGGTCCCCATTCGTAGCGGGTGAACAGGCTGTAGACGATCAGGCCGATGCCGAGCACGATCGGGATGATGACGGCCGCACCGCCGTAGCTGACGAACCCGAAGATGAAAGGGGCGAGAATCAGCGCAATTGCGACGATGTAGTCGAGGGCGCCATGGACTTTAGTGGGAATGAATCTCATGTCCTGTGTTCGAGGCACGGCGATGTTCGGATTGCCGGTCGGCCACCACCGCGCCGAACACCCGCAGCACTCGCTGAGGTAGGAGCGGACAAGAGCGTGATATTCCGAGCATCCCGAGGCGATCGAGTGTGCAGAGTCTTACGTAGTCATTGCGCGAGGCCCCATCGAGCCCGCCGGGCTCGCTACGTGCTCTCGCGCGTGACGACCCGCCCGTGCACACGATGGATGCCGGCGGTAGCAGGGCCGGCCATCGACGTGAAGAGCAGCTTGGCAGCTTCGCGTCCCAGCCTTTCGAGGTTCAGGTCGACGCTGGTCAGCATGGGAAAAGCGCCGATCGTCATGGGCTCCCAGTTGTCGACGCCGATGACTCCCACGTCTCGCGGCACGTTGCGCCCACCCGCCCGCAGCGCGTCGAGCGCGCCCCGGGCGATCTGATCACTGCCGCAGACGAGGCCATCGAATTCGTCGCCGGCCTCGAGGAGCCGGGTGACGGCGGTGCGTCCCCAGTGCTCCGACCACGCACCGAACAGCGGCCGGCCCTGCACGAGGCTGAGGCCCTGCTGTTCAAGCACCGCGACGATGCCGTCTGCGCGCTCGTGCGCGGCGGTGTAGTCGGGGTCGCCTGAGATGTGGGCAATTCGCCGCCGACCGGTCGCGAGTAGGTGTTCGGCGGCAAGAGCGCCCGCTCCGGTGTCATCCGGCACGACCGATACATCCGACTCCGACTCGCTCGGCGCGTACGCGTAGACCACGGGCACCGGAAGCGACCCCGACAGCCGAGGTCGGGGATTCGTCCGGGAGCCCACCACGATGATGCCGTCGACGTTTCGGCGCAGCAGTGCGTCGAGGTGATACTTCTCGCGGATCGTGTCGCCGCGTGCATCGCAGAGCAGCACCGACACCCGCCCGGCGCCGAAGGCGTCTTCCGCGCCCATGAGAATCGGCAGGCTGAACCTGCCCTCGAGATCTCCGGTGATGAGCCCGACCGTGCCGGTCTGGCCGCCGATGAGGCTGCGCGCCGCCTCGTTGGGCGTGAACGACAGCGCCGCCGCCGCCTCTCGCACTTTGACGCGAGTGCTCGCCCGCACGTGCTGACGGTCGTTGAGCGCCTTCGACGCCGTGCCCATCGAAACCCCTGCGAGTTCGGCCACCTCGCGAAGCGTCGACCGCTTCCTCATTTCATCGGTCATCGTTATCCGGCACTCCTTGCGTCCTCGCGTCCTGCGTCCTGAATCGCGCGGGTCGCACGAATGTCATCGTTCCAGGTTTCCGAAACTCCCGCAACTTTTCTGACAAGTGCGTTGACGCGCCGGAATTAGAGGCTTACGATTCAGAAACCCTTTCATGGAGTTTCCGAAGGTACGGTGTCGTACATCTCGGCGCTGTCGGTATCAATGATGATCAGGAGCAGGTTCCGAAGATGAACAGCAAATCTCGTCTACTCGGTCGCGTTTTGGTCGCGTCGACGGCGGCGCTCGCCGTCGTGCTGACCGGCTGTACGCCGAGCTCGCAGGCCCCCACAGACGCGTCCGGGGGAGCACAGACCCTCACCGTGTGGCACTACTTCAGCGACGACAATCAGCTCAAGATCCTCACGGATTACAAGAAGACCTTCGAGGATGCCAACCCCGATGTGACGGTCGAGAACGTCTTCGTTCCCTACGACCAGCTGAACCCGCGGCTCATATCCTCGGCTTCCACGAAGACCGGCCCCGATGTGGTGGTCTTCAACGGCGCCGACACGAGCACGCTGGCGCTCGGCGGAGTGCTCGCCCCGCTCGACGATTACTGGTCGAAATTCGACGGGGCCGACCAATTCCCCGAGTCGGTCATCCACAGCCTCGACGACAAGGTGTACTCGGCACAGGGCTACGTGAACCTTCTGGGTCTCTGGTACAACGCCGACCTGCTCACCGAGCTCGGAGTCGAGCCGCCCAAGACTTTGGATGATCTCAACAGTGCGCTGGATGCGGCTGTCGCAGCGGGTAAGGGGGGCATCACCCTCTCGGGCCTGCCGAACTCTCAGGGTGAGTGGCAGGCGTACCCGTGGCTCTCGTCGTTCGGCTTCACCTACGTCGACCCGAAGCGCGAGCCCCTCGTCGAAGGGTTCACGGCCGTCCAGAAGTGGACTGCGTCGGGAGCGCTCACTCGTGAGGCATCGACCTGGGATCAGACGGTGCCGTTCCAGACGTTCGCCGCGGGCGGCTACGCCTTCGCCGAGAACGGCAACTGGCAGACAGGCACTGCCGAGTCGACCGCAAAGTTCAAGTACGGCGTCGTGCCGCTGCCGATCGGCGCGGACGGAGGGGTCTACCTCGGTGGGGAAGGCGAGGGTATCGGGGCGTTCAGCACGCACCCCGATCTCGCGTGGAAGTACCTGGAGTCGACATACTTCAGCGAGGACGGCGGCGTCACGGCGGCCACAACTGTGGGCAGCATTCCGGCACGCAAGGATGCTGCAGCCTCGGATTCGGTCACGTCCAACACCCTGATCGCTTCGTTCGCCGATTCGATCGCGAAGAACGGCGCGAACTATCCCGACGCGGCCATCCCGCCGGAGGCGATCGCGGATGTCGAACTGGCCGTCGGACAGGCCTGGAGCGGGGTCATCAGTGGCCAACTCACTCCGGATGCTGCAGCGGATCAGGTCATGGCGGCTCTCGATAAGTCACTCTGACACTGACGGCATTGACTCTGCCCACCCCCAACCCGCTTCCTCAGGAGTACCCCGTGTCGGATGTGACCGCAGCCACCCGCGGCAAGGTTCGCCCAGACACGATGAGGATGGGGGGTGGGCAGCGCCGCCGGCACCGGCTCGCCGGCGTCGGATCGAGCCGGCTGTTGCTCTACGTGCTGCCGGCCGCGGTCTTCCTCGCCGTCTTCGCGGTCTATCCGCTCGTGCAACTGCTGCGGATGAGCGTCAGTGGCGTGCGGGTGAGCAACCTCAGTGGCGACTGGCCTTTCGTGGGCTTGCAGAACGTCATCCAGAACTTCGGAGACGGCGCGTTCGGCAGCGTGATCGTCAACACGATCGTGTTCGTCGCGATCGTCACGGTCATCGGGCTCGTTGGGGGGCTGGCGGCTGCGATCTTGTTAGCACCCGTCGGCAAATGGCCTGGGCTCATCCTCGCTCTGCTGGTGTTCGTCTGGGCGCTGCCCCCCGTGGTGAACGGCAGCGTATGGAAGTTCCTGCTCGGCAGTTCGGGGCTTTTCAACACTGTGCTCATGGATCTGGGGATCGCGCAGACCGCAGTGCCGTTCCTGTACGACGACCGCATCGCACTGATATCGGTCGCACTCGTGAACGCGTGGGTGGTCGTGCCCTTCAACGCCCTCGTGTATCGCGCGGCGATGATCGGCATCCCCGCCGATCTGTACGAGGCGGCGCGAGTGGATGGTGCGTCGCGATGGCAGGAGATCCGTCACATCATCGTGCCCTCGGTGCGCCCGACCACGACCATCCTCACGGTCCTGACCGTGGTTTACGGATTCCGCTCCTTCGACTTCATCTACGTGATGACCTTCGGCGGCCCCGGCAGCGCCACGACGACGCTTCCGTTCCTGGGGTATGTGCAGGCGTTCGTGCGCTTCGACTTCGGTGTCGGCGCGGCGACCGCACTGATCGCGGTGCTGATGGTGCTCGTGCTCGCGGTCCTCTATGCGCGCAGCGTGCGGAAGGAGGAGAGGTGATGGCGGTGGTCGTCGCGTCCGGCGCCAGGACGACCCGCAAGCGGCGCGTCGCGCGCACTCCCGTGGCCAGCGCTCTGCGCGTCGTGTTGTTCCTGCTCTACGCGGTTCCGCTCCTGTGGATCGTGCTCACCTCGCTCAAATCGCCCCAAGACGTCATCGGCTCGCAGGCATCCCTGCTGTTTCGGCCGACCATCGACGCCTACGTGTCGGCCCTCTCCGACTCGGGCCTGTACACGGCGCTGCAGCAGTCGTTCGTGATCGCGGCGGGAACGACAGCGCTGACGGTCGCGATCGCGATCCCGGCCGGGTACGGACTCGCCCGATACGACTCGCGGATCACCACGATCGTGCTCGGCGCGCTCATCGTCTTCCAGATGCTGCCCCAGACGGCGAACGTCATCCCGCTCTTCCAGATCTTCGGCCAATGGCACCTTCTCGACACCAACCTCGGCCTGATCATCGCCGACAGCGCGTTGCTGACACCCTTCGCCGTGCTGCTGCTGCGGCCCTTCTTCCGCGCGGTGCCGTTGGCAATCGAGGAGGCGGCGGCCCTGGACGGAGCCTCCAGCATCCGCGTGTTCTTCTCAGTGATGCTTCCTCTGGCGCGCAACGGCATCGCCACCACCGCAACCCTCGTGTTCCTGCTCGCGTGGGGCGAGTTCCTCTACGCCGTGAACTTCTTCCTCTCGCCCCTCAACTACCCGTTGAGCGCGCTGCTGGCAGCTCAAGTGTCGGCCTTCGGCATCAACTGGCCGGGGCTGATGGCGCTTGCGGTGATCACGTCGGTGCCGATCCTCGTGCTGTTCTTCTTCACCTACCGGCTGCTGCGCGAGGGCCTGACTCTGGGAGCCGTGAAATGACCGCCTCGCCCGTCGTGCCCAGTCGGGGCATACTTACCCCGCTGGGTTCGCAGAATGCGCGCATAGCGGGTGGATTCTGGGCCGAGTTGCAGCAACTCAACGCCACCGCCATCATCGGCCACTGCTACTCGTGGATGGAACGCCTCGGCTGGATCGGCAACTTCGACGCCGCCGTCGAAGGTCGCCTGCCCGCAGACCGCACCGGGCGCGAGTTCAGTGATTCAGACGTCTACAAGCTCGTCGAGGCGATGGCGTGGGAGATCGGGCGCACCGGCGACCCGGAGCTCGCGCGATCGTACGAATCGTTGGTGGCGCGCATCGTCGCCGCTCAGGAGCCCGACGGATACCTCAACACCCGATTCGGTCGCCCGGGTCAGGGGTCGCGGTACTCCGACCTGGAGTGGGGTCACGAGTTGTACTGCTACGGGCACCTCTTCCAGGCGGCGGTGGCACGCAGCCGCACGCACGGCGAAGACGACCTCGTCCGCGCCGCTGTGCGGGCCGCAGACCATGTGTGCGAGATATTCGGCGCAGGAGGAATCGAGTCGGTCTGCGGTCACCCCGAGATCGAGTCGGCGCTCGTCGAGTTCGCTCGCGAGACCGGCGACCCGCGCTACCTGGAGCAGGCGCGGCTGTTCATCGAGCGCCGAGGCACCGGCACACTGGCAGACATCGAGTTCGGCCGCGAATACTTCCAGGACGACATTCCCATTCGCGAGGCGGAGGTGCTGCGCGGGCACGCGGTCAGGGCGATGTACCTGACCGCGGGCGCCATCGACACCGCGATCGAAACGGGCGACGACCCGCTCTTGCACGCGGTCGAGCATCAACTTGAACGCACGCGCGCCCGGCGCACGTACCTGACCGGCGGGACCGGGGCGCACCACGAGGGCGAGTCATTCGGCGGGGATTGGGAACTGCCGTCCGAACGTGCCTACAGCGAGACCTGCGCGGGGGTCGGCTCGATCATGGCCTACCAGCGGATGCTGCTCGCCACGGGCGAGGCGCACTACGCCGACATGATCGAGCGGCTTCTCTACAACATCGTGGCGACATCGCCGGCGGCCGACGGGCACTCCTTCTTCTATACGAACACCTTGCACCGACGCTCGCCCGGCACCGTCCCTGCCGCGGACGAGGTGAGTCCACGCGCGGCGGCGAGCATGCGCGCGCCCTGGTTCGCAGTGTCGTGCTGCCCGCCGAACGTGGCGCGCACGCTCGCATCGCTCGACGCCTACCTCGCGGCGATCGACGGCGACACCGTCTA
The DNA here is from genome assembly GCF_964244775.1 of uncultured Microbacterium sp. Classification (NCBI taxonomy): domain Bacteria; kingdom Bacillati; phylum Actinomycetota; class Actinomycetes; order Micrococcales; family Microbacteriaceae; genus Microbacterium; species uncultured Microbacterium sp. Next base: position 12,920 of record NZ_CAXTJR010000001.1, read on the forward strand.
CCTGCAGCAGTACGCGTCGTCGCGGATCACGGCGGCGCCGGAAGGCGGGGCGGTGACGCTCGAGGTGGAGACCGACTACCCCCGCGGGGGACGCATCACCGTGCGGGTCGTCGAGGCGCCCGAGGTCGGCGCGCGGATCGCATTGCGTGTCCCAGAGTGGGCGGATGAGGGTGCCCGCTTGGTGGTCAACGGAGTCTCCCTCGACGCACAGCCCGGGTGGGTGAGGCCGGCGGCGCCGGTGCGCGTGGGAGACTCCGTCGTTCTCGAGCTGCCGGTGCACCCGCGGCTAGTGCATCCCGATCCTCGCATCGACGCCCTGCGCGGACAGGTCGCCGTCGAGCGCGGACCCCTCGTGATGTGCCTCGAGCGCGCGGCCGACGATCAACTGAGCGTCGAGGAGTTTCGCGTTGCGGGCGAGCCCCGCGACAGCGACGACGGTGTCGTCATCCCTCTGGTGCCGGTCTCGTTCGACGAGCACACGTGGCCCTTCGTCGGCACGCCGGCCGATCGGGCGTCGGGTGCTGCCATCGATGTGGCGCTCATCCCCTACTACCAGTGGGGCAATGCCGGCCCGTCTACGATGCGGGTGTGGATGCCGGTGCTCGACCATGATCGGGCCGCCGAGCCGTACCAAATTCCGGACAGTGTCAGCTGACCCCGGCCGCGATCGCTTCTTTGGCTGCTGCGGCGATGGAACCGATGTAGGGGTCGCCGTGCCCGGGCAGCACGAGAGAGGCATCCAGATCGGCGAGCACGTCTAACGAGGCCAGCGCCTCAGTGCCGCTTTGGGTGAAAGCCCGCGCGACCGTGCGCGGGCCGGAGCGGCCCACCAGGTCGTCGCGCGTCACGAGAGCGTCGCCGGTGAAGATCACCCCGGGAAACAGGAACGCCGCGCTTCCCGACGTGTGGCCAGGTACGGAGATCGCGATCGGGATGCCGGCGACGGGGAGCGTCTCGCCGCCAGTGAACGTGCGCACCGTCGTGACCGCCTTCGCCTTGAACGCTCCAGAGCGCGCGAGGTGAATCGGCACGGCGAGCATCGCCGGTCGGCGCAGAATGTAGCCCACCATCGACCGCTCCGCCTTCCAGTGTGTCGAGAGGGTGCTCGGATCCTGCACGATCGGTGCGTCAGCGGCGTGCACCCAGACAGGTGCTCCGCCGGCGTTCTGCACGCGCTGGGCGAGGCCCACGTGATCGGGATGCGCGTGGGTGAGGAGGATGGCGGTGATGTCAGCGACGGAACGGCCCAGTGCAGTGAGGAGATCTTCAAGCTGTGCGTAGTGGCTGGGTAGTCCAGCATCCACGAGAAGTAGTGTGCCCTCGCGATCGACCAGGTAGAAGTTCACCTTGTCGTCTCCGAGGCGGTAGATGCCCGGCGCCACCAGTTGGTCTGTAGGAGTATTGTTCTGTGACTGAATTATTCAGTCACCATATGATAGTTGGATGGATTCATCAAATGCTTTCGGGCCTGGCTACCTGCTCACCAAGATCGGACAGGTCATCACGCTGCGGTTCTCGGCGGCTCTCGAGCCGCTCGGCATCCGCCCCAAGCACTTCGGGCTGATGGCGGCAGTTGCGAGTATGCCGGCGAGCACGCAGCAAGACCTCGGGCGGGCGCTGGGCCTGGTGCCGAGCGCCATCGTGGAGATGATCGATGACCTGCAGACACTGGGCGCTCTGCGACGGGCGGAAAGACCGAACGATCGTCGGAGCCACCTCATCGAGCTGACCCCCTCGGGTCAGGAGTTGCTCGCGAAGGCGGCGGAGGCCGGCCGAGAAGTCGACGAGTCTGTGCTCGCCCCGCTCTCGCCCGCGAAGAGAGAAGCCCTTGCTTCGTCCGTCGCGATCATCGGAGCGGAACTCGGTATCGCGGGCAGTTAGAGCGGTTCAGCCGAGCAGTGCAACGCCGAAGCTCGCCACGACGGCCCGCAGTTCATCGAGGTACCGCTGTGCTTGCTGGGTGAGCGGGATGGCGGAATGGCCGATCCAGCCGATCTCGATGCGTTCGTCGACGTCGAGCGGGATGGCGACGATCGCCGGATCGAGGTCGTCGCTGATGATGCCCGTCGAGATCGTGTAGCCGTCGAGCCCGATCATCAGGTTGAAGATCGTGGCACGGTCGGAGACCCGGATCTCTTGCTTGCTCGACAACGTGGAGAGGATCTCTTCGGCGAAGTAAAACGAATTGTTCGCCCCCTGGTCGAAGGTGAGCCGCGGCAGGTCGGCGAGATCGGCGAGGGCGACGCGATCTCGCGAGGCGAGGGGGTTCTTCCGCGAAATGAAGATGTGCGGCTCTGCGAGGAAGAGCGGACGGAATGCGAGCCCCGAATCCCGGAGCAGTTTGTCGATGACGTTTCGGTTGAAGTCGTTTCGGTACAGGATGCCGAGCTCGCTGCGGAGCGTACGGACATCCTCGATGATGTCCCAGGTGCGAGCCTCTCGCAGCGAGAACTCGTACTCGTCCGCCCCGCTGCCCTTCACCATGCGGACGAACGCGTCGACCACGAACGAGTAATGCTGCGCCGAAACCCCGAGCAGGCGTCGCGACGGCGGCCGACCCAGGTAGCGCTGCTCGAGGAGCGCTACCTGCTCGGTGACCTGCCTGGCGTACCCGAGAAACTCCGCACCATCGGGGGTGAGCGTCACCCCGCGGGCGGAGCGTAGGAGGAGGGGGCGGCCCACCCGGGTCTCGAGGTCTTTCATCGCCGCCGACATCGTGGGCTGCGAGACATAGAGGATGTCGGCAGCGGCGCTGATCGAGCCCTCCGCGGCGACCTCGATGAAGTAGTGCAGCTGCTGCAGCGTAATACTGTCCGGTCCTCTAGCCATAGGCAAAGGCTATCGGGATGCATAGGCTCGTCGAGTTTGCTGATGGGCGCAATGTTCCGGCACGATGGCTGTACCTACTTTCCTTAGGCCGAGCCCGGCCGATCAGCTCCCGATTGGCCGCGCATGGCGAACGAGTTCGCATTCAACATCACCACCACCCGCTTCGACGAGGACTACTCGCCGTCGGACAGTTCTCGAATCACGACGAACTTCGCCAATCTGGCCCGAGGCGAGCACCGTCAGCAGAACCTCCGCAACGCCCTGACGATGATCGACCGCCGATTCAACGACCTCGCCTCCTGGGACAACCCGACCCGCGACCGCTACAGCCTCGAGCTCGAGATCATCACCGTCGAACTGGAGTTCACCGCGGGAGGCGAAGACCAGGAGTTTCCGCTGCTCGAGGTTCTCGACATTCAGATCGTCGACCGGCAGACCGGCGAACGTCACCACGGGATCGTGGGGAACAACTTCTCGTCGTACGTCCGTGATTTCGACTTCAGCGTGGTGCTGCCGGCGGCCACCGAGGCCGCGGGCAAGTTCACCGTCCCCGACGACTTCGGTGATCTGCACGGCAAGCTATTCCAGCACTTCCTCGACTCCGAGGTGTACCGGGAGCGCTTCCGCACGTCGCCCGTGATCTGCATCAGCGTGTCGACGAGCAGAACGTATTCTCAAACCGAGAATCACCACCCGATCCTCGGTGTCGAGTATCGACAGGACGAGTTCTCGCTGACCGACGAATACTTCGGGAAAATGGGGCTGAAGGCCCGATATTTCATGCCGCGCAACAGCGTGGCGCCGCTCGCCTTCTATTTCCGCGGCGACCTGCTCAATGACTATTCGAACCTGCAGCTCATCGGCACGATCAGCACGATGGAGACCTTCCAGAAGATCTATCGCCCCGAGATCTACAACGCGAACTCGGCTGCCGCAGGCGTCTACCGACCGAGCCTCGAGCAGCAGGACTACTCGCAGACGCAGATCGGCTACGACCGCGTCGAGCGCAATCAGCTCGCGAAAAAGCAGGGGAAGTACACGGAGGAGCACTTCGTGAACCCGCACAGAGACGTGCTGGACCAATGGGCCGCCAACTACCCCACTCCGGTCGCGTGACCGGCGGAGGATCACCGATCATGACCACACTTCTTCCCACCTCGATCGTCGGCAGCCTCCCGAAGCCCTCATGGCTTGCGGAGCCGGAGACCCTCTGGTCTCCGTGGAAGCTGGAGGGCGATGCGCTCATCGAAGGCAAGCAGGATGCGCTGCGGATCGCCGTCCAGGAGCAGCGCCACGGCGGCATCGACATCATCAGCGACGGGGAGCAGACCCGCCAGCACTTCGTCACGACGTTCATCGAGCATCTGACCGGGGTCGACTTCGAGCAGCGCGAGACCATTCGAATCCGCAATCGGTACGACGCGAGCGTGCCGACCGTCGTCGGCGCCGTGAGCCGCGAGAAGCCGGTGTTCGTCGACGACGCGAAATTCCTCCGTCAGCAGACCGATCAGCCGATCAAGTGGGCGCTCCCTGGCCCGATGACCATGATCGACACGCTCTACGACCGCCATTACAAGAGCCGCGAGAAGCTGGCGTGGGAGTTCGCGACGATCCTCAATCAGGAGGCGAAAGAGCTCGAGGCGGCCGGCGTGGACATCATCCAGTTCGACGAGCCCGCATTCAACGTCTTCTTCGATGACGTTCAGGACTGGGGGGTGGCGGCGCTGGAAAGGGCGGCCGAGGGCCTGCGCGCCGAAACCGTAGTGCACATCTGCTACGGCTACGGGATCAAGGCGAACAACGACTGGAAAGCGACCCTCGGGTCGGAGTGGCGACAGTACGAGAAGACGTTCCCGCTGTTGCAGCAGTCGACCATCGACACCGTCTCGCTCGAGTCGCACCACTCCCATGTGCCCATGGATCTCATCGAGCTCATCCGCGGCAAGAAAGTCATGCTCGGGGCCATCGACGTGGCGAGCGAGACGGTCGAAACCCCGGAGGAAGTCGCCGACACCCTCCGGAAGGCGCTCAACTTCGTCGACGCCGACAAGCTCATCCCCAGCACGAACTGCGGCATGGCGCCGTTGCCTCGGGATGTCGCGCTCGGGAAGCTGACCGCGCTGGGTGCGGGCGCGGCCATCGTTCGCGACGAGCTCGGCCGCGCGTAGCGGTGATCGAGTAGCGAGCGCCAGCGAGCGCGTGTTGCGGTGATCGAGTAGCGAGCTTGCGAGCGCGTGTTGCGGTGATCGAGTAGCGAGCGCCAGCGAGCGTATCGAGATCGCCCGGATTGGCGTAGTACGTCGGCTGAGGGGTCTCGATACGGCGCTGGCGCGCCTACTCGACCTCCGCGGGGTGGCGCTGGCGCGCCTACTCGACCTCCGCGGGGGGAGCTGGCGCGCCTACTCGACCTCCGCGGGGGGCGCTGGCCCGCGGCATCCGCGATGTCAAGTGCTCGTCGGGTGACGGCATCCGGGGATACCGTCGCATCAGCGGGATCGATGAGCCGCCTGGCCGCCGATTCGCTCGAGCAAAGGACACGACGTGGACGAGTCAGCACCGAGGATCGAAGAGCCCGCACCCGAGTCGGCGAGCGAAGGCGACGACCCGGTCGACAAGACCAAGGGCGTGCCGGACACTACCGACGAGAACGACCGGCCGGTCGACAACCCGTCCGGCTAGGGACCCCGCGGTGATCGAGTAGCGAGCGCCAGCGAGCGTATCGAGATCTCGCGGATTTGCGTAGTACGTCGGCGGGTCTCGGTACGGCGCTGGCGCGCCTACTCGACCTCCGCAGGGGGACGGGCGCTGGCGCGCGCCGCGGTGATCGAGTAGCGAGCTTGCGAGCGTATCGAGATCGCTCGGATTTGCGTAGTACGTCGGCGGGTCTCGGTACGGCGCTGGCGCGCCTACTCGACCTCCGCAGAAGGGCGGGCGCTGGCGCGCCTACTCGACCTCCGCAGCGGCGGGAGCGGCGGCGCTGGCGCGCGCCACGGTGATCGAGTAACGAGCGCCAGCGAGCGTATCGAGATCCCTTGCACCCGCGAGTCACGTGAGCGCGGAGCGCAGTGCCACAGCATCCCGCACCGCATTCCCGCCGCCGTCGTTGTTGAAGTACGCGTAGACCTGGTGCCCCTGCGCCTCCCACTCGCGAATGCGGTCTGCCCACCACGCGATCTCACCGGGGGAGTACGAACCGGCGTAGAGCGAGTGGGTGTCGGGCCCGTGCAGCCGCACGTACACGAGCGACGATGTCGCCCGCAGGATGCACGCGAGGCCCGCCCCGCTCATGACGCAGTACGCCGCACCGTGCCGCTCGAGCAGCGCGAAGACCGCCTCGTCGTTCCACGACGGATGCCGGAATTCGACCGCCGGCCGCATCCACGGCGGCACGCGCGCGAGGAACCACTCCAGGCGATCGTCGTCGCGCTCCATCGTTGGAGGCAGCTGCACCAGGAGGGGCCCGCGCCGCCCGGCCAGTTCGTGCAACCCCGCGGTCATCCGTTCGAGCCACTCCTCGGGGGCGTACAGCCGGCGCGCGTGGGTGAGCCCGCGAGGCGCCTTGACGGTGAGCTCGAACCCCTCCGGCAGACGATTGCGCCACGACGCGAACATCGCCGGTCGCGGCCAGCGATAGAAGCTCGCGTTCAGCTCGACCGTGTCGAACGCGCGCACGTAATGCGCGAGGCGCTCGCGCGGCGGGAGGCCGGGCGGGTAGAGCACGTCGCCCCAGTGGTCATAACTCCATCCCGACGTGCCGATCCGTGCCATGCAACCCTCCTCGCCGTTCGAGTCACGACGATACGAGCCCGGCCGCGCGCGGGCGCCGGCCTTGACAGAAGCGACATTTGGCCGTGCGAAGGCGGTCAACGACCGGGATGGTCGCGGGCGAGGCATGATGGAGTTATGGCACGCACGAACCTCTCCGAAATCAGCACTCCGGGGCGCATCGGCGTCGCGATCGTCGGTGTCGCGCAGGCGGCGTTCGCGTTCCTCGCATTCTGGGACCTCTGGCACCGCCCCGCGAGCGACGTCAAGGGCCCGAAGCTTGTATGGGCGCCCGTGCTTCTCATGAACTGGATCGGCCCGGCGTCGTACTTCCTCTTCGGCATCAAGCGCTGAGCGGCCGGCCGCCCACGATCGCAAGTGCGCGGGCTGCGACCTCGGCGCCGAACAGTGCCGCCGCGACAGCGTCGACACCGGCCGTCCAGCGTGCGAGAAACCCCGCGCAGAAGGCATCGCCTGCGCCGGTCGGGTCGACGACGGTGACGGATGCTGCCGCCACCGCGACCCCGTTCACCACGGCGCCGTCGCGGCCGAGCGTGAGCACGACCGTCGGGACGTCGAGGGCGGCGCAGATCTCGGCCGGCGCTACCCGGCCGGTGAGCGCCTGACCTTCGGCGAGTGTCGCGATGAGCACATCGGTGCCCGCGATCACGTCGAGGAACCTGTCGGCGCCGAGGGCGACGATGTAGGCGACCGACCCGGGGTTGACCGAAACCGTGGCCCCGGCACCCTTCGCCCGTCGGATCAGCCGCGCGAACGCCGCACCGTCAGAGGCGGCCATCGTGTGGCCGGTGAGGTGCAGGTGGCCGGGCCCGCTGAGGCCGTCGCCGTTGAGCAATCCGTTGCCAGCGAGGAGGTCCTCGCTGATCGCGTCGAGGTCGAGCAGGGCGTTCGCGCCGCGTTCGGTGAGGAGCGACCGGCGCTCGCCGTCGACGACCACGACGATCGTGCCGGTCGGCTCATCCACGGGCTGCAGTCGGGCGTCGACCCCGGGGAGGAGCGCGGTGTGACGCGCCACGTCGGCGGCGGCCACCGCCCCGACGAACGTCACGGGTGTGCCGAGCTTGCCGAGCCACGCCGCGGTGTTGGCGGCCGAGCCGCCGGCGACCCGCCGGATCGTGCTGGGGGTGTCGGTGTCGGCAACGATCGGGCCCGAGGGGATCACGACGATGTCGTCGATCACGTCGCCGACGACGAGGATGCGCTTCTTCTCGTCGCTGAGTGTCACAAGCCGGCGGCCCACGCGGTCGCGATCTGCCCGGCCACCCGCACGTTGTTGCGCGCGAGGTCGAGGTTGACCTCGAGGCTGCGGCCCTCCGACAGCTCGACGATCCGCAGCAGCAGGAACGGCGTCACGGCCTTGCCGCGGATGCCCGCCGCGTCGGCCTCGCCGAGTGCCTGGGCGAGCACGCGGTCATGTTCCTGCGGATCCCATTGCTGCTCGAGCGGCACGGGGTTGGCCACGACGATGCCCTGACCGCGACCCAGAGCATCCTGCGCCCGCATGATTGCGGCCACTTCGGCGGCGCTGTCGACCGACCAGTCGAGGGTGTGCGCACTCTCGCGCAGCCAGAAGCTCGGGAACACGGTGGTGCCGAACCCGACGACCGGCACGCTGAGCGACTCGAGGCGCTCGAGCGTCGCCGCGATATCGAGCACCGATTTCACCCCGGCGCTCACGACGGTGATCGGGGTGACCGCGAGAACTGACAGGTCGGCCGACTCGTCGAAGCTGTCGCTCGCCCCACGGTGCACACCGCCGAGGCCCCCGGTCGCGAAGACGCGGATGCCGGCGAGAGCGGCCAGATGCGACGTCGCGGCGACCGTCGTGGCGGCGTTTCCGCCGCGCGCGGCGATGATCGGCAGGTCGCGCACGCTGGCTTTCGCGAGGTCGTCGTCGGCGATCCGGCGCACGCCTTCGGCGTCGAGGCCGATGCGCGCGACACCATCCAGCACCGCGATCGTCGCCGGTGTCACGCCTTGGGCGCGCAGCATCTCTTCGAATTCGACCGCGGCTTCGTGATTGCGCGGACGCGGAAGTCCGTGCGAGATGATCGTGGATTCCAGCGCGACAACCGGGCGATTCTCGGAAAGAGCGGTTGCGACTTCGGGGGCTACGACGATGGCACTCATATGTCCATCATCGTCGCCGCGAGAAGGGTGTGACGGTCAGTGCGCCGCTTCGTACGCGTCGATGACGGATGCCGGAACCCGGCCCCGCTCCGACACCTGATAGCCGTTCTCCTTCGCCCACGAGCGCACCGCGGAGTAGTCCTGCTGACCAGGTCTGCGCCGCTTCGCGCTGGAAGACGAACCGGACGAACCGCGGCTCGTGGAGATCGACCGTGCCGCGGATACGTAGGGCTCCCAGGCGGCGCGTAGCGCTGCCGCATTCTGGTCGGTGACGTCGATTTCATATGCGACACCGTCAAGGGAAAAGAGGACGGTCTCACCTGCGCCGACTTCGATAAGGGTGCCGTCGAGGTCGTCGATGAGCTGATGAACAATTTTTCGTGCCATGTAATGCACTATATCCGTCGGGAATGATTTCCGCCCAGAATTGTCGTAAGCACAATTCGGGCAATACGAGAGTTCATTCTCTTTGTGACAGTGAGGTGCAGTGCCCCGCGAGGTTCGGGTCCTCGCGGGGCACCGCGTCAGGGATGCCGGCGGCCTACACGCCGGCTCCCGTCATCCTCCGGCCGCTTCCAGGTCGAGGAGGAATCGCTTGACTTCGGGGTGCCCGCCGTACTCGCCGATGGATCCGTCGGCCCGGATGACCCGGTGCACGGGCACCACGATCGAGAAGGGGGTGGTGGCGCACGCGGTGCCCACGGCGCGGCCCGCCCGGGGGCTGCCCGCCGCGATCGCCACCTCGCCATAGCCGGCCGTCTCGCCGTACGGGATCTCGCGCACGGCCTCGAGCGCTGCACGCGTGAACCCGCGGACGAACCGCCAGTCGAGCGCCAGATCGAAGCTCTGACGCGTGCCGTCGAAGTATCCGCCGAGCTGCGTCGCCGCGTCGGGAGCGATCTCGTCGTTTTCCTCAGGAACGGGCCCGAGAAGGTGCGCGAGCCGCTCCAGCTCCTGCTCGACGGAGGAGTGCAGCGGATGCAGCATCGCGATCCCCTCGTCGGTGGTCACCACCATCACATCGCCGATGGGGGAGGGGATCAGGCGGAATCGGCTCTCGGTCATGGCTCCATCCTGGTGCGGCCGCATCGGGGTCGTGGGCGCGCACAGCCGGTCGGTGGATGAGCGCCGGGCGGACGCGCCTGGGGAGGAACCGCTGATCAAAACGGCGTGTCGCCGGGCGACAGCATCCGGGCAATACCGCGAAACCCGCCCGGGATGCCGGGCCGCCGCGGCACGCGCGCTTAGGGTGTCTCGTGTGTGGCGAGTTGATGGTAGTGCCGTGATCGGTGCAGACGATGCTGTGCCCGTGGCATCCGTGCATCCCGGTGATCTCGGCGTTCCGGAGCCGGGGGTCACCGTGATGAATGCGGCCGACCCCGAACGCGCGCGTCTGCGCGCCCAATCCGCCGAACTCGGCGGCCGCTCGACGCTGCTGCATTTCGCCGGTGGGCGCGATGCGGGCATCGACGGGCAGGACGCCGGAATCGAGATCACCCAGGCGCACCCCGGCAGCCTGCCGCAGTTCATCACCGGCCGCTCGACGCTGCTGTCGAACCTATTCCGCGACGAAGTGGCGCTGCGCAATGCGCGCCTCGCCGCCGAGCGCATCACGGCCAAGAACGTCGAACTGCGCACCGCACGCGGCATCGAGGCCGTGCGCCTCGCGGTCGGCCTCGCCTCGTGGCGCATCGGCGGCGTCAGCTACTCCGCGCCCGTGCTGCTGCGCCCCCTCGCGATCCGTCGTCATCACACCGACTTCGAGCTCAAGCTGCACGGATCGTTCACGGTCAACCCCGAGTTCGTGCGCGCGCTGCGCACCCACTTCGGCATCGCCTTGAACGGGCCGGCCCTGGCCGCGCACGCCTACGAAGGCGGCCTCTTCAAGCCGCAGCCCGTGATCGATCACCTGCGCGCGCTGACCGCGACGATCGACACCTTCACGGTGCACCCGCGCCTGGTCATCTCCACGTTCGCCGACGTGGGGTCGTCGATGGCGCGGGATGCGGCGAACCTCGATCACCCGATCCTCAACGCGCTCGCCGGCCACCACGACGACCGCGCAGCGCTGACCGCCCGCCGCCCCGCGCCCGTGGTGCAGAACCCGGACGAGCGGTCTCCGGCATCCGACAACCTCCTGCTGGATGCGGATGCCGAGCAGGAAGCGGTGCTCGCCCGTATCGCGGCAGGGCATTCGCTCGCGGTGCACACGTTGCCGGGAACCGGCGGCACCCAGACCGTGATCAACGCGCTCGGCGCACTCGTGCGCGAGGGCAAGAGCGTGCTGGTGGTGAGTGCTCGCCGCTCGACGATCGAGGGTGTGCGTCATCGCCTCGCCGGCATCGGCCTGGGCGGTATGGCGGTCTCGCCGCGTCACGTCCAGCGCGACCTCATCCGCGCGATCGGGCGCAACGAGAAGGCCACGCAGCCCAAGGTGTCTGACGTCGACGAAGCGCTCGTGCGGCTGCGCAGCGTGTTGCGCGACTACCGCGGCGCGGTGATGACCCCCCACCCGCGTCTGGGCGTGTCGACGCTCGAGATGCTGCGCACCCTGACCCGGCTCGCCTCGACGAGCCCCGCCCCGTCGACCACCGCGCGGTTCGACATCGACACGCTGGAGCGGCTCGCGCCCGCGCGTGACGAGGCAGCCCGTACGCTCGCCGCGGCCGCGCGGCTCGGTGAGTTCCGCTTCGGCCCCGACGACTCGCCCTGGTACGGAGTGTCGTTCGACACGACCCGTGCCGCCCGCATCGCGCACGGCCTGGCCGCGACCCTGCACCGCCAAGACGTCCCCGGGCTGCTCGAGCGCGGCTACGAACTCATCGCGCAGACGCGGATGCGGCCATTCGGCACGATCGCGGAACTCGGGGTCTACCTGCGCCTGCTGAGCGGGATCCGCGACTCGCTCGACCGCTTCAGCCTCACCGTCTTCGAGCGCCCGCTCGTGGAACTTATCCAGGCGCACGCCCCGCGGCGCGACGCACCGAACCTGAGCGGCCCCGACCGCCGCCGGCTCCGCCGCCTCGCCCGCGAATACGTGCGACCCGGCGTGCACATCACCGACATGTACGAAGCGCTCATGCGCGTGCAGCAGCAGCGCACCGAGTGGCAGCGGTTCGTCGATGCCGGCGTGGCGCCGGAGGTGCCGCTCGGGCTCGCCGATGTGCACGTCGCGTGGCAGCGCGTGAACGCCGAACTGGCCGACCTCGACGTGATCCTCCGCCGATCCCCGGGCAACGAGCTCGTCGGCCTCCCCGTCAAGACGCTCGTGCGCACCCTCGCCGGCCTCGCGGCCGAATCCGACGTCTTCGACAACCTCGTCGAGCGGGCCACGCTCCGCACCCGGCTCGACGAACTGGGCCTCGAGCCGCTCCTGACCGAGCTGTCGGTGCGGCACGTGCCCGAAGATCGGGTGGGCGCCGAGCTCGAGTTCGCCTGGTGGCAGTCGGCGCTGGAGCACGCGATGCGCAACGACCGGGCGCTCTTGGGTGCGAACACGGCCGTCGTCGAACGTCTGGAGCGAGACTTCCGGCTCGTCGATGAGGCGCATGCCGCAGCATCCGGCCCGCTCCTTGCCGCGCAGCTCGCGACGCAGTGGCGCATCGGGATCGTCGACCACGCCGACGAGGCGGCTGCCCTCAAGGCAGTGCTGAAAGACCCGTCGACCACACCGCGTGCCCTGTTCGCAGCGGCCCCGACGCTGATGCGCACGGTCGCGCCGGTCTGGCTCGCGTCGCCCTACGACGTGCCCGAGCTGCCCGACAACCAGCGCTTCGACGTGGTGATCATCGCGGATGCTGCGGCCCTGTGCCTCGCTGAAGCCGCGCCCGCTCTGCGCCGCGCCGGTCAGGTGATCGTGTTCGGTGACCCGGTCACGCAGCGGCCGACGCCGTTCCGCGTCGCGTCGGGCCGGCCGGTGCCCGGGGAGGATGAGCCCGAGGAGCCGTTCGAGAGCACGTCGGTGTTCGAGCGCCTCGCCGAGCTGCTGCCGGTCGAGACCCTGACCCGCAGCTACCGCGCCGGCGGCGAAGACCTCGCTGCGCTCGTGAACGATGCGTTCTACGGCGGCGAGATCGTGTCGCTCCCGTGGGCGGGCTCGTACCTCGGGCGCGGCAGCCTCAGCGTCGACTACGTCGAGGGCGGCACCGGCGCGCCCGACCCCGTGAGCGGTGCCGTCGAGAGCCCCGACGCCGAGGTGGCCCGCGTGGTGACGCTCGTCGTCGAGCACGCCGTGAACCGCGGCAGCGAGTCGCTCATGGTGGTCACCGCCAGCGCGAAGCACGCCGAACGCGTGCGCGCCGCCGTCGAGGCGGCCTTCGCCGGGCGCTCGGACGTCGCCGACTTCGTCTCGCGCGACACCGCCGAGCCGTTCGCGGTGCTCACCCTCGAAGAGTCGGTGGCCGAGAGCCGCGATCGCGTCGTGTTCGCACTGGGCTTCGGGCTGACTAAGCACGGGCGTGTGCTGAGCGACTTCGGCGATCTGTCGACGCCGGACGGCGAGCGGCTTCTGACCGTGGGCATGACGCGCGCTCGTCGTTCGATGGTGATCGTGTCGAGCATCCGCCCCTCCGCCTTCGATGACGGACGCCTCGAGCACGGCGCTGCGACGCTCATGGAGATCCTGGGCGGCCTCGCCGCCCGCGCGCGCGATGCGCGCCTGGAAGACCTCGCCGACCCGCTCACGCTCGCCCTGGCCCGCGAGCTGCGGCGCCTCGGCATCGCCGTGGATGTCGACTACCGCGGCCTCCTGCCCCTCGTCGCGCAGTACGGGGGCAAGGCCGTCGTCGCCGAGAGCGACCCCGAGACCGTCGGCGAATCGCTGCGTGAATCGCTGCGGCTGCGCCCGCAGATCCTCCGCCGGCTCGGCTGGCACTACGTGCGCGTGCACGCGTTCGACCTGTACAGCGATCCTGCGGCCGTCGCGGTGAGGATCGCGGGGATGCTGGGAGTCGAGCCCGAGACGCAGACCGCCGACACCGACACCCAGCCGATCGATGTCAGCTGATGACCGGCAGCGCATCGTCCGGGTGCCGGGGTCGCGACGCGCGCGACTGACCCCCGCTCCGGGCTCGACGCAGGAGCCGACGGCGGCTGACGAGGCCGAGCCCGGCGCGCCCGGGGCGAACGATGATCGCCTGCGGCAGGACGTGCCGCCGCACTATTGACCCCTGCCGCCCGCGGTGGCGCGGTGTCGCGGTGATCGAGT
>NZ_CAXTJR010000001.1:26970-70001 GCF_964244775.1 uncultured Microbacterium sp.
AGCGAGCGCCAGCGAGCGCGCGCCGCGGTGATCGAGTAGCGAGCGCCAGCGAGCGCGCGCCGCGGTGATCGAGTAGCGAGCGCCAGCGAGCGTATCGAGATCCCTCGGACCTGCGTGGTACGTCGGGGGTCTCGATACGGCGCTGGCGCGCCTACTCGACCTCCGCCGGGCGGGGCGGCGCGGCGCGCCTACTCGACCTCCGCCGGGGCGGCGCTGCGCGCCTACTCGACCTCCGCAGGGGCGGCGCTGGCGCGCCTACTCGACCTCCGCAGCGGGGCGGGCTACGCCTTCGGCTGCGCGGCCAGCAGGTCGCGGATCTGGATGAGCAGCTCCTGCTCGGTGGGTAGCGCGGATGCCTCCTCCGCCGCGATGCCCGCCTTGGCCGCTGCGCGCTCCTTCCACCTGTTCATCGGGAAGACGAACACGAAGTACACGATCGCGGCGACGGCGACGAAGTTGATGATCGCGGTGATGATCGCCCCGACCTCGAAGTTCGACACGCCTCCGGACAGGGTAGGCACGACCCAGACCCAGCTGGTGAGGTCGCCGAGCTGGAAGATGACGCCGATCAGCGGATTGATGAACCCCTTGACCAGCGCGCCGATGATGGCGGTGAAAGCGGCGCCGATGACGACGGCGACGGCGAGGTCGATGACGTTTCCGCGGAGGATGAACTCCTTGAAGCCTTTGATCACGTGCAATCCCTCACTTTCGCCGGCCGTGGCCGGTCATGAACCCGTCGGAGCGGGCGAGGACTTCACCTCGGATTTCGATGATGCCCCGGATGACCCCGAGTCGCCACCCGACCCGGACGACGAACCCCCCGAAGAGCTGGAATCGCTCGAAGAGCCGGAGCCCCCAGCATCCGCCCCCGCCTTCACGGGAGCACCCTTCTCCGGAGCGCGGGAGTCGTTGCGATAGAAGCCCGAGCCGTTGAAGGTGACGCCGATCGAGCCGTACTCCTTGCGTAGCGGCCCGCCGCAGACCGGGCACTCGGTGAGGGTCGGGTCTGCGAAGGACTGCACGGCGTCGAAGCGGTGGCCGCATTCGCGGCAGGCATAGGCGTAAGTGGGCATGGGCTCTTCCGGTTCAGCGCCGCGTGGGCGCGAGGACGATGGTGCGCGTCGGCGTGACGACGCCGGTGACGGGCTGATCGTGGACATCGCGGGGAACCTCGTCGACCACTTCGGTGTCGAAGACGACCGCGTACACCGGCGGGCAGCGCTGCATAGACCCGATGGTCTTGTCGAAGAATCCGCGGCCCCAGCCCAGTCGCATGCCGGAGCGGTCGACGGCCGCCGCGGGGATGACGAGCAGGTCGACGTCGTTCACGGCGATCGGGCCGAGCAGTTCGCCGACGGGTTCGGGCAGTCCGAACATCCCCTCGGTGATGTCGATGTCGGAAGTCGCGACGCTCCAGTCGAGGAGGCCGTCGGCGCGCGAGATCGGAAGGAGGACACGGATGCCGCGGCCCACCGCCGCAGCGACGAACTCACGTGTTCCGGGCTCGGTGGTGGTCGAGAGGAAGCACGACAGCGAGCGCACCCCGAGCCTGTCGACGAGGGCATCGAGCTGCTCGTGGATGCCGTTCGCGGCGGCCTGAAGCGCCGACGGCGACAGCAGATGACGGCGCTCGCGCAGTTCCGCGCGCATTGCGCGCTTGGCGTCGGCTATGGCGTCGTGCATGGTGTCGATTCTAGGCGTCGCTCGACGGCCGAGCCGTTGGTGGGGGATCGCCCCCGATGACAGGGATAATCCGAGTCGTCATCCCTCGTTAGAGTGAACGCATGCCTCCCCTGCATTTCAAAGCCGTCATCCCCGCAGCCGGTCTCGGAACGCGATTCCTGCCTGCCACCAAGTCCGTTCCGAAAGAGATGCTGCCGGTCGTCGACAAGCCGGCCATCCAGTACGTCGTGGAAGAGGCCGTCCAGGCCGGAATCACCGACGTCCTGATCATCATCGGGCGCAACAAGAACAACCTGTCGAACCACTTCGACTCGGTGCCCGAGCTCGAGAGCAACCTGATGCGCAAGGGCGATCAGGAGAAGCTCGCGAAGGTGCAGCATTCGTCGGACATGGCCGACATCCACTTCGTCCGTCAGGGCGAGCCGAAGGGTCTCGGTCACGCCGTGCTGCGCGCGAAGGCGCACGTCGGCGACCACCCGTTCGTCGTCATGCTCGGCGATGATCTCATCGACGAGCGCGACGCGCTGCTGCCCACGATGCTCGCCGAGCACGAGCGCACCGGCGCGGCGATCGTCGCGCTCATGGAGGTCGACCCGGAGCACATCCACCTCTACGGTGTGGCGGTGGCCGAGGCGACCGATGACCCCGAGCTCGTCAAGGTCACGGGCATGGTCGAGAAGCCGAAGCAGGAGGACGCGCCGTCGAACCTCGCCATCATCGGTCGCTACGTGCTGCCGCCGTCGATCTTCGACATCCTCGAGCACACCCAGCCCGGCAAGGGTGGCGAGATCCAGCTCACCGACGCGCTCCAGGAGCTCGCGGCCGATCCTGACGGCCCCGGCGTGTACGGCGTCGTGTTCAAGGGTCGTCGCTACGACACCGGCGATAAGGTGGACTACATCAAGGCCATCGTGCGGCTCGCGGCGGATCGTGAAGATCTCGGCCCGCAGCTGCGACCCTGGTTCAAGGAGTTCGCGGCGAATCTCTGACGCCGCCCGTTCGAAGGGGTGTGCGATGGACCTCACAGCACCCCGGCTGCACGGACCGATCGGCCTGCGCCTGGTGCGCCCGCGCGACGCGCGGGTGCTGCAGAACGAGTTGCTCTCGAATCGCTCATGGCTGCGGCCGTGGGAGGCGACGAGCCCAGACGGCCCGGTGTCGTTCGACATGCGCCTGGGCATCCGGCGCCTGCTGCAGCAGTACCGTGACGGTTCGGGCGTGCCGTTAGTCATGGAGTACGAGGGTGAGGTCACCGGGCAACTGAACGTCTGGGGCATCTCGCGTGGATCGCTCGCATCGGCGACCATCGGCTACTGGGTGAGCGAGCGCTTCGCCGGGCGGGGGATCACCCCCACCGCCGTCGCGATGGCGACCGACATCACGTTCGAAGAGCTCCGGATCCATCGCATGGAGATCTGCATCCGCCCCGAGAACGTGGCGAGCCTGCGCGTCGTCGAGAAGCTCGGCTTCCGCTACGAGGGCCTCCGCAAGCGCTACATCCACATCAACGGCGACTGGCGCGACCACTACGCGTTCGCGCTCGTCCGCGAGGAGGTTCCGCAAGGGGTGCTGCAGCGCTGGCTGGAGGGACGCGCCCCGCAGGATGCTGCGACCATCCCGCCCGCCGACCGCTTGCACGCCTGACGGGCGGGCGTTGCGTCTCGGCGCGAAATCGCTCGGGGCGACACGCGACGGGATGCCTGGGGCCGAGGGCAACGTCGCATACCGTGGTGCGCATGGGCGGGCAGGTATTGGGCGGGGGAGTGGTGGCGCTGGTCGCCGTGCTCTTGTGGCTCGTCTACCTGCTGCCGTCGTGGCACAGCCGGCATCAGTACGACGCCGCCGAGCGCAACGCCGTGCGCCTCAACCAGGCGCTGCGGGTGCTCGCCGAGACGAGCGAGACCCCGACTGAGGTGCGGCTCGAGCTCAACGCCCGGACGGCCCTCGCCCAGCAGCGCCTCGCCCGCCGCACGCAGAACGAACGCGGCCTGGCCGATCTCGAGCTCGCTCGGCAGGAGCTCGCCGCCGCTCGTGCCCTCCCCGCCGCGCGTCAGGCGCGTGCGCGTCGGCGCGCGCGCCTGATCACCACGATCGTGGGCCTTGCCGCCCTCGCCGGCGCCGTATGGGGCGGCTGGCAGGTCGTGACGACCGGCTCGCAGGTCGTGCTGTGGTCGGCTGTCGCGCTCGCGGTGGTCTGCGGCATCCTGCTGAATCGGATGTCGCGGGTCAACGCCCGCGCGATCGCTCGCGAGACCGAGACCGAGACCGAGGTCGCGCCGCGGCGCGCCGTCACCGTGCAAGACCTCGCGCTCGGAGTCGAGCGCGACGTGGCCTGGACTCCGCGCGAGCTTCCGCGCCCGCTCACCGCGTCAGCGGGCTCGCGGGCAGCCGCAGTGCTCGACCAGGCCGCCGCGCGCGAAGCGCTGCGCCTCGCTGCCCAAGAGGAACGTATGCGCGAGCGGGAGGCCGAGCTCCAGCCGGCCTCGATCGACCGTGCGCGCCAGGCGCGCGAAGAGGCGGAGTCGGAGCGGTTCCGCCAGATGGGGCACGTCGACGACGCCGAGATCGAGGCGCACGTCCGTCAGCTGCTGCAGCGCCGGGCCGCCAGCGCCTGAGCCCTGCGCCGGAGGGCGACGGGGCTCGCCGACAGTGCGGCCCCGTGCGCGATGTCGGGCCGCCCGGCGGGGCCGATCCGGCCGGGAATCGCGTGATAACCTATCGGAGGTTCAGGGCCTGTGGCGCAGCTGGTAGCGCACCTCGTTCGCATCGAGGGGGTCAGGGGTTCGAGTCCCCTCAGGTCCACTGAACGTGAAAAGCCCCCGGTTTCCCGGGGGCTTTCACGTTCGCGGCGGCGCGGCGGCTAGGCCGTGACGACCTCGCGCGCCCGCAGGTCTTTGCGGAGGATCTTGCCCGACGTCGACTTCGGGATCGCGTCGATGAACTCCACCTGGCGGATCTTCTTGTGCGGTGCGACGTTCGCGGTGACGAACGCCATCACGTCGTCGGCGGTGAGGTCTGACCCCGGCGCCGCGACCACGAACGCCTTGGGGATCTCCTGCTTGTCGGCATCGTGCACACCGATGACCGCGGCATCCATGATCTGCGGATGCGAGAGCAGGAGCGCCTCGAGTTCGGCGGGAGCGATCTGGTACCCGTGGTATTTGATCAGCTCCTTGGCGCGGTCGACGATCGAGAAGTAGCCGCCCTCGTGGTAGACCGCGACGTCGCCCGTGTGCAGGAACCCGTCGGCGTCGAGGGTCTCGGCCGTGGCCGTGGGGTTGTTCAGGTAGCCGAGCATCACGTTCGGGCCCTTCACCCACAGCTCACCCGGAAGCGTCTTGCCGTCATCGCCGATCTCGGTGATCTCGGCCCCGGTCTCGGTGTCCACGAGCTTGCACACCTCGTTCGGCAGCGCCGCGCCGACCGAGCTGACCGGCTCATCGTGCCGCGCGAAGTTCATCGCGTGCGACACGGGGCTGAGCTCGCTCATCCCGTAGCCCTGCAGCATCCTGGCGTTGATCCGGCGCCCGGCGATCTCGGCGGTCTCGCCGTCGAGCGGCGCGGCGCCGGAGAAGACCGTGTGGACGCTCGAGATGTCGAACTGGTCGACGATCGGGTGCTTGGCCAGCGCCACCGCGATCGGCGGGGCGATGTAGAGGTAGGTGCACTCGTACTTCTGGATGATGGTGAGGAATTCCACCAGGTCGAACCGGGGCATCGTGACCAGGCGTGCCCGCTTGCGCAGCGCGAGGTTCAGCAGCACCGTCAGCCCGTAGATGTGGAAGAAGGGCAGCACCGCCAGTACCCGGTCGTCGGCGCCGAGGTTCATGTTGGGTACGCACTGCGCGACGTTCGCGACGAGGTTGCGGTGGCTGAGCATCACACCCTTGGGGATGCCGGTGGTTCCGCTGGAGTAGGGGAGCACCGCGACGTGCGTGGCGGGGTCGAAGCTGACGTCGGGAGCGGGGCTGCCCTCGGTGAGCAGACCGCGGAGGTTCTCGTGCCCCTCGGCGCCGTCCAAGACGATGAGGTGGTCATCGGCGATGCCGACCGCGGCAGCGGCCTGCTTCGCGCCGGGAAGGAGCGGGGTGACCGTGATGAGCCAGGTGGCTCCGGCATCCTTCAGCTGCTTCTCGATCTCGCCGGCCGTGTAGAGCGAGTTGATCGTGGTGACGGTGGCTCCGGCGCGCAGGATGCCGTGGAAGACCGTCGCGAACGCCGGGGTGTTCGGGCAGAGCAGTGCGACCACGGTGTCGGTGCCGACGCCGCGGGCGGCCAAGGCCCCGGCGAACGCGACCACCTGGGCGCGCAGCGCCGCGTAGGTCGTCTCGGCTCCGGTGGCCGGGTCGACCAGGGCCACGCGGCCCAGGTCTTCGTCGGACAGCGAGTCGAAGAGGTACTCGAAGACGCTGACCTCGGGGATCTCGACGTCGGGAAGGGGGCTGATGAACATGCGGTCTCCTTTGACTCGCCGATCCTGCATCCGAAACGGGTGCGGACCCTTTCATCCTGCCACCCGTGGGATGAGGTGTCACGTTGCGCGGTACCGCGTCTCGCCCTGCGGGATGGTGTGCCTCGTGTGCGGTGACAACTCCGGTGGATTTACGTGGATGCGCCCTCGCATTGCGCATTCCCGCGTTTCCACCAGATGTCACCGGAGTTGTCACCGCCGTTGCCATCCGCCTTCCACGATTCCGCGGATGGATGCCCGGATCATGTCGGGATTATCGAAAATGTCTGCCGCGACGGGACGGAGGGTGGCGTACCCGCGAGCTGCTGCGGCGAGGTCACGTCTGCGATCTTCCTGCTGGGCGTCCCATCCGCTGTGGAACGCGCGGCTGTCGCATTCGACGATCAGCCAGCCTTCGACGACGAAATCGACACGTCCGACCCCGTCGATCGAGACCCGCGTCTGGTACGACAATCCGAGCGATCGAAGGATCAACCGCACGAAAGTCTCTGGCCCCGATTCGGCGGTGCCGTCGACCAATGCACGCAGTGAAAGTCGTCGAGCCGGGACGTGCCGGAAGATCTCGTCGAGGTCGAACTCGTCGATCAGACCCAGGTGCAGAGCGCTGTCGAGTGTCGCCACCGCCGCCCGCGGTGTCTGACAGATGGTCGCTTGCAGGAGCGCGTCGAAGAGCTCGACGCGCAGCGCTCCGGGGTGTGTCTGCCTGCGCAGTGGCCGCCAGTGCGTCACGATCGCACGCTCCGACTTTCGTAGGCGCGTCGCGTGCGGAGCGACGTGCACGTGTAAAGCGGTGTGCGCCAGTACGAAGATGCTCGTGGCCGCCAGCGCGGAAACACACCCGAGGAGACCACCGATGCTCGCCGCGACTCGGGCATCCTCCCACGCCTCCGGGAGCACGTAGACGCCCCTGTGCGCGCGGATCAAGGTTCCGCCCTCGAGCGCCGCAGCTATTGCGCGCTGTGTCATTCCTGCGGCGCGGAGCTCTGCGCGATTCCAGGACCGTGAGTCGTCGTGAAGCTCGTCGAACATGCCGTCAGTCTCGATAACGCCGCGCGGCCGCGGTGTCCGCAGGCGACAAGGTGTGGGGAGTCGTCGGGCGCGAGCGGTTGGGGAGGGGTAGGGGGCGAGGCCGGTCCAATCCGCGGTGACAACTCCGGTCGGATTGCCGCGCGGACGGCGTGTTTGGCTCCATCCGGGTTGGCGTGCCTGTTTCTGCCGGAGTTGTGAACGCATCCCCAGTGAGACCGGGCCCGCGGAGCGCGCCCGGTGGCGGGAATACGCTCGGGGCATGGCATCCGACGACTACACCCACGGCCACCACGAGAGCGTCCTGCGCTCGCACGAGTGGCGCACCGCGCAGAACTCCGCCGCCTACCTGATCCCCGCGCTCCGCCCCGGCCTCACGGTGCTCGACGTCGGCGCCGGGCCCGGCACCATCTCGGCCGATCTCGCCGAGCTCGTCGCTCCGGGGCATGTCACGGGTCTGGATGCCGCGCCCGAGATCGTCGCGAAAGCCCAGGCGCTCGCGACCGAGCGGGGGCTGGCCAACCTGTCGTTCGAGGTCGGCGACGCCTATGACCTCGGGATGCCGGACGACAGCGTGGACGTCGTCCACGCGCACCAGGTGCTCCAGCACCTCACCCGGCCGGTGGATGCGTTGCGCGAGTTCCGGCGGGTCGTGCGGCCGGGCGGCGTCGTCGCCGCACGCGACGTCGACTACCGCGGGGTGATCTGGTATCCGCTGATCCCCGCGCTCCAGGAGTGGCTCGAGGTGTACCTCCGGGTGCACGGGGGAGTGAGCGGCGAGCCGGCCGCCGGTCGGCGACTGAAGTCGTGGGCGCTGAACGCCGGGTTCACCGACGTCGCCTCGAGCGCCTCGCTCTGGCTGTTCGAGACGCCCGAGGACAGGGCGTGGTGGGGCGGTTCGTGGGCGACCCGGGTCGTGTCATCGGCCTTCGCCGATCACGCTGTCTCGGGCGGGTTCGCCGACCGCGCGGCGCTCGAGCGGATCGCGGACGGATGGCGCGAATGGGCCGCCGCCCCGGACGGCTGGCTGCTCATGCCCCACGCCGAGGTGCTGGCCCGCGGCTGACGCGCGCCGGCGCGTCGGCCCCGGGCTGACCCGCATCACCCGACCGCCGAGAAAACGTCAGCCAGGTCGCTACCAGGCCTTGATCGCCTCGGGCGTGAACACGATCGCCGCCGAGAACGTCTCGGTGATCTTCTCGAGCGGCATGCCGTAGTCGGCGATCGCCGCCTCGTACTTCTCGACGAAGTCGTCGCGGAAACCCGCGAGCCATTCGGACGCCGGCCGCTCAGAGATCTCGGCGTGCCCGTTCAGGATCACGACGTCGCCGCCGAACGTACCGCCCGCCTGGAGGTGAACCAGCACCGGCGAGCCGGCCCGGATGTGCCTGACCTTCTGCGTGCCGGGCTCGCTGAAGACGACGACCCGCTCGCCGTGCCACATGAACCACACCGGCACCGCGTGCGGCCGACCCTGCGCGTCGATCGTCGTGATCCATGCGATGAGGTCTCGCTCCAGCATCCGCAATGCCTTCTCGTGCGCCGGAAGCGCGATGTCGAAGATCGTGCCGGTCATGTCGTCCGCCTCTCGTCAGCCCTGCCCCGCCTGCGACGCTACGACCACCCTCCGACACCCGCTCTAGGGTGGAGGGCATGACGGCAGAACTCCCCGCCCGCAGCCGCCTCGTCGCCGATCGGCTGGCCGAGGCCGGGATCGCCGGAAAGATAAAGATGCTCCCGGATGCGGCGTCCACCGCCGCCCTCGCGGCCGAGGCCCTCGGAGTCGACGTCGGCGCGATCGCGAACAGCCTCGTCTTCTGGTCGGACGACGAGCCGCTCCTGGTGATGACCAGCGGCGCGCATCGCGTCGACACCGCCGCGCTGGCCGCCCGGCTCGGCCGCGGGAAGATCGGCCGCGCGACCCCGGAGCAGGTGCGCGCCGCCACGGGCCAGGCGATCGGCGGCGTCGCACCGACCGGCCACCCCGCACCCCTGACGACCGTCGTCGACGAGGCGCTCGCCGCCTACTCCGAGCTGTGGGCTGCGGGCGGCACCCCGCACACGCTGTTCCCGCTGACGTTCGACGAGCTCGTGCGGCTCACCGGCGGGGCCGTGCACAAGGTCGACTGACGCGGGATCAGCCGAGGATCTCGGCGCAGACGACCGCCGCGGCGGCCGACCAGGCCTGCGGGCGGCAGGCGGCCGGGTAGGGGATCGGAACGCGGGTCCGCCCCGCCGGATCGCCGGCGTGCAGTTCGGGCAACCGATACCCGAAGCCCTCGGCGGCCGCGAGCATGTCTTCCACGACTGCGCGCGCCTGGTCGTCGAGGCCGGCGCGGGCCATCCCGCGCGCGGCGATCGCGGTGTCGTGGATCCAGACGCTGCCGCCGTGGTACGACAGCGGCCAGTATCCGGCCGCACCCGACGACATGGTGCGGATGCCGAACCCCGTCGACATGCTCGGCCCGAGCAACAACTCGGTGACGGCCCGTTCGTCGGCGGGGTCGAGGATGCCGGTGCCCAGGAGGTGCCCGATGTTGCTCGTCAGGGTGTCGACCGCGCGCTTGTCGCGGTCCAGCGCCACTGCCGGGTAGCGACCTTCGGGCGTCTCGACCCAGAACGAGGCGGCGAAGCGCTCCTTCAGCGCTCGCGCCCACGCGCGCAGGTCGCCCGATCTGTCGCCCGGGGCGAGGGCATCGAGCAGGTCGGCCGCCCCGACGGCGGCTTCGTGGGCGTAGCCCTGGACTTCGCACAGCGCGATCGGGCCCTCGGCGAGGCGCCCGTCGCGCCACTGGATCGAGTCTCCGGAATCCTTCCAGCCCTGGTTCGCCAGCCCGTGGCCCGTGCGGTCGATGTAATCCAGGAACCCGTCGCCGTCGTGGTCGGCGACGTCGATCATCCACTCCAGCGCGCGGCCGAGTGCGGGCAGGAGCGCGCGAACCTCGTCCTCCGGCATCCCGGCACGCCACGCGTCCACGAGCAGGCAGATCCACAGGGCGGTCGCATCCACGCTGCCGTAATAGGCCGGCGGGAGCACGAGGCCCTCCTGCGGCAGCACGAGCGTCGATGACCGCAGCTCATGCAGGATCTTGCCCGGCTCCTGGGCGGAGGCCGGGTCATCCTCCGTGCCCTGAAGTCGTGCCAGCACGCGCAGAGTGGATGCCGCCCGCTCACGGTCGACGCTCAGCGCGAGGCGCGCGGCCCACAGCGAGTCGCGGCCGAACAGGGTGAAAAACCACGGGGCGCCGGCCGCGTAGAACTCGTCGCCGGGGTGGTCCGGAAGACTGAGCCGCAGCGCATCCAGATCGCCGAGGGCCGTGTCGAGCCAGCGGGCGAGGCGCGGATCCGCAACCCCGATGCTCTCGGCGCTCGCGGCCGGCGTGCCGACGCCGGCGACCGCCAGCGTGTCGTCGTGCAGATCGATCCGCCACGTGGCGCTGAAGTCATCGCCGGGTTCGAGCGAGATCGGCCAGCTCAGGCATATGCCGCCTGCGGCATCCGTCCGGACGACGGCCCCGGGGGCGGTGACCACGAATGACGCCGAGCCAGACCGCGCGGCGGCCGAAGCATCCGCTCCGAGATCCGTCGAGAACTCCTGTGCGCGCGCGAAACCCGACTTCACATCATGGAGCGAGGCGAATTCAGGAGCGAGGTGCACGTCGATCCCGGTACGGATGCTGTGCTGCACCCTCGACGAGACTGTCAACGTCTCTTCGAGGGCACCGTCGAGCACGCGACGATCGCGCAGCACCCGAACGCGCGGATCGGGCAGCGGATCGTCGAGGCCTCGCAGCAGCCCGCCGAACACGACGCGCGACGAGCCGTGCGGCGTCACCGAGATCCACTCGACCGGCGAATCCGCGCACGTCAGCTCGAGCGAGCTCACGTGACGGACATCGCCGTGATACACCCCGTCGATCGCGGAATCGCCGATGTCGCCCCCACGACCCGACCAGATCTGCGTGGGGGCCCGGAGGACGATCACCGCGTCGTTCAAGAGCGGCTGTCGGGGAGTGGGGTGGATCGAGGTCATTCTTTGACGGCTCCTTCGTTGGCGTTCATGATGCGCCGCTGGAAGATGAAGAACATGACCGCCACCGGGATGGTCATGATGGCGGCGGCGGCCAGCTTGATCGGGTACTGACTGCCCTGACTCAGCTGTCCGCTCGCGAGCGAGGCCACACCCTTGGTGAGGGTGGTCAGGGCGGGAGACTGGGTGGACACGATGAAGTGACTCAGCTCATTCCACGACCCCTGGAACGACAGGATGATGATCGTGATCAGCGCCGGGCGGGCCATCGGCAGCACGACCGACCAGAACACCCGGAACGGGCCCGCGCCGTCGATGCGGGCCTGCTCCTCGACCGAGACCGGGATCGACTCGAAGAAGTTCTTCATGATGAAGACCCCTGCGGCATCGACGAGCAGCGGCAGGATCATGCCCATGTACGAGTCGTAGATGCCGAGCTGGTTGATCACCAGGAACTTGGGGATCAGCAGCACGACGCCGGGCACGGCCATCACCGCGACGACGGCAGCGAACACGACGCCTCGCCCGCGGAAGTTCAGTCGCGCGAGCGCGTAGCCGGCCAGCGAGCAGAAGAACACGCGCCCAAGCGTCACGAAGACGGTCACGATGGCCGAGTTGACGAACCACAGCGGGAAGTCGGAGCGGGTGAAGAGCCGCTCGTAGGCTGCCACGGTGAACACGTTCGGGATGAGCGAGATCGGATCGGCGGCGGCTTCGGCGTCGGTCTTGAACGAGGTCGCGACCTGCACGAGGAACGGGTAGATGTAGATCAGCGCGAGCACGATCAGCACCAGATAGAGCACGAGCTGCCCGACCCTCGTGCGCGTGCTGTAGTTCTTGCGACGGCGGCGGGGCGGGGCTTCGGATGCCTCGGCCACCACGGACTGCTCCTGCAGCGTCGTACCGCTCATCGCGCCGTCTCCTTCGGTCGGGGGCCTGCGGGCGTGGCGGGCTTGGGGGGTCGCACTTCGTACTGACGGATTCGCCGCCTCGATACCGGGCGGTCGCGCAGCACCCAGCGCTGGAAGATCGTGAAGAACACGATGATGAGGAACAGGATGAAGGCGATCGCGGCGCCCTGCCCCCACTCCTGCGAGATGAACGCCGACTGATACGTGAGGTACGCGGGGGTCAGCGTCGTCTTGCCCGGTCCGCCCTGAGTACCGGTGTAGATCTGATCGAAGACCTGCCAGCAGCCGATCAGCCCGAGGGTGAGCACGGTGAACAGCGTCGGCCGCAGCTGGGGGAGCGTGACCCGCCAGAATCGCTTCCAGCCGTTCGCGCCGTCCATCATCGCGGCCTCGTCGATGTCATGGCCGAGGTTCTGGAGCGCGGCGATGAACAGCAGCATGAACGTGCCGCTCGTGGTGAAGACCGCCATCAGCACGAACGCGCACATGGCGACCGACGGGCCGGCGAGCCAGTCCCACCACGACACCGAGAGGAACCCGTTCTGCGTGAGCGCATCGGGGCCGGTCGTGACGCCGACGGTGGCGAACGCGTTGTGGACGATGCCGCTCGGGTCGTTGAACCAGTTCGGCCCGTTGATCCCGACCCACGAGAGGATCTGGTTGATCACGCCGGTCGCCGAGAACAGGAAGAGCCACAACACGGTGATGGCCACTGAGCTCGTCACCGACGGGAAGTAGAACGCGGTGCGGAAGAACCCGCGACCGCGGAGGATCGCGCGATTGACCAGCACAGCCAGGAAGAGCGAGAGGGCGGTCTGCAGCGGCACGACGAGCACGACGTACCAGGCGTTGTTGCGCAGCGAGATGCCGAAGTTGCGCTCGGGGAGCCCGCCGCCGGTCGTGACGGCGGCGTAGTTGTCGAGCCCCACGAAGCCGACGTTCGACGAGAACGGGCTGCCCCGCCCCGTCCAGTCGGAGAAGCTCACCCAGAGGGCCATGAAGACCGGGATGAGCAGGAACACGCCGAGGATGATCAGCACGGGAGCCGTGAAGATCCAGCCTGCGGCGGCCTCGCCGCGCCGGATCCCCCGCGAGGGAGACCCGGAGCGGCGAGGCGTTGCCACAGCGGCCATCGCCTCAGCCGACGATCGGCTGGAGGTTGGACTGGACCGAGTCCAGGATCGCCTTCGGGTCTCCGGTCTTGAGCGACTCGAGCTGCGAGTTGAAGTCGGTGATCACGTCTGCCGCACCGGCCTCGTTCGGCGGGAACTGGGCGTAGGTGGCACCGTCCAGGAACGCGGTCAGAGTGGGGTTCGCACTCTTCCACGCGTCAGCGGCCGACTGGATCGACGGCATCGGACCGAAGGCCTTCGAGAACGCGAGCTGCTGATCGGTGGAGGTCAGGTACTCCACGAGATCGAGTGCGGCCTTCTGGTTGGGGCTGTCGGCGGCCATTCCCCAGCAGTTCGTGAACTGCAGCGTGCCCTGTCCGCCCGATCCCTCCGGCAGCTGGGCGACGGCGTACTTGACGTCCGGATAGTCGCTCGACATGGCGCCGGTGATCCAGTTGCCCTCGATCACCATCGCAGCCTTCTGCGTGCCGAACGCCTCTCCGCCCCAGCCGGCGCCCACGTCGGACGCGAAGGCGAACGAGCCGTCATTCAGATGCGTTTTGACGTACGTGAGGGCATCGACGTTCTCCTGGCTGTCTGCCACGGCCTTCCCGTCGACGACGAGGCCGCCGCCCGCCTGGGCCATGAACGTGCCGAGGCGCTGGTACTCCGCGCCGAACGCCAGACCGACGTGGCCGTTCGCGGTGAGCTTGGTCGCCACCGCCGCGAGGTCGTCCCACGTGGTCGGGATGTCAGCATCCGTCAGCCCTGCCGCCGTCCACATGTCGGTGTTGATCACGAGACCGAGGGTCGAGAAATCCTTCGGCGCGCAGTAGAACTGGTCGCCGACGGTGAAGTTCTCGACGAGCGACGGGTAGAAGTCGTCCTTGTTCCCGAGCTGGTCGCCGTAGGCCTTGAGCGACCCGTTGCCGGCGTAACCTGCGATCTGGTCGGTCGACAGGTAGAAGAGGTCGGGTGGGGATCCTGCCGCGAAGCCCTGCGACAACTGCTGCGAGAGGTCGTTGGCGACCTGCACGGTCGCCTCGACGCCGGAAGTGGCCGACCAGGCGGCGACGGCGTCTTGGACGGCTTTGGTCTCGGCGTCGCCGGACGAGCCGATCAGGATGTTGAGCGCATCGCTGGACGACGTGAGATCGCCGCCGCCGCTTGCGCTTTCCGCGGGCTGGTCGAAGCTCGAGCCCCCGCAGGCGGTGAGGGTGAGCGCTCCGGTGACGAGGAGGGCCCCCGCCGCGAGTAGCGCTCGTGTGGTGTGCCGTGTCATGTGTCTCTTCTCCTTCGATGAGGCAATAGGGCGCGGGCTTCTTGATCGTTCCAATTGTGAATGACTTGGATCGTTCAAAACCTGCGTGAGCACCACGGTAAGGAAAGCCCCGGATTGTGTCAAGGGTTTGCCGCGACCCATATGATTCGTTTTGGAACGATCAGATCGCCGGCCGTACTCGCTCGGGGGAGGACACGAAATGCCGAAAGCGCCCACCGTCGACGATGTCGCGCGGGTCGCCGGAGTCTCGCGCCAGACGGTGTCGAACGTCGTGAACTCACCGGCGATCGTGCGCGAGGCGACCCGTGAGCGCGTCGAGCGCGCCATCGCAGAGCTGGGCTACCGCCCGCATGCCGCCGCTCGGCAGTTGCGCACCCGCCGCAGCTCCACGATCGGGGTGCACCTCGACCCGTATGCCGGCGGAATCTCGGGCGTGGTGCTCGATCGTTTCGTGCACGCGCTCACCGAGCGGGCAACCGACCGCGGCATGCGCCTGCTCGTCTTCGCCGCTCGAACGCCCGGACAGGAGATCGAGCGCATGGCCGACCTGCTCGACGGCGGCGAGGTCGACGCGGTCGTGATCACCGGCACCTTCCACGGCGATCCGCGCACCGGCTGGCTCTCGGCGCGCGGAGTGCCGTTCGTGGCGTTCGGGCGTCCGTGGGGGGTCGACGACGTCGCCGATCCGGCGCACCTGTGGGTCGATGTCGATGGCGCGGCGGGAACCCGCGCAGCCACGACGCACGCGCTGCAGACGGCAGGGCGCGATGTGGCGTTCCTCGGTTGGCCGGAAGGATCGGGCACGGGAGATGACCGTGAGCGCGGGTGGCGTGAGGCGATGGCGGATGCCGGAGCCACCGGCATCCGCATCTCGGCGGAGAACAACGTGGGCGCTGCGCGCGCCGCTGTCGGTGATGCGCTCTCGGCGGCCCCGGCCGTCTCGGCGATCGTCGCCGCGAGCGACGCCCTGGCGATCGGCGCGCAACTGGCCGCCGGCGCCGTCGGTTACGCCGATCTCCCGGTATACGGCTTCGACAACACGCCGGCGGCCGAAGCACTGGGAATCAGCAGCGTCGAGCAGCTCCCGGAGCGGGTCGCGGCCGGCGTGCTCGAGCTCTTGATGGGCCCGACGGGAAACGTGGTCGCCCCTCGAGAGGCCGCCGCCGGCACCGCCCACGTGCTGGTCGAGCCGCAGCTCATCGTGCGCGGGCACTCCGGCGCGGGCTAGCGCGGGGTATCGAAGGTCCACGATGCCGGGGCGATCGCGCCCGCGACGTCCCAGTCGTCCTCGTCCCACTCGAACACTGCGACGGCGCACGTCGGCATCTGCGCGATGCCGTCGTCGGACAGCTGTGCCGCGAGCGTCGTCATGCCCGGGTCGTGGGCGACGACGAGCACCGCACCCGCTCCGGTGGCCGCCGCTTTCGCCCAGAGGGTCGGGGCCGGGGCGCCGTAGAGCTCTTCGTCGAGCGACACCGCGACGCCCAGCTCGGCGCCGAACGCCTCGGCGGTGGTCCGGGCGCGCAGCGCGGTGCTGGCGATGATCACGTCGGGGCGGAAACCGGAGTCAGCGAGGACGCGCGCCATAACCGGAGCATCCCGCATCCCGCGGTCGTTCAGCGGTCGGTCGTGGTCAGCCAGCGCGGCATCGCCCCAGTCGGACTTGGCGTGGCGGACGAGCACCAGACGAATCGTCATACCCGGGACGCTACTGCACGCGACCCGCGACGACTGCGCGACGCACGAACCGCAGCCCCGACCGAGATGGTCGGGGCTGCGATCGTTCGTGTCGTTCGTCCTCGGTTTAGAAGAGGATCAACAGTGCTCCGGTAGGGCTCTTGGCGGGTGCGACGGTGGCGGTGCCGGGGAACTCGGCCGACACCGGGTAGTAGCCGGCCTTGAGGTTGGGGAGCGTGACGCTGCCCTTGCCGCGGGCATCCACGGTCACCGGGTAGGTCTTGTTTCCCACC
This sequence comes from uncultured Microbacterium sp., assembly GCF_964244775.1. Classification (NCBI taxonomy): domain Bacteria; kingdom Bacillati; phylum Actinomycetota; class Actinomycetes; order Micrococcales; family Microbacteriaceae; genus Microbacterium; species uncultured Microbacterium sp. Next base: position 43,459 of record NZ_CAXTJR010000001.1, read on the forward strand.
TTCACCGTCACCGGCCCCGCGACCGGCCCATCGGAGGAGACCGTCACGTTCACCGTGACCCGGAACCAGGAGATGCCCAACAGCGGATTGGAGACCTTCACCGTGGCCGGGAACAGCACCACGACTCCTGCCGATGCGGCCGTTCCCGGCAACCGGTTCGCGGCCGTCGCGGTCACCTTCACCGAGAGCGACTTGCCCCCATCGGCTTTGACGGTCGTGTACTTCGCCGACGTCGCACCAGCGATCGCTGCTCCATCGCGCAGCCACTGGTAGGTGAACGTCGCCCCCGAGGCATCCCACTTACCCGGATCCGCCGTCAACTGCTTACCCACCAACGCAACACCCGACACCACCGGCGGCGCCACATTGGCCACCGATCCGCCCGTGTTCGAGAAGGTGAACGACCAGGAACTGGTCGCGCCGTCGGCCAGCACGTAGCCGCTCAAGGCGCGAGCGGTGACCGTCACCGAACCCGTGCCCGGGTGGCTGCCGGCGGCGACGACCTGGTCACCGACCAGATATTCGACGCCCGCCGTGGTGGGAACCGTATAGGTGTCGGATGCCGCACCCGGACCATCGGCGAAGGTCACCGCGGCCGGAGTCACGGGCAGGAATCCGCCCTGGATGACGGTGATGCGATCGAGCGAGATCGTCCCGGCATCCAGTCGCACGTCGAGGCTCGGGAACCAGCCGGCCAACGTCGTGGGCGGGATGGCGACACTCACCGGCGCCGTGCTGATGCGGCGCCACGCGCCATCCTGTTCCACCCAGGAGCTGAGTGATCCGTCGGTGACGACGGTCGCGAGGCGTTGACCGGGCTGCAAGGTGACCGGATGCGATCCGCCACCCTCGGCGTCGCCCTTGCCCTGACCATCGACGACGACGTTCACGCCGCTCTCACTCCGCGAGTGGTTGTACCAGCTCATCGCGAAGTCCTCGTTCGATCCGGCAGCACCGAGGAACAGGCTGTTCTCGCCCGGTCGGCCGTCGATGAACGACTTCGGCTCGACGATCAGCGCGAAGCTCGAGGTCGCAGGCACCGGAATCTGCACGTGCGCACGGGCACGAGCGGTCGCTGTGACATCCAGTGTTCCGGTCGTGGTGTTCACCGTGAGCGCCGGGGCCGGCTCGCCGAGCCCTGCCGACGTCTGGTATTCGCCGAGCCGGTCGGTGGAGAAGGTGTCATCCCAGACCACGTGACCGAACGATGTCGGGTCGAACACCCACCGTGCGATACCCACGGTCGAGGCGCCGAGACCGGGAGTCGTCGAGTCGACGACGTAGCGCAGCGGCGAGTCGTCTCCGCCACCCGCGCCCGCGGGAACGGTGACGCGCCAGGTCGACGTATAGGTGCCAGGCCCGGCACCGGCGGGAATCGGGGCCGAGACCCGCTCGACCTTCCATCCGGCCGGAGCGTAGAGCTGGTCACCGGCGGGGGAGGTGCCACCGGCACCGACCACGACGGTCGTCACGACATCAGAGGTTCCGCCCGGCGTGACCGCGACCGAACCGTCGGCCCGCGTCTGGATCGACGTTGTCAGGTTGGCATCCAGCGCACGCCACGAACCGAACGCCGTGACACCGATGCCACCCGCGCCGTCCTTCTTCTGTCCGACCATGCGGATGGCGGTGGTCACGACCGGCTTGTCGAGCACGATGCGATTCACCGTGCCGCCGACGAGCGCGCCCGGCGATCGCGTCTGCCCGGGCAGGCTCACCCAGTCGCCTGCCGCGGTCAGGTATTCCACGTCGTACGAGGACGGCACTTGCACTCCGCCGCCATCGTCGTAGAAGGTCGTGCGCACGTCGCTGACGGGCGTGGCCACACCGAAGTCCACCTTCAGCCAGTCGCTCGAGTTCGGCGTGCGATAGGTGGTCCAGCGCGTCTTCGGGATGTCGAGCTGGTAGTCCTGTCCGTCGGTGGCTTCGGATGCCGGGTCGCCACCGTTGGAGTACGACGCGCTGGCCTTCGGGAAGCCGACAGCGGTCGGGTTGGCCGCGTCATCCACCTGGCCGGGGAGCGACGCGAGCACAGCGGGGCCCACCGGCACCGTGATGTCGCCGAGCGCCGCCTGATTGTGGGTCAGCACCCCGTCGACATAGACCGAGAGGCCGGCGCCGGCGTTGTAGTGCGAGCCATCGCGGTCCCACAGCACGGTGAGGTTGCGGCCGTGGTAGGGCACGTTCTCAGCGGCGAAGTGGTCCCAGCTGGGGTCGACCTGCGGAGCGATGCGCACCGTGCCGTCGTCCTCACCCTTGATGCCGATGAGGCTTCCCAGCACGATGTCGTTGAACGTGGAGTGGTTGTAGTCGTCGCTGCTGCCGACGCCGTCATAGATCCAGCGGTCCTCATCGGGGTGGTGTGCCTCGGCGACGTACGGCTTGCCGTTCTTGCGCTGCGTGAGAGCGTAGTCGTGGACGAGACCGGTGAAATCAGCGGCGTTGAGGTAGGGCTGTGCCGGGTAGTCGGCCAGCAGGTTACCGGCGGCCGTCAGGGTCTGGCTCGTGGCATAGGGCCACGAGGGTCCGTCCCAGCGGCAGCATCCGTTCAGCGCGTCGTGCATGAACCAGGGGCTGCGGCGCTCGACCGTGGTCGGGCCGAAGGGCGCTTTGAAACCCTGCGGATCCAGAAGCTGGGCCCACGCGTCGTCGTTCTCGGCGGGCGCCATGTGGAAGTACCACGGGATGAAACCGATCTCTTCCCGATCGGCGATCTTCGTGTTGGACGGGTTGCCGTCGCGCATGACGTGCTTGTAGAACTGCGCGTCCGCATCCCAGAGGTGCGCCTCTTGCGCGGCCTTGAGCCCTGTGGCTTTCGCGGCGTAGTCGTCGGCCTTCGCGTTGTCGCCGAGCAGGCGCGCCAACTCGGAGATCGCGTTCGCGTCACCGTACTGGTAGGCGTTCAGCGTCGGGCGATACCCCGCACCACCGTGGTACGGGTCATCGCTCTGGTACGAGCTCGCGGTGAACTCCATCGCATCCCACACCGGCGTCTGCCAGTAGAGGCCGAGCGCGGCGTTGTACTGCGGGGCCCATGCTTGCCACTGCTTCTCGAGCTGGGGGAGGAGTGCTTCCGCGCCGCTCAGATCGCCGTCGATCTTCGCCTTCGCGAGCACGGCATCGGCGGCCCAGAACGAGTACTGGTGAGCCCAGTCGGTGGTGTCGGAGCCCAGTCCGTCGGTGGACGGCTTGGCGCTGGAGCCCGCCCCGGTGAGCCAGTAGTCCACGTAGTCGTCGAGGTAGCGCTGATCGCGCAGCCACCGGCCCTCGTAGATGTGGTGTCCCGCCGCAGCGGAGATGGCGCCACCGGGAGCCGCATAGCCCGGCGTCCCGAGGAACTCGGTCACGACCCAGCCGTCAGCGGGCCCCGTGTACTTCAGCGCCTCCTTGTAGGTGCGCCAGCGGTAGTAGAACGTCGACTCGATGTCTTTGTCCGGCAGGTCGACGAACGGGATGTTCGCCTCGTACCACGCCGGATCAGGGAGCCCCGCGACCTTCGCGTCGTGGTCGAGGAACGACGTGCCGGCGCCGACCGCCGGATACAGCGGCGGAGCGGATGGCGATGGTGCCGCCGATGCAGTGGCGGCTCCGAGGGGTGTGATCAGTGACGCCAGCAGCACCGCCGGGGTCACAATTGCGAGCAAGGCACTTGATCGTTTCACGATGGCTTCGATTCTTTCGTCGGGTTGTAAAAACTGTCGGGCAAGGAGATGTCGTACGTCGGCGGGTTTAGAAGAGGATCAACAGTGCTCCGGTAGGGCTCTTGGCGGGTGCGACGGTGGCGGTGCCGGGGAACTCGGCCGACACCGGGTAGTAGCCGGCCTTGAGGTTGGGGAGCGTGACGCTGCCCTTGCCGCGGGCATCCACGGTCACCGGGTAGGTCTTGTTTCCCACCTTCACCGTCACCGGCCCCGCGACCGGCCCATCGGAGGAGACCGTCACGTTCACCGTGACCCGGAACCAGGAGATGCCCAACAGCGGATTGGAGACCTTCACCGTGGCCGGGAACAGCACCACGACTCCTGCCGATGCGGCCGTTCCCGGCAACCGGTTCGCGGCCGTCGCGGTCACCTTCACCGAGAGCGACTTGCCCCCATCGGCTTTGACGGTCGTGTACTTCGCCGACGTCGCACCAGCGATCGCTGCTCCATCGCGCAGCCACTGGTAGGTGAACGTCGCCCCCGAGGCATCCCACTTACCCGGATCCGCCGTCAACTGCTTACCCACCAACGCAACACCCGACACCACCGGCGGCGCCACACTCGCCACCGGCGTCTGCTGGGTGGGCGGCGTCACGAGGGCGGTGACCTCAGCATCGGTCAGCGCCTTGTCGAAGAGGTGCACGTCGTCGATCGCACCGTTGAGGAAGTCGACGGGGTTGCCGCCCCATTGGCCTCGACCGAGCGCGATCGTTCCGTCCGAGAGCGTGCCACCGCGCGTCGACTCGGTCGCCGCGAGCACGCCGTCGACGTACAGCTTGAGCTTTCCGGCCGCCGCATCGCGCACACCGACCAGGTGGTGCCAGCTGCCGAGTTCGGGGGTGGTCACCGCCACCGCACGCGGTCCGTCGGGGAAGCTGAACGCGAAGCCCTTGAGCGTGTCGCCGTACTGGAGGAAGAACGGGCTCTGGCCCGTGAGGCCGTCGGCACTGGCGATGGTGGCGTATCCGCCCCCTGAGGGCAGCGCATCCATCCGCACCCACGCAGCCACCGAGAAGTTTCCGGTGGTGTCGAGCTCCGGGACGGATGCTGTGGCCGCCTGTCGATCTCCGTTCAGCTTCAGCGATGAGCCGTCGGCGCGCGGAGTCCACGCGGCGCCGTCACCCAGTGTCAGCGTGTGAGCGTTGCCGGACGTATCGGCGCTCTGGGCGCCCGATCCTTCGTTGAGCGGCCAGAATCCGATGCCGTTGGGGCCTCCGGTCGCCGGCGGCAGCTGCCGGGGATCGGAACCGACTTCGAGCACCTTCTTGTTGATGGCGGCGACCTTCGCGCCGTCCATCTTCAATACGCGGCGATCGTAGGTCCAGATGCCGTTGACTTCGCCCTCGACATCGGTGATCTGGGTGTAGACCGAGCCGGAGAGGTACTCCTCGGCGGGGCGCACCAGAGCCGCGGTGTTCTTGACGTATGCGGCGGTCAGCTCAGCGGAGGTCGCGACCTCGCCGTACGGGTTCACCGATCCGCCCGGCCACACGTGACCCGGAACCGAGAGCGAGAATCCGCCGTGCTCGCCGTCGATCGACGCGCGGGTGGCGTCGGGATGCGGCAGTGCCGGACCCGTGTAGAGGTGCCAGTCGATCACGTCGCCCCTACCGGAGTCGCCCTTCGAGTCGCAGCAGTTCACGCCGCTGGCGGCGTTGACCAGCCGGCTGGGGTCGGCGGCCTTCACCTCGTCGGCGATCTGGCCGGAAGCGGTCTTGTCCCACTCGCCCCACCCCTCGTTGAACGGGATCCACCCGATGATCGAGGTGGTCGAATCGAGCTGGTCGATGAGGCTGAGCAGCTCGTCGTGGTACGCGGCGCGGGTGGCGTCGTCCTTGTTGCCGCCGTTGTTGGCCGGCATGTCCTGCCAGACCAGCATGCCGATCTGGTCGGCGTGGTAGTACCAGCGGGCCGGCTCCACCTTGATGTGCTTGCGGATGGTGTTGAATCCGAGGTCTTTGGTCGTCTGGATGTCCCAGGCGAGCGCCGCGTCGGTCGGCGCCGTATAGACGCCGTCGGGCCAGTAGCCCTGGTCGAGGGTGGAGAGCAGGAACGTGCGCTGGCCGTTCAGGAAGATCTTCTGCACGCCGTCGACCTCTTTGACCTCGATCGAGCGCATGCCCGAGTAGCTCAACGCGACGTCGGTCGACGCGCCGTCCGTCAACGTGACCTGCAATCCGTACAGGTACGGGTCGGCGGGCGACCACAGGTGGGCGTTCGGAATCGGGATGCTGAGCGGGGCGTTGGCAGCGCCGGTGGCCCTGCCCACCTCGGCGCCGGAAGCATCACGTGCCACCGCGGTGACGGTCGCGCCGGCGGATGCCGTGGCTGAGACCGCCTCGAGGGTCAGCGCAGAGTTGGGCAGGTCAGGGGTCAGCTCGAGCTGATCGATGCGCGCGGGCGCGACCGGCTCCATCCAGACCGTCTGCCAGATGCCGGATGCCGGTGTGTAGAAGATGCCGGCGGGATTCGGGTCCTGCTTTCCTCGAGGCTGGTTGCCCGTGGTGTCGGTGACCCGCACGATCAGCTCGTTGGGGCCAGCCACCAGCGCGTCGGTGACATCGGCGCTGAATTCCTCGTAGCCGCCGATGTGGTGAGCGACCTCGGTGCCGTTGACGTACACGGTGGCGTCGTAATCGACCGCGCCGAAGTTGAGTTGCAGGCGCTGCCCGTTGCCGACGTTCCATGCGGCTGGCACCTCGAAGGTGCGGCGGTACACGAAGTGGTCTTCGTGGCGCTTCAGGCCCGAAAGCAGCGACTCGATCGGGTACGGCACGACGACTTCTTCCGACAGGTCCGTGCCGAACGGGGTCGGGCTCTGGGCGGTGGCCGCCTCGAACTGCCACGTGCCGTTCAGGTTCTGCCAGTCCGTGCGCACCAACTGGGGGCGCGGGTACTCGGGCAGCGGGTTGTTCGGGTCGACGTCCTTCGCCCACGGCGTGGACAGCACGTAGGTCGACGCATTGTCGACGGGGATATCGAACGCGGGGACCGGCTGACCGCCGGCCGTGAGCGATCCAGCGCCATCGTAGCGCAGTCGCACCGCCACGTTCGCACCGATCGGACCACTCGGTGTGACGATGACGCTCTGCGCATCCGGTCCGGGGGCCACCGAGCCGACCGGCAGTCCTCCCTGATCCACCGAGAGCTGCAGGTGATCGGCCAGATTCGCCGTGCCTGCGACCTCACCGGGGAATGCGAGAGCGACGCTGTCGCCCGCCGTGTTCACCGAGGCCCGTGCGGGGTAGAGGGCCAGGTCTGCCGGGGGAGTCAGCGCGCTCATCGGCACGATGGACTTGTCGATTCCGGGACCGGACCAGCTCAGCTTCATGTACGCACCGCCGGTGGCCTGGAAGTTGTCCAGGCGGAAGTCGACCTTCTGGCCGGCCTGGAGCGTGACGACGCTCGATGTCTGCTCGAGGTCCCACTTGTTCTGCCAGAAATCGATGATCTGCTGCCCGGCGACCCACAGGCGGAACCCATTGTCACCGACGCCGTAGAACGTGTAGTCACCGGTGGTCGGCGCGGTGAGCGAACCGGTCCAGCGCACCGCGGCGTTATCGCCACGCCCGACGCGCTCCTGGTACACCGGAATCAGGTTCGAGTAGTTGATCGCGCCGTCGAGCACCGTGGCCTTCAGCTCGCCGAAGGGATAGTCGGCTCCGTCGCCCAGCAGGAAATACTCTCCCTTGAGACCGTTCGCCGCGGCCGGTGCGGCCGCAGCCGGCAGTGCCGGAGCCACCAGCGCCGCGGCCAGCAGAGCGCCCGCTGTCACCACCGCTCCCCAACCACGAAACCATCGTCCGCGCCCCTGGTTACGGTCGTCGCGCTTCATCGCGTACTCTCCCTCGAGTCTGGGCCGCGGCTACCGCGCCTCGGCAGGCACAAGGTAGCAGTCTCAAAACCCTGTTCGCAACTGCTGTCAAAAACGCGCAAACTGGGTCGAGACGGCGTCAGAACGATGACGAATCGCCGCAGCATCCCGCCCGCGACGGGAGAAAACCGCGCACCGAGTACGATTGCGACATCAATTCGGACATGGTTCCGGACAGAATCTCAGACCAGAGCCGCGTTAGTCGTGAGCGGGGGTGATCGCATGGCCGACGTCGGATACGTGTGGGTGGGGCCCCTCGAGCACAGCTCCGAGTACCAGCGCGATCTGCTCAAGCACGCCGGTGTCACGCGCATCTATGCCGATATCAGTTCCAATTCGGCTACACAGGCCAGGCCAGGGCTGACTGCCGCGCTCGATGAGATCAGCGCCGACGACACGCTGGTGATCTGGCGACTCGATCGCCTCGCCGCCACACTGCCCCAGGTCCTGTCGCTGCTCGAACTGCTGGGCAACCGGGGCGTCGGCGTGCGCTCTCTCGTCGAGAAGGTGGAAACGTCGGGGGAAGACGGCAGGGCGGTGCTGGCGGTGGTGCATGCGTTCACCGAACTCGAGCGCACCCTGACCCGCGAACGAACGATGGTCGGGGTCTACGCCGCGAGGGCGCGCGGACGCGTCGGAGGGCGACCGCGTGCGCTCTCGGCGACAAACATCGAGCGCGTCGCGATGCTCCGCGATCAGGGAGCGTCCGTGCGTGAGATCGCCGAGCAGCTCGGCACGTCCCGCGCCACGATCTATCGGGCGATCGAGGAGCAGAACCAGATCGACGCCGAGTCGGAGGCAGAGAAGAAGCCGATTCGCGCCATTCGATTCGTCGCTCCGGCGCCCGACGGACCTGGCCCTCAACCGCTCGACGAGGGGTGAGGGGCGCCCCTTCCTGCACCGACCGAGAACGTTTTCGATCAAAATCGATCGGAACCGTACGAGTTGCTCTTAGGATTGCCGAGTGATTGCAGCGCAGCGACGCAACCTGATCCTCGACTACGTCCGCTCAGAGGGCGCAGTGTCGATCAACGACCTCGCCGAGCGCCTGCACACCTCGTCGGTCACGATTCGGCGCGACCTCAGCCATCTCGACGAGGCGGGACTGCTCACCCGCACCCACGGTGGTGCGATCGCCGACCCGGCCACCAGTGAACGCAGCTACTCCGAGAAGACGGGCCAGGCGATGGCCGAGAAGCGGGCGATCGGGCGGTACGCGGCCGACCTCGTCCACGACGGGGATGTCATCGTGATCGGCCCGGGTACCACCACCGAAGCGTTCGCTCGCAATCTGGTCGATCGAATCGGACTCACCATCATCACCAACTCGCTTCCCGTGGCCGAAACCTTCGTATCCACGCCGCAGAACCAGCTGATCATGACCGGCGGCACCCTGCGCGGATCGATCCGCGCCCTGGTGGGCGAAGCCACCAACCGCACGCTCCGCGGCATCCACGCCGACAAGACCTTCCTGTCCGGAAACGGACTCGTCGCCGATTTCGGACTCTCCACGCCGAGCATGCTCGTCGCCGATGCAGACTCTGCGATGGCCGCCGCTGCGCACGAGACGATCGTGCTGGCCGATTACACCAAATTCGGCCTCCGATCAGCGATTCAGACCCTGGCGACTGAGGCCATCGGTCAGATCGTCACCGATTCTCTGGCGAGCGCCGACGAAATCTCGTCCCTGCGCCGCGCAGGCGTCAGCGTCGCCGTCGCATAAACCTCGTCTGGACTTTTGGACACGTTTTAGCAACAATGCTCACGTAGCGGTTTCAGGAGTGACCGAAATTGCTACGTTCTGAACGCAGGCGTTCCAGAACGTCCCGCATCCACATCAACAAGGAAGTTGGAGCATTGCAATGAGTTCCACCACGAAGTCCCGCTACCTACTCGGAGCGGCAGCAGCAATCGCGGTCCTGACCCTGGGCCTGGCCGGCTGCACGAACACCGGCACCACCGCGGCATCCTCCGCTCCTGCCGCTGACACGCAGCAGACCGCCCAGGCCTCCGACGGCCCCACCTGCTCGCTCGCCGACTACAAGGGCGAAGCGATCGATCTGAAGGATGCCACGGTCGGCTTCTCGCAGTCGGAGAAGGAAGACAACCCCTTCCGCATCGCCGAGACCCAGTCGATCAAGGACGAGGCGCAGAAGGTCGGCGTCAAGAAGCTCATCACCACGAACGCGCAGTCGACGCTGTCCAAGCAGATCTCCGACATCCAGGACCTCATCGCACAGGGCGCGCAGATCCTGATCGTCGCGCCGCTGAACTCCGACGGACTCGAGCCCGCGCTCGAAGCCGCTCGTGAGAAGAACATCCCCGTCATCACCATCGACCGCAAGCTCAACGCAGGAGCCTGCAGCGACTATGTGTCCTTCCTCGGCTCCAACTTCGTCGAGCAGGGCAAGCGCGCCGCCGATCAGCTGATCGCGGGCACCGGCGGCAAGGGCAACGTCGCAATCCTGCTCGGCTCTTCGGGTAACGGTGTCACCACCGACCGCACCTCGGGCTTCGTCGACCAGATCGCTGCAGAAGCGCCCGACATCAAGATCGTCGCGCAGCAGACCGGTGAGTTCGCTCGCGACAAGGGCCAGGCCGTCACCGAGCAGCTGCTGCAGTCCAACCCCGAGATCACGGCGATCTACGCCGAGAACGACGAGATGGGCCTCGGCGCGCAGGCTGCGATCATCGCGGCGGGCAAGGTGCCCGGCAAGGACATCCAGATCTACTCGATCGACGGCACGAAGAACGCTGTCGAGCAGCTGGCTGCCGGCGCCTACAACGGTGTCATCGAGTCGAACCCTCGCTTCGGACCCCTCGCCTTCAAGACGATCGCGTCCTTCCTCGGCGGCGACGCCGTGGGGCAGGCCATCGTGATCGAAGACGGCGAGTACACCGCGGACAATGCGGCCGAGAAGGTCAACTCCGCATACTGAGTCGTGACAAGTGGGCCGGCGACGATCCCGTCGCCGGCACACTGCCGACTCCGACTCAGCGAAGAATCACAAGAAGGACAGAAGAACGTGACGATGGAGCACACTTCCGACAACACCGTTCCCGTGCTCGAGGCGCGGGGGGTGTCGAAACGGTTCGCGGGAGTCACAGCGCTCGACTCGGTCGACTTCACGGTGCGGCCCGGCGAGAGCATCGCGCTCATGGGCGAGAACGGTGCCGGCAAATCAACACTGATCAAAGTGCTGACCGGTGTGTACCAACCGGATGACGGTGAACTCGTCCTGAACGGCACGCCGACCGCATTCGCACGTCCGCTGGATGCGCAGAAGGCCGGCGTGAGCACGATCTATCAAGAGGTCAACCTGGTGCCGCTGATGTCGGTGGCGCAGAACATCTACCTCGGTCGTGAGCCCCGCACGGCGATCGGCCTCATCAATTTCCGTCGCATGTACCAGGATGCGCGGGCGCTCCTGCAGGAGTACGGCATCCAGGTGGATGTGCGACGACCGCTGCGAAGCCTCGCTCTCGGCGTGCAGCAGATGGTCGCGCTCGCCCGCGCCGTCAGCATCAACGCGAGCGTCGTCATCATGGACGAGCCCACCTCCTCGCTCGAGGCACGTGAGGTCGAGACGCTGTTCCGGGTGATCGGGATGCTGCGCAAGCGCGGAATCGCCATCATCTACGTCTCACACCGCATGGACGAGATTTACCGCGTCTGCGACAAGGTCACGGTGCTCCGCGACGGCAAGGTCGTGCACGTCGGTGATCTGCACGAACTGCCGCGTTTCGAGCTCATCGCGAAGATGCTCGGTCGGTCGGTCGAGATGGTCGAGCGCGGCGGAATGACCGCGTTCCACGCGCTCAGCACGAGTGATGCGCCCCCCGTGCTGGTGGGCAAGGACCTCAGTCGGAAGCACCAGATCGACGGCATCGACATCACGATCCGGCCGGGCGAAGTGGTGGGGCTCGGCGGACTGCTCGGCTCCGGTCGCTCCGAGACGCTCAAAGCTCTCTCCGGGGTCATGCAGCTCGATCGCGGGTCGGTCACGATCGACGGCAAGACGGTGCGCAGCGGGTCGGTGCCGGCCGCCATCCGGGCAGGGATCGTCATGCTGCCCGAAGACCGCAAGAGCGAGGGGATCGTTCCGAACCTCTCGGTGCGCGACAACATCGTGCTGGCAGCACTGCCGAAGCTCTCCCGAGCCGGATTCACGTCGCGGCGCAAGCAGGACGCGGTCGTGGATGTCTTCATCCGGCGGCTGCACATCAAAGTCTCCAATCCCGATCAGATCGTGTCCGAGCTCTCGGGCGGCAATCAGCAGAAGGTCATGATCGCCCGCTGGCTGGCGATGACGCCGAAGGTGCTGCTGCTGGACGAGCCCACGCGAGGTATCGACGTCGGAGCCAAGGCCGAAGTTCAGGCGCTCATCGACGAACTCGCCCACGAGGGGCTTGCCATCGTGCTCGTCTCCTCCGAGGTCGAAGAGGTCGTCGAAGGCTCGGGGCGCGTGATCGTGCTCCGCGACGGATCAATCGAAACCGAGCTGACCGGAGAAGACGTCGACGAGGGCTCGCTGCTGGCCGCGCTCGCCGGCGAGAAGACAGACCGATCGATCACGAAGGCAGAAGCATGACTCAGGCAACGGTGACGCTCGCCAGACCCAGTCGGGCGGCGATGCTCGGCATCCTCCAGACATACGGCGTGTACATCGCCATCGTCCTTCTGCTCGTGTACAACCTGATCTTCACCCCGAACTTCTTCGCGCTCGACAACTTCCGCACGCAGTTCGTGCAGGTGGTGCCGGTGCTCATCGTGGCGCTGGGTATGGCACTGGTGATCGGCACGGAAGGCATCGACCTCTCGGTGGGCGCCGTCATGGCCTTGGCCGCGGCCTTCATTCCGCTCTACATCGGCTATGGACTCCTGCCGGCGGTGATCATCGCCGTGGCGGCCGGAGCGTTCATCGGCCTGATCAACGGATCGATGGTGGCCCTGATCGGGGTGCAGCCCATCGTGGCGACCCTCTCTGTCATGGTCGCCGGTCGCGGCATCGCATTGCTGATCGCCAACGAGCAGCTGAAGTCAGTGACCGACCCCGCCGTTCTGGCGATCGGCCGCGAATCGCTCTTCGGCATCCCCTACAGCGTGATCATCGCTGCCGTCCTGGTGGCGGCGGTGGCACTGCTGGTGAACAAGACGACCTTCGGCAAACAGCTGATCGCGATCGGCGGCAGCCGACGGGCTGCCGAACTGTCCGGGCTCCCAGTGAAGCGAATCCTGCTGCTCACCTACGTGATCTGCGCGGCCCTGGCCGCAGTGGCCGGAGTGATCGGCACCGCGCGCCTGGGCGCATCGGTTCCCTCCACGCTCGGCAACCTGATCGAACTCTCCGCCATCACCGCCGTCGTGGTCGGTGGAACCCCGCTGAGCGGCGGCCAGGTGAAGGTCATCGGCACGGTTGCCGGCGCCGTGCTGCTGCAGTTCATCGGCGCGACCCTGATCAAGCACAACATTCCGGATGCGTATTCGCAGATCGTCCAGGCGGTCATCATCCTGCTCGCCGTGTACATCCAGCGCGGAAAGGTCTTCGTCCGATGACAACCACGATCGAACCCGAGGCCGGTCCCGCGACGTCGACCCAGCTGAATCGCGAGCGGATCGCCGGGCTCACGCAGACCTATGGCGCCGCGCTGGTGCTGGTCATCCTGCTCGTGGTCGGCAGCATCGCGTTTCCGACCTTCGCCACGCCGACGAACTTCGCCAACATCGCCACCCAGTCCTCGTTCCTGATGATCGTGGCCGCGGGCATGACGTTCGTCATCCTCACCGGCGGCATCGACCTCTCGGTGGGGTCGGTCTTCGCTCTGGGTGGAGTGCTCGCCGCGTACGGCTCGACCTGGGGGCCCCTCGGCGCCATCGCCCTGCCGCTGATCGTGTGCGGCGCGATCGGCGCTCTGCAGGGCACACTCGTGGCCTATGTCAACATGCCGCCGTTCATCGTGACCCTGGCCGGGCTCCTGGGCGTGCGCGGGCTCGTTCTCGCCATCACCGAGGGCGGCTCGAACACTCCGCTCATCACCGACGAGGTCGTGATCGGCATCGGGCAGGACGGTGTCTTCGGGCTCAAGTGGCCGGTGTTCATCGCGCTCGCGGTGATCGTGATCGGCACGCTGCTGCTCGCGCGCACCACCGGCGGTCAGTCCGTGCTCGCCGTCGGCGGCTCAGAGAGCGCGGCGACCCTGATGGGCCTGCCCGTCGCGCGGGTCAAGTTCAGCGTCTACGTGATCAGCGGACTGTGCGCGGGGCTCGCCGGTGCGCTCAACGCCGCCTATTCGTCGTCGGGAGTGCCCACGGTCGGCGTCGGCCTCGAGCTCAACGCGATCTCAGCCGTGGTGATCGGCGGAACGCTGCTGGTCGGCGGTCGCGGCAACCTGATCGGAACCGTCGCGGGCGTGCTGCTGCTGAGCGTCATCCAGAACCTCATCAACCAGGTCGGCTCGTTGAGCTCGTCGGTCCAGTCAGTGGTCTCGGGAGCATTCCTCGCGGTGGTCGTGATCATCCAGACGGTGCTCTCGCGCACCCAGCGGCTGTAGCGGACGAGCCCGCGGCCCCACCGCCCTTACGGACGCGCGGGCCCCGCGGTGACATACGCGAACGCGTGCGTGCCGCTGGCGAGCACGACGGTGACGCGGCGATAGTGCGCCACCTCGTACTCGTCTGCGGCCTCCAGTTCGTCTTCGGTGAGCCGGAGCACCCTCCCCGTCACCTTGTCGCGGGGATCGCCGGTCTCGCGGACGATCGGATGCGCCGCCAGGCCCGAGACCTCGACGACGCGGGGATCGCCGACGCCCACGTAGTCGACGGTGTACCCGGGCAGGACGTCGTCGTCGCACGGCACGAGGTGCCCGAAGGTGTCGAGCTGGACGGCGGGATCCTGGAGCGTCCCATAGCTGAAGACCAGCTGATCGGCGAGGGTGGCCACGGCTTCAGGGTAGCGGCGTAGTTGTTGGATCACCCCAGGAACGCGTGGGCGATGCTGAAGATCGCGAGCCCCGCGAGCGCGCCGACGATCGTGCCGTTCAGGCGGATGTACTGCAGGTCGCGGCCGACCATCAGCTCGATCTTCTCGGTCGTCTCGGCCGGGTCCCACCGCTCGACGGTGTCGGTCACGATCGACGCGATGTCGTGGCGGTAACGGTCGACGAGGAACACGGCGGCCTGCGTCACCCAGCCGTCGACGCGGCGCTGAAGCGCAGCATCCGTCGCCAGTCGTCCGCCGATCTCGGCGAGCGCAGTGGTCGCGCGGGTGCGCAGGCTGCTCTGCGGATCGGCGAGCGAGTCGAGCAGGCCGTTCTTGGTCGTATTCCACGCCGTAGCCGCCAGCTCGCGCACGCGCGGGCTGTCGAAGATCGCGATCTTCGCGTCTTCGAGGCGCCCGATCGTCGCCGGATCGTGCTCGAGCCCGTCGGCGAGCCGGGCGAGGTAGGCATCGATCGCGTGGCGGGCGGGATGCTGCGGGTCGGCGCGCACCGCGACGACGAACTTCACGGCTTCGTTGTAGATCGTGTCATCGACGAGCCGATGCGCGATGGACGGCACCCATGACGGCAGCCGGCGCGAGACGAGTCCTGCGAACGCGTCGTGGTTGTTCGCGAGCCAGACCGAGATGTTGTCTGCGGCGAGGTCGACCGCGGCGTGATGAGCGCCCGAATCGACGATCTTGCCCAGCCACGACCCCACGGGCGGACCCCATTCGGGAAGGATGAGGTGCTCGCGGGCGAGGTCTTCGATCACGTCGCGCACGTCGTCGTCACTGAGGGCGCGCAGCACGCCGGCGGCCATGGTCGACGCCTCGGCCGCGACCCGCGACGCGTGGGCCGGCTCGCGCAGCCACTCGCCGAGCCGGGCTGAGATCGCGGTGGCCTCGAGCTTGGTCTGCACGACGTCGGCCGACAGGAAGTTCGTCTCGATGAACTCGCCCAGCGTGCGGCCGATCTCGTCCTTGCGGTTCGGGATGATCGCGGTGTGCGGGATCGGCAGACCGAGCGGACGCCGGAACAGCGCCGTCACCGCGAACCAGTCGGCGAGCGCTCCGACCATGCCGCCTTCGGCGAACGCGCGGACGTACGCGAGCCAGGGGTACTGCCCCTGCAGGGCGAAGGAGATGACGAAGAGCACCGCCATGACGACCAGCCCGCCGAGCGCGACGCCCTTCATCACCCGGAGGCCGCGCCGCCGTTCCTGATCGGCTGCGCTCAGCAGAGCCGTGGGAGTGTGCACCATCCGGTCATCCTCGCACGCGGGTCTGCGGGCAGGTTCAGGGTTGCGGATGCCGGGTTGGGTCAGGGTTGGAGTGGGCCGAGCCACGCCGACGCGACGGTCGAGTGCGCCGACTCGGGGTCGGACGGGTGGAACATGCCGGCCAGCACGTCGCGGTAGAGGCGCCCGATCTCGCTCGAAGTGAAGTACGACGAGCCGCCGGAGACGAGCACGGCTTGGTCGACGACCTCTTTCGCCATCGTCACCGCGCGGTGCTTGATGCCCGACAGCAGCGAGAACCAGCGCGCGCCGTGGTCGGCGCGCGTGTCGACGTCGGTGGCGAGCGACTGGAGCTGCGGGGGGAGCGCGTCGTACGCGAGCGCCATGTCGGCGATCCGCCAGCGGATGTCGGGGTCTTGGCCGTACGCCTTGCCGGTGCGCTTGGACGTGCGCGTCCCCGCCGTCTGGACGGCCAGGTCGAGCGCACGCCGGGCGATGCCCGTGTAGACCGACGCGAGCAGGATCTCGAAGACGCTGAAGATTCCGAACACGATCGGGTCGGGGTTCGGGCCGGGGGCGATCCGGCGCACCACCCGATCGGCGGGGGCGACCGCGCCGTGCAACTCCGTCGTGCGGCTCTGGGTGCCGCGCATGCCCACGGTGTCCCAATCGTCGCGGGCGACGACGGTGTCGCCCGCGCCGGTGCGGGGGACGAAGGCGTAGACCATCCTCGGCGCGTCCTCCGAGGTGGTGTCCAGGCCGTGCAGACCCAGCTGCGTCCAGACCGGAGCGAGCGAGGTGAAGATCTTCGTGCCGGTGAACGCGTACGAACCGTCGGGCCGGGGCGCAGCATCCGTGTCGCTCCCGAACAGCACGAGGTCGTTGCCTGCCTCGCTGATGCCGAAGGCGAACACCTCGCCGGCTGCGGCGCCGGTCTGCACGAATGCGAGGTCGTCGATGCCGCGATCCTGCAGCACCTTGGCGACGCCGGTCCAGACCAGGTGCATGTTGATCGCGAGCGCGGTGGCCGGGGCGGCGCCGGCGAGGCGCTGCTGCAGGACGGATGCCTCGGCCAGGCCCAGGCCCGCACCGCCACGGTCTTCGGGCACCAGGATCGCGAGGTAGTCCGCCGCTCTCAGCTCGTCCAGGTCGGCGTCGGGGAAGGTGTTGTCGCGGTCGTGCTCGGCCGCACGCGAGCGGATGCGCTCGAGCAGGTCATCGGGCAGGTACGCGGTCGGGTCGAAGTCGGTCACCCTCCCATTCTCGCGCCCGGCGCGGGCGCTCGGCCGGGTTCTGCGCCGTCCTTCCCGATGTTCGGTCAGCCCCCAACGACGCGGAGGAACTCGGCGACCGTCGCCTCGGGCTGGTCGCGGTGCGGCGAGTGGCCGGCCCCGGCGATGTACGAATAGCGGATCGCCGCGTTGGCCGCCTGGAGGGCAGCGAGGCGCTCGCCCCAGTAGATGCTGTAGACCGCGGGATCAGACCCGAGGATGTGCGTGGGCACTGTGAGGGCCGCGGCGGAGGCGGTCACATCCCACGCCTGGTTCTGCGCACTGGACTGCTCCACCGCCCACCGGCTCACCTGGTGGGCGGCGACCGCCTTCAGCTCGATGTCGTGCTCGTGCCAGCCGGGGTGCGCGGCCCGTACCGCGGCCTCGCTCGGGTCGGCGAACGTCTCCTCCTGGCTCGCCCGAACGATCACGAGGTCTTGATCGGTCGGCTTGATCGCCGGATCCACGAGTACGAGGCGCGCGGTCCACGACGGATGATCGGCCGCGGCGAGCACCGCGGCGGCTCCACCGAGCGAGTGGCCCACCACCAGGTCCCATGCGCCGCCACCGCCCGGGAGCGTGGCCGCGACGTCGGCCGCATACGCGGCGAGCGAGTAGTCGAGAGCCCGCGGGGCGACGCCGTGGCCGCGCAGGTCGACGGCTGAGGCGTGCCAGCCGGCATCCGCCAGCGCCGTCCCGAACCGCCACATGAGCGGGCCGTTCGAGCCCAGTCCGTGGATGAGGAGCGCGCGGCGCGTAGCGGACGGATCGCCCCACGACAGGCGGGGGAGCGTGAGGGGTGCGGGCATGCCTTCAGCCTACGAGTGGCCCCGGGGGCCCAGCATCCGGGTGATGATGGTTGGCATGATCTCGACGGAATCGGCACTCGCACTGCGCACAGCGGGCCTCGTGTGGCACCCGCGCTCCGGAGACCGGTTCCAGCTGAACGAACCCGAATTCGACGCGGACGTCTTCACGGTGAGCGAGATGACGATCGAGCCGCGGGATTATTCGACCGGCACGATCCTCTCGTTCAACGGCACCACCGAGTGGGCGCTGGATTCGGTCGCGCTCGAGGACGCGCTGTGGCTCCCGCACGAGAGCCAGCTGCGCGAGCTGCTGCGATCGACCTTCCGGTCGCTGCGGCGCCTGGCCGACACCTTCCAGGTCGAGGTGGAGGTGCGGGGCGAGACGTTGGTCTTCGAGCATCCCGAACCCGCCGACGCGTACGCGCTCGCCGTGCAGGAACTGCTGCGCCGGATCGCCTGACCGACCCTCACACGCCGATCGTGAGGGCCGCCGTGTAACCGGAGGCGACGGAGCCCGACATCGTCGCGATCTGGTGGATGCCGCCGTCATCACCGAACACGTTGTCGCTCTGCAGCGAGATCTGCGAGAGGTTCCGCACGCTCTGCTCGTAGCCGCTGGTCGCATAGACCGTGTCGTCGACCTCGGCGGGCAGGGCGATCTGCGACGTCTTGACGATGGGGCCGGATGCGACGGCGGTCGCGACATCGTCGTACACCTCGAAGTGGATGTGCGGCCAGCGCCCCGAATAGCACGCGGGGTAGATCGATGTGAACGTCACCGTGCCGCTGGCGTCGGTGGCCTGGACGCCGCGGAGGTAGTTCTCGTTCTCGAGCCCCTGGCCGTAGAGCGAATAGTCGCCGTTCTGGTCGCAGTGCCAGAGGTAGACACCCTTGCCGGCGAGGGCGGCGCCGGTCGCGGCATCACGCACCGTCAGGGCGATCGTGAGCGGGACGCCGGCCGCCACGGTCGTCGACGATCCGAAGCTCGCCCGGATGTCGCTGCGCACGATGCCCGAGTCGTCGAGGACGTTCACGCCGTTCGAGCCGTCGGCCGGGTAGGGGCCGCCGGTCTCATCGGGCACGGCGGGGAGGGGTTCGGATGCTGCGGCCGCCGTCGTCGGAGTGGCCGAGGGCGACGGAGTCGGCGTGGGCGTGGGCGCGCTGGGTGTCGCGCTGGGCGTGGTCTCGGCCGTCGCGGTGGCACCGCAGGCGGCCAGAAGCGAGGTGAGGGCGATACCGCCGAAGATGCCCAGCGCGCGGCGGCGGTTCACGAGCGTCTGGACGTCATAGACGAGACCGCGGTGGTCTTCGTCGATCGGCGAGCCGTGCGCATCGAGCCAGCGGGCGTCGGCGGTCGTGCGCGCAGAGGTGTCGCGCGGCGTCGTGGTCTGTGGTTCGCGTGTCATGGAGCCAGCTGACCAATGCCGGCTATGCGGCGGCTATCCGGCGACCATGCGGCGGCCATCCGGTGGCTATTCAGTGACGGTGCAAGTGATCGTGCCGCGCCTGCCCGCTCGGTCAGGAGGTCAGGGTGCCGATCGGGGCCGTGTCGGGGATCGGGCTGGCGTCGCGGTGACGCAGATCGGGGAACCCGCGCACGAACAGCACGGCGACCGCGACGCCGACGAACGCGAATCCGGTCGCGGCCCAGTAGGCGCCCTGCGGCCCTACGCCGTCGATGAGGAACCCTGCGATGGCCGAACCGGCGGCGGCGCCGATGAGCTGGCCCGTCCCGATCCAGCCGAAGGCCTCGGCGGTCTCGCTGAACTTGACGCTCGCCGAGGTCATCGCGAAGATCACCGCGAGCGCCGGTGCGATGCCGATACCCGCGACGACGAGCGTGCCGCCGACCCACCAGACGTTCAGCGAGAGCATCGTGAACGACAGGCCCACCGTCACGACGGCCAGGCGCCGGGCCATCGCCCATCGCCCGATCGGGATGTGCCCGAACGTCAGTCCGCCGGCGAGACTGCCGATCGAGAACACGGCGAGCACGATGCCGGCTTCCAGTCCGCCGTGGCCGAACGTCGCCACGACGCCTGCCTCCACGGCCGCGCATGCCCCGATCAGGAGAAATCCGATCACGGTCGCCAGCAGCACGGGCGCCTTCGTCAGCACTTTGCCGATGCTCCGGCGGCTCCGGGGGATGCGGACGCGCCCGACTTCGGGCGACAGGATGAACCACGATCCGCCGCCGATCAGGATCACCACGATCAGCAGGAGCGCCTGCACGGTGCCGACCTGCGTGGCCACCAGGGTGATCACGACGGGCGCGACGATCCAGATGATCTCCTGCAGCGACGCGTCGAGCGAGAACAGCGGCGTGAGCTGGCGCGAATTCACCATCTTCGGGTAGATGGTGCGGACCGCGGACTGCACCGGCGGTGTCGAAAGTCCCGCCACGACCCCCAGTGCCATGTAGCCCGGCACCCCCATCGGCACGAGCGCGATCGTCGTGATCGACAGCGCGCAGATCACGAGCGTGATCGTGAGCACGCGGCGCATGCCCCAGACACCCATCCAACGGCTGGTCACGGGGCCCGCGATCGCCTGCCCGATCGATGTCGCGGCGAGCACCAGGCCGGCTGCTCCGTACGAGCCGGTGACGTTCTCCACGAAGAGCAGGAGCGCGAGGCTCGTCATGCCGTTCGGAAAGCGCGCGGTCAGCTGGGCGGCAATGATGCGGGCGACTCCGGGAGTGCGCAGCAGATCCCGATACCCCGCCGATGCCGCCACCTCTCCACGCTATCGGCATGGAGGCGACACCGCGACACGCCGGACGCGCACGGAACGGCAGTTTCCACAGGCGCTGCGTGTCGGTGGGTCGCTCTAGCGTGTGAGCCTGTGGAGGGATGCTGTCAGAGCATCCGTAATCCCGGTGATTCA
Source organism: uncultured Microbacterium sp. (assembly GCF_964244775.1). Taxonomy (NCBI): domain Bacteria; kingdom Bacillati; phylum Actinomycetota; class Actinomycetes; order Micrococcales; family Microbacteriaceae; genus Microbacterium; species uncultured Microbacterium sp. Next base: position 64,218 of record NZ_CAXTJR010000001.1, read on the forward strand.
GGGATTTTCCAGGTTCGAACCGATCGCCCCGCCTGTGGATGAAACGGTGGACAACCTGTGTTGTATCTGGGGAGAGCGGTGCAAAATGACATCGATGTAACTACTAGCCCTTGTGGTGCTTTCCAATGTCGGTACCCATATGTAGTATTGCTATCCCGGCAGGGGGTTCGCCGGGAACATGAGGATTCGAGGGGACAGAAGGGTCGATATGGCTACCATCACCGTTTATACAAAGCCTTCTTGCGTGCAGTGCACCGCGACGTACCGGGCGCTGGATTCCAAGGGCATCGAGTACGAGATCCACGATCTGTCGCAGGACGCGGACGCGCTCGAGCAGGTCAAGGCGCTCGGCTACCTGCAGGCGCCGGTCGTCATCACGGATGAAGACCACTGGTCGGGCTTTCGCCCCGACAAGATCGACGAGCTCGCCGCGCGACTGGCCTGATCCCATGGCGACCGTGGTGACTGAGCGTCACGCGGTTGCCGAGGGGGAGACCGCGACGCCGCTGATCGTCTACTTCTCGAGCGTGTCAGGCAACACCGCACGCTTCGTCGAGAAGCTTCAGCGCCAGGTGGACTCGCCGGCGCTGCGGATCCCGCTTCATGCGGGGGATGCTCCGCTCCGCGTGGATCAGCCGTTCGTGCTCGTCACCCCGACCTACGGCGGGGGACAGGGCAGGGGCGAGGAGCACGGGGCCGTTCCCAAGCAGGTCATCCGCTTCCTCAACGACGAGGGCAACCGCACCCTGCTGCGGGGAGTCATCTCCGCAGGCAATACCAATTTCGGCGAGGCGTTCTGCCTCGCCGGCGAGATCATCAGCCGCAAGTGCCACGTGCCGCACCTGTACCGGCTCGAGCTGTTCGGCACGCCAGAAGACGTGGATCGCGTCAGCGAAGGATTGGAACGATGGTGGAAGCTGCAGTGAAAGAGACCGCAACAGTGCGTGCGGGCACAGAGGACTTCGCGCACGAGGCTCGGTTCGAGGGCATGGATTACCACGCCCTCAACGCGATGCTCAACCTGTACGACGCGAACGGCAAGATCCAGTTCGATGCCGACAAGCGAGCGGCGCGGGAGTACTTCCTGCAGCACGTGAACCAGAACACCGTGTTCTTCCACTCGCTCAAGGAGCGCCTCGACTACCTGGTCGAGAAGCAGTACTACGAAGGCGCGGTCCTGGAGAAGTACTCGTTCGAGTTCATCCAGCGCCTCAACGACCTCGCGTACTCGAAGAAGTTCCGCTTCGAGACGTTCCTCGGGGCGTTCAAGTACTACACGAGCTACACGCTGAAGACCTTCGACGGCAAGCGCTACCTCGAGCGCTTCGAGGACCGCGTCGTCATGACGGCCCTGGGCCTCGCCGACGGCGACGAGAAGCTCGCCACCGACCTGGTGGAGGAGATCATCTCCGGTCGCTTCCAGCCGGCGACCCCGACGTTCCTCAACTCGGGCAAGGCGCAGCGCGGCGAGCTCGTCTCGTGCTTCCTGCTGCGCATCGAAGACAACATGGAGTCGATCTCGCGCGGCATCAACTCGTCGCTGCAGCTGAGCAAGCGCGGCGGCGGGGTGGCTCTCCTCCTCTCGAACATCCGCGAGGCCGGCGCGCCGATCAAGCAGATCGAGAACCAATCCAGCGGCATCATCCCGGTGATGAAGCTGCTCGAAGACAGCTTCAGCTACGCCAACCAGCTCGGTGCGCGTCAGGGTGCCGGCGCGGTGTACCTCAACGCCCACCATCCCGACATCATGCGGTTCCTCGACACGAAGCGCGAGAACGCCGACGAGAAGATCCGCATCAAGACGCTGTCGCTGGGCGTCGTCGTACCCGACATCACGTTCGAACTCGCCAAGAACGGCGAAGACATGTACCTCTTCTCGCCCTACGACGTCGAGAAGGTCTACGGAGTGCCGTTCGGCGACATCTCGGTGACCGAGAAGTACCGCGAGATGGTCGATGACGCGCGCATCAAGAAGACCAAGATCAACGCCCGCGAGTTCTTCCAGACGCTCGCCGAGATCCAGTTCGAGTCGGGCTACCCGTACATCATGTTCGAAGACACGGTGAACAAGGCCAACCCGATCAAGGGCCGGATCAACATGTCCAACCTCTGCAGCGAGATCCTGCAGGTGAACACGCCGACCACGTACAACGAAGACCTCTCGTACAACCAGGTCGGCAAAGACATCTCGTGCAACCTCGGCTCGATGAACATCGCGCTGTCGATGGATGCCGATGACCTGGGTCAGACCGTCGAGACGGCGATCCGCGCACTCAGCGCGGTGAGCGAGCAGAGCCACATCGCATCGGTGCGCTCGATCGAAGACGGCAACGACCGGTCGCACGCGATCGGCCTCGGTCAGATGAACCTCCACGGCTACCTCGCCCGCGAGCACGTGTTCTACGGGTCGGAAGAGGGCCTGGACTTCACGAACATCTACTTCTACACGGTGCTGTACCACGCGCTGCGCGCGTCGAACAACCTCGCGATCGAGAAGGGCGAGGCCTTCGACGGGTTCGAGGACTCCACCTACGCCAGCGGCACGTTCTTCGACAAGTACATCGAGCGCGCCTGGGTCCCCGAGACCGACAAGGTCGCCGAGCTCTTCGCCGGCAAGCACATTCCGACCCAGGCCGACTGGTCGGCGCTGCGCGACAGCATCCAGAAGCACGGCATCTACAACCAGAACCTGCAGGCCGTCCCGCCCACCGGCTCGATCTCGTACATCAACAACTCGACGAGCTCGATCCACCCGATCGCCTCGAAGATCGAGATCCGCAAGGAAGGCAAGCTCGGGCGCGTCTATTACCCTGCCGCGTTCATGAGCAACGACAACCTGGAGTACTACCAGGACGCGTACGAGATCGGCTACGAGAAAGTCATCGACACGTACGCCGCGGCCACGCAGCACGTCGACCAGGGCCTGTCGCTGACGCTGTTCTTCAAAGACACCGCCACCACACGTGACATCAACAAGGCCCAGATCTACGCGTGGCGCAAGGGCATCAAGACGATCTACTACATCCGCCTGCGGCAGATGGCCCTCGAGGGCACCGACATGGCTGAGTGCGTCAGCTGCATGTTGTGATCGACAACAAATTATACCGAGGAATCTGATGACCCCCGAGAAGCTCAAGCTGCTTTCCAGCGTGCAGGCGATCAACTGGAACCGCATCGAAGACGATAAAGACGTCGACGTGTGGAACCGGCTCGTCAACAATTTCTGGCTGCCCGAGAAGATCCCGCTGTCCAACGACATCCAGTCGTGGAACACGCTGACCCCCGACGAGCAGCTGCTGACGATGCGCGTGTTCACCGGGCTGACGCTCCTGGACACGATCCAGGGCACGGTCGGCGCGGTGTCGCTGATCCCGGATGCGATCACGCCGCACGAAGAGGCCGTCTATACGAACATCGCGTTCATGGAGTCGGTGCACGCCAAGAGCTACTCCTCGATCTTCTCGACGCTCGCCTCGACGAAGGAGATCGACGAGGCGTTCCGCTGGTCGGTGGAGAACCCGAACCTTCAGAAGAAGGCCCAGATCGTCATGGAGTACTACCAGGGCGACAACCCGCTGAAGCGCAAGGTCGCCTCGACCTTGCTCGAGAGCTTCCTGTTCTACTCGGGCTTCTACCTGCCCATGTACTGGTCGTCGCACGCGAAGCTGACGAACACGGCCGACCTGATCCGCCTCATCATCCGCGACGAGGCCGTGCACGGGTACTACATCGGGTACAAGTTCCAGAAGGGCCTCGAGAAGGTCACCGAGGCCGAACGCGACGAGATCAAGGACTACACGTTCTCGCTGCTCTACGAGCTCTACGACAACGAGGTGCAGTACACGCAAGACCTCTACGACGGCGTGGGCCTGACCGAAGACGTCAAGAAGTTCCTGCACTACAACGCCAACAAGGCCCTGATGAACCTCGGCTACGAGGCGATGTTCCCCGAGACTTTGACGAACGTGAACCCGGCGATCCTGTCGGCGCTCTCGCCCAACGCCGACGAGAACCACGACTTCTTCAGCGGCTCCGGCTCGTCGTACGTGATCGGCAAGGCCGAGGCGACCGCCGACGAAGACTGGGACTTCTGACCTGACTGTGGGCAACCTGACCGCCGATGCGGTGACCCAGTTCGCGGTGCTCGACGCGCTGCTGGCCGGCGCGTACGAGTCGGGCATCACGGTCGCGGAGGTGCGGGAACGCGGAGACTTCGGGATCGGGTGCTGTGAGCACCTCGGCGGCGAAGTCATCATCGTCGACGGCCAGGTGTTCGAGTGCACGCTCGACGGGCCGCCCGCGCGCATGCTCGACGACGACATCCTGCCGTTCGTCGACGTGTGCCCGTCGCACGATGTCGCTCCCCTCGACATCGTCGACGCGAACCTGGCGGCGCTGACCGCGACGATCGGATCACAGCTGGTCAGCCGCAACCTGTTCCACGCGGTGCGGGTGGACGGCGTGTGCGCGGCCCTCCGCGTCCGGGTGACGCGGAGGCAGCAGCATCCGTACCGTCCGCTCGCCGACGTCACACGCGATCAGGTCGAAACCGAGCTGACCGGCATCCGGGGATCACTCGTCGGGTTCTGGGCGCCGGCGATCTACCAGGGCATCACCGTCGCGGGGCTGCACCTGCACTTCCTCGCCGATGACCGCAGCGTCGGCGGCCACGTCTTGGACGTCACTGTCGCGGCGGCCCAGCTGAGCGTGGTGGCCTATCCGCGGTTCCACCTTCATCTGCCGACCGATCCGCAGTTCCTGCGCACCGAGCTCACGCACGACGAGGATCACCGGATCGTCGTGGCAGAGGGCGGCGTCGGCGCGCGCTGAGGGCACGGTCGCGCCAGCAGCTGTGTGGCTCCTGCTGCGGTCATAACTGCGGTCATATCTCCGGTCGAATCGGAGATCCCGTCGACGAGACCGGCGGATATCCGCACCGTCGCTGGGCGGCTCGAGTGAAACGACCGGAGTTGTCACCGGTGTTGAGCAGGGGCTACCCGCTCGGGTTCGCCGAGCACACTGCGGGCGAGGAGCGACGAGCCCGCGACGGCGGCCGGCATCACGATGACGGCGCCGAGCGGCACGAGGAAGCAGAGCTGCGTCGCGACGCCGAACCCGAGCGCGCGCGCGCGGCGCGCACGCAGCAGCGCTCGACGTGATCGGGCATCCAGCCCGCGGGCGGTGAGGGCACGTGACGAGAGCTCGTCGGCGATCAGCCAGCCGGCGAGGGCGGTGCCGATGACCGCGCCGAGGACGCTGCCGACGACGGGGATGAACCCGATAAGGGCCGCCGCGATTGCGACCAGCACCCCACGCCCGATGAGGCTCAGCCCGTCGCCGACCGAACGCCAGAACCCGTAGCGGCCGTCTGGTACCGCGCCGCCGAGGTCTCGTTCGACCGCCCGCCAGATCCGGTCGTAGAACGGCTCGCCCACGATGAGGGTAAGGGCGGTGAAGGTCACGGCCGCCACCACGATCGCAGCGCCCAGCACCGCGGTGCCGACCGCGACCCGCAGCAGCGTCGACCAGAATCCGGGCCAGCCGTCGGCGAACGGTGTCAGCGAATCGGCGATGGCGGGAGTCTCGATGCCGAGGGCGATCAGTCCGGCCAGCATCACGAGGCTCACGATCGCGGCGGGCAGGAGCCCCCGCGCCATCACCCCGGGCCGACGGCGCCACCAGCCGAAGCCACTCAGCAGCATCCCGATCCCGTGCCCGAACTCTCGCATCGTTTCTCAGCGTACGACGGGCGTGTGCGGTGTCGATCTCGATACGGCGCTGGCG
>NZ_CAXTJR010000001.1:70101-180215 GCF_964244775.1 uncultured Microbacterium sp.
CGCCTACTCGATCTCCGCAGGGGTGCGGCGCTGGCGCGCCTACTCGATCTCCGCAGGGGTGCGGCGCTGGCGCGCCTACTCGATCTCCGCAATCGGAGCCGGGACGTCGGCAGCGAGCCTCAGTCGCGCTTGGGCAGCTCCTGCAGCGTCCACCTGTTGCCGTCGGGATCGGCGAACGTGACGAATCTGCCCCACGCCTGCTCGTCGACGCCCTCTGCCTCGGCTCGCATCGCGTGCAGGTGTGCCAGAGCCTCGTCTGCGTCCGGCACGACCACCTGGATCGTGTTCTGCTTCCCGGGCTCGAGCGTGATGCCCAGGCCCTCGCCGAACGCGATCGAGCACGCCGAACCCGGGGGAGTCATCTGCACGAAGCGCAGTCCGTCGAAGGGCACCTGGTCGAAATCGGCATGGAAACCGATCCGCTCGTAGAACTCCTTGGCCCTGTCGACGTCCGTCACCGGGACGAAGATGAGCTCGATCTTCCAATCCATCGTTCTCTCCCTCGAGCTTTCGCGTAGATCACACGCTACGCGCGGGCCCCGACATCCGCCGGCCGTTCCCCGGTGACTAACATGGGCAGGCACGCGCGAAACGGATGCAGAAAAAGGGGCAGGAGGCGAAGTGGCCACAGAGCGACCCCCCTTCAGCCCGGTCATCGCGCTGCTGACCGTGTCGGCGGTGTGGGATGCTCAGCTGAACGCCGCCCTCCGTGACCTGGGTCTCACCACGCGCAAGTACGGTCTGCTCGCGCACGTGCAGGCGAGGCCCGGCATCTCGTTCAGCGAGCTGGCCCGCCGATCGCAGATCACCGTGCAGACTGCCCACACCGCCGTCCGCTCACTCGCCGACGACGGACTGGTCGCCGATGCGATGGCGCTCGCCGGTGCAGCATCCGATCTCCGCGTCACCGAGAAGGGTGCGGCGGCGCTCGCCGAGGCCGACGCGCGCCTCGCCGGGCTCGACGCTGCGCTGATCGCCGCGGATCCTGAGCTGACGGGGGCCCTCGAAGGCCTTCACGAGGAGCCGATGCGCGGGTCTGCGCCAGAGCAGGGCCGCTGATCGGCCCGCCGGGCGATAGGCACAGCCCTCAGGGCGCGGGCATCTCGAGGGCGGCGACCCCTGGCATCCCGAACCATCGCCGACCGTCGTCGGTGTGGACCGTGGTGGCGAGCACGCCCTCGCACGAGGCGCACCGGGCGACCAGGCCCATCGCCGAGACATAGACCAAGGCTCTCGCGAGCACGTCGACCGTGCCGCAGTGCAGGCACCGCGCCTCGCGGGCGGTGAGGTCTGCACCGAGGGCGTCGGCGAGGACGCCGGCCAGGGCGTTGCCGTCGAGGTGCCCGGCACGTATAGGGCTCATCATGCGCCTCCGAATCGCTCGGTGCGGATGGATGACCCGCGGTGTCCTGCCGCCGTCAGCCAATCGGCGACGGTCTCGACGAAGGTCGTCGGCCCGCACACATAGACGAGAGGATCGGATGCTGCGGCCCACACCGCTGTGTCGAGTCGCTCACGTGTCACCCGACCCGTGACCCCCGCCCACCCCGCTGGTGCCTGCCGCGTGTAGACGTAGTCGACCTCGACGGCGGAGGGGGCGAGGGCGGAGAGTTCGCGGCGGAAGAAGACGTCGTCGGGAGTGCGCACCGAATACAGCAGCCGGAAGGGGCTCTCGTTGCCGGCTCGCGCGTGCGCCTCGGCGATCGCGTAGAGCGGCACGACGCCCGAGCCGCCGGCGATCAGCTGGACCGGCCGGGGGTCGCCGCCGGGCTGCCAGATGAAGAACGCGCCCAGGGGCCCGTGAAGTTCGAGCCGATCGCCGACCTGGAGATCGTGCACGAGGAAAGGCGATACCTCTCCGTCGGGTACTTCGTCTACGGCCAGCACGACCTGCGTGCCCTCGCCCGATGACGCGAGGGAGTACGAGCGCGACGCCTGGTAGCCGTCCGGCGCGGTGAGGCGGACGTCGATGTGCGCCCCGGCATCATTGCCCGGCCAGGTCGGCACCTCGAGGGTGATCCGGCGCGCACTGGAGGTCTCGGGCACGGCTGCCACCACGGTGGCGGCATGCCACGCTGCGGAGCGGCGAGGGGCAGCGGGTAGCTGCGAGCCCCGTGGTGGTGTCACCAGTAGCGCTCCTCTTTCCACGGATCGCCGTGCAGGTGGTAGCCGTTCTGCTCCCAGAAGCCCGGGTCATCGCGCGGCATCGTCACGAGGCCCCGGATCCACTTCGCGCTCTTCCAGAAGTACAGGTGGGGGACGAGCAGGCGTGCGGGCCCACCGTGCTCCGGGTCGAGCGGCGCGCCGTCGGCCTCGAACGCGATCCAGCTCTTCCCGCCGAGCAGGTCGTTCAGCGGAACGTTGGTGGTGTAGCCGCCGTAGGAGTGCGCCATGACGAAGCCGTGATGGGTCTGCACCTGCGCGAAGATCGTGTCCAGCGATACGCCCCGCCACGGCATCTCGAGCTTCGACCAGTGCGTGACGCAGTGGATGTCGGCGCTGATGTCTTCGATTCCGAGGGCGCGCAGCTCATCCCATGACCAGCGGTGGGTGCCGTTCTCCGTGGTGAGCGTGAACTCCCACTCGTCCGTCGAGATGCGCGGCGTCGGGCCGGCGGACAGGACCGGCCAATCGGGGGCGAGGGTCTGACCTGGTGGCAGGCGCGGATTGCGTTCCCGCCGCCGACCGGTGAACCCCCGGGTGATGAAGGACATGCGAACCCCTTCCGTCGGGTTCACCCTAGCGACAGATCGCCCCGATCATCACCCGGAGGCACCAGGATGGAGGCGTGACCAGCACCTCGCTCCTGCCGGCGCGTCCGCAGCCCGACCCCTCGGCGTCGAAGAAGAAGAGGAAAGCGCCCGGCGGCGACCAGTTGTCAGCCGCTCTGATGCTCGTGGGCACCGCGATCGCCATGCTGTGGGCCAACCTGCCCGGCGACACCTACGACGAGTTCTGGTCGATGCCGATCGGGCTCTCGATCGGCGACTGGGCGGGCGTGTTCACGCTGCACCAGTTCGTCAACGAAGGTCTCATGGCCTTCTTCTTCTTCCTCGTCGGGCTCGAGGTCAAACGGCAGCTCACGATCGGAGAACTGACCGACCGATCGCGTGCAGCCGTGCCCATCGTGGCGGCCGTCGCGGGCCTTATCGTCCCCGCGCTGATCTTCGTGTCGTTCACCGCCTCGACCGGCCACGCGCAGGCCTGGGGCATCGTCATCTCCACCGACACCGCTTTCCTGATCGGCGCGCTCGCGATCATCGGCCCGAAATACCCGTCCCGCTTGCGCACGTTCCTCCTCACGCTCGCCGTGGTCGACGACATCGGCGCGCTGCTGGTGATCGCGCTCTTCTACTCCAGCGGGATCAGCCTGTGGCCCTCTCTCGCGGCGATCGTGATCATGGTGCTGATCGCTCTGGTGCGCTTCCTGCCGGAAGGACGCGGCTTCACCTATACGGTCCTCGGCATCGCGCTGTGGATCGCGGTGCTGCTCGCCGGTATCCACCCGACGCTCGCCGGTGTCGCGGTGGCGCTGCTGATTCCCGTGTTCTCGCCGCGCCGCGGCGACGTCGAGCGCACGGCCGAGCTGTCGCAGGCCTTCCGCGAGTCGCCGAATCCGATGTACGCAGCGGCGGTCACCCGGAGCCTGCGCGACTCGTTGTCGATCAACGAGCGGATCGACAACGGATGGCGTCCGTACATCGCCTACGGCGTCCTCCCGTTCTTCGCCCTTGCCAACGCGGGCGTGAAGCTCGACGGTCAGGTGCTCCTGGAGGCGTTGGCCTCGCCGGTGAGCTGGGGAATCGTCGTCGGGTTGGTGGTCGGCAAGTTCGTCGGCATCACCGGCGCGACCGCCCTCATGCGCGCGCTCGGCAGGGGGCAGCTCGCGCCGGGACTCGGAATGAACCGGATTGCGGGCGGAGCCACGCTGTCGGGCATCGGTTTCACCATCTCGCTCTTCATCGTGCCGATCGCGATCGCCGACCCGCACACGCAGGACCTCGCGCGGGTCGGCGTGCTCGCAGCATCCGTCACCGCCTTCTTCCTGGGGTGGGCGGTCCTCTCGATCGGGGATCGATTGCGGCCGCCGCAGGCGATCGGGGCCAAGCTCGCCCGCCCGATCGACCCGACTCGCGACCACCTCCGCGGACGGATCGATGCGCCGTACAAGATCGTCGAGTACGGCGATTTCGAGTGCCCGTTCTGCAGCCGTGCGACCGGATCGGTCGATGCGGTCGTCGAGTACTTCGGCGACGATGTGCTCTGGGTCTGGCGGCACCTTCCTCTCGACGCCCCGCACCCGCACGCGCAAGAGGCGGCGCAGGCGGCCGAGGCTGCGGCCCTGCAGGGCAAGTTCTTGGAGATGGCCAGGAAGCTGTTCGCGCACCAGGACGCACTCGAGACCGATGACCTCTGCCGCTACGCGGAGCAGCTCGGGCTCGACGGCGACAGGTTCGCCTCCGACTTCGGCTCGCCGTCCGTGCTCCGGCGCATCCAAGACGACCGGCTCGATGCCGAGCTCATGGATCTGCATGCGACTCCCACATTCTTCGTCAACGGGATACGGCACAGAGGCCCGTATGACTCGGCCAGCCTGATCCGCGCGCTGCAGGCGCCCGCACCGCAGCCCGCGAAGCGCTGATTCTCTTCCGAGCCGATTTGCCCGAGTCGATTTGCGGAGCCGACTTGCTCGGAATACTCCGTGAGACTGGGTGTTGAAGTTGATACAGAGGCGCTCAAGTTCATAAACTTGATGCCTTGGCACTCAAGTTTCATGAGGAGGACTCGTGCCCGAAGACTTCACCCCCCAGAGCGACGAGAACGGCGCCGGTGCGTTCGATGAGTTCCTGGCCCGCTACATGGCCGGTGAGCGCGCCCGCGAGGCGCGCTCGATCGACCTCAGCAGGTTCTTGAGCAGTCGTACGCAGTCGATCCTGCAGAACGCGGGGCGATTCGCCCTCGAGCGTGGCCAGCGTGAGCTCGACGCGCTCCACGTGCTGCGCGTGATCGTGCAGGAGGCGCCCGCCGACGACGCGGTACGCCGCGTCGGCGCAGACCCGCGTGCCATCGTGCGTGCCGTCGAAGAGCGCCTCCCTGCGCCCACCGATCCTGCCGAGCTCGACGGGGCGATGATCGCGCCGTCGGTGCAGCGCGCGCTGTTCCACGCCTACCAGGTGGCTCGGGCGTCGGGCTCGACCTACGTCGACCCCGAGCACCTCTTCTTCGCGCTCGTCATCGCGCAGGATTCCCCGGCCGGCCAGGTGCTGGCTCAGGCCGGCGTCACCGCCGAGGCCCTCACCCAGGGCGCCCGAGAGACGGTCACGCCGAGCGGAGCCACCTCGAACGAGGAGAAGACGGATGCCGCGGCATCCGAGACTCCGATGCTCGATCGTTTCGGAACCGACCTGACCGCCCGTGCCATGGCCGGCGAGCTCGACCCGGTGATCGGGCGTCTCGACGAGATCGAGCAGACCATCGAGATCTTGAGCCGTCGCACGAAGAACAACCCCGTGCTGGTCGGCGAGGCCGGCGTCGGAAAGACCGCGATCGTCGAGGGCCTGGCCCAGGCCATCGTCGCCGGCACCGTGCCCGAGCAGCTGCGCGGCAAGCGCGTGATCGCGCTCGACCTGCCGGCGATGCTCGCCGGCACCCGGTACCGCGGAGATTTCGAGGAGCGCCTCACGAGCACGATGGACGAGGTCGCCGCCCACAAGGGCGAGCTCATCATGTTCATCGACGAAGTGCACACCGTCGTGGGCGCCGGTGGCGGCGGCGAAGGCGCGATGGATGCCGGCAACATCCTCAAGCCGCGTCTCGCGCGCGGCGAGCTGCACCTGGTGGGTGCGACGACGCTCAAGGAGTACCGCGTCATCGAGAAGGATCCCGCGCTCGAGCGCCGCTTCCAGCCCGTGCGGGTCGGCGAGCCGTCGGTGCAGAACGCCGTGCTGATCCTGCGCGGACTGCGCTCGGCGTATGAGGATCACCACGCCGTCACCTACACCGACGACGCGCTGCGCGCTGCGGTGGAGCTGTCGGATCGCTACCTCAGCGACCGTGTGCTGCCCGACAAGGCGATCGACCTGATCGACCAGGCGGGCGCGCGGCTGCGGCTGCGCCTCGGCATGACCGTCGATGTCGGTGCGCTCGTCGCCGAACTCGCCACCCTCGAGGCCGACAAGAACGCCGCGGTCTCTGGGGAGCACTACGAGGAGGCGTCGCGCATCCGCGACGCGATCGCGGACGTGCAGACGCGGCTGGAGGCGGCGACGTCCGGCGGCCCTTCGACAGGCTCAGAGACCGTCGCGTCTGCCGATGCTGTGGTCGATGAAGCGCAGATCGCCGCCGTGATCAGCCGGGCCACCGGCATCCCGGTCAATCGCCTCACCGAGACCGAGCGCGACCGTCTCGCCCTTCTCGAGGACGAACTGCACGCCCGCGTGATCGGACAGGATGACGCGGTCACCGCTGTCGCCAAGGCCGTGCGCCGCAACCGCACCGGCATGGGCGACTCGCACCGACCGGTCGGATCGTTCCTGTTCCTGGGCCCCACGGGTGTCGGCAAGACCGAGCTCGCCAAGGCGCTCGCCGGGTCGCTCTTCGACGACGACACGGCCGTAATCCGCTTCGACATGAGCGAGTTCGGCGAGCGGCACACCGTGTCGCGCCTGGTGGGTGCCCCTCCGGGATACGTGGGGTACGACGAGGCCGGGCAGCTCACCGAGCGCGTGCGGCGCAACCCCTACTCGATCGTGCTGTTCGACGAGATCGAGAAGGCCCACCCCGACGTGTTCAACCTGCTGCTGCAGGTGCTCGACGACGGGCGTCTGACCGACGGGCAGGGGCGCACGGTCGATTTCCGCAACACCGTGATCGTGATGACCTCGAACCTCGGCAGCGAGTTCCTCGCGTCGCGCTCAGGCGCCATCGGCTTCATCGCCGACGGCGGCGGAGCGACCGGGTTCGGCAGCGACAAGGATCTGCGCGATCGCGTGATGGGCAAGCTGCGCGAGGCGATGCGGCCCGAGTTCCTCAACCGCATCGACGAGATCGTCCTGTTCCGCAAGCTCGCCGTCGATCAGCTGCGCGAGATCGTGGGGCTGCTGCTCGGTGCGACCCGCGCCCGCCTCGCCAAGCGCGACGTCGAGCTCGAGGTGACGGCGTCGGCGATCGATTGGGTCGCCGAGAACGGCTACGAGCCCGAGTACGGTGCGCGACCGCTCCGCCGTGTGATCCAGCGTGAGGTCGACGACCGCATCGCCGACCTGTTCGTCAGCGGTGAGCTCGTGGACGGCGGGTCGGTGACGGTGGATGCTGTCGCCGGTGCGCTCGTCGTCCGCACCACGCTCGTCGACGTGGCGCAGGCCGCGTAGGTTCGTCGTTCCGCGCAAGGCGCCGTCGGGATTCCCGGCGGCGCCTTCGCGTGCGTGCAGGTGTCTTCTGTTCTGTCGGCGGCAGCGGTTCGGCAGCGGGTCGGTTGGGGGTCAGCGGCGGGTCGGTGGGTCGGTTGGGCTGGGGGTCAGCGGCGGGTCGATGCCGCGACGGTGAACTTCGCGTTGCGGGCGACCTGGCGGGTCGGTCCGACGATGCGCTCGAGCGCGGAGCGATAGGCGAGCGGCGAGTTCCACACCGTCCACAGCTCGCCCCCCGGCCGCAGGGCGCGTGCCGCATCGGCGAACAGCCAGAACGCGAGCCGCTCGTCGACAGCAGCCCCCTCGTGGAACGGCGGATTCAGCGCGATGAACGCCGCGCTGCCGTCTGGGCGACTCGCGAGTCCGTCGTCTCGGACGACCTGCACCCGCTCGGCGATGCCGTTCGCTGCCGCCGTGGCGCGGGCCGAGGTGACCGCGGCCGACGACCGGTCGGTCGCAAGCACCGTGATGTCGGGATGCTGGAGCGCCAGCCACACGGCGACGACGCCGGTGCCGCACGCGAGGTCGACGACGTCGCCGCCTTCCGGGAGCCGTCCGGGAAGGTTCTCGATGAGGAACCGGGTGCCGATATCGATCGAGGTGCCCGCGAACACCCCGCCCAGGGCCGAGACGACGATCGGTTCGGAGAGGCCGGGCAGGTTGTGGCGGGCGGTACGGGGCATGGGATCGGCGCCGTCGTGGGGGCCGCGCGCGATCAGCACCCGCGACTTCTGGCGCGCGTGGGTCACGTCCACGGTCGTGAAGTACTCGCGCAGCACGTCGTTCATCGTGAGCGACATGTGCTTGATCCGGCCGCCGGCGAAGACGACGACATCCGGGCGCGCGTGCGCGGCGATGAGACCGGCGATATCGCGCAGCGCATCGAGCGACCGGGGGAGTCGCACCAGCACCGTGCCGGCATCCGTCACGAGCGCGGGGTCGAGCCCCAGTGAGCGGGCGCGGTCCGGGTCGGCGACGGCATCCCGCAGCGTCCATTCGGCCGTGACGGAATCCTGGTGCACGCGCACGTGGCCTGCTCCATCGCCGAGCACGGCGCGCGTGAGGGCTCCTGATTCGTCGCCGATCACGACGAATGCACCCGGCGGAGTCGTCGCGCGTGCCGACGCCGACTCGTCGAGGATCAGCCGGTCCGCAGCATCCGCATCGATCACCGCCCCACGCTAGCGCGAGAGCCGGGATGACGTGAGAGCACACCGGGCTCCGCAGTGCACCTGGAACGGCCGCAATGCCCCTCGATTCCCGCAATGCACCCTCGGTCGAGGGTGCATTGCGACGGTCGAGGGTGCATTGCGACGGTCGAGGGTGCATTGCGACGACCAGAGGTGCGGCGTGGGATGCTCGGAGGATGACAGAACAACACGGCGTGGTGTCGATCGGCATCGCCGGATCCCTCGGACCGGAGGCGGGTGCCGCGGTCGCGGAGGCTGCCGAGCGCGCGGGATTCCGCGGGCTCTGGGTGAACGACACGCCCGGCTCCGATTCGCTCGCCGTGCTGGCGGCGGCCGCCGCATCGACCGAGCACCTCGTGCTCGCGACGGGCGTGATCCCGGTGGATCGCCGCCCCGCCGCCGAGATCGTCGCCGCCGTGCAGCGGCTCGGGCTCCCTGAGGATCGCTTGATTCTGGGCATCGGCGCCGGGAGCACCCGCGTCGGCGCGCTCGACCTGGTCGGCGAGCAGGTGCGACAGCTCACGGCGGAAACCGGTGCGCGGGTTCTCGTCGGTGCACTCGGCCCCAAGATGCGTGCCCTGGCGGCAGAACACGCGGACGGCGCGCTGCTGAGCTGGCTTACGCCCGCACGCGCGGCAGAGCAGGCGCGACAGCTTCGGGATGCTGCACCCCAGGGCGCCGGTCACGTCGCCCTCTACGCGCGCACGGCCGTCGACCCCCGCGCGATCGCGCGACGCGACGAAGAGGCGCGCCGCTACGCGACCTATCCCGCCTACGCGGCGAACTTCGCCCGGCTCGGCATGGACCCGCTAGCCACGGTCCTCCCCGCCCCCGATGAGGATCTGGCGGCAGGAGTCGCCGCCTACACGCAGAGCGTCGACGAACTCGTTCTCCGGGTGATCACGGCATCCGACACGCTCGATGAGCATCTCGAGTTCATCGAGGCCGCCCGCCGTGCGCTGGATGCGAGCTGACAGGATGAGCCGATGAGCCGCCACCACCGTCGTCGGCGCCGTTCCCCAGCATCCGAAGCCGTGCGGGTCATCGCCCGCGTCGTCCTCGCCGGCTTTCTCGTGTATACGGGACTCTCGCACCTGTTCTGGGGTCGCCGCGGCTTCCGTATCGCGGTGCCCGACTGGGCGGTCCGGCAGTCGCACCTCGATAAGGACGCGATCGTCGTCGCGTCGGGGGCGGTCGAGATCGCGCTGGGCGCGGCGCTCGTGGCGCTCCCCGCCGAGCGGGCACGGGTCGGCGCGCTGACCGCGGGGTTCTTCGTCGCGGTGTTCCCGGGCAACGTCCACCAGTGGCTCACCGGCAGGCCCGCCCCGATGATGCGCACCGACATGTCGCGTTTCGGCCGGCTCTTCCTGCAGCCTCTCCTCGTCGCGTGGGCCCTGTGGGCCGGCTCCTGAGCCCGCGCCCGCGCGTGCCTGAGCCCGCGCCCGCGCGTGAGCCCGAGCGGGCGCGGGCGCGAGAAACCACATCGGCGCTGAGACGACACGTGACGCGTGATGTCTCGTCGCGGATGTGGTTTCTCGGGGGTCTGGAGGCCATGGCAGAGTGGACGGATGCCACGCATCGGTGCGATCTTCACTCCCTCCTTCCCGCCCGAGGCGCTCCGCGGCGCCGCGCAGGCCGCCGAGGCCGAGGGCGTGCCCGAGCTGTGGCTCTGGGAGGACTGCTTCCGCGAGTCGGCGTTCGCCGCAGCATCCGCCGCCCTCGCCTGGACCGAGCGACTCAAGATCGGCATCGGGGTCGCCCCCATGCCGTTCCGCAACGTCGCGGCGCTGGCGATGGAGATCGCGACTATGGAGCGACTCTTCCCCGGCCGGCTCATCCCCGGTGTCGGCCACGGAGTGCTGTCGTGGATGGGTCAGATCGGGGCACGCGTCGCCTCGCCGCTCACCCTCATGCGCGAGTACGTACCGGCGCTGCGGTCGCTGCTCGCGGGCGAAGAGGTCACGTTCGCGGGGCGCTACGTGTCGCTCGATCAGGTGCGGCTCGACTGGCCGCCCGCTCAGGCTCCGGTCGTCATGGCAGCGGGGGAGGGACCCAAGACCGTGCGCCTGACGGGCGAGGTCGCCGACGGCACGATCCTCCCGGACGGGAGCAGCCCGGATCGCGTCGCACGCACGCTCGCGCTCGCCCTCGAGGGGCGGACCGCGGCCGGACGCGCCGGGTCGCACGAACTCGTGGTTTTCGTGATCGCCGCCTTCGGAGGCGAAGAGGCCCGCACCGCTGTCATCGACCAGCTCCAGCGGACGAAGGGCGAGGTCGACCCGGCGCTGGTCGTCGCCGGCGCCCCCGAGGAGGTGGCAGCGGCCGTCGCGCCGTTCTTCGACGCAGGAGCCACCGCCGTCATCCTCCAGCCGCGCGACGGCGAACCGGACCTGAACGCGTTCCTGGCCGGCGTCGGAGCAGTGTCGCGGCTGTACGCCTGAGCCCTGGCGCCTAGCCCTGGGCGACGGAGCCCGAGTGACCGAGCCCGAGTGCGCGAGAAACCATATCGGCGCTGAGACGACACGTGCCGCGTGATGTCTCGTCGCGGATGTGGTTTCTCGGGTAGTTGCGGAGGCCCGGACAACGGGTCGCCCGGGCGACATCGGGCGACACGCGGCGACATGGGACGACGGGTCGCGATGTCGGCGGTCGGTGGGAGACTGCGGGGATGCTGTTGGCTGAGCTCGTGACGACGTCCGATCTGGTGGGGTCCACATCGTCGCGCACGGCGAAATCGGCCGCGCTCGCCGCGCTGCTGCAGCGGTTGGAGACCGAAGAGATCGCCCCGGCGGTGGGGTACCTTCTCGCCGCACCCCGCCAGGGGCGGGTCGGCGTCGGCTGGCGGGGGCTGGCCTCGCTCGAGGTCTCGCACGCCGAGACGCCCACGCTCACCGTCGCAGACACCGACGCCTTCCTCGACCGGCTGGTGGCGGCATCCGGAGCCGGGTCGGCGGCGACGCGCAGCGAACTCCTGTGCGAGTTCGCGGGCCGGGCGACCTCTGCAGAGTGGTCGTTCGTGTCGCGCGTGCTCCTCGGCGAGCTGCGCACCGGCGCACTCGAGGGTGTGCTGCTGGACGGCATCGTCACCGCATCGCAGCGGCCGACGGCATCCGTCCGCCGCGCAGCGATGCTCTCGGGCGACCTCGGCGCGACCGCGGTCATCGCCCTGACGGGTTCGCCCGAAGAACTCGACGCCGTCGGTTTGGTCGTGGGTCGCCCCGTCCTGCCGATGCTCGCCTCGACGGCGGCGTCCGCGGGCGATGCGATCGCCGTCACCGGCGCGGCCTCGGTCGAGTACAAGCTCGACGGCGCTCGGATCCAGGTGCACCGCGACGGCGACGAGGTGCGCGTGTTCACACGCAACCTCGCCGACATCACCCATCGCGTGCCTGAGCTCGTCGAGGTCGTGCGCGCCTTTCCCGCCGACCGGCTGATCCTCGACGGCGAGACGCTCTCGCTCGACGAGGACGGCGGCCCCCGCCCCTTCCAAGACACGATGTCGAGGTTCGGATCCGAGACGGCGCGGGCGATCGCGCTGCAGCCGTGGTTCTTCGACGTGCTCCACGTCGACGGCCGGGATCTCATCGACGAGCCGCTGTCGGTGCGGCTCGACGAACTCGAGCGGATCGCGGGCGGGTTCCGGATGCCGGGCATCCGGACCTCTGATGCGGATGCCGCGGAGCAGCTGTCGCGCGAAGCTCTGGCCGCCCGCCACGAAGGCGTGGTGGTCAAGGCGCTCGACTCGCCGTACACCGCCGGTCGACGCGGCAAGAGCTGGATCAAGGTCAAGCCGGTGCACACCTACGACCTGGTCGTGCTGGCCGCCGAATGGGGGTCGGGCAGGCGCACGGGGCTGCTCTCGAACCTGCACCTCGGCGCGCTCGATCCGACCGGCGAGTTCGGCGAACCCGGCGGTTTCGTGATGGTCGGCAAGACGTTCAAGGGGCTCACGGATGAGCTGCTGCGGTGGCAGACCGAACGGTTCCCGCAGCTGGAGACCCGGCGCACCGCCTCGACGGTCTACATCGAGCCGCTCATCGTCGTCGAGATCGCGATCGACGGCGTGCAGCGTTCGACCCGATACCCCGGTGGGATCGCGCTGCGGTTCGCGCGGGTCAAGGCCTACCGCGACGACAAGCTGCCGCGCGACGCCGACACGATTCAGACGCTGCGGGCGATGCTCGGCTGACGGGAGCGCATGCTCGAGCGGCGGCCCCGGACTGGACGAGCCCGAGACGTGCCGGTTGACTGAGCCCATGAAGAACTTCACTCGCTGGCTGCTCGCGTCCGGACTCGTCTTCGCGGGGCTCACCCACCTGTTCTGGGGCCGCAAGGAGTTCCAGGCGCAAGTGCCCGACTGGACGACGGAGCTCCTCCCGATCGACAAGGACGGCGTCGTGGTCGCCTCCGGCGCTGTGGAGATCATGCTCGGCGCGGCGCTGGTCGTGTTCCCGAAAGAGCGCCGGCGGATCGGCGCGATCCTGGCCGGATTCTTCGTCGCGGTCTTCCCCGGCAACATCGAGCAGTACACGAAGCGGCGCGACGGCTTCGGGCTCGACACCGACACGAAGCGGTTGGTGCGCCTCTTCTTCCAGCCGCTGCTGGTCGCATGGGCGCTCTGGTCGACAGCACCGCGGAGTACCGGCCTGAAGCGCTGAGTGCCCGGCTCGCGGTATCCGCTCGCCGATCAGGAACGACAAAGAGGGGCCCCGCTTGCGCGGGACCCCTCTGGCGAACCAGTCGATCGGATCAGCCAGCGGCCTTGACGATCGAGAGCAGGTTCGGGTTGTTGGCGTATGCCTCGGCCGCGTTCGCCTTCGTCACGATGACGGGCGGCAGCAGGTAGGCCGGGACGACCTTGACACCGTTGTTGTACTGCGTGGTGTCGTTGACCTCAGGAGCCTTGCCCTCCTGGAGGGACTGGATCATCTTGATGGTCTGGGCGACAAGCAGCGACGTGTCCTTGTTGATCGTCGAGTACTGCTCGCCGGCCATGATCGACTTGACCGACTCGGCCTCGGAATCCTGACCGGTGACCGTGAAGGTCGAGACGTCCTTGCCGGCCTGCTTCGCCGAGGTGAGGATGGCGCGGGCAAGAGTGTCGTTCGGGGACAGCACACCGTCGATCGTGGCGGCGGTGTAGTTGGCTGCGAGGAGCGAGTCCATCCGGCTCTGCGCGTTCTCAGCCTTCCAGCCCTGCGTTGCGGTCTGCTGGATGTCCTTCTGACCCGAGACGACGACGAGCGTTCCGTCGTCGATCTTGGGCTGGAGCACCGACATGGCGCCGTCGAAGAACACGGCGGAGTTCGCGTCATCCGGGGAACCCGAGAACAGCTCGATGTTCCACGGCGCAGCGTGGCCGCTGCGTGCCGCGAGACCGTCGAGCAGGGCCTGACCCTGCAGCTCGCCGACCTTGTGGTTGTCGAACGCGACGTAGTAGTCGACGTTCGGGGTGTTCTCGATCAGGCGGTCGTACGCGATGATCGTGACGCCGGCGTCGTGGGCCTGCTGCAGCTGAGTACCCAGCTGCTTGCCGTCCTTCGCACCGATGACGATGACCTTCGCGCCGTTGGTGACCATGGCCGAGATCTGGTTCTGCTGCTCGGCAACGGTGTTCGACGCGGGTGCGTACTGAACATCGGCGCCGAACCCGGCGTCCTTCAGGCTGGACTCGAACAGTCCACCTGCGAGCACCCAGTTCTCCGACGTCTTGTCGGGCAGGGCGATGCCGATCTTGGAATCGGCAGCGAACCCGGCCGCTGCTGCGGTCGATGCTTCATCGCTTCGGCCGCCGCTGGACGACGAGCATCCGGCGAGGGCGAGCGCGGCCACAGCAGTGAGTGCTGCTGCGGCAAGAGCGATCTTCTTCATTGATCCATCACTTTCTTCTCTTGGTTGGGAATTGTGAAGCTTCTAGCGCCTTCGGAGATCGGCCGGCTGGCTCGACTCGTTAGAGCTCGATGGAACGACTTCCGGGATATCCGGGAAGCCGTCGGTCTTTCGACGCCGCGACATCAGGAACCCGATGATCGAGGGGCCGCCCCGGCGCTTGCTGAGGACATCGACGGCGACGGCACCGAGGAGGACGAGGCCCCTGATGATCGACACCAGGTCGGCGCCGGTGCCCAGCAACTGCAGGCCGTTGTTCAGGAAGGCCATGACCAGACCACCGATGATGGCGCCGATCACCGTGCCGATACCGCCGGACACGGCCGCACCACCGATGAACACCGCCGAGATCGCATCGAGCTCCCAGCCGTTACCGTCCTGCGGACCGGAGGCCGTGGAACGGGCGACGAAGATCATTCCGGCCAGGGCTGCGAGCACCGACATGTTCATCATGACGAAGAAGTCGATCCAGCGATCCTTCACACCCGACAGTGTCGCGGCGAGTCGGTTGCCACCGACCGCGTAGATGTGGCGGCCGAAGACGGTGCGGTTCGTGATGAACGAGTAGAGGCCGACCAGCACCACGAGGATGATGCCCGAGATCGGGAAGCTCGTACCGGCGCGACCGGTCGCGAACAGCCACGCGACGAAAAGGATCGCGGCCGACAGCACGACGACCTTGGTGATCGACACCCACAGCGGCGCCGCCTCGGAGCCGGTCTTGTGCTGACGACGTCGGAGGCGGATCTCGTAGTAGACGATCCACGCGACGCTGAGCACACCGAGGAGCATCGTGAGGAAGTTGAAGTCGAACGGCAGCGGAAGCTCGGGGAGATAGCCCGCGCCGATCACGCCGAATTCGATCGGGACAGGAGTAGTCGTGGACTGGCCCACGACCTGGTTGAGCCCGCGGAAGATGAGCATGCCGGCCAGCGTCACGATGAACGCGGGCACCCCGACGAACGCCACCCAGAAACCCTGCCAGGCGCCGACCAGAGCGCCCACCACCAGGCCCAGCACGATCGCGAGGTACCAGGGCAGGTGCCAATCGATCATCGACTTGGCCACGACGATGCCGACGAACGCGGCGACCGATCCGACCGAGAGGTCGATGTGGCCCATGATGATGACCATCACCATGCCGATCGCGAGGATCAGGATGTACGAGTACTGATTCACGACGTTGATCAGGTTGACCGACGACAGCGTCAGCCCGTTCGTCATCAACTGGAAGAACAGGATGATCACGATCAGCGACGCGAGGATGCCGAACTGGCGCGCGCTCGACGAGCTGCCGCCGAACATCTTCCTGATGTCGGAGAATCCGCCCCGCTTGGAGGTGGGGGTCGTGTCGGTCATGCCTGTGCCTTCTGTCGGGTGGATGTCATGCTGCGCATGAGGTTCTCGGCCGTCGCGGTCGCCGTGGGGATGTCATCGGTGATCTGCCCCTCGAAGATGGTGTAGATCCGGTCGGTGATGCCCAGCAGTTCGGGCAGTTCGCTCGAGATGAGGATCACGCCCTTGCCCTGCGCCGCGAGGTTCTGGATGATCGTGTAGATCTCGTACTTGGCGCCCACGTCGATACCGCGGGTGGGCTCATCGAGGATGAGCAGATCGGGGTCGGTGAACATCCACTTGGCGAGGACCACCTTCTGCTGGTTGCCGCCCGAGAGCTTCGACACACCGACGTCGACGTTCGGAGTCTTGATGCGGAGGCGCTTGCGATAGTCCTCCGAGATCTCGTTCTCGGCATCGCGGTCGACGACCCCGGCGCGCGAGATCTTCCGCAACTTCGCCGACACGATGGACTGCTTGATGGTGTCGAGGAGGTTGAGCCCCAGGACCTTGCGATCCTCGCTCACGTACGCCAGGCCCTCGTCGATCGCGGCTTGGACGTTGCGCAGGACGATCTCCTTGCCGTCCTTGATGATCGTGCCCGACTCGTAGGTTCCGTACGAGCGCCCGAAGATGCTCATCGCCAGCTCGGTGCGGCCTGCGCCCATGAGCCCGGCGAGCCCCACGATCTCACCGCGACGAACGACGAGGTTCGAGTGCTTCGCAACGAGTCGCTCAGGGACCTGGGGGTGACGCACCGTCCAGTCGCGGACCTCGAAGAACACCTCGCCGATGTGTGCGGTGCGGTCGGGATAGCGGCTCTCGAGCGATCGGCCGACCATGCCGCGGATGATGCGGTCCTCGTCGACGCCGCCGGCACTGACGTCGAGGGTCTCGATCGTGCGACCGTCGCGGATGATCGTGATCGAGTCGGCGATCTGCTCGATCTCATTCAGCTTGTGGCTGATCATGATCGACGCGATGCCCTTGCTCTTGAGCCCCAGGATGAGGTCGAGCAGGTGCTGCGAGTCGTCTTCGTTCAGCGCGGCGGTGGGCTCGTCGAGGATGAGCAGCTTGACGTCCTTCGCGAGCGCCTTGGCGATCTCGACGAGCTGCTGCTTGCCCACGCCGATCGTCTTGATCTGCGTCTCGGGGTCGTCGTTCAGGCCGACGCGCGCGAGGAGGTCGACGGCCCGGGTCCGCGTGTCGGGCCAATCGATCACGCCGCGCTTCTCGATCTCATTGCCCAGGAAGATGTTCTCGGCGATCGATAGCTCGGGGATGAGCGCGAGCTCCTGGTGGATGATCGCGATGCCGGCCTGCTCGCTGGCCCGAATGTCGCGGAATTCGACCGTCTCTCCGCGGAACCAGATGTCGCCGCTGTAGGTGCCGTAGGGGTAGACCCCGGAGAGCACCTTCATGAGCGTGGACTTGCCCGCGCCGTTCTCGCCGCAGATCGCGTGGATCTCGCCGGCGTGGACCGTAATCGAAACGTGATCGAGAGCCTTGACTCCGGGGAACTCTTTCGTGATGGAGCGCATCTCGAGGATGGGCGTTGCGCTGGGCTCACTCACGGGCGGACTCCGTTGTCGGGTGGTACTCGGGGTTCAGGGGGCGAACGTGTGACCGTTCACATTGAGTCATGGTGCTCTCCTGAGACGCCGGTGTCAAATCTCTGGGATAACAGGATGGAAACGATATGCCCAGCGGCGTTCTCGGGTGCGAGCGCGCCGCTTCAGCCCGCCCGCGGCGGCGCGGTCGAGCCCCGCATGACCAGGCTGGTGGCTACCCAATCGTGCTCCGGAGCGGGTTCGCCGAGGAGGGTCGCGACAGCACGGCGACCGAGCATTCCGAAGTCCTGATGGATCGTCGACAGCGGCGGCCACACGTGTGCGGCGATCGGAATGTCATCGAACCCGACGACGCTCACATCCCCCGGGACGTCGAGCCCGGCATCCCGGAATGCATGCAGTAGACCGATCGCCATGAGGTCGTTCGCCGCGAACACCGCGGTGAAATCGCGTCGCCGCAGCAGCTCGTACCCGGCGAAGTACCCGAAGTCGGCCGTCCAGTCGCCGGCGATCGGCGGCATCGTTGGCAGGTCGGCATCCGAGACCGCCTCGAGGAATCCGCGCATCCGCGCATCGGCCTCGATCCAGTCCTGGGGCCCGGCGAGATGCACGATTCCCGTGTGGCCGAGCGAGATGAGGTGCTCCGTGGCGGCTTTGGCCCCCATGAGCTGGTGCGGGTCGACCGATCGCGCATCGCTCCCGACCGACTGCAGGCTCACGTAGGGAACGTCGATCTCCATCCCGGCGATGACGTCGAACGTGCGCGTCTGCGGCGCGCTGACGACGATTCCCTCCACGCCCTGGTCGAGCAGGATCCGCACGCCGTCCGCGATCGCCTCGGGCGTCGCTGCGGGAATGTTGGCGGTCGTGACGATGTAGCCGCGCTCGCGGGCGGCCTCCTGGAGCGCCGCGATCGCGGCGCTCGGACCGTACTCGCCCACGGTGGCGAGCAGCACACCGAGGGTGTGACTGCGGCTGGTGACCAGCATCCGCGCCGCTCTGTTCGGCTTGTAGCGGAGGGTCTCCATCGCACGTTCCACGCGCGAACGCGTCTCATCGCGGATGCTGTGATGATCGTTCAGCACCCGGGAGACGGTCTGGTGGCTCACGCCCGCCAGGCGCGCGACATCGCGTATGCTCGGCGCGCGGCCGCGCTCGAGATCGGACGACACTGGCACCTCGGGGGCTGGATGTTCACGGTCACATTCGCGACGTGGAGACCATTATGCACCCGAGTGGTCGCATGCCCCTTCGGGAGCGGTCCCAGTGCGGCGACTACTGCTCCCGGAGCCGCACCAGCCGCTCGTGGCCGGTCTCCTCGAGTTCGGCGATCGACTCGCGCGCCTTGACGAAGTCGGAGAACGAGCGGTATCCGAGCGCCTTCTCGCTGAACGACGGATCCATTCGGCGCATGTGCGTCTTGACCGCCGAGCTGTGCAGCCATTCCGCGTCGTCCTTGTCGTGCCCCAGGCGCAGCGCCCGATCCAGGAGTGCGGTGGCCGTCTCCTGCGGGTCTTCGGCCGGTTCGTCGGGCTGCGGCTCTTCGACAAGCGGCGTCGCGGCAGCCGCCTCGGCCGCGGCAGCGAGCGTTTTGGACGACACCCGACGATTGGTGCGCTTGGGTGCGACGCCGTCGAGTGCGCCTACCAGGGATGCCTCGACGTCGGACGCGCCCGAGAACGCCAGGGCCGTTCCGGGTGCGGCCGCGGCGGCGGCAGAGGCGGCTGTCGTTGCGCTCGCCGGTTCGGTGGGTGCGCTCCCCGGTTCGGTCGATCCGTCTGCGGCGGCCGGCGCGTCGGCGGAGATGGCCGAGTCGGCCGCGGCGGCGGCCGCAGCATCCGCTTTCGACTTCGCACCGGTGCGTCGTCCCGACGAGCGCGTCTTCGGCGCATCCTTCACCGGCGCGGCAGCCTCGTCTGTGGGCTCGCTCGACGCGGTTTCTTTCGCCACGGGCTCCTTCGCCGCGCGGCCGGAATGCTGATCTTTCGCGGGCGCGCGCACGATCGGCTTGACCCCGGGGAGCGAGTCGTACGCCTCGAACTCGTCGCACGCGGCGGCCAGCGACTTCGCGGTCGAACCGGCGACGCCCACACCGATCACGTAGCGGCCGAGCCGCTTGCAGCGCTGGGCCAGGGGCACGTAGTCCGAGTCGCCGGCCACGATCACCACGTGGGTGAGGTCGGGAAGCCGGAACATGTCTTCGACCGTGTCGACCGCGAGGCGGATGTCGGCGCCGTTCTTCGCGTACGCCGCGGCGGGGAAGAGCTGCACGAGATCGACGGCGCGGCCGACCAGCTGCGTGCGATAGATCGCGTTGACCGGCGATGACCAGTCGGCGTAGGCGCGGGTGAGCACGAGCGTGCCGAACGACGCGGCGAAATCGATGATCGCGCCGACGTCGATCGACGCGGCCGCGAGGCGCTCGGCGATCTCGGGTTCGGTGGGGTTCTCCGCGATGCGCTGCCGATCACGCGCATAGGAGTTCCGACCGTGCACGCGGTCGTACCACGACATCACGATGTTGTCGAAGTCGAGGTAGACGGCGACGCGGCCGCTCTGAGTGTCTGGCATGGTTCCAGTGTGTCACCCGCCCGACCGGCTCATCCGCCGGGGCCCGTCACTCGCCCGGGTACCGCACACCGATCTGCCGGCGGATCTCATCGAGGGTGCCCATGATCGCGACCGACTCGTCGATCGGGAGGATGTCGCCCTCCAGTCGGCCTTCTGCGACGAGGCGCTCTGCAGCGAACGCCTGGTACTGCATCCCTCGGCTGATCACGTCGGATTCGTACGATTCGAGCACCGTGCCGTCAGCGGCGACGACCCGGAACGAGGTGGGGGTGTACCAGACGTGGTCGATGTCGATGCGCGCCTCGGTGCCGAGGATCGTCGCCGTGTTCGGGCCGGCTGCGCGCGACGACGACAGCGTGGTGGCGATCTGCCCGCCCGGGTAGGTGAAGATCGTCGCGACCTCCTCATCCGCCCGCGTGGCCTGCAAGCGGGCCGACGCCTGGATGCCCGACGGCGCACCCAGAACGTCCCACGTGAACGAGATGGGGTAGATGCCGAGGTCCAGGAGCGCTCCGCCGCCGAGTTCCAGGGCGTTCAGCCGGTGGGCGGGGTCGGCGGTGATCTTCTGGGTGTGATCGGCTGTCACGGCGCGGATCTCGCCCAGCGTGCCTTCCGCGATGATCTCGCGGATGCGCACCATGTGGGGCAGGTAGCGCGTCCACATCGCCTCCATTGCGAGCAGGCCCTTCTCGGCGGCGAGATCGCGGATGCGCGCCGCTTCGGCGGCATTCAGGGTGATCGGCTTCTCGATGAGCACGTGCGTGCCGTTCTGCAGCGCGAGCACGGCGTTCTCGACGTGCAGCGGGTGCGGTGTCGAGATGTACAGGATGTCCACCTCGGGGTCGGCGGCCAGCGCCTCGTACGAGTCGTACGCGCTCGGGATGTCGAACTCGGCGGCGAAGGCATCCGCCGACTCCTGACTGCGCGATCCCACGGCGACGAGGTCGAGTCCTGCTGCGCGCAGGTCTGTGGCGAAAGCGTGGGCGATGCCACCCGTGGCGAGGATTCCCCAGCGAAGTCCGGTCATGTGAACGAGCGTAGCGAGGTTACGGCACCAGGATGATCTTGCCGTTCGCGCCCTCTTCGACGGCGCGATGGGCAGCGGATGCCTCGGCCAGCGGGAACGTGTCGCCCAGCTCGATCGAGAAGGCGCCTGCGGCAAGCAGCGCCAGGGCCACCGGGACCGCCTCGACACGCCAGGCCGACTGCTGCGGGGTCAGACCGATGGGTGAGCCACCGCCGAACGCACGGATGCCGAAGCCCGCAGCATCCCGCCCGCGCACGATCGTTGCGATCCGGGACTTGTCGGGCACGAGCTCGATCGACGTCAGGATCGCCTCGTCTGTTCCGGCGGCGTCGATCGCGACCGTCACGCCGCCCGGCGCGGCGGCGCGTACGCGGTCGGCGAGACCGTCTCCGTAGGCGACCGGAATCGCGCCGAGCGCTTCGATCCGCGCGAATCGCCGCGGCGAGGCGGTGGCCACCACCGTGGCGCCCCAAGCGACGGCGAACTGCACGATGGCCTGGCCGACGGCGCCCGAGCCGCCGTTGACGAGCAGCGTGTCGCCGGGGCCGACATCGAGCGACCGCACCGTCTGGTAGGCCGTGCCGACCGGAATGCCCAGAGCCGCGCCTTCGGCGGCGGACACGCCGGGCGGGCGGATCCACGCGTTCTTGGCGGCGACGACCACGTCGGTGGCGTAGGCGCCCTCGACGTCTTTGAGTGCGACCGGGTCGCCGGCTCGGAACCCGTCGACACCGGAGCCGACCGCGGTCACGATGCCCGCAGCATCCGATCCGACGTGGCGCGGCTCGCCGATCGTGTCCGAAGCCCGCAGACCCCCGCGGAGCTTGGCGTCGATCGGGTTCACGCCCGCAGCCTCGACGCGGACGACGATTTCGCCTTCCCCGGCGACCGGGTCGGGCACCTCGCTGAGGGTCAGGACCTCGGGTCCGCCGAATCGGGTGTAGACGATCGCATGGCTCATGTGGGGGCCAACGGCGGCGCCGCGACGCGTATTCCGATCACCCGGCGATGGCCTTGGCGATGCGCTGCGGCGAGACCTGCTCGGCGGTGCCGAGGCGCTGGGCGAAGAGGCTGATCCGGTACTCTTCGAGTAGCCACCGCGCGTGCACGATCCCGGCAGGCGCGTCGGCGGGTGCGGGGATCACCCCGCCGGCGTCGGAGTACAGCGCGGCGGCGCGCTCGAACTCGGTCATGCGCTGGCGGTCGCGGCCGGGATTGTCGGCGAGGGTCGTGACCCGCTCGATCGCGCCCTGCAGATACCGCGGGAGGTGCGCGAGCCGGGCGAGCCCGGTTCGCGTGACGAAGCCGGGGAAGACGAGTCCTTCGAGCTGACCGCGCACGTCGCCCAGCGCCCCGAGCAGGGTCAGGGCGTTCTGTCCGCGGAGGGCGCGGTCAGCATCCCGCCACAGCAGCAGGATGCGCGCGCACAGTGACACCGCCGCGAACAGCTCGTCCACGCTCACCGACGAGAGCGCTTCGCGCACGCGCGCGAACTCGGCGCGCGTGCGCACGCCGTCCGGCGCCGTGCGGCGCAGGACCGCATCGGCTACCGCGACGCGGCAGTCTTCGATCAGCGCCTTCGCCGACGGATACGGTGAGGCGGCCAAGGCCAGCTTCTCGGCCGAGGTGAGGTGCTCGAGCACGTACGTCGCCGCCGAC
Source organism: uncultured Microbacterium sp. (assembly GCF_964244775.1). Classification (NCBI taxonomy): domain Bacteria; kingdom Bacillati; phylum Actinomycetota; class Actinomycetes; order Micrococcales; family Microbacteriaceae; genus Microbacterium; species uncultured Microbacterium sp. The sequence continues at coordinate 92,753 of NZ_CAXTJR010000001.1, forward strand.
GGCACCGCCAGCAGCAGGAGGCGGCGCACGCCCGCGCGCGTCTGCCGGGCGGCGTCCTCGGCGGAGGTCTCGATCCGCACCGACACCGAGGCTCCGTCATCGATCAGCGCGGGGTAGCCGCGCACGATACCGCCCGCCACCCTCGTGTCGATCACGTCGGGCAGGTCGTCGATCGTCCAGTCGGTCAGCCCGGAGCGGGTGACGGAGATGCCGGATGCCTCGGCGACATGCTCCGCTCCGTTGTGCGCCGCGGGCGTCGAACGGGCGACGGTCCGTTCCACCGTCGTACGCGCCCGGCCCGCCAATCGCTGCTGGAGCGCGGCGAGGTCGCGGTTGGAACCCACCGCGCGCCCCCGGTCGTCGACGGCGCGGAACGACACCTGGAGATGACCGGGAACCCGCTCCATGTCGAAGTCGTCGGCGCTGACCCGTTGGTTCGCGACGCGCTGCACGAGCCCCGCCAGTGCCGCACGCAACGTCGTCGCGGGGACACCGTCATGGGACTCGGGGCCGAGGCCCGCCAGCTCGTCGGAGAACGTCGCGGCCCAGTCGGCGGCCGGGACGACGGTGCGTCGGATCGCCTTGGGCAGTGCACGCAGCAGGGCCGTGACGAGCTCGTCGCGCATGCCGGGGACCTGCCAGTCGAAGCCGTCAGGGCGCAGCTGGGCGAGCAGCGCCAGCGGGATCACCGCGGTCACGCCGTCGTCGGGCGCCCCCGGCTCGAAGCGGTACGCGAGCGAGAGCACCTGGTCGCCCTGGTGCCACCGGGCGGGGAATTCGCGCTCGTCTGTCCGGCCCACCTCGTCCAGGAGGTCGGCCTCGGTCAGGTCGAGCAGACGCGGCGTGCGGGTCGAGGCATCCTGCCACCAGGTCTCGAACGACCGCACGTCGAACACGTCGTGCGGGATCCGTGCGTCGTAGAACGCGAACACGGCCTCGTCGCCGACGAGGATGTCACGGCGTCGCTCGCGCTCCTCGATCTTCTCGAGGCGCCGACGCTGCTCGACGTTGCGCCGCAGGAATGCGGTCAGGCGCTTGTCGTCCTTCGACGGGCTCAGGAACCGGAAGGGCTCCCACTCGCCCTCGACCAGGGCGTGCCTGACGAACATCTCGCGGGCAAGTGCGCGGTCGTCCCTCGCGAGCTGGACACGACGGCGCGGTACGATCTCGACCCCGAAGAGCGTGATCTTCTCGGTCGCGACGGCGGCTCCGGCATCCTTCGACCAATGCGGATCGCTGACCTGTCGACGAACGAGGTCGCCGGCGAGGGGCTCTGCCCATTCCGGGTCGATCGCGGCGACCGTCCGGGCGTACAGGCGGCTGGTCTCGACGAGCTCGGCTGCCATCACGGCGGTCGGGCGCTTCTTCTTCAGGCCCGACCCCGGGAAGATCGCGAACCGGGTGCCCCGCGCCCCGAGGTACTGGGCACCGGCCAGCCGCTTGGTCTCGGTGCGCTCACTCGACGAGCGGGCCGGCGGCGCCTTGGCGACCGACCGCTCGTCGATGATGCCGATGTGCGAGAGGAGTCCGGCGAGGATCGCCTTGTGGATCTCGTCGGGGTCGGCTGCGGCGGTGGTGGTGGCAGGGGCGGTTTCGCCTGTCCGGATCAGCGAGCGCAGCTGACGGTGCACGTCGAACCACTCGCGTACGCGCACGTAGTTCAGATGCTCGGCGCGGCACAGCCGCCGGAAGGCGCTCGAGCCGAGTTCGGACTGCTGCTGCTGCAGATACGTCCAGAGGTTCAGGATGCTCAGGAAGTCGCTGTTCGGATCGGCGAAGCGCGCGTGGAGGCGATCGGCCTCTTCGCGGCGCTCTTCGGGGCGCTCGCGCACGTCCTGGATCGTGAGGCCGGCGACGATCGCGGACACGTCGGGGAGTACGCCCGAGGCGCGGGCGGCGATGAGCATTCGCGCGAAGCGCGGATCCATCGGCAGCCGAGAGATCTCACGGCCGAGCGGGGTCAGGCGCGGGGTCGCGTTTCGCGGAAGCTCGACAGCGCGCAGTTCGAGCAGCAGGTCGAATGCGGCCTTCACTCCGCGGGAATCCGGCGGAGTGAGGAACGGGAACGCCTCGATGTCGCCGAACCCGAGCGAGAGCATCTGCAGGATGACGGCCGCCAGGCTCGTTCGGAGGATCTCGGGTTCGGTGTACTCGGGCCGCTTGTCGAAGTCGTCCTCCGAATACAGCCGGATGGCGATTCCCGAGGTGGTGCGCCCCGCGCGCCCCGCGCGCTGCTGCGCCGACGCCTGCGAGACGGCCTCGATCGGCAGCCGCTGGATCTTCGATCGCGCGCTGTACCGCGAGATGCGCGCCGTGCCGGTGTCGATGACGTAGCGGATGCCGGGCACCGTCAGGCTCGTCTCGGCGACATTGGTCGCGAGGATGACCCGACGCCGGACGCCGGCGACCTTCGAGCGCTCGAACACGCGGTGCTGCTCGGCGGCGCTGAGCCGCCCGTACAGGGGGAGCACCTCGGTGGGGTGCGCGTCGTGCGCGTAGACGCCGCGCACGGTGTCGGCGGCGTCGCGGATCTCGGCCTCGCCCGGGAAGAAGACCAGCACGTCTCCGGCCGGTTCGCGGTCGAGTTCGCGGAGCGCCGCGACGACATCGTCGACGTCGTCGGCGCTCTCTGGTGCCCGGTAGCGGATCTCGACGGGATACGTCCGCCCCGACACCTCGACGATCGGCGCGGGCGTGCCGTCAGCATCCGCGAAATGCTTCGCGAAGCTCTCGGGGTCGATCGTCGCGCTCGTGACGATGACGCGCAGGTCGGGGCGCTCGGGAAGGATGCGGCGCAGATACCCGATGAGGAAGTCGACGTTGAGCGATCTCTCGTGGGCTTCGTCGACGATGATCGTGTCGTAGCGGCGCAGCAGCCGGTCGCGGTGGATCTCGTTGAGCAGGATGCCGTCGGTCATGAGTGCGACGCGGGTGTCTTCGGAGACCTTGTCGGTGAAGCGCACCTTGTAGCCGACCGTCGTGCCGAGCGGCACCTGCAGCTCTTCGGCGATGCGCTCGGCGATCGTGCGGGCCGCGATGCGGCGCGGCTGGGTGTGCGCGATACGGGTGCGGCCGAGTTCGAGGCAGATCTTCGGCAGCTGCGTGGTCTTGCCCGAGCCGGTGGCGCCTGCCACGATCACGACCTGGTGGTCGCGGATCGCGCGCGAGATCTCGTCGCGCGCGGCGCTGACGGGCAGCTCCGGCGGGTACGAAATGACGGGTTCGGGAGAGGGCATAGCCCTCCATTCTAAAGTCCGCGATGCCTTCGCCTGCGGAGTACCTCTCGCTTCTAGGCTGGAGCGCATGACATCGATCCCCACGATCCAGCTCAACGACGGACACGACATCCCTCAGCTCGGCTACGGCGTCTTCCGGGTGCCGCCCGCAGACACCGAGCGCACCGTCAGCGAGGCCCTCGAGGTCGGCTACCGCCACATCGACACTGCGGCGATCTACGGAAACGAAGAGGGCGTGGGGGCGGCGATCGAGAAGTCCGGCATCCCGCGTCACGAGATCTTCCTCACCACCAAGCTCTGGAATGACCGGCACGAGGGTGACGAGCCGCGCGCGGCGCTCGGCGAGAGCCTCGAGAAGCTCCGCACCGACTTCGTCGACCTTTACCTGATCCACTGGCCGACCCCCGCGCGCGACAACTACCTGCACGCATGGGAGAAGCTCATCGAGCTGCGGGATGCCACGCTCGCGCGCAGCATCGGAGTCTCGAACTTCCTCGTGCCCCACCTCGAGAAGATCGTCGCCTCGACCGGGGTGATCCCGGCGGTCGACCAGATCGAACTGCACCCCGCCTACCAGCGCCGCGATATCGCCGAGTGGGCCGCCGCGCACGGTGTCGCGATCGAGGCGTGGGGTCCGCTCGGCCAGGGCAAGTACGACCTGTTCTCGCTAGAACCGGTGCACGCCGCCTCGGTCGCGCACGGCAAGACCCCCGCCCAGGTCGTGCTGCGCTGGCACCTGCAGAAGGGGTTCGTCGTCTTCCCGAAGTCGGTGCGCATCGAGCGGCTCCGCAAGAACCTCGCCGTCTTCGACTTCACGCTGTCGGACGCAGAGATCGCCGCGATCGACGACCTCGACTCCGCCGACGGCTCGGGCCGCGTGGGCTCGCACCCCGACGACGTGAACTGAGCCGATGAACGGGCTCCACGCCTCGGCGAGCCCCTACCTGCGCGCCCACGCCGACAACCCCGTCGCCTGGTTCCCGTGGGGAGCCGAGGCGTTCGAGGAGGCACGCAGGCGAGATGTGCCCGTGCTCGTGTCGATCGGCTACTCCACGTGCCACTGGTGCCACGTGATGGCCAGGGAATCGTTCCAGGACGCCTCCACCGCCGCGCTGATCAACGACGGGTTCGTCGCGATCAAGGTCGACCGGGAGGAGCATCCGGAGGTGGATGCCGCCTACCTCGCGGCCGCCGCGGCCTTCACACCGCATCTCGGCTGGCCGCTCACGGTCTTCGCGACCCCGGACGGCGCGGCGTTCTTCGCCGGAACCTATTGGCCTCCGGATGCCCGTCCGCCGCTGCCGGCCTTCCGCGATGTGCTGGCGGCCGTCCGCGAAGCCTGGACCGACCGCCGCGTCGAGGTCGCGCACACCGCAGCCGCTGTGCGGGACGCCCTCGAGCACGCGGCGGCCCCATCCATGTCGGCCGCGTCGCTGCCCGAGCTCGACGATCTCGCCGCAGCGGCGACGCGCCTCGCCGAGCGCGAAGACCCCGACTTCGGCGGGTTCGCCGACGCGCACGCGAGTATGGGCACGCCGAAGTTCCCCAGCGTGCCAGCGCTGCGGTTCCTCCAGTCGCCCGCGCTCCGCGATGCCGCACCGCGTGCGGCGGGGGTCGCTGCCCGCGCCCTCGCGGCGATGACCGCATCCCCCCTGCACGACCCGGCGGACGGCGGGTTCTTCCGCTACGCCACGCGCCGCGACTGGACCGTTCCGCACTTCGAGCGCATGCTCACCGACAACGCGGGGCTGATCGAGGTCGCACTCGACGCCGGTGACCCGGGCATCGCCCTCTCGTCCGCCGGTTTCCTGATCGATGTGCTCCAGCGACCGTCGGGCGGCTTCGCCGCTGCGCAGGATTCGGAGTCGATCATCGACGGCGCACGCAGCGAGGGCGGCTACTACGCGCGGGATGCCGCGGGGCGAGCGCTCCTGGAACCCCCCGCGATCGACGGCAAGGTCGTGACCGGGTGGAACGGGCTCGCGATCGGAGCGCTCGCCCGCGCCGGAGCGGCGCTGCGCCCGGAGCGACCCGACGACGCGGATCGGCTGATCGGCGCGGCGCGCGCGGCGGCGGACGCGGTCATCGATCGCCACCTGCGGGCAGACGGCCGACTGCTGCGCGCCTCGCTGGACGACGTCGCGTCCTCAGCGCCGGCGACTCTCGAGGATTACGGGGCGCTCGCAGAAGGTCTCGTCGCGCTCGCCGTCGCCACGGGGGAGGCGGTCCACGCCGAGCAGGCCCGATCGCTCGTCGACGCGTGCCTGGACGGCGGGCCGGAGGGCGACCCCGTGCTCGTCTCGCAGGGCATCCGACCGCCCTCCGACGACACCGACGGCGACCACCCGTCCGGTCGCGCCTCGTTCGCGTCGGCGGCGTACGCGCTCTGGCTGCTGGGCGCGGGGGATCGGTATCGGGATGCTGCGGCATCCGTCATCCGCTCCGGCGCGGCCTCGGCTCTCGCCGAGCCGCTCGCCCACGGCTCGCTCCTGCGTGTCGCCGCGCAGCTCGCCGCGCCACCGCGTCAGGTGGTGATCGTCGCCCGCGACGACGCGTCGCCGCACGACCCGCTCGTCACGGCCGGCAGCAGCCTGGCCGCCGACGTCGTCGCGATCGTCACCGCCGATCAGGCCGCCGGCTTCGCCCTCAGGGGGTTCACCTTGTTCGAGGCAAAGGGCCTGCAGGGCGGCGTCACCACGCTGTACGACTGTCGCGCGTTCGTGTGCCGACTTCCCGTCACGCGGCCGGATGAACTCGCGCGGTCGCTGCCTGCCTAGACCCAGCTCTGCAGCCAGTTGTGCAGGCGCCAGAAGTCGTAGGGCACCGAGGTCGCCGTGAGGATCGGGTACCAGAACGCCGACACCAGCACGACGAAGACGAGGATCACGATCACGACGCGCTGGCCGCTCTTGCGGCGTGCCGGTTCCACCAGGCCCGCCCCCGCGATGTCCCTCAGCGCGAAGGCGAGCGCGAGCACCAGGAACGGCAGCATCGCGATCGTATAGAACTGGAAGATCGTGCGCTCGGGGTACAGCAGCCACGGCACGTACGTGACGGCGACACCCGTGAGGACGAGCGCGTAGCGCCAGTCGCGGGTGCGGACGAAGCGCCAGCAGAGGTAGATCACGGCCGCGATCGCCCCCCACCAGATCAGCGGGTTGGGCATGCTGTACACGTTCTGCACGCAGCCGTTGGTCGCGGTGCATCCCGCCTGCCCGACGATGTCGGCGTGGTAGTACATCGAGGTCGGGCGTACCAGCAGCGGCCACTGCCACGCCGGGCTGGCGTAACTGTGGGGGCTGGAGAGCCCGACGTGGAAGCCATACATCTGCTGGTGGTAGGCCCAGAGGTTCTGCAACGGGAGCGGCACCCACGACCAGAAGCCGGTCGCCGGGTGGGTGTCGACGGCGTGCCGGCCGAATCCGCCGTCGGTGACGAGCCATCCGGTCCACGATGCGAGGTAGACGGCGAAGCCGATCGGTACGAACAGCAGGAACGCGACAGGTCCTTGGCGGAACGCCGCATCCGCGGGCCACAGCCGCACTCCGGCCCGCCGCCGGGCGAGGGCGTCGGTGACGACGAGGTAGACGCCCAGCCCCGCGCCCACGTACAGTCCCGACCACTTCACGGCCGTCGCGGCGCCGATCGCAACCCCCGCGGCCAGCAGCCACGGGCGGTTCCAGAACACCGGACCCCACGCGGGGCGCCGACCCTCCGACATCCGCTGCGAGTCGATCATCCGCTGCGCAACGACCGTCGCCAGCCGGTCGAGGTGCCGTCGTCTGTCCAGCAGCACGAACCAGAAGCCGAGCAGCACGAAGAACGTGAGGAAGATGTCGAGGATGGCGACCCGGCTCATCGCGATCGCGAGTCCGTCGATCGCGATCAGCATCGCCGCGACCGAGGCGAACACCGTCGAGCGGACCAGTGCGTATGCCACGAGGTACATGAGCAGCACGAGAGCCGTGCCGAACAGCGCGGTGGTGAACCGCCACCCGAGCGACGAGTCGGGGCCGAACAGCGCCATCCCGGCGCCGATGATCCATTTGCCGAGCGGCGGGTGCACCGCGTAGCTGCCGGCGGTGGTGAAGATGTCGGTCTCGCCGAGCACGAACCTCGCGTCCGCGCGGTCGGGCCAGTTCGCCGGGAAGCCGAGGTTCCACTGGCTCCACGAGTCTTTGACGTAATAGGTCTCGTCGAAGATGAACGAGTGCGGGTGGCCCAGATTCCAGAAGCGGAGGATGCCGGCCAGCAGCGTGATCAGGGTGGGTGCGAGCCAGCCTGCGAGGCGCCGGCGGCGCGGGTCGGCGCGCACGCGCGCGGTCCACGAGTCGTACAGCGACGATCGCGGCGTCGGCAGCAGCGGCTCGAGGGTGCTCGTCACGGCGTCAAGCCTAGGCTGGGGTCGTGATCATCCTCGCCGCGACGCCGATCGGCAATCTCGGCGACGCGTCGCGGCGACTGATCGAGGCGCTCGAGTCGGCGACCGTGATCGCGGCCGAAGACACCCGCACCACCCAGCGCCTGCTCCAGGGGCTGGGTGTGACCAATCGCCCCCGGCTGGTGGCCCTGCACGACCACAACGAGAAGGAGCGCGCGGGCGAGATCGTCGAGCGCGCGCGCACCGAAGACGTGCTGGTGCTCTCGGATGCCGGTATGCCGACCGTCTCCGACCCGGGATACGGCCTCGTGGCCGCGGCGGCTGCCGCCGGCGTCACGGTGACGGCGATCCCCGGCCCGAGCGCGGTCGTGACCGCCCTCGCCGTCTCGGGGCTGCCGACCGACCGGTTCACGTTCGAGGGCTTCGTCGCGCGCAAGTCCGGCGAGCGCCTGAGCGCCTTCCGCGACCTCGCGGCCGAGAAGCGGACCATGGTCTTCTTCGACTCGCCGGCGCGCGTCGCGGCGACGCTGCGCGACATGGCCGCCGTCTTCGGCGCCGATCGCCGCGCCGCCGTCTGCCGCGAGCTGACGAAGCTGTACGAAGAGGTCGCCCGCGGAACGCTCGCCGAGCTCGCGGAGTGGGCGGCACCCGGCGTGCGGGGCGAGCTCGTCATCGTCGTCGAAGGCGCCGCAGCACGGGTCTTCTCGTTCCCCGACGCGGTCACCCAGGTGCTCGAGCTCGTGCGGTCGGGCACCCGACTGAAGGATGCTGCGTCCGAGGTCTCCGCGCACACGGGGCACTCCTCGCGGGAGCTGTACCAGGCCGCGCTCGCGGTCAAGGGCTGACAACGCCTATCGGGGCCGCTCTATGACGCTGTCACAGGGCCGAGCCGCAGCATCCGCTCGAACTAGGATCGAAGGTATGCCTACCGGCGACTCCTTCTACATCACGACGCCGATCTACTACCCGAGCGACGTGCCGCACATCGGCCACGGTTACACCACCGTGGCCGTCGACGCGCTCGCGCGCTGGCACCGTCAGGCGGGCGATGACACGTGGATGCTCACGGGCACCGACGAGCACGGCCAGAAGATGCTGCGGGCCGCCGCCGCCAACGGCGCGACGCCGCAGGAGTGGGTCGACCGGCTGGTGGGCGAATCGTGGTTCCCGCTGCTGAAGACGCTCGACGTCGCCAACGACGACTTCATCCGCACGACGCAGCCGCGTCATGAGGAGCGCGTGCAGAAGTTCGTGCAGGCGATCTACGATCGCGGCTACATCTACGCCGGTGAGTTCGAGGCGCTGTACTGCGTGGGGTGCGAGGAGTTCAAGACCGAGTCCGAGATCGTCGACGGCACCGGGCAGTTCGAGGGTCTGAAGGTCTGCGCGATCCACTCGATTCCGCTCGAGCTGCTGCAGGAGAAGAACTACTTCTTCAAGCTCAGCGAGTTCCAGGATCAGCTGCTCGAGCTGTACAAGACCGATTTCGTGCGCCCCGAATCGGCGCGCAACGAGGTCGTCTCGTTCGTGAAGCAGGGGCTGAAAGACCTCTCGATCTCGCGCTCGACCTTCGACTGGGGCATCAAGGTGCCTTGGGACGAGTCGCACGTCATCTACGTCTGGGTCGACGCGCTGCTGAACTATGCTACCGCCGTGGGGTACGGCTCAGACCCCGAGGAGTTCGCGCGCCGCTGGCCCGCCTACCACGTGGTCGGCAAAGACATCCTGCGGTTCCACGCCGTCATCTGGCCCGCCATGCTGCTGGCCGCCGGAGTCGAGGTGCCGCGCGGCGTCTACGCGCACGGGTGGCTGCTGGTCGGTGGCGAGAAGATGTCGAAGTCGAAGCTCACCGGCATCGCGCCCACCGAGATCACCGATGTCTTCGGCTCGGACGCGTACCGGTTCTACTTCCTCTCGGCGATCGCGTTCGGGCAGGACGGGTCGTTCTCCTGGGAAGACCTGTCGGCGCGGTACCAGGCCGAGCTCGCGAACGGCTTCGGCAATCTCGCCTCGCGCACGGTCGCGATGATCGAGCGGTACTTCGAGGGCATCGTGCCGCCCGCGGGGGAGTATTCCGCGCAGGATCTCGCGATCCAGCAGACGGTGGCGGATGCTGCGGCCACCGCCGACGCGGCGATCGACCGTTTCCGCATCGACGAGGCGATCAGCGCGATCTGGAAGATCGTCGATGCGCTGAACCTGTACATCACCGAGAACGAGCCGTGGGCGCTCGCGAAGGACGAGGCGCAGCGCGAGCGCCTGGGCACCGTGCTGTACACGGCGGCCGAGGGTCTGCGCGCGCTCGCGGTGCTGCTGTCGCCGGTGACGCCGATCGCGACCGAGAAGCTGTGGATCGCGCTCGGCGCGGCCGACAGCCTCGGCCGGCTGCAGGATCAGCCGATTCGCGAGTCCGGCCGGTGGGGAGTGCTCACGCCCGGCACGTCGGTCAACGGCCTCGCGCCGCTGTTCCCTCGCGTCGAGCAGTCGGTGTAATGACTTCGGCCCCTGAGCCTGTCGATTCGGCCCCTGAGCCTGTCGATTCGGCCCCTGAGCCTGTCGAAGGGTCGGACCCGAGCCAGTACGTCCGGGAGCGCACCCAGGAGGGGCGCAAGGACGTGCGGTGGCCCGTCGCCCCCGAGGCTCTGGCGGTGCCGGTCTACGACAACCACTGCCACCTCGAGATCGCCGACGGCGACGAGCCGCTGTCGCTGGACGCGCAGCTCGACCGCGCGGCCGACGTCGGGATCATCGGCGTCGTGCAGGCCGGTGGCGACATCGAGTCGAGCCGGTGGTCGGCGCGGGCTGCAGCATCCCACCCTCGTGTGCTGGCTGGGGTCGCGATCCATCCCAACGAGGCGCCGGCTTACCAGGAGGCGGGGCGACTCGGCGGCACCAGTTTGGAACAGGCGATCGCCGTGATCGACGAGCTGGCCGCGCAGCCGCGGGTGCGGGCGATCGGTGAGACGGGGCTGGATTTCTTCCGCACGGACGAAGCCGGCATCCCGGCGCAGTTCGAGAGTTTCGAAGCGCACATCGCACTCGCCAAGACGCACGGGATCGCGATGCAGATCCACGATCGTGACGCGCACGATGCGGTGCTCGAGACTCTGACGCGGGTGGGCGCTCCCGAGCGCACGGTTTTCCATTGCTTTTCGGGCGACGACGACATGGCGCGCATCGCTGCGGATGCCGGGTACTACCTGTCGTTCGCCGGCAACGTGACGTTCAAGAATGCGCAGAACCTGCGAGACGCGCTGGCAGCGACTCCGCTGAATCGAATTCTGGTGGAGACGGATGCTCCATTCCTCACGCCGGTGCCGCATCGGGGTCGCCCGAACGCGCCCTACCTGATTCCCGTGACGGTGCGGTTCATGGCTGCCGAGCTCGGGCTGGAGCTCGACGAGTTATGCGCCCAGCTCGCGGCCAACACGCTCGAGGTCTACGGCTCGTTCGAGGATTGAGGCTTCACGCCGCCGGCCGGAATCGTCTCGGGGGTGGATCGACATCGCCCCGCGCATAGCGCAGCCCCAACCGCGGGACGAGCACGACCGGATCGCCCGAGCCGGGCGGCGGATGGAGGGTGAAATCGCCGCGCCCTGCGCGTGTGATGCGCCAGCCACCGTGATGCAACTGCATGTGATGGAACCGGCACAGCAGGATGCCCCGGTCGATATCGGTCCGGCCGCCCTCGGAGTAGGGATCGATGTGATGCGCTTCGCAGTACGACGCCGGTCGATCGCAGTGGCGCCATCGACAGCCGCCATCGCGCACAGCGAGGGCGATCTTCTGCTTCGGAGAGAAGATGCGCGCTTCACGGCCCAGGTCGAGCGGATTGCCGGCGCCGTCGAGGGTGCACTCCATCGCGCCGGTGTCGCAGACGTGCTGCCGAGCCAGCCAGGCGGGGATCGATGCGCGGTCGTCTTCCAGCATCCCCACCGCGTCCTCGCCCTTCAGCACGCCCTGCGGGACGATCACCCGCACGCCGGCTTGCCGCGCGCCGAAGACCGATGCTGCATCGGCCAGCGCTCCCGACCGCAGGACGTCGACGAGCAGGTCATACGCGAGCTGTTCGTTGGTTCGAGGGTCGGCGATGAGCTCTTCGGCGCGCGCCTGCTCCTCCGGGTCGACGAACCGCGGACCACCGCGACGCGGGCGCAGAGCGGCATCCATGACGGTCTGCGTCCACGCGCCGCCCATGTCGTCGAACACGATCGAGCCGCGGCGCAGGCCGTCGGCATCCGTCCATAGGCGAAAGGATCGCCGCTCGAATCGCTCGTCGAACCGCCGCCGCGCCCCATCGGGGTCGAGGTGATCGCGCACCGTGCGCGCAGTGCGGCTGAGCTCTTCGACCGTGCGGTGCTGCGCTTCGGCGACGAGCTGTTCCGCCGCGAGGCCCCAAGCGACTCGCACCGCAGCCTGGTCGTCCGGCGAATCCGCAATGGGCGGGGTTCCGAGTCCTTGCAGAATCGCGTCGTGCTGGGCCGAGCTGATCGTTCCTGCCAGCAGCGCTCGCCCGAGCACCGCGTGCCACGGGGCAAGCTCATCCGTCGCGTCGCGCGAAGCCACAGCATCCGCCATCGCGCCGATTCCCGCGGCAGTGCGCAGCGACTCCCCGAGGCGCAGGTGCATGGCCGCCTCGGCCCTGGTCGCCCCGGTGAGCTCTTGAATCAGCGACGCGGGGGAGCGGTGGCCGCGCTTCTGGGCGAGACCCTCGTGCCCGGCGTCGCGCGTCGACCGCGCACCCGCGACCCCCGAAGCGGCGATCCGCACCTTCTCGGCCACGCGACCGAGAACAGTCGCGGAATCGAGCACGGCGACGAGTTGATCGTCATCGAGCCCATCGAGTGCGCGGGGGAGTTGATCACTTTCGACATCCCCACCGAGCGCGCGGCGCAGCACATCGATCTGCGTCGCGAGTTCGGAGAAGAAGGCCATAGTCAATCATCCAATAGGCCTCCGACATTCGAATAAGCTACGTCGCTGTCAGCGTGCGGTGTCCGACCGCCGATCAGTGTCGTCGATGTCCACGACCCAACCGACCTGCGAGCGAGTGTGCCGCTCGGGCGGCGGATCGCCGGCCAGGTCGCCCTCGACCGGAGCTGACAGATGTTGATCGTCTGGGTCGACCTCCGGCTGGCGTACACCGATCACCGGCAGGAGGACGGCTGTACCGGGCACGGAGACGGCCCCGATCATGTACCGCGACGGTTGCGAGCCGACGAAGACACCGTTCCCGACGCCCCGTCCGGCGAGCGGCCACTCCTCGCCATCGGGAGGCATGACCGCGTCCGGAGGAGCACCGTTACCCGGGCGACGAAGGATTCTCCGTTCGATGACGGCCTGCGTGACGGCATACACGGCGACGGCTCGCCCGCGGACCCGCTCGACCGGCACCTCCTCATGGTGCGACTCGACCGCGTCGACCGTGGCGGCGAGTGTGGGGCCGAGCGCGTCCGCCAGGGAGGGATCGAGAAGCCGGGTCGCGATGCCGAAGTCGATCTCGTCGCCGACCGCGAACGGGTCGCCGCAGCAGCTCCACTCCCATCCCGTCAACCACACGCGCGTCATGGATTCCACGCTACGCGCAGTCACGGCGACCGCGTCCGACATCTTCCAGCAGCTCAGCGGTGTGAAGTCGCCTGAGCACTCGTACGCGAAAAAGCGACGCGGATGCTGCCTCCACACGCGCCGCAGAGAGAACCGTTCGGACGGCGTCGACAGTACGGTTGCGGTGTGCCTGCAATCGATCCGCTTCCCGACCGCCCCATCCCGGACAATCCGTCGGGCAAGCTCGTGCTCTTGCGCCACGGCGAGACGGAATGGTCCAAGAGCGGCAAGCACACCGGACTCACCGACATCCCGCTCACCGATCGCGGAGAAGAACTCGCCCGCGTCGCCGGTGAGCTGGTCACCGGTTACGACTTCTCGCTCGTCCTGACCTCTCCGCTGCAGCGCGCGCGGCGTACCGCTGAGCTCGCGGGTCTCCACGCCGAAGTCGACCCCCTCCTGGTCGAATGGGACTACGGCGGATACGAGGGGCGTACGACGCGCGATATCCGCGCCGATCTCGGCTACAACTGGAGCGCATTCACCCATGGCGTCATTCGCGGAGCGACTCCCGGCGAGACGGTGGAGGAGGTCGCTGCGCGCGCGTCGCGGGTGCTCACCCGGGTACTTCCCGCGATGGTCGAGGGAGATGTCGCCCTCGTGGCGCACGGCCATTTCCTGCGCATCCTCACCGCCGTCTACCTGCGAATGGCTCCGCGGTTCGGTGCTCAGATCACTCTGGATGCTGGATCCGTCTCGGTGCTCAGCTTCTACCGCGAGCAGCCGGCCATCCTCTCGTGGAACTACGGACCCGAGCTGCCCCTGGTGCCCTCGGAGTCGTGAGCGTCGCTACCCACGAGTGACCGAGCTGTTGCTCGCTCCGTCGCAGACACGGCCGAACGGCGCCTCGACGACGTCGTGTGGTGCGATTCAGTGAGTACCAGCGCGACGGCGGAGTACTTGGGCGACCACGATCAGCACCAGCCCGACGAGGAGCACAATCGGTCCGATCGTTCCCCACAGGGATGAGCCGCTCATGGCTGATCCGCCGAGGATGTTCAGGCCCTGAAGAGTCCAGATCAACCCAACGACCACGAAGATCACTCCGGTGATGAGGAGCGGCAGTATTCGTTTCATGGTGCGACCTTAGGCGCTCGCCGGGTCATCGGGGCTGGCTATTCTTCCGTCATGGCACACCGCGCGATCAAGCCCGAGCTGCACGTGGAGACGGTCGGGGAATGGGAAACATGGCTGAGCTCGGATCCCGACCCGAACGGCGTCCTCCTGCGGCTGCGGAAGAAGGCGGCGACCCGGCCAGGGATCACCTACCCCGAGGCGCTCGACGTCGCGCTGTGCTGGGGCTGGATCGATGGACAGACTCAACCCCTTGATGCCGACTATTACCTGCGGACCTTCACGCCGCGACGCCCACGGAGCATGTGGTCGAAGGTCAACATCGATCACGTGACCCGCCTGATTGACGAAGGTCGCATGCGGCCCGAAGGCCAGGACGAGATCGACCGCGCGAAGGTGGACGGGCGATGGGACAACGCATATCGGCAACGCGATGGTGAACTGCCCGCGGAGCTGCAGGACGCCTTGAACGCCGATCCGCAGATCGCCGAGGCCTTCGCGTCGCAGTCTGCGCAGAATCGGTTCGCGATGGCGTTCCGCGTCGCCAACCTCAAACGGCCGGCTTCGCGCGAGGCCCGCGTCGCCGAGTACGTCCAGATGCTCAAGCGGGGTCAAACCCTGCACTGACGACCACGGCGGGCCGCCAGCGTGAGCACGGTGGAAGCGTCATGGCGGGACACGCTGCATGAAGCTCCCTGGGCGTGCACAGGACAGGCGGCTTGGTCGCACCTCGCGGTCAGCGTTCTGACAGGCACCTCGGGTACATTAGGAGATCGGGCCGTCACGCCGGTGAGGGGAACGCTCTTCGAGAGCACCTTCCGGCCACTCACGGTCCACGTGCGAACAGCGCGAAATGCCACGGCGAACGCCGTAGGAAGCCCTCAGGTGCCGAGCCTGAGAGCACTTTGACGCCCGAGGCCAGAGGATTCGATCCTCGCCTCGGGCGTTGCCATTTCGGCCCGCGTGCCGCATGCGTAGAGCAAGGTTCATCCGGAGCGCGGGCAGCCGATCCTTTCCGGCGGCCCCTAGGTTTCCTCAGCGGCCCAGCGTCCGAGTGCGGTGATGGACGCGCGAAGAGCGAGCCCGCGATCGGTGAGCGCGTATGCCCGGGTGTTGTGCCGGAGGGGCAGACGATGCAGGACGCCAGCCGCTTCGAGCTCGCGCAAGCGGGTCGCGAGCATGTTCGTCCCCAGGCCGAGGTCGCGCTGCAAGTCTCCGTACCTCTGCGGCCCGTCGAGGAGTCGCTCAACGATGAGCAGCGCCCATCGTGCTCCGACGATGTCGAGGGCTGCGGCGAGGTCGCTCACGCGATCGGATCGGCGTCCGGCTTCATCCAGAACGGCGAATAGTGGTAGCCGTCGGGGTCGTCGAACTGGCGCTGGTACATGAAGGGATAGTCATCGATGTCGCCGACCCGCCCGCCCGCGGCGCCTGCGCGCTCGACGAGTTCGTCGACCGCCTCACGGCTCTGCAGGTCGAACGAGACCGTCACCTTGGAGGGGGTATCGGGCCCGCCGATCAGCTCCGCGGTGCCGCCGACAGATGCGTACATCGCGCGACTGCCGAGCATGACGTACTGCTCGGGCGTGATCGCGAAGCACGACACGTTGTGATCTGACATCTCGGTGTTGAGAGTCCATCCGAGGGCGGTGTAGAACGCGGTGGCGCGCTCGACGCTCTCGACCGGGCACGTGATGAAGAGGCTCATGCAGCCGATACTTCCAAAATGGAAGTGCCGTGTCAACCGTGCGCGCCGGTGCGGCGCCGATCCTTGTCACGTCGCCACCTCGATCGCCGGGGGAGCAGCCGCGATGTGCGAGATCGGGCCCCACACGAGTGCCAGCGTGATCGCCGAACCGGCGAAGGCGAACCACCAGGGCGCCGTGAGACCCCACGTCTGGGCGATGAGTCCGCCGAGCAACTGGCCGATGACGAGCCCGCCGAAGACGCCGACCATGTTGACCGAGGCGATGCGGCCCTGCAGCTCCATCGGCACGAGCCGCTGCCGCACGGTCGTCGAGATCGTGGCCCAGACGAACGCGTACACGCCGAAACCGAACATGATCACGAAGGCGACCACGGGAGATGTCGTGAGGGCGAACGAGAGGTGCATGACGACCTCGAGCGACAGGCACACCCGCATGAGCGTCGCGAATGACACGTGACGCTCGAGCCAGCCGAACGAGCCGATGCCCACGAGGCCCCCGAGGGCCGACGCGCTCGTCAACGCTCCGTACCCGACCGGGCCCATGTTCAGATGCTCGGTCGCGTACAGCACGAGGATGCCCCAGGGCGCCGCCCACGTCACGTTGAAGACCAGGATGATGAGCACGAGGGTGCGCACCGGGGCGTTGCCGCGCAGCCAGTGCAGTCCCTCCCGGATGGAATGCGCCTTCATGCCCGGCTCGACGGCGACCCGTGGTGGGACCGGCGTTCGCGCGATCCGTGAGATCAGGACGACGGCGAGACTCACACAGACGATCTGCACGACGAACGGCCAGAACGAGCCGACGGCGAACAAGAACGCGCCCAGCGGAGGACCGGCGAGCTGATTGCCGACGAGGAACCCCGCCTGCAGTCGTGCGTTGCCGAGGCCGAGGTCGACCGGCCGGACGAACATCGGCAGCAGCGTGCTGTCGGTGGTGTCGGCGAAGACCTCGGCGGTGCCGTAGAGGAAGCTGGTCGCGAGCACGATCCACACCGTGGCGTGGCCGGTCAGCAGGAACACGACCAGGCCGAAGACGATCACCGCCCGAGACCCGTTCGCGAGCATCACGAGCCGTCGGCGATCGTGGTGGTCGGCGACCGATCCGGCCAGCAGGCCGAACAGCACCCACGGCAGGAACTGCATCATCGCGCCGACGGCCACCAGCAGCGGAGAGGAAGTCAGCGACGCGATCAGCAGGGGCGCGGCAGACAGTGCGATGCCGTCGCCCAGGTTGCTCGTCCACGACGAGGCGAGCATCCACCGGAAATCACTGCCCAGACGACGGGGTGCGACCAGTTCGCCGAGCGAGGGCATCCGGCCATCCTAGGCGCGGGCCCGGACACGCCGACGAACGGATGCCGCGACTCGGCGACCCTACGCCGAGGCCTTGGCCGGCTTGTGGAAGAGCGTCTCGGTTTTTTCGAGCTCCATGCCCTTGGTCTCGGGGATCTTGAAGAAGACGTAGAAGAACGACAGAGCGGCGAAGGCGGCGTACATGCCGTAGGTGAGCGGGAGCGACCAGGCCGCCATGGCCGGGAAGCTCACCGTGATGAGGAAGTTCGCGATCCACTGCGCGCCGGCCGCGACGCCGAGCGCCTTGCCGCGGATGCGGCTGGGGAAGATCTCGCCGAGGAGCACCCACACCAGCGGCCCCCACGACGCTCCGAAGCCGATGACGAAGATGTTCGCGGCGACGAGGGCGATGGGGCCCCAGGGGGCGCCGAGCGAGACCGCGCCGTCCGCATCGGTCGTCGAGAACATGAACGCCACGGCCATCGTGCCCAGCGACAGCGCCATCATCACCGAACCGGTCAGCAGGATCGGCTTTCGACCCACGCGGTCGACCAGGAATATCGCGATCAGGGTCACCAGCACGTTGGTGATGGAGGTGACCACACTGATGGTCAGCGACGCGCTCTCGGGGAAGCCGACCGACTGCCACAGGGTCGTGGAGTAGTAGAAGATCACGTTGATGCCGACGAACTGCTGGAACACCGACAGGATGATGCCGACCCAGACGATGCTCTTGAGCCCCAGCACCGGGCCCCTGAGTGAGACCCCCTGCGTCTTCTTGTCCTCCTCGATGGCGTTCGTCAGCTCTTTCATCGTCTGATTCAGATCAGCCGGGGGCACGAGCCGTGCGAAGATCTCCTTCGCCTCGTCGTTGCGGCCCTTGCTGATCAGATACCGCGGCGATTCGGGAACGGTGAACGACAGGATGCCGTACACGGCGGCCGGGATGATGCCGACGATGAACATCCACCGCCACGCCTCGAGTCCGAACCACAGCACGCTGTCCGCACCGCCCGCGGCGCCTGCCAGAAGTGCGTCCGAGAGCAGTGCGGTGAAGATACCGATCGTGATGGCCAGCTGCTGGAGCGAGGCCAGACCGCCGCGGATCTGGCGCGGCGCGATCTCGGCGATGTAGGCCGGCGCGACCACCGAGGCGATGCCGATGCCGAGGCCCCCGATGACGCGCCACAGGGCGAGGTCCCACACCGAGAAGGCGAGGCCGGCGCCGAGCGAGCTGACGAAGAACATGATGGCGCCGATGAACATGACGCGAAGGCGCCCCCAGCGGTCTGAGAGATTGCCCGCCAGGATCGCGCCCACCGCGCAGCCGAGCAGGGCGATCGCGACCACGAAGCCGGTGATGACCGCGTTGAGCCCGAAGTCCTGCTGGATCGAGTCGACGGCGCCGTTGATGACGGACGAGTCGAAACCGAAGAGGAATCCGCCGACGGCTGCAGCGACGGAGAGCCCGATCGCTCGGCGACCGTAGGGGCCCCGGAGGGAGAACGATCCAGTGGGAATGGAGCCGCCGGCATCAGTCATGGCGCAACCTTATCGACGCGTCGACTGTGCGGACAGGGGACTTGAGTCGTGTGTCTATACAGTGTTAGGCATGCCCGTGACCTTGCTCGGTGCGTCCGAGATCCGCGCGCTCGCGGCCGAACTGGACGTCACGCCCACCAAGAAGCTGGGGCAGAACTTCGTCGTCGACGCCAACACCGTGCGCCGGATCGTCGCGGTCGCGCGCGTGAAGGTGGGCGAGCGGGTCGTGGAGGTGGGCCCAGGGCTGGGTTCGCTGACCCTCGCGATCCTGGAGACCGGAGCATCCGTCACCGCTGTCGAGATCGACCATCGCCTCGCCGCTCGACTGCTCGAGACCGCTGCCGCGCACGGCGTCGATTCCGGTGCCCTCGAGGTCGTGGACGCCGATGCCCTGCGGATCACCGCGCTCCCGGGCGAGCCCACGGTGCTGGTGGCGAACCTGCCGTACAACGTGTCGGTGCCGGTGCTGCTGCACTTCCTCGAGCACTTCGAGAGCCTGGCCCGCGGAGTCGTGATGGTCCAGGCCGAGGTCGGCGAGCGCCTCGCCGCCCCGCCCGGGTCGAAGATCTACGGGGCCCCGAGCGTCAAGGCGGCCTGGTACGGCCGGTGGCGCCTGGCCGGAACGGTCTCGCGCCAGGTGTTCTGGCCGGTGCCGAACGTCGACAGCGTGCTGGTCGCGTTCGAACGGGATGCTGCGGCCCGCGGCACCGACGAAGAACGCGTGCGCACGTTCCGGATCGTGGAAGCGGCCTTCCAGCAGCGGCGCAAGATGCTCAGGCAGGCGCTCTCGGGCGTCCTGGGCGGAACGGCGGCCGAAGCATCCGCCGTCCTGGAAGCCGCCGGGGTGGCTCCGACCGCGCGCGGCGAAGAGCTGTCGATCGAAGACTTCGTCCGCATCGGCGCCGCCGCCACCTGAGGAGTATCGGCTGAGGCTAGGACGATTCGGGATGCTGGCTCCTCGCGCCGACCGAAAGCCCGCGCGCGAATGAACGACTCGGCATATTCATCGCGCGTTCATACCCAGGCAACCGAAACACGCCGGTAACATGAGGCCTCGTCGGTCACACTGGCGAGACGCCCGGTGCGAGAACCGGCGTCAGGGGGGTGGCAGAAGATGCCTACGGCCGAGCACGCACCACCCGAGCGCGTCCTGCTGCACATCAGTGACACCCACCTCCGGGCGCACGGGTCGCGCCTGTTCGACCTCATCGACTCCGCCGAGCGGCTCGGCCGGGCCTTCGCGGCGATCGAGGCCTCCGGCATCCGCCCCCACGCGATCATCTTCACCGGCGACCTCGCCGACTACGGCGAGCACGATGCCTACGCGCAGCTCCGCGCACTGGTCGAGCCGTTCGCGGCACGGCTGGACGCCCGGGTGTACTGGGTGATGGGCAACCACGACGACCGCGGTGCTTTCCGCAGCGCCCTGCTCGACGGATCGGGTGCCGACACCCGCCCGGTCGACCGCGTCGACGAGATCGACGGCCTCCGCATCATCACTCTCGACACCAGCGTGCCGGGGCTGCACCACGGTGAGGTCCGACCGGAGCAGTTGCGCTGGCTCGCCGAGGTGCTCGCGACCCCCGCACCGCTGGGCACGATCCTCGCGATGCACCACCCGCCGGTGCCCAGTGTGCTCGCGTTGGCGGCGAGCGTAGAGCTGCGCGACCAGCAGAGCCTTGCCGCCGTGCTGCGGGGCACTGACGTGCGCACGATCATCGCCGGGCACCTGCACTATTCGACCTTCGCGACCTTCGCAGGCATCCCCGTGTCGGTGGCGTCGGCCACCTGCTACACGCAGGATCTCACCGTGCCCATCGGCGGCACTCGCCCGCAGGACGGCGCACAGGCGTTCAACCTCGTGCACGTCTACGACGAGACGATCGTGCACTCGGTCGTTCCCGTCGAGGTCACCACCACGCTCGAGTACATCGATCCCGATGAGGCGCGCCGGCGCTTGGCAGAGGCCGGCGTCGCCCCGCGCGAGGTCAGCCCATCACACCGGATCGACCCGCCGACGGCGCCCATTCCCGTCCTGGGCTGACCAGGCCCCCATCGGCGGCCGCCTCGCGGCGCTCCCACGGCGCGCGCACCGGGAAGAGCCGGCCGAGAAGGCTCTGCACCGTGCGCACGCGCACGTGCTCGGGCACCTCCGCCTCGCCGCCGTCGTTGAGGCAGAACATGTCGATGTCGCGACGTTGCGCGAGCCGCTCCATGCGGCCGAGGGAATCCGACAGCGTCGTCTGCAGGTAGCGCACGCGGGGTTCGCGCGTGGAGACCGCCCGCCCGGTGAACAGCGCGTAGTAGTGGTACAGGCTGTTGGTCACCGAGATATCGGTGGCCGAGCGGAACCGCGATGCTGACGTACGGGCGAAGTCGTCGGGGAAGGCCTCCTCGAGTTCGCTCAGGATGCTGCGGCGGAGCGCCACCGGGCAATGCTCGAGGTCGTGCGTGATGACGCGCCCGAAGCGCTCCTGCAGCAGTTCGCGATTCACCCGCAGGGCGTTGTCGTGGCCGCTCCGCCGAGGCTTGGGCGCACCCGGGCCGATGCGCACGCCGCTCTCGACGAATCGGGTCACTGCGCCGGCGGAGAAGAACAGCTCCGGCTCGACGGGACGACCGAAGAACATGTCGTCGTTCGAGTAGAGGAAGTGCTCGGCGAGGCCGTCGATGCGGTGCAGCTGCGATTCGACCGCGTGCGAGTTGTGGATCGGCAGGACCGACGTGTCGGGGAAGAACTCCTCGCTGCGCACGACCGTGACCTGGGGATGCTCGGCAAGCCACGCCGGTCGCTCCGAGTCGGTCGCGATGAAGATCCGGCGCACCCACGGCGCGTACATGTTGACGCTCCGCAGGGCGTACCGCAGTTCGTCGACGTGCCGGTAGCGGGCCGGCCCGTCGTCGCCCTCGCCGACGACGTACTCGGACTGGGCCGCGGCGCGCTGGCGCTGGAACTCGCTGGGCGAGCCGTCCACCCACGAGAAGACCATGTCGACGGGATGCGTGACATCGCCTGGCTGCGGGTCGAACATGCCGCCGATCGTGCGCCACGACCGCCCGTACGCCGGGATGTCGGTGAAGGTCAGGTCGTCGGTCGCCATGATCTTACGGGTGAGGGCGTTCGCGTGCGGCGCGTGCACGACATCCGCGCCGAAGCGCCAGAACTCGAGGTTGACCGCGGTAGCTGCGCCATACCGCATCGCGCCGTCTGAGGTGATGCGCGGACGAAAGACCCGCAGAGCGCTCGGACCCGGCGGCACCGACACGTCGTGCAGGGGCACGGCCGACGAGCCGCCGGCCTTCGCATAGAGGGGCTCGCGTGCGCTGGCAGCGGTGAGGGCGGCGAGAGTCGCAGCGCGAAGGTCGAGGTCGATCGCGAGCGCGGTCGTCCGGCCTGACCTGCGGATCAGCAGACCGGTGACGCCGGCTTCCTCGAGCGTCTGCGCGACGAAGAGCAGATCCGCATCGTGTGCGGCGGCGGGAGAGACGTCCTCGTGGACGAGATGCAGCATCCCGTTCGCGAGCACCACGTCTTCACGGGCGAGCAGTGCGTTCCAGGGCTGCGGGTCGCGAGGAAGAGCGGTGAGAGTCGTCATGTAGTCCGTTCGGTGCAGCGGCCGCGCGAGCGGCAGGGGAGCGGCCGCCGAAGCGGCGGGCAGGAGTGCCGCGCAAGCGGCTGGCCGCCAGCGTAGATCGCCGACGTTTCCGGCGGATTGCGCGCCGTTTCCGTTGCGCGCGAGGTGTCCGCCTGGTATACGCCGATCATCGCATGCCATCCGGCCCGTCAACGACCAGGTCTCGCCCGCGAATGTCTGGATCAGCGTACGGAGAGCGTCTGCAAGAACGTCGCGGTGTCGCGTGCGATCTCGGCTGAGCGCGTGTGGTGCAGGTAGTGATCGCCGCCGAGTGCGATGACCGTTCCCCGCTCGACGCTCGCTGCCTGACGTGCGTGCAGTTCGGCCCAGCCGGCGACGTCCGTATCGTCTTTCACCACGAAGAGCAGGACGGGAAGCGACGCCGGGAACGTCGCTCCACTGACCGAGGCGAAGTTGGCGGGAACCTGCTTCATCTCATCGAGCATCGTGGGGGCGGTCGAGTTCTTCGTGGTCAGCAGGCGCATCTGGTCCTTTGTCTGTTCGTCGTAGGGCAGTCCGGCGTATGCATCGCCCGAGACCGATGCCAACACGCGGAGGATGCCGAGTTCGCGGAGTTCGGCGAGCCCGTCGGTCGGAACCGGTTGGTCCGAGCCCGGCTGGTCGGGCACGCTGCTGTCGATCCCGACGAACGCGATGAGTTCGTTGGCGTAGGTTTTGCTGTATTCCAGGGCATAGATGCCCGAGATCGAGTGACCCATCAGCACGTAGCGGTCGACGCCCAGGTACTGCAGCACCTCGTGCACCTCCCGTGCGATGTTCGCCGGGGTGCGAGGCGTATCGGTCTGATCGCTGAGTCCCGTGCCGAACGGCTCTACCGCGATCACGCGGTAGGTGCCGTCGAGTTCCGCGATGAGGGGCTGGAAGTCGAGTGCCGGAGCCGCGGTTCCCAGGCCCGGCAGGAGCACGATCGTCTGCGCCCCGCCGCCGCTGTCGAGGACGTTCATCTGCTTGTCGTCCACGGGCACGAGTTCGCCGTAGGGTGCGATGGCGGCCAGATCGGACTTCGTCGCCACGACGTTCACGACGCAGATGGTGGCGAGCACCAGCACGGGGAGTGCCACGACGACGCCGATCGTCAGGAGGGTGATCTTCAGGGGTTTTCGCAAGGGATCATCTTCTCCGGAGGGCGGCTCGTCGGTCCGTGTCCATCTTTTCAGCAGAGCGCATACCGAGAGGACACTGACGTGCTCAGAAGTCACGCATCCGCATGACGGACATGGGGCGACTAGCCTGGGGAGGTGACCGACGAACCGCGCTTTTCCACCGGCATTCCCGAGACCCACCGCCCGTATGCGGCCTTACCCGAGCGCTACGACCTGACCGAGTACCGGCAGGTCGGAACGTCGGGGCTCTTCCTCCCCCCGATCTCGCTCGGGCTGTGGTGGAACTTCGGCGACAACATCCCGTTCGACCGTCAGCGCACGGTCCTGCGCCACGCATTCGACCACGGGATCACGCACTTCGACCTCGCCAACAACTACGGCCCGCCCTACGGGTCGGCCGAGACGAACTTCGGACGCATGATGCGCGAAGACTTCGCGCCCTACCGCGACGAGCTGATCCTCTCGTCGAAGGCCGGGTACGACTTCTGGCCCGGCCCGTACGGCAACTGGGGCTCGCGCAAGTACCTGATCGCGAGCGCCGAGGCGTCGCTGAAGCGGATGAGCGTCGACTACGTCGACATCTTCTACTCGCACCGCGTCGACCCGGTGACCCCGATCGAGGAGACCATCGGGGCCCTCGACACCCTCGTGCGCCAGGGCAAGGCGCTCTACGTCGGCATCTCGTCGTACAGCGCAGAGCGCACCGCCGCGGCCGCGGCCGCGGCGCACAGCCTCGGGACGCCGCTCGTCATCCACCAGCCCGCTTACTCGATCCTCAACCGATGGGTCGAGGACGGCCTGACCGGTGTGCTCGCACAGGAGGGCATGGGCGCGATCGCCTTCACGCCGCTCGCACAGGGTCTGCTGACCGACAAGTATCTCGGCGGCGGCCACGCCGACCGCTCCCAGCAGCGCGGCTCACTGCCGGCATCCCCGCTGTCCGACAAGGGGCTCGCGAAGCTGCGCGGGCTGGATGTGATCGCGAAGGAGCGCGGCCAGACGCTCGCGCAGATGGCGATCCAGTGGGTGCTGCGCGACCCGGTCGTCACGTCGGCGCTGATCGGAGCATCCCGCCCCGAGCAGCTCGACGAGAACATTGCCGCGCTCGCAGGCCCCGCCTTCGACACCGCGGAGATCGAGCAGATCGACGCGCTGTCGGACGGAGTCGACGTCGACCTCTGGGCGGAGTCGGCATCCCAGTGACGTCGCAGCCCGAGCAGCGCGTGCGCGTCCGCGCGCCCGGGAAGCTCAACGTCTTCTTCGAGGTCGGCGACGTGCAGGACGACGGGTATCACGACGTCGCATCCGCCTACCAGGCGGTGTCGCTGTACGAAGATCTCTGGGCCGAGCCCGCGCGCGACTTCTCGGTGTCGGTCACGGGGTCGGTCGACCTCGACGCCGTGCCGGAAGACGATCGCAACCTGGCCCTGCGCGCAGCCCGCCTGGTCGCCGCGCAGATCGGCCACACCGGGGGAGTGCACCTCGAGATCGTCAAGCACGTGCCCGTCGCGGGCGGGATGGGCGGAGGGTCGGCGGATGCTGCGGCCGCCCTGGTCGCGTGCGACGCGCTGTGGGGGGCCGAGCTCGGCACCGTCCAGCTGCAGCGGCTAGCTTCGCGGCTTGGCGCCGACGTGCCGTTCGCGCTCATGGGCGGCACCGCGATCGGCACGGGCCGCGGCGATCAGCTCAGCCCCGCCCTGGCCAAGGGCCGGTTCGACTGGGTGATCGTGACGGCCAACGGAGGGCTGTCGACCCCCGACGTCTACGGGCGGCTGGATGCTCTCCGGCAGGATCACGCCTTCGACATCGCCCCCGCTCGCACCCCCGAGGTGGAAGCCGGCGTACTGCACGCCCTGCGCGCCGGCGACGCGACGGCGCTCGCGCACCGCGTGCGCAACGACCTCCAAGCCGCCGCCCTCTCGCTGCGGCCCGACCTGCGCGCGACCCTCGAGCTCGGAGAGTCGGCCGGGGCGCTCGCCGGGATCGTGTCGGGTTCGGGCCCCACGACGGCGTTTCTCACGGCCGGCCCGGAAGAGGCGCTCGAGCTGCAGGTCACTCTGACCGCGTCCGGACGGACCGCGCTGCACGTGCACGGACCGGTGCGCGGCGCGCACGTCATCTGAGCCGCTCATTACACCCGGTTACGGCGAACGGACAATAGTGCCTCGCTCCGAGGCTGGTGTCCGCGGCCTCATGTAGCGTGGAAACAGCCCGTCGGCACCCGTGCGCATCCGTGCGGTCCACGACGCCGCGATCGGGAGGACGACATGAAGGCAGTACTGGAAGGCTCGGTCATCGCCGAAGCCGATAAAGACGATCTGGTCCAGATCGAGGGCAACTGGTACTTCCCGCCGTCGAGCGTGACGGCCGGGGTGCTGGTCGACAGCGCCACGCCGTACACGTGCCCCTGGAAGGGTGCCGCGCAGTACTACACGGTCGAGGCGGGCGGAGCTTCGCTGCCCGATCGCGCCTGGTCGTACCCGACGCCGTACCCGACCGCGATCGAGAAGGTCGGCAAGGACTTCTCGGGCTACGTCGCTTTCTGGAAAGAGGTCCAGGTCGTCGACTGACCGACGACTTGGCCCGCACGTCCGCACTCCGCCCGCTGAGTCGCGTTTTGCACCCGACGATTCAGCACCGACGAAGGAGACGCCGTGATCGAGTTCACCCATGTGACCAAGGAGTTCCCCGACGGCACGCGTGCCGTCGACGACTTCAGCCTCGTCATCCCGTCGCGCAAGACGACGGTGTTCGTGGGCTCGTCGGGCTGCGGCAAGACGACGCTGCTCCGCATGATCAATCGCATGGTCGAGGCTTCCGCCGGCACGATCGCGATCGATGGCGACAGCATCCTGGATGAGGAAGCGGTGAAGCTGCGCCGCCGCATCGGCTACGTGATGCAGAACTCCGGTCTGCTGCCGCATTTCACGGTCGCCGACAACATCGCGACGGTGCCGGTGCTTCAGGGCGAGGGCCGTAAACGTGCGAGGGCGCGGGCGTTCGAGCTCATGCGCACCGTGGGGCTGGATGAGGCGATGGCCGATCGCTACCCCAGTCAGTTGTCCGGCGGACAGCAGCAACGCGTAGGTGTGGCCCGCGGGCTGGCCGCCGATCCCAACATCCTGCTCATGGACGAGCCGTTCGGTGCCGTCGACCCGATCGTGCGCACCGAGCTCCAACAGGAGCTCATCCGCCTGCAGGACGACATCGGCAAGACGATCGTGTTCGTCACGCACGACATCGACGAGGCTTTCCTCCTGGGCGACCAGGTCGTCATCCTGGAGAAAGGCGCGAAGATCGCGCAGGTCGGCAGCCCGAGCGAGATCCTCGAGAACCCCGCCAGTGACTTCGTGGCGAGCTTCATCGGCGTCGACAAGGGAAAGCGCGCGCTGCATCTGAAGAAGACCGCGCAGGGCACCGTGGTCGTCGACGGCGACGGCCGCACGCAGGGTGCGCTCGTGGACGACCCGATCCCGGAGAGCGCGGCACCGTGAACTGGGTCGTCGAGAATATCGGTCTCATCGGGGATCTGACGCTCATCCACCTGCGGCAGAGTGTCATCGCCCTCGTGATCGGCTTCATCCTTTCCGTTCCGCTCGGATGGGTCGCGTGGCGCTACCAATTGGTGCGCAGCAGTGTCATCACGATCACGGGCCTGCTGTACACGATCCCCTCGATCGCGCTCCTCATCCTGCTGCCCTCGCTGATCGGCTACAGCTTCGTCAGCGAGACGAACCTCATCGTCGCGCTCACGATCTACGCCGTCGCGATCCTCGTGCGCTCCGTGGCAGACGGGCTCGATTCGGTCGATCCCGACGTTCGCCAGGCCTCGACCGCGATCGGGTTCGGATCTTTCCGGCGCTTCTGGGCGGTGGATTTCCCGCTCGCCGGTCCCGTGATCCTCGCGGGCCTGCGCGTCACCGCGGCGAGCACGATCTCGCTCGCGACCGTCGGCATCCTGGTCGGCGTCATCAATCTCGGCTATCTCTTCACCAACGGCTTGCAGCGCCGCATCATCCCCGAGGTGCTCGCAGGTGTGGTCGCCGTCGTGCTGCTGGCCCTCGTCGTCGACCTGATTCTCGTCGTCGCCGGCCGACTGCTGCTGCCCTGGACGCGGCGGGTGCCGACCCCCAAGACCCGACGCAGCGCGGCGATCCCGGCGGGAGCCGGCGCATGAATCTCTTCGCCGAAGCGATCGCGTGGATCTTCTCGGGCAACACCGGCCTCATGGATCCGATCGGCGTCGCGATCGCGCAGCAGCTCATCTATACCGCCGTCTCGGTGCTGGTCGCCGCGGCCATCGCGATCCCGATCGGCTGGTACATCGGCCACACCGGCAAGGG
The DNA here is from genome assembly GCF_964244775.1 of uncultured Microbacterium sp. Classification (NCBI taxonomy): domain Bacteria; kingdom Bacillati; phylum Actinomycetota; class Actinomycetes; order Micrococcales; family Microbacteriaceae; genus Microbacterium; species uncultured Microbacterium sp. The sequence goes on from NZ_CAXTJR010000001.1 coordinate 120,696, forward strand.
CCGCGAATTCGCGATCGGAGTGTCGGGGGCTGCGCGCGCCATTCCCTCCTTCGGGCTCCTCATCCTCCTCACCCTCCTGCTCGGGGTTCTGCACAAGCCCGAGGCCGCCGTCATCACGTTCGTGATCCTGGCGATCCCCTCACTGCTGGCCGGCGCGTACACCGGCTTCGAGGCGATCGACCCCCGCGTCGTCGACGCGGGCCGGTCGATGGGCATGACGGAATGGCAGATCCTGTGGCGCATCGAGGTGCCGCTCGGTCTCGCGCTCCTCGTGGGAGGCATCCGCGCCGCCACCCTCCAGGTGGTCGCGACGGTCACGATCGCCGCCTACATCGGGCTCGGCGGGCTCGGGCAGTACATCATCTCCGGGCTTCAACTCCGCCGAATCGAGGTCGTGATCGGGGGTGCGATCCTGGTCGCGGCGCTCGCCCTCATCCTCGACGGGATCTTCGCGCTGCTGCAGCACGCGGCCGTGCCCCGCGGCATCCGGGCAGCCGGAGCCGCCGGTGCAGTCACCTCACGCAAGTCCCCGCGCCGGCGGGCCGAGGCCGCCGTCATCGGCGCCGACGTCACCCCCTGAACCTTCCTTCCCACAGCACACCACCAAGAAAGAGGAAACCCATGTTCACAGCACGCACCCGAAAGGGTCTCGCCGGTCTCGCGGGAGTGGCGATCGCCGCGCTCGCACTCGCCGGCTGCTCATCGAGCAACCCGCTCGACAGCGGCTCCAGCGCCAGCGCGACCGCCGGCGGCACCGTCGTCGTCGGCTCGCAGGCCTACTACTCGAACGAGATCATCGCCGAGATCTACGCGCAGGCGCTCGAGGGCGCCGGTGTCACGGTCGAGCGTCAGTTCAACATCGGTCAGCGCGACGCGTACATCCCGCTCCTGAAAGACGGCTCGGTCGGCCTGTTCCCCGAGTACTCCGGCAACCTGCTGCAGTACTTCGAGGCAGACACCACCGCGCGCACCGCCGAGGAGGTGTACGCGGCTCTGCCGGACGCCCTGCCCGACGGCCTCGAGGTGCTGGATCAGTCCACCGCGACCGACCAGGACTCGTACACCGTCACGAAGGCCTTCGCCGACAAGTACAAGCTGAAGACGATCGCCGATCTTGCCAAGGTCGACGTGCCCCTCACCCTCGGCGGCAACGCCGAGCTCGCCGAGCGCCCGTACGGGCCTACCGGTCTGCAGTCCACCTACGGCGTGACCGTCGGGTTCTCGGCCACCGGCGACACCACCGTCGAAGACCTCGTCGCAGGCACCGTCAACATCGCAAACGTGTACACCGCAGACCCGCGGATCCAGACCCAGGACCTCGTCGTGCTCGAAGATCCCAAGGGTCTCTTCCTCGCGTCCAACGTCGTCCCGGTCGTGAATTCGGCGGTCGCCGCTCAGGTGGCCGACGTGATCAACGCGGTCAGCGCCAAGCTGACCCCGGAAGGGCTCGTCGCGCTGAACGTCGCGAGCACGGTCGACCAGAAGTCCTCGGCCGACATCGCCAAGCAGTGGCTGGCGGACAACGGGCTCAACTGATCCGACCCGACCCACCCGAGAGGCCGCTCCGCATCCGCGGGGCGGCCTCTCGGCACAGGTCGCCTAGCCTGGTAGCAACATGGCGCATCTTCTCGGGGCCGAGGCCCTGCAACTCGAATTCCCCACCCGCATCATCTTCGACTCGGTGTCTCTGGGCATCGACGAGGGTGACCGCATCGGGGTGGTGGGACGCAACGGCGACGGCAAGTCGAGCCTCCTGGCGATGCTCGCCGGCCGGCTAGAGCCCGATTCGGGGCGTGTCACCGTGCGCCGCGGCGTGCGCGTGGGCGTGCTCGACCAGGGCGACACCCTCGATGAGGCCGACACCGTCGCGTCGGCCGTGGTCGGCGATCTGCCCGAGCACGTGTGGGCGAGCGACCCGCGCGTCCGAGATGTCACCGCGGGGCTGCTCAGTGAGATCGGATGGGATGCTCCGATCGCCGGCCTCTCGGGTGGCCAGCGCCGCCGGGTCGCGCTCGCGCGGCTCCTGGTCGGCGACGACGATGTCCTCATGCTCGACGAGCCCACCAACCATCTCGACGTCGAGGCGATCGCGTGGCTCGCGGAGCATCTCAAGCGGCGGTGGGCTCCGGCATCCGGAGCACTCCTCGTCGTGACCCATGACCGGTGGTTCCTGGATGAGGTCAGCACGAAGACGTGGGAGGTGCACGACCGCGTCGTCGAGCCGTTCGACGGCGGATATGCGGCGTACATCCTCCAGCGGGTCGAGCGCGACCGGATGGCCGCCTCGTCCGAGGCGAAGCGCCAGAACCTCGCGCGCAAGGAGCTCGCGTGGCTCCGCCGCGGCGCCCCCGCCCGCACCGCGAAGCCGCAGTTCCGCATCGACGCCGCCAATGCGCTGATCGCCGACGTACCCGAGATCCGCGACCCCGTCGCGCTGCGCTCGCTCGCGGTCGCCCGCCTCGGCAAGGACGTCGTCGACCTGCTCGACGCATCGGTCACCTATCCCGCGACAGACGCAGGGCCTGATCGCGTCGTGCTCACCGACATCGAGTGGCGCATTGCGCCGGGCGAGCGCACCGGCATCCTCGGGGTCAACGGCGCCGGAAAGTCGACCCTCCTCGGGCTCGTCGCCGGGACGGTGCAGCCGACCGGCGGCCGGGTCAAGCGCGGCACGACGGTGAAGGTCGCCACGCTCACGCAGCGCCTCGACGAACTCGAGCAGCATCTGAACAGCCCGGTGCGCGTCGTGCTGGAGCGCCTCCGCACGACGTATTCGTTCGGCACCGGGTCAAAAGCGCAGGAGCTCACGCCCGGGCAGCTCCTCGAGCGCATGGGCTTCACGAGCGCTCAGCTGTCGACGCCGGTCAAAGACCTCTCGGGCGGACAGAAACGCCGGCTGCAGCTGCTGCTGGTCCTTCTCGATCAGCCCAACGTGCTGATCCTCGACGAGCCGACCAACGATCTCGACACCGACATGCTCGCCGCGATCGAAGACCTGCTCGACTCGTGGCCGGGCACGCTGCTGGTCGTCTCGCACGACCGCTACTTCATCGAGCGGGTCACCGATCAGCAGTACGCGATCCTCGACGGTCGCCTGCGCCACCTCCCCGGCGGCGTCGACGAGTATCTGCGCCTGCGGCACCTGCAGCAGCAGAATGCGGATGCTGCGGCCTCCGCGTCAGGCGGCGCCAAGGCGCCGGTCGCCACGCGGAGTCTTGCGGGCGCAGACCTGCGCGCCGCACAGAAGGAGGTGTCGGCGATCGAGCGCCGCCTGTCGAAGCTCGATGCCCTGATCAACTTTGCTCATATCGCGATCGCCGAGCACGACCAGGCCGACTACGACGGCATCGCGGCGCAGTCGGCGACGCTGCACGAGCTGCAGGGTGAGGTCGCGCAGCTCGAGGAGCGCTGGCTCGAACTCTCCGAGCTCGTATGACTCCGATCGGTCCCTGAGCTCGTCGAAGGGTCGACGCTTCGACGAGTTCAGCGACCGGTGGCGCTACAGGTCGAACCCGATGCTGAGCTTGCGCAGCAGCCCGGCCAGCCGATCGCGGTCTGACCGCGAGAGCTCGCCGAGCAGCACGGCCTCGGCATCGACGAGGCGCGTGATCGCCGCATCCACCCGTGTCCTGCCGTCGGTCGTGAGCGTGACCAGGATGCTGCGCCCGTCGTCGGGGTCTGCTTCGCGCCGCACGAGCCCGCGCTCGTAGAGCCGGTCGATCCGGTTGGTCATGGTGCCGCTGGAGACGAGGGTCTGCTGCAGCAGCTGCTTCGGGCTGAGCTGGAACGGCTCGCCCGCGCGGCGGAGCGCCGACAGCACGTCCCACTCCCACGACTCCAGGTCGCTACGGCGGAACGCGTCCTTGCGCGCTCGGTCGAGGTGGCGCGAGAGCCGGTCGACGCGGGAGAGCACCTCGAGGGGCGAGAAGTCCAGGTCGGGGCGCTGAGTAATCCAGGCGCCGACGATGCGGTCCACTTCGTCGGTGTCGTGCGGCATCCGTCCATTATCGACCGCCGGCAGCATCCCGCCCTTCGTCATTGCCATGCCCGCTGACCCGAGACATCACTTCGAGGCCGAGACACCACGCGCGGCGTGATGTCTCGGCCTCGAAATGATGTCTCGGCGGCGGCGCGCCGCCGCGTCGACGGGCGGGGGCGTCGCCGCCGGCGCTCCCGGAGAGGTCTGGCAGACTTGTGGACGCGCCGATGGCGCGATCCGCCGTGGTGTAACGGCAGCACGACAGCCTTTGGAGCTGTTAAGTCCAGGTTCGAATCCTGGCGGCGGAGCATGCCAGACAACACCGAACACGACGTGAGAACCCCCACCGATGCGGGCCTGGCGGTGATCGTCCTGGCCGCGGGCGAGGGCACGCGCATGAGATCCCGGACGCCCAAGGTGCTGCACCGGATCGGGGGCCGGTCGCTGCTCGGTCACGTGCTCGAGACCTCCCGCATTCTCGCGCCGGCGCGCGTCGTCGTGGTCGTCCGGCACGAGCGCGACCTCGTCGCCGGCGCCGTGAGCGACGTCGCGCCCGAGGCGCAGGTGGTCGACCAGGACGAGGTGCCTGGCACCGGTCGTGCCGTGGAGGTCGCTCTCGCGGCCCTGCCCGACTTCGACGGCGATGTGCTGGTCCTGAGCGGTGACGTACCGCTCCTGGATGCCGACACGCTCGCCGGCCTCGTCCGCGCGCACCGGGAGAGCGCCGCCGCGGTCACGCTGCTCAGCGCGCACCTGGACGACGCGACCGGGTACGGCCGCGTGATCCGCGACGCCGCGGGGGAGGTGCACCGGATCGTCGAGCAGAAGGATGCGACCGATGCCGAGGCGGCCGGCACCGAGATCAACGCGGGCGTGTACGTGTTCCGCTCCGCAACGCTCCGCACCCACCTGGCGCTGGTGGGCACCGCGAACGCCCAGGGCGAGAAGTACCTCACCGACGTCGTCGGGCTGCTCCGCGACTCGCGACTGGGGGTCACCGCAACCGCTGCGGGGGATGCCGCATCCGCCCTCGGTGTGAACGACCGGGTGCAGCTGGCCGAGGCGGCGCGGCTGCTGAACGCGCGCACCGTGCGCCGGTGGCAGCGGGAGGGCGCGACGATCCTCGACCCGGCGACCACGTGGATCGATGTGACCGCCTCGCTCGCGCCCGATGTGACGGTGCTCCCCAACACGCACATCCTGCGTTCCACGAGCGTCGCCGAGGGCGCCATGATCGGCCCCGACACGAGCCTGGTCGACTGCGAGGTCGGCGAGGACGCGATCGTCACGCGCACGGACGCGACGCTCGCCGTGATCGGCGCATCCGCCACGGTGGGCCCGTTCGCCTACCTGCGACCCGGGACGTACCTCGGGGCAAAGGGCAAGATCGGCACGTTCGTGGAGACTAAGAACTCCACGATCGGCGACGGCAGCAAGGTCCCGCACCTGTCGTACATCGGCGACACGACGATCGGTGTCGGGGTCAACCTCGGAGCCGGCGCCATCACCGCGAACTACGACGACCTCGCCAAGCACCGCACCGAGATCGGCGACCACGTGCACTCGGGCTCGCACAACGTCTTCGTGGCGCCCGTTAGGATCGGAGAAGGCGCGAAGACCGGGGCCGGTGCAGTGATCCGCAAGGATGTGCCTGCCGGCGCCCTGGCCCTGAGCGTGGCCCCTCAGCGCAACGTCGAGGGGTGGGTACAGGCGAACAGACCGGGCACCGATGCGGCAGCAGCCGCGACGAAGTCTCAGTCGGCACAGAAGGCAGACGATGGCGCGCAAGAGGAAGACGGTTGAACTCGACCGCGAGCACGACGTCGCCCCGGGGCTCGTAGCCAAGACCAAGAAGCGACTCGTGGTCGCATCGGGCCGATCACATCCCACGCTCTCGGCCGATGTCGCCGCATCGCTCGGCACCCAGCTCGTGCCGACCGAGTACCGCACGTTCGCGTCGGGCGAGATCCTGACCCGGTTCGAGGTCTCGATCCGCGGCTGCGACTTCTTCCTGATCCAGAGCTTCGGGCCGCCCGTGAACGAGTGGCTCATGGAGACCCTGATCATGCTCGACGCCGCCAAGCGCGCGTCGGCCAAGCGCATCACGGTCGTCGCGCCGTACTACCCGTACTCCCGCCAAGACAAGAAGAGCCGCGGCCGTGAGCCCATCAGCGCCCGACTCGTCGCCGATCTGCTCAAGACCGCCGGCGCCGACCGCGTCATGAGCGTCGACCTGCACGCCGCGCAGATCCAGGGCTTCTTCGACGGGCCCGTCGACCACCTGTTCGCCAAGCCGGTGCTGCTGGAGTACTTCCGGCGCACCCTGTCGCCCGCCGATCGTGACAGGCTCACCGTCGTCTCGCCGGATACCGGGCGCGTGCGGGTGGCCGACCAGTGGTCCGACAGCCTGGGTGCGCCGTTGGCGATCATCCACAAGCGTCGCGACCCGAACGTGGCCAATCAGGTCACCGTGAACGAGATCGTCGGCCACGTCGACGGCCGCGTGTGCCTCCTCGTCGACGACATGATCGACACCGGCGGCACGATCGTGAAGGCTGCCGAGGCGCTCAAGAAGAACGGCGCCGAGCGCGTGATCGTCGCCGCGACGCACGCCATCCTCAGCGACCCGGCGGTAGCCCGGCTCCAGTCGCCGGCGATCGACGAGGTCGTGGTCACCGACACCGTCCCCATCCCCGAAGAGAAGCGGTTCGGCTCGCTCACGATCCTGCCGATCGCGCCTCTCCTTGCCCGCGCGATCCATGAGGTCTTCGAGGACGGCTCCGTCACGAGCATGTTCGACGGCGCCGCCTAGCCCCTTCTCCCCTCCTGCGGTCATAGCGACCTCATAGCCTGAACCGGTCGCCCTCCGAATCCGTGTCGTTAGCGTGGGCATACGTCCCACACGACATCCGGGCACCGCACAAGGAGGACCATCATGCTCCGCACCACCGCAGTACCCCGCCCCGTCCGCACCGGGGCAGCAATCGCAGGAGTCGCAGGAATGCTGGCGCTGGCCGGCTGCGCGGCGACCCCCACCACCACCGGAGGAGCCGCGACCAGCGCGGCGGCACCCCCAACGACCTCCGCGGAGTCGTCGGCCGCGGCGTCCGGCGCCGCGTCCGATGCCGCCACCGAGGCCCCCGCCGCGAGCTCCTCGACGTACAAGGACGGCAGCTACACGGCGGAGGGGTCGTACGTGACGCCCGAGTCCGTCGAGTCGATCACCGTGACCGTCACCCTCGCCGACGACGTCATCACGGCCGTGGAGATCGTGGGCGAACCTCAGAAGGCGGATTCGAAGCAGTACCAGTCGCAGTTCATCGGCGGGGTCTCGGAGGCCGTCGTCGGCAAGGACATCGACGAGATCTCGGTCAGCCGCGTGGCGGGCTCGTCGCTGACCAGCGGCGGATTCAACCAGGCGATCGAGCAGATCAAGGCCGAAGCGGCGGCGTGATGGCCATGGCTTCTGCGCCGCCTCGCGCGAGCTGGCGGTTCGAGGCGATCGGCACCGGGTGGGAGATCGAGACCTCGACCCTCCTGGGGAGCGACGCGCGCAACGCGATAGGGGCGTCGATCGCCGCATTCGATGCAGCCTGGTCGCGCTTCCGGCCCGATTCGCTCGTGTCGCAGCTCGCTCGGGATGCCGGCACAGTGCCCGCTCCCGTCGACGCGGTCGACATGCTCGAGGCCTACGGGGCGCTCGCGGATGCGACCGCCGGTGCGGTCAATCCGCTGATCGGCGCGGCCCTCGAGAGCCGCGGCTACGACGCGGCGTACTCGTTCATCGACCGCGGCCCGCTCGCCACCCCGGCCGACTGGCGTGACCGCCTCACCTGGACGGACGGCGTGCTCACGCTCGATCAGCCCGCGACGATAGACGTCGGTGCGCTCGGCAAGGGCAGGCTGGTCGACCGCGTCGCCGAGATCGTCCGCTCGTTCGTCGACGACGACATCGTGGTAGACGCCAGCGGCGACCTGGCGGTGCGCGGAGCGGGCGTGCGCGTCGGGCTCGAGCATCCCTACGATCCGAAGCGTGCGATCGGGGTGTGGGAAGTGACGGATGCCGCGCTCTGCGCCTCGGCGGTCAACCGGCGCGCCTGGGGCGATGGCCTGCACCACGTGCTCGACGCCCGCACCGGCGCGCCCGTGCACACCGTCGCCGCGACCTGGGCGGTGGCGGGGACCGCGATGCGCGCCGACGCGATCGCGACCGCTCTGTTCTTCGACGGCGGCGAGGCGCTCGCCGCAGAGTGGGGCGTCGAGTGGGTGCGCATGACGACGGACGGGCGCGTGGAGTGGTCGCGCGGGAGTAAGGCAGAGTTGTTCGTGTGATCGGATCCCTCACCTCGCTCTGGAACCGCGTCTTCGCGGTGCTCGGACGCGTCTCGATGTACCGCCTGGTCTACCTCGCGCTCGCGGCGCTGGCGATCGTGGCCTTCGTGCTCTCGTTCTTCGCGCTGGTCTCGCCCGAACCGCGCGAGCTGGTCGTCACGCTCGTCGTGCTCTCGGTGGTGTGCGTGGGGGTGGATGCTGGTGCCCAGCGCGTGCTCAAGCTGCCCTGGCGCCTCGAGTCGTCGCTGATCACCGCCTTGATCCTGCTGTTCGTGCTGCGTCCGTCGCTCGAGCCGCTCGCGCTGCTCGGGATCGCGCTGGCCGCGGCTGTCGCCTCGCTGTCGAAGTACGTGCTCGCGTGGCAGGGGCGGCACATCTTCAATCCCGCCGCCGTGGGTGCCGCGGTGCTCGCCGTCGTCGCGATCTGGGTGCCCGCGCTCGGCACCCCGGGGTGGTGGGTGGGAACGCCCGCGATGGCCGCCCCCGTGATCGTGGCGGGGCTGGCCGTACTGTGGCGCACCGGGAAGGTGCGCGTGATCCTCGTCTTCCTCGTCGTCGCGGTCGCCGTGGCGCTGGTGCGCGCCTCCGCCCAATATCAGGCGGCCGGCGTGGACATCGACGGTCTCACACTGTTCTGGCAGGTGCTCTGGTCGTCGCCGTTCCTGTTCCTCGGAGCGTTCATGCTGTCCGAGCCGCTCACACTCCCGCCGCGGCGCTGGCAGCAGTTCACAGTCGCGGTGGTGGTCGGAGCCCTCGCAGGCTGGCCGATCGATCTGGGCGTCATCAGCCTCGGACAGGAGCGGGCCCTCCTCATCGGCAACGCCATCGCGTTCGCGTTCGCCCTGCGCACCGCGGTCGAGCTGGTCCTGGTCCGGCGCGCGATGCGCACCGACACGGTGCAGGAGCTGACGTTCCGCGCGCGTCGGCCGCTGCGCTTCGTGGCGGGTCAGTATCTCGAGCTCGAGGTGCCCCACCCGCATCCCGACGCCCGCGGCACTCGCCGCGAATTCAGCATCGCGTCCGCCCCGGAAGACCTGCCGATGCTCCGGATCGCGTTTCGTGAGAGCGCCCCCGCCTCCAAAACGCAGAGCAGCTACAAGAGGGCGCTCGCCGAGGTGCCCGACGGCGGCCAGCTGGCCGTGACCGGCATCTGGGGCGACTTCGTGCTGCCCAAGCGGTCGGCGCATGCGCTCCTCATGGTCGCCGCCGGCATCGGGATCACGCCGTTCGTATCGCAGCTGAACCACATCAGGCTCGCCCAAGAGGACCGCGACATCGTGCTCGTCTACGTCGCGACCTCGGCCGCCGAACTGGCATTCCGCGAGGAGCTGGAGGCCTCCGGCATCCCAGTCGTCGTATTCACCCGCGATCGCCCGGCAGACCTGCCCCGGCATTGGGTCTGGGCACAGGGCGTGCGCCTGAATGCCGACGGACTGCTCAAGGTCGTCCCCGACATCTCGGCGCGGCACGCATACATCTCCGGGCCGCCCGGACTCATCGCGGATCTGGCGCCCGCCCTCGAGCGGGCACGCTCGATGACCACCGACGCGTTCAGCGGGTACTGATGGCCGACCGGCGCCTTCGCCTGCGGCGCGAGGCCTCGGCGTTCGGGGTCGGCTCGCTGCTGTTCATGCTCGGCGCGGTGCCGTTGTACGCGACCGCGGTAGGGCCGGTCATCGATTCGCTCACCTTCTTCATCGGCTCGATCTTCTTCACCCTCGGCGGTGCCATCCAGCTCGCCCTGAGCGGTCGCCGCGTGCCACGACGCGACACGAACACCCCCGATCGCCTCGACTGGTGGTCTGCGGCCGTGCAGTCGCTCGGGACGCTCTTCTTCAACGTCAGCACCGCCGCGGTCCTCGTGACCGCACTGAACGCCGACCCGGATGCCCCGAGCGGCTGGCGACCCGATGCGTTCGGCTCGATCGCGTTCCTGGTCTCGGGGGTGTTCGCGGTGGTCGCGACGACCGAGCGCGACCGCCTGTGGGATCCGCACGCGCGCACCTGGCGGTGCAGCTGGATCGGGCTCGCCGGCTGCATCCTGTTCGCGGTCTCCGCCGTCGGCGCCTACGTGATGCCCCTCACCGGCGACCCGGTGAGCCTGTTCTGGGCCAACTTCGGTACATTCACCGGCGCGGCCTGCTTCCTGACCGCGGCGATCCTGAGCCGGCGCGAGGTCGCCGACGCAGAATCCGCCGCGGAAGTCAGTGCGTGAAGAACGGCACCAGACCCTCGGTGCGGAGTGCCCCTGCGTCAGCCGGTGCAGGCGCGCGGTTCGCGGTGCGGATCATCCGCGAGGGATGACGAGAAACCGGATCGCCGTCGAGACACCGCGCGTCGCGTGTTGTCTCGACGCGGATGTGGTTGCTCGCGCCCGGTCAGTCTGCCGCCTCGGCATCGGCGGGGTCGACGGTCGGCTCATCAGCGACAGGAGCGGACGGGTCGGCCGGCCGAGCAGGCAGGGTGACGGTGAACGTCGTATCACCCGGCGCGCTCTGCACCGAGAGGGTGCCGTGGTGGGCCTCGACGATCGCGCGGGCGATCGAGAGTCCCAGGCCCGTCCCGCCGGTCTTGCGCGCCCGAGAGCGGTCGGCGCGCGAGAACCGCTCGAACAGTTCGGGGGCGACATCGGGGTCGACGCCGGGGCCGTCGTCGTGCACGCGCAGGGCGGCGTGAGTGCCCTCGCGCTCGAGCGTCACCGTGACGGTGGTGCCTGGCGGGGTGTGGGTGCGGGCGTTGGCGAGGAGATTGACCGCGACCTGGTGCAGCCGCGCTGTGTCGCCGGCTATCACGATCGGCTGATCGCCGACGTCGATGACCCAGTTGTGGTCGAGGCCGGCGGGGCGTGCGTCGTCCACGGCCTCGATCGCGAGCCTGGTGAGGTCGACCGAGCCGTAGACGAGCTCCTGGCCCTCGTCGAGCCGGGCCAGCAGAAGCAGGTCCTCGACCAGGCTGGTCATGCGGATCGACTGCGCCTGGATGCGCTCCAATGCCGATTCGCTGGTCTCGCTGAGCGTGGGATCCCGGAGCGACAGCTCGGAATACCCCCGGATCGAGGCGAGTGGCGTGCGCAGCTCGTGACTCGCGTCGGCGACGAATCGCCGCATCCGCTCCTCGTTGAGCTGGCGCTCGTCCAGCGAGGCGTCGACGTGGTCCAGCAGTGTGTTCAGAGCGGCTCCGACGCGTCCGATCTCGGTACGATCGTCGGCCTGCTCGTCGGGGACGCGCTCGGCGATCGACACGGCTCCCTGCGACATCGGAACGGATGCCACGCGGGTCGCGGTGTCGGCGACCGCCCGCAGTGGCCGCAGGCCCACGCGGATCACGAGAGCGATCACGAGGGCGAGGACGATGAGGCCGCCCGCGGTGACAGCGAGCACGGTGGAGAGGATCTGCGCGATCGTCGTGTTGACCTCGGTGAGCGGGAGGCCCACTATGCCGATGTAATCACCGGCGCGGAAGGGCAGCAGTCGGTATGACCCGTGGTCATCGACGGACGCCGTCGCCAGAATGGCGCCGCCCGCTCCGTCGATGGCCTGCTGCACCTGGTCATCCGTCAGCGCCGCTACGGTGCCGTCGTTTTCGACCACGGCGCCATCGAGCACACCCACGGGCGACTGCACGATGAGCATCACGCCCGGCGACTGGCGGCCCTCATCGAGCACGCTGTGGGCCGTGCTGTCGACGGATGCCGGGAATTGCGGTCGCGCGAGAGACTGCCACACCTGCTGGTACGTCGTCGTCTGCAGCTTGGCGTCGAGGTTCTCTTGGAGGACGTTGCCGAGGATCGCGCTCGTGGCGAGCGCGACGATCACGAGGATGAGCGAGACGACGCCGATGACGGCCAGCATGAGGCGCGCCTGCAGACTCCAAACCCTTCGCCCGCGTCGTGGTGCTTCCTCCGATGTGGAGGCTGCGATCACTGTGTCACCCTCACGATGTCACCCTCACGGTGCCACTCTCACTGGGGCGCCTTGATCATGTAGCCGACGCCGCGCACCGTGTGAATGAGCGGCTCGTTGCCCTGATCGATCTTCTTGCGCAGGTACGAGATGTACAGCTCGACGACGCTCGAACGGCCGCCGAAGTCGTAGTTCCAGACCCGATCGAGGATCTGAGCCTTCGAGACGACCCTGCGCTGATTGCGCATGAGGTAGCGCAGCAGCTCGAATTCGGTCGCGGTGAGCTCCAGCTCGGTGCCGCTCCGGATGACCTCGTGGCTGTCCTCGTTCAGCGACAGATCGCCGACGCGCAGGATGGGCTCGGCGTCACTCGCGAGAGCCGTGCCGGCGCGGCGCATGAGTCCGCGCAGGCGGGCGACGACCTCTTCGAGGCTGAAGGGCTTGGTGACGTAGTCGTCGCCGCCAGCGGTGAGCCCGGCGACACGGTCGCTCACGGAATCCTTCGCCGTCAGGAACAGCACGGGCACGTCGTTGCCAGACTGGCGGAGCCGCTGCAGGACCGCCATGCCGTCGAGGTCGGGCATCATGATGTCGAGCACCATCGCGTCGGGATCGAAGTCGCGGGCGGCCTGCAGGGCTTGAAAGCCCGACGCGGCGGCGCGCACCTCCCACCCCTCCATGCGCAGCGCCATCGACAGTAGATCGGTCAGCATCTGCTCGTCGTCGACGACGAGCACCCGCAGAGGCGATCCGTCGGGACGCTGAAGGGCTGAGGCGGTGGCGGGCGCGGTCATGGCTCAATTGTGCCCCCGCACCTATGCGGCGCCTATGGGAGAGCCTATGCGTCGGCTGTGAGTCCGTCGCCTCGGTCCATAAGCATCGCATAAGCCGCTCAGGACCGTCGCACGGAACCCGTCTCTAGCGTGTCCACGAAGGTCGGCTCTCCGCCGCCGAAAGGGGACACATGTACTGGACATACCTCTGGCGGGAGCTCGCCGGTCGGAAGCGCCAGACGGCGATCGTCGCCGTCGGGCTGGCGATCGCGATCGCGCTGGTCATCATCGTCAATTCGCTTGCCGCCGGCGTGCGCGACGCGCAGGCGCAGGCACTCGAATCGGTGTACGGAGTAGGAACCGACCTCACCGTGACCGGCGCGGCGGCCACCCCTGGGCAGGCCGGCGGCGCGCAGTTCGACTTCCGCGACGGCGAAGGCCAGAGCGCCGACGGCACGACGACGCTGAGCCAGTCGCGGCTGCGGGTCGAACGCATGCGCGGGACGCTCCCCACCAGCACCGTCGACACGGTCACCGCGATCGACGGGGTGGGCGCGGCATCCGGAGCCCTCAGCCTCACGAACGTGACCTTCTCCGGCCAGGTGCCCACGCGGTCGCAGGGCGGCACGGATGCCGGCACGCCGCGCCAGGGCGGACCGGGCGGTGCAGGAGGCAGCAGCTTCGACCTCAATTCGTTCACCGTCCTGGGCATCGACCCCAGCGACAGTGCGATCGGGCCGCTGGCCTCGGTGACGCTGTCCGAGGGTCGGGCGCTCACGGCCGACGACGACGGACAGAACGTCGCGGTGCTCGACGCCACGTACGCGTCGACCAACAGCCTGGCGGTGGGCGGCACGATCGACGTCGGCGGGACGACGATGCAGATCGTCGGGATCGTCGCGTCGTCCACGAGCGCCGACAGCGCGGCCAACGTCTACCTTCCGCTGGATGTGGCCCAGACCCTCTCGGGCGCGGGAGACGTGGTCTCGACCGTATACGTGCAGGCGTCGTCGTCGAGCGCGATCGACAGCGTGCAGTCCGCTCTGCAGACCGCCCTGCCCGACGCGACTGTGAGCTCCGAGTCCGAGCTGGCGGCGAGCGTCTCGGGTTCGCTCTCGAGCGCATCGACGCTGATCACGAACCTCGGCACGTGGCTCTCGATCATCGTGCTGGCCGTGGCCGTACTGCTCGCGGTGCTCTTCACGATCTCGGGCGTCTCGCGACGCACTCGTGAGTTCGGCACGCTCAAGGCGATCGGCTGGTCCGACGGCCGCGTGGTCGGCCAGGTGGCGGGCGAGTCGATGGTGCAGGGCGTCATCGGAGGAGCGGTGGGACTGGTGATCGGCCTGATCGGCATCTGGATCATCAACATCAGCTCACCCACGATCTCAGCTACGACCACCGCCGCGACCACCGGCCGGGGCGCGGGACGCGCCGGTGGTGCGGGCGGCTTCGGCGGCGGCGGTCCCGGAGGTTTCGCCCAGACGGCATCGGACGTCGTGCTGCATGCCCCGATCAGCGTGTGGGTGATCGCGGCGGCCATCGGTCTGGCGATCCTCGGCGGCCTCGTGGCCGGAGCCTTCGGCGGCTGGCGCGCCGCCCGGCTGCGCCCCGCAGAAGCACTCCGCTCGGTCAGCTGACCCGAGCATCCGAAATAGACGACTGGAGACGACATGAACACCATCACGGATGCTGCGACCCCGCCGTCCGGCGCGGATACGGCCGGCCCCATCTACCGGCTCTCCGGTGTCACGAAGCGCTACACGCAGAAGGGGCGGACGGTGAATGCGCTCGCCGGGATCGACCTGGAACTGCGCGAGGGCGACTTCGTCGCCATCCAGGGCCCGACCGGAGGCGGCAAGTCCACGCTGCTGCAGCTGCTCGGCGCGCTGGACAAGCCGACGGAGGGAACGATCTCGCTCGGCACCACCGAGCTCTCGAACGCCTCGGCACGCGACCTCGGCAGGCTTCGGGCCAAAGAGATCGGATTCGTGTTCCAGGGGTTCAACCTCATCCCGACCCTCACCGCACTGGAGAACGTCGAGATGGCGCTCGAGCCGCTGGGGTTCACGGCGGCCGACCGCCGTGCGCGGGCCACAGAGGCTCTGGAGCAGGTTCAGCTCGCCGACCGGCACGACCACCGGCCGACCGAGCTGTCCGGCGGACAGCAGCAGCGCGTCGCGATCGCCCGTGCGATCGTGAAGAAGCCCCGTGTGCTCCTGGCCGACGAGCCCACCGGCAACCTCGACGAGCACACGCGCGACGAGATCATGGCGGTGCTCGCGGCACTGAACGCGACGGGGCTCACTCTCATCGTGGTCACCCACGACAGCCATGTCGCCCGCATGGCCCACCGGCGGCTGCGCTTGAAGCAGGGGGTCGTCAGCGAGCTGGATAGCTGAGGACACGCCCCGGCAGCGAGTGGTGTGCGGCCACGCCATCCGCGTCACCTAGAGTAAGCGCGGATGCGAGCTTCCGCGGCATCCATTGAAAGGCGGTCGCTCATGCCTCTGGTCGATCTCGCGGTGTACGCGGACGGACATCGCACTCCTGATCCGGTGAGTCTCACCGCGACGTTCGAGGCCATGCACGAGCGCGACGGGCTCGGCTGGATCGGTATGTACCGGCCGTCGGAGAGCGAGGTGCGCGAGATCGCCACCGAGTTCACCCTGCATCCCCTCGCGGTGGAGGACACCCTCCTCGGGCACCAGCGCGCGAAGCTCGAACGCTACGGCGACACGCTCTTCGTCGTGCTGCGCCCGGCGCGCTACATCGACGACGTCGAGGAGGTCGAGTTCGGCGAGGTGCATGTCTTCGTCGGACCCGATTTCGTCGTGACGATCCGCCATGCGGAGTCGCCCGATCTGGGCAAGGTCCGAAGGCGCATGGAGTCGTCGCCGGACCTCCTGCGTCTGGGGCCCCAGGCGATCCTGTACGCGATCCTCGACGAGGTGGTCGACGGCTACGCGCCGGTCATCGCCGGGCTCGAGAACGACATCGACGAGATCGAGGACCAGCTCTTCAATCGCGACCCTGACGTGTCTCGCCGCATCTTCGGTCTCTCGCGCGAGGTCATCGAGTTCCAGCGGGCGGTGGGGCCTCTCGTGCCGATCATCCAGACGCTGCGCGGCGATGGCGAGCACAAGATCGAGCTGGAATTACGCCGCGGTCTTCGCGACGTGCTCGATCACGCCGAACTCGCCGTGCAGCGGGCCGTGGCGTTCCGCGCGATCCTCGAGAACGCGCTCCTGGTGCACTCGACCCTCGTCGCCCAGACGCAGAACGAGGAGATGCGGCGGATGACGGAGTTCGGCCTCGAGCAGAACGATCAGGTCAAGAAGGTCTCCGGGTGGGCCGCAATCCTGTTCGCCCCGACCCTGGTCGGCACGATCTACGGCATGAACTTCGAGAACATGCCCGAGCTGCACTGGGAGTTCGGCTATCCCATGGCGCTCGCCCTCATGCTCGCGACGAGCCTGACCCTGTACTCGGTCTTCAAACGCCGGGGCTGGCTCTAGCGTTCGAGCTCAGCGAAGCGTGCGGCTGCAGCATCCGGCCCTGCGGCAGCGATGAGGCGATCGATGATCGCGTCGCGCTCCGGATCGAACCGCTGCGCGTCGGGGCGAGCGTCGTAGTACTCGATCAGGCGCCGCGCGCCCTCGTCGAAGGTGATCGTCGTGCCGAACTCGGGCACGAGGGCCTTGATCTTGGAGTTGTCGAATACGGCGGAATGCGCCTTGTCGCCGATCAGGCTCGCACTCTGCGCCGGGTCGAGCCGGGCGATCGTCTCGGAGGCGATGTGCACGAATGCGGGGGAGGCGACGCCCGCGGCGTCGGCGACCCAGCCGTAGATCTGATTCCAGGTGGGCACGTGATCGCCCGTGATCGTGAACGCCTCGCCGATCGCGAGCGGGTTCGCCAGGAGCCCGGCGAAACCCACCGCGAAGTCGTCGCTGTGCGTGAGGGTCCACAGGCTCGTCCCGTCGCCGTGGATCACGACGGGGCGTCCTTCCCGCAGCCGCACGATGTCGGTCCACCCGCCTCTGGTCGGGAACAGCGTGTGATCGTACGTGTGCGACGGTCGCACGATCGTGATGGGCAGTGCGCGCTCCCGGTACGCGCCCACGAGCAGGTCTTCGCACGCGATCTTGTCGCGCGCGTACTGCGAGAAGGGGTTGCGGAGCGGCGTGGACTCGGTGATCGGCAACCGTTGGGGCGGCTTCTGGTAGGCGGAGGCCGAGCTGATGAACACGTACTGGCCGACGCGTCCTTCGAACAGGTCGACGTCGGCCAGGACGTGCTTCGGAGTGAAGGCGGTGAACTGCGCGACCGCGTCGAACTCGCGTTCGCCCAGAGCATCCCGGACGGACTGCGCGTCGCGGATGTCGCCGACCACGCTCTCGGCGCCGTCGGGGATCGGGCGCTGCCCGGTGCCGCGGTTGAAGACGGTCACCTCGTCCCCGCGTGAGAGCGACCGTGCGACGCACGATGTGCTGATCGCGCCGGTGCCGCCGATGTAGAGGATGCGCCTGGCTGCCATGGCTTCGACCCTAGCCGCGGCCGGCACGCACGAGTGTCCCCGGACGGTCGTGCGCGCGGGGATCAGTGCGTGTCTTCGGCCTGGATCTCGGTGCGATCGCTCGACCACAGCGTGTGGAAGGTGCCTGGCTTGTCGATGCGCTTGTAGGTGTGCGCTCCGAAGAAGTCGCGCTGTCCCTGGACGAGGGCCGCGGGCAGGCGGTCGGCGCGCAACCCGTCGTAGTACGCGAGCGATGACGCGAACGCAGGAGCCGGGATGCCGACGCGGGCGGACGTGGCGACCACATCGCGCCACGCGTCCTGAGCGCGCTGGAGCGCCTCGACGAAGTAGGGCGCGGTGAGCAGCACGGGCAGGTCGGGAGTCTCGCCGTAGGCGTCTGCGATGCGATTGAGGAACTGCGCGCGGATGATGCAGCCGCCGCGCCAGATCTTCGAGACGGCGCCCAGATCGATCTTCCAGCCGTATTCGGCCGCACCGGCGCGGATCTCGTCGAACCCCTGCGAGTAGGCGACGATCTTCGACGCGTACAGCGCGAGGCGGATCTTCTCGATGAACGCGTCGGGGTCATCCACGGTCCACCCACCCTGTGCGTCGGCCTCGGGACCGGGCAGCCCGCCGGCCACCGAGCGCTGCTCGGGGTGGCTCGACAGCGACCGGGCGAACACGGCCTCGGCGATCCCCGAGACGGGCACGCCCAGGTTGAGCGCGGTCTGCACGGTCCACGCACCGGTGCCCTTGGCGCCGGCCTGATCGACGATGAGGTCCACCAGCGGCGTGCCGGTCGCGGCATCCAACTGGCGCAGCACCTCGGCGGTGATCTCGATGAGGTACGACTCCAGCTCGCCCTTGTTCCACTCGGCGAACACGTCGGCGATCTCGGCCGGACTCTTGCCCGTGCCGCGGCGGATCAGGTCGTACGCCTCGGCGATCAACTGCATGTCGGCGTACTCGATGCCGTTGTGCACCATCTTCACGAAGTGACCGGCACCGTCGTGGCCGATGTGGGTCACGCACGGCTCGCCCTCGGCGATGGCGGCGATCGAGGTGAGGATGGGGCCGAGCGTCACCCACGACTCGTCCGAGCCGCCCGGCATGATCGAGGGGCCGAGGAGGGCGCCCTCCTCACCGCCCGAGATGCCGGCGCCGACGAAGTTGATGCCCGTCTCGCGCACGACCTTCTCGCGGCGGATCGTGTCGGTGAACAGGGCGTTCCCGCCGTCGACGATGATGTCGCCGGGCTCGAACGCGTCGACGAGCGCGTTGATGACGGCATCCGTCCCCGCCCCCGCCTTGACCATGATGATCGCGGCACGCGGCTTCTGCAGCGACGCGGCGAACTCCTCATATGAGAACGCCGGCACGAATTTCGCTTCGGGATGCTCGGCGATCAACTGCTCGGTCTTGTCGTGGCTGCGGTTGTAGACGGCCACGGTGTTGCCCTCGCGGCTCGCGAGGTTGCGGGCGAGGTTCGAGCCCATCACCGCGAGTCCCACGACTCCGATGTTCGCGGTGGGAATGGTGTCGGACGATGTGGTGGCAGCTGCCTCGGTCACACGTGCTCCTCAAGGGCGGTCGATGCGGGGGTCGCAGTCCAGCCTAGGGTTTCGTGGCGCGAGGGGTGGTGGCGAGGCACGTCATGGCAATTTCTGGCAATCGATTGCGAACGTCGAAGCGCCGTGCCTACATTGGCGACGCACCCGCAGCGCGCTCGCTCGAAGGAGAGTCACATGCAGTTCGAGGAGGAGACCGGCGCGTTCGTGTCGCTGGGCGATGCGGAGTGGCTGGACCAGACCCGTGGGGCGTGACGCTCCACGGCGTACGGTGCGAATGGCGCACCTCGGGCTCGGGGCCTTCCATCGTGCGCACCAGGCCTGGTACACGCAGCATGCCGGCGGTGAGCCGTGGGGGATCGCAGCCTTCACGGGCCGTCGCCCGGACGCCGCCGACGCGCTGGTCGCGCAGGGTCTGCGCTACACGCTGATCACCCGGTCGACAGACGGCGACACCGGTGAGGGCATCGACGCGATCGTCGCCGCGCACGACGGCAGATCGGATGCCTGGGCTCGCACGATTGCCGACCCCGAGGTCGGCGTCCTGACGGTGACGGTCACAGAAGCCGGCTATCGGCCCGGGGCCACACCGCCCGAACGCATCGCGCACGCGCTCCGAGCGCGCGCGGACGCCGGCGGCCCGGGCTTGGCGATCGTGTCGTGCGACAACCTCCCTGGGAACGGGCAGGCGCTGCGTCGCGCCGTGCTGGCAGCCGCCGCACCGGATCTGGTGGAGTGGATCGCGGCGAACGCTTCGTTCGTCGACACGATGGTCGATCGGATCACCCCGGCCACGACCGAGGCCGATCGGGTCGTCGCGCGCGCGCTCTCGGGGTGGGACGATCGCGACCCGGTCGTGACCGAGCCGCACGCCGAGTGGTACCTGGCCGGCGGATTCCCGAGCGGCCGACCCGGGTGGGAGGGCGCGGGCGCCCGATTCGTCGACGATGTCGCACCCTACGAGGAGCGAAAGCTGTGGCTGCTCAACGCCGGTCACTCCCTGCTCGCCGCGACCGGGCGCCTGCGCGGCCTCGAGACCATCGACGAGGCGGTCGCCGATCCCGAGCTGGGCGCACTGGTAGAGGCCCTGTGGGCGGAGCAGCGCGTCGTGATCGACCTTCCGGCACACGAGATCGATACCGCCCTCGATGCCCTGCGCACCCGCTTCGCGAACCCCCGCATCCGTCACCGGCTGGACCAGATCTCGCAGGGCGCCGCGCTGAAGCTCGGTGTCCGCATCCTCGATCCGATCGCCCGCCGCCGAGAGGTGGGCCTCGGCCCGGGCGATGCGCAGCTGCAGACCCTGCTCGCCTGGGGGCAGCTGGTCGAGCGCTCGCCGGGCGACGCCGCAGAAGCGGCCCTCGCCCGACGCCTCGCCGGGGCCGGCGACTCGTCCCGCCTCGGTATCGTCATCGATACCCTCACCCCGCACGGAGAGACCCCATGATCATCGAGAAGGCCGAAGTCATCGTCACGAGTCCGGATCGGAATTTCGTGACCCTCAAGCTCACCACGGATGAGGGCCACACCGGGCTCGGTGACGCCACCTTGAACGGTCGCGAGCTGGCTGTCGTCGCCTACCTCACGGAGCACGTCGTGCCGCTCCTGATCGGCATCGACGCGTCGCGCATCGAAGACACGTGGCAGTTTCTGTACCGTTCGGCATACTGGCGGCGAGGACCGGTGACGATGGCGGCGATCGCATCGGTCGACATGGCGCTGTGGGATATCAAGGGCAAGGCTGCGGGGATGCCGGTGTACCAGCTGCTGGGCGGCGCGAGCCGGTCTGGACTGCTCGCATACGGCCACGCGTCCGGGGCCGACCTGCCGTCGCTGTTCGACTCGGTGCACGAGCACCTGGAGCAGGGGTTCAGGGCGATCCGCATCCAGACCGCCGTCCCCGGGTTGAAGGCGATCTACGGGATCGCCTCCCAGTCCGCCTTCACCGGTGGCGGTCAGGCGAGGTACGACCACGAGCCTGCGCGGCGCGGCGCCAAGCCGGTCGAAGAGGACTGGGAGACGAGGCCCTACCTCCTGCACCTGCCGGCCGTCTTCGAAGCCGTGCGCAATGAGTTCGGTCCCGAGATCCCGCTCCTGCACGACGGCCATCACCGCATGACCCCCATCCAGGCCGCGAAACTCGGCAAGTCGCTCGAGCCGTACGACCTGTTCTGGCTCGAGGACTGCACTCCCGCCGAGAACCAGGAGGCGCTGCGCCTCGTGCGCCAGCACACCACGACCCCGCTCGCGATCGGCGAGATCTTCAACACGATCTGGGACTTCAAAGACATCATCCGCGACCAGCTCATCGACTACGTCCGCGGCGCGGTCACGCATATGGGCGGCATCACTGCGTTGAAGAAGACGCTCGACTACGCCGCGATGTACCAGATCAAGTCCGGGATGCACGGCCCGACCGACATCTCACCGGTCGGCATGGCCGCCGCGATGCATCTGGGTCTCGCGATCCACAATTTCGGCATCCAGGAGTACATGAAGCACGGCGCGAAGACCGACCAGGTGTTCGAGCAGTCCTTCACCTGGCAGAACGGACTGCTGCACCCGGGCGCCCAACCCGGGCTCGGTGTCGAGCTCAACGTCGACGAGGCGGGGAAGTACCCGTACGAACAGGCGTACCTGCCCTTCAACCGTCTCTCCGACGGAACGGTGCACGACTGGTGACGGCGGTCGTGGTGATGGGCCCGAGCGGATCGGGCAAGTCTCTGGTGGGCGCCCTGCTCGCCGAGCGGCTCGGGGTGCCGTTCGTCGACGCCGACTCGCTGCATCCTGCGTCCAACGTCGCGAAGATGGCGGCGGGGATCCCGCTCGACGACGCGGATCGATGGCCGTGGCTCGACGCGGTCGGCGCAGCGATGTCGGCGCAGTCTGCCGGAATCGTCGCCGCGTGCTCCGCACTCCGCCGGGCGTATCGCGATCGGCTGCTGCGTACCGAGCCCCGAGCAGTCTTCGTCGAGCTCCTCGTCGACCGTGCGACGCTCGCCGACCGGATGAGCGCGCGAGCGCACTTCATGCCCGCATCGCTGCTGGACTCCCAGCTGCGCGCCTTCGAGCCGCTCGCGTCGGACGAGCCCGGATTCGCGGTACGCAACGAGGGCGACCTCGACGCGCTGCTGAACGAGATCGTGCAGGGATTGCGCAGCCGCCCGGACTCAGACGTGCCGGGAGATCAGTCCTTGCGGTAGGCCTCGCGCCCCATCGACCAGAACGCGAAGACGGTGCCGACCAGCCCCAGCGCGGCGATGAGACCGATGACGCCGAGCAGGATGTCCGAGGCGAGCGTGCTGTCCATCAGTGATCCTCCGGTGCGGGACGGGGTGCGTACTCATCGTAGCGGGGGCGCTGGTAGACTCGATCACTGAACTTCGGCGAGGGATTGCCCGTGCCCCCCTGACCGGCGGATGCGGCATCCGTGATCGACGCGGTGATGCAGGCTCACGGCTTTCCTCACGCGCTCGCGTTCGAGTCGAACCCAGACCCCATCTTGGGCCCGTGTGCCCGCAAGGAGAATCATCATGTCGGAAGACAACAAGGTCCACGCCGAGCTGCGTGAGAACTTCGGCAAGGGCTACGCCCGTCGCCTTCGCGCGGCAGGCAAGATCCCCGCCGTCATCTACGGCCACGGCGCCGAGCCCAAGCACGTCGCCCTCCCGGGTCACCAGGTCGCCCTGCTGATCCGCAAGGCGAACGCCGTGCTCGAGCTCGACGTCGCCGGTTCCCAAGAGCTGACCCTGGTCAAGGACGTCCAGAAGGACCCCGTGCACCAGATCATCGAGCACATCGACCTCCTCGTCGTGAAGAAGGGCGAGAAGATCCAGGTCGACGTGCCCGTCGCGATCGTCGGCGAGTCGGCCCCTGGCACGATCGTCGCGCAGGATGCCAACACGGTTCTGCTCGAGGTCGAGGCGACCCACATCCCCGAGCGCATCGAGGTCGACATCGACGGTCTCGAGGAGGGAACGCACATCTCCGCCGCCGACCTCGTGCTGCCCGCCGGCGCGTCGCTCGTCGTCGACGCCGACACCCTCATCATCGCGATCTCCGCGCCCTCCAGCGAGGCCGACGAGATCGCCGAGGCCGATGCGGCCGTCGCGGCCGTCCAGGCGGAGAGCTCCGAAGAGGCTGCCGCCGAGTAATCGCTCGCCGTTCGACATGCCCGCCCTCGCATATTGTGGGGGCGGGCTTCGTCGTCGCCGAGACGGGGGAGCCGGGAAGGAAGCGGGATGCCGGACACCTGGCTCATCGTCGGTCTGGGCAATCCCGGACCGCGCTACGAACCCACGCGCCACAACGTCGGTCAGCAGGTCATCGACGAGCTCGCCCGCCGGCGCGGCGAGACCTTCCGTGCCCACAAGGCCAACGCCCGTGTCGCCGAGACGTGGCTGCGCCCCGGGGGCGCGAAGCTCGTCCTCGCCAAGCCGAACTCGTTCATGAACGTGTCGGGCGGCCCGGTGTCGGGTCTGGCGAAGTTCTACGGCGTGGATGCCGACCGGGTGGTCGTCGTGCATGACGAGCTCGACATACCGTTCGACACCATCAAGCTGAAGATCGGCGGCGGAAACGGCGGGCACAACGGGGTGCGCGACGTGGCGAAGGCCCTCGGCACACCGGACTTCGCCCGTGTGCGGGTGGGGATCGGCCGGCCCGTCGGGCGACAGGACCCGGCGGACTGGGTGCTCGACCCGTTCGGCTCGAGCGAGCGCGCGAATCTGCCCATCCTCGTCGGCGATGCGGCGGATGCCGTCGAGCAGCTCGTGGACGAGGGGCTCACCGCCGCGCAGCAGAAGCATCACGCGCCGCGGCTCTGAGTTACCGCCTCGCGCGCGAGGCACGCCCCCGGCGGTGATCGAGTAGGCGCGCCAGGCCCGGGCCCCGACGGAGATCGAGTAGGCGCGCCAGCGCCGTATCGAGATCAGGATCTGCGTAGTACGTCGGTTCGACGGATCTCGATACGCTCGCTGGCGCTCGCTACTCGATCACCGCAGGGGGGCTCGCTGGCGCTCGCTACTCGATCACCGCGGGGCGGGTGGGTATCGAGCGCGCTAGACGAAGGGCGCCGCACCGGCGCCGAGCCCTGCGACCACGGAGATGTTCACCGCCACGCCGAAGGCGATGGGCCCGAGCACGGCGATGATGACGGCGGCGATGGCCGGGCCCCGGCCGCGGTTCTTCACGATTGCGACGATGCCCTGCACGAGAGCCCAGATGCCGAGGACGGTGCCGGCCCAGAACGCGATCTCACCGACGAGCACCGAGCCGCGGACAGGGCTCAGCAGGCGCAGGTCGAAGTCGGCCGAGCTCGGTCGAGCAGCGATTTCGTGACCGACGCCCGTGCCGATGTTGTAGCCCGCGATCGCAGCGATGATCGGGGTGACGACGAGAGCGACGATCGCGAGGATGAGCGCGACCACGCCGAGTGTCGAGCCGTGCGGCGTCGAGGCCGGTGCGGGGTACGTGCCGGGGGCCGGGGCGGCGTACGGAGCGGCGAAGACCTGCGGCTCGGGCGCAAGAGGCGCTGCCGGCGGGTAGCCCTGCGTCGCGGGCGGGTACCCGGGTGGCACCGGCGGGTACCCGGGTGGCACCGGCGGGTACCCGGGCGGCACCGGCTGTGCCGGGTACGCGGCTCCCGGGGGCACGGGCGCGGGCGGCCCCGACGGCTGGCCGTAGGCGGCCGCGGGCGGAGGTCCGTACGTCGGATTGCGCTGGTCTGGCTCGCTCACGCTCTCATCCTAGGGAGGGTGGGCTTTCGCGCACGGCGGATCGCGGCACGGTGTCGGTCGCCGCACGTAGACTTTCCCGGTGACAGTTCCCGGGATCGTGCGCGCCCTCGAGCGGGCCGAGTCCTTTCGGGATGCGGTGTCCGCCGCCGCGGTGAACGCCGATTTCTCGCTCGTCGACGGCCTGGATGCTCCGTTGCTGGCCTCTCTGCTGGAGCGTCGACGCGCATCCGGCAGGGGTGGAGTGCTCCTGGTGATCGCGCCGACCGGCCGTCGGGCGGAGTCGCTGGGCCCCGCGCTGTCGGCTGTGCTCCCCGGCGCCCAGGTGCTGCAGTTCCCCGCGTGGGAGACACTCCCGCACGAGCGACTCAGCCCCAGCCCTGAGACCGTGGGGCAGCGACTGGCCGTTCTGCGTGCGATCGCAGCATCCGAAGGCCCCGCCTCCCTCAGCCCGGGTCCGATCGTCGTGACGGCATCGGTGCGCGCCGCTCTGCAGCCGCTGGCCGCCGGACTCACCGATCTCGCGCCGGTGGCCCTCTCGGTCGGCGGCCGCGGGCACGACCTGGGCGCGGTGATCGATCGGCTCGTCGAACTGGCTTACCACCGGGTCGACATGGTGTCGCGCCGCGGCGAGTTCGCGGTGCGCGGCGGCATCCTCGATGTCTTCTCGCCGATAGCCGACCACCCGTACCGCATCGAGTTCTTCGGCGACGAGGTCGAGCAGATGCGGCCGTTCTCGGTCGCCGATCAGCGCTCGCTGCCGGAAGAGGTCGCGAACGTCGTGCTCGACGCGAGCCGCGAGCTGCTGCTCACCGACACCGTGCGGGCGCGCGCCGCACGATTGAAAGACGACTTCCCCGGCATCCGCGGCATGCTCGAGAAGATGGCGGAGGGCATCCCGGTCGAGGGGATGGAGTCGCTCACGCCCGCCCTCGTCGACCGAGTCGTCACCCTCGTCGACTACCTCCCAGAGGGTACGGCCGTCGCGCTCATCGATCCCGAGCGCGCGGTGACCAGGGCGGTCACGCTGAGCGACACGAACCGCGAATTCCTCGAGGCCGCGTGGAGCGCCGCGACCTCCGGCGCGCAGACCCCCGTCGATCTCGGTGCGGGTGACTTCGTGACCCTCCCCGTGCTCCGCGAGGCGGCCGAGGCGCGCGGCGACGTGTGGTGGACGCTGAGTGCGTTCGATTCGGGAGCGGCGGATGCTGCGGCCGAGGGCCTCCTCGACTCCGACATCGAGGTGGCGCTGCAGGCCTCGGCGGCCGTGCGTGTGCCCGGGGCGGGCGTGCCGTCGTTCCAGGGGAACGTCGACGGCGCGACCGCGCACATCGGCACGCTCCTGGCCGACGGGTGGAGCGTCATCGTCGCGGCCTCCGGCGCCGGTCTCGTCGAGCGCGCGCAGGCGGTGCTGGCCGAGCGCGGCATCGCGGCGCGGGTCGTCGACTCGGTGCTGACCCCGCCCGAGCCCGGCGTCGCGCACATCGTAGTCTCCACGCTCGAGCGCGGGTTCGAGGTCGCCGACGCGAAGCTCGCCGTGCTCACCGAAACCGAGTTCTACGGGCGCACCATCGGCAGCGACTCGCGCGTCATCAAGAAGCTCGCATCGCGCCGCCGCAATGTCGTCGACCCGCTGCAGCTGAAGACAGGCGATTTCGTCGTGCACTCCACGCACGGAATCGGGAAGTTCGTCGAGCTCACCCAGCGCGAGGTCTCCAGCGGCGGGCGCAACCCTGTCAAGACGATCCGCGAGTACCTGGTGCTCGAGTACGCGCCGTCCAAGCGGGGTTACCCCGGCGACAAGCTGTTCGTGCCCACCGATCAGCTCGATCTGCTCTCGCGCTACGTCGGAGGCGAGGCCCCGACGCTCTCCAAGATGGGCGGCAGCGACTGGGCGCAGGCGAAGGGCCGCGCCCGCAAAGCGGTGCGCGACATCGCGGTCGAGCTCGTGAAGCTCTACTCGGCGCGCATGGCCGCGAAGGGTCACGCGTTCGGCCCCGACACGCCGTGGCAGCGCGAGCTCGAAGAGGCGTTCCCGTTCGCCGAGACGCCCGATCAGTTGCAGACGATAGACGAGATCAAAGCCGACATGGAGAAGCCGATCCCGATGGACCGCCTGCTCTCGGGCGATGTCGGCTTCGGCAAGACCGAGGTCGCGGTGCGGGCTGCGTTCAAGGCGATCCAGGACGGCAAGCAGGTCGCGATGCTCGTACCCACGACCCTGCTGGTCAAGCAGCACGTCGAGACCTTCACCGAGCGGTTCGCCGGCTTCCCCGTGCAGGTCCGATCGCTCTCGCGCTTCCAGACCGACAAAGAGGCCAAGGCGACGCTCGCCGGGCTCACCGACGGAACCGTCGACATGGTGATCGGCACGCACCGGATCCTCACCGAGAAGGTGATCTTCAAAGACCTGGGCCTCCTGATCATCGATGAGGAGCAGCGGTTCGGCGTCGAGCACAAGGACGCGCTGAAGAAGCTGAAGACCAACGTCGACATCCTCGCGATGAGTGCCACGCCCATCCCGCGCACCCTGGAGATGGCCGTCACCGGCATCCGCGAGATGTCGACGCTGCAGACCCCGCCGGAGGACCGGCATCCGATCCTCACGTATGTCGGGCCGCGCAACGACAAGCAGGTCGCTGCAGCGATCCGCCGTGAGCTGCTCCGCGAGGGGCAGGTGTTCTATGTGCACAACCGCGTGCAGTCGATCCAGCGCGTCGCGGCTGAGCTCGCCGAGCTCGTTCCCGAGGCGCGCATCGCCGTCGCGCACGGCCAGATGGGTGAGCACGCGCTCGAGAACGTCGTCGATGACTTCTGGGAGCGGCGCGCCGACGTGCTCGTCTCCACGACGATCATCGAGACGGGCCTGGACATCTCGAACGCGAACACGATCATCATCGATCGCGCCGACAAGTACGGACTCTCGCAGCTGCACCAGCTGCGCGGGCGCGTGGGTCGCGCCCGCGAGCGGGCCTACGCCTACTTCCTGTACGACGAGCTCAAGCCTCTCTCCGAGCTCGCCGCCGACCGCCTCCAGACGATCGCGGTCAACAACGACCTGGGCAGCGGCATGCAGGTCGCGCTCAAAGACCTCGAGATCCGCGGTGCGGGCAACATGCTGGGCGCCGAGCAGGCAGGTCATATCGCCGGTGTGGGCTTCGACCTGTACCTGCGCATGATCGGCGAGGCCGTGTCGGCGTTCCGCGGCGACGAGATCGAGACCCAGACCGAGCTGCGGCTGGAGCTGCCCGTCGACGCGCGGATCCCCGAGGAGTACATCGACAGCGAGCGTCTGCGCCTCGAGGCGTACCAGAAGCTTTCGGCCGCAGCATCCGCCACCGCCAAGGAGGACGCGCTCGGTATGGTCGCCGACGAGCTGCGCGACCGCTACGGCGAGCCGCCGCGCGAGGTCGAGGGCCTGTTCGCCGTCGCCCGTCTGCGCAGGCGCGCCGCGCAGGCCGGCTTGGCCGATGTCGTCGCCATGGGGCCTAACCTGCGGATCGCCCCCGCACATCTGCCCGACTCGCTGCGCGTGCGTCTGCAGCGCCTCTACCCGAAGGCGAAGCTCCTGGCCGGCGGAGACGCACTCGTGCTTCCGCTTCCCACCGGCGGGGGGGATGCTGTCGAAGACGCCGCGCTCGTCGCCTGGGTCTCGCAGCTCCTGGACCAGCTGTTCCCTGTCCCTGCCGCCGCGGCTGCCGGGCCATCTGTGCAGGCCTGACGCGTCTCGATCAGGGGAGCGTGCGGCCGGTCTGATGCCAGCCTGCCGCCGCTGCGCGCCGTGCGCGTGTCTGCAAGCTGGCGGATATGCGTGCGTCGGGGGACGTTCTTCCGGACACGCGTCGACCCGCCGCCGCTGCGCGCCGTGCGCGTGTCTGCAAGCTGGCGGACATGCGTGTGTCGGGGAACGTTCTGCCGGACACACCTGCCTTCCGAGCGCCACGACGAGATCTGGGCCGCGCAGAAGGAGCTGGACTTTCCCGGCTACGTCTTCGGACTCGACCGCGAGACGCCTGATCTCATGGTGCAGCTCACGGAACGTTACGGCCGCAGCCTCGCGCGGCACGCCGACGACGTGCCACTCGACTGAAAGCTCGGCCGGGGGAGTGGATCTCGATCGCCTCACGATCGCGACCCCGCGAAGCCCCGCTCACCCGGTGTTCTGCAGCCCCGCCGCGACGCCGCTCACCGACAGGAGCAGCAGCCGCTGCTGCTCCGGATCGGCTTTGCCCGGCTCGTCGCGCAGCGCCCGGAGCGCGCGCAGCTGCAGCAGCGACAGCGCATCGACGTAGGGGCTGCGCATCTTGACGGCCCGCTGCAGCACCGGCTTGTTGTCGAGCACTTCGCCGCCGCCGGTGACGCGCATGACCCACGACCGGGTCAGCTCCATCTCCGCCATCACGAGATCGGCGAGGTCATCGCGATCGCCCAGGTCGAGGTAGCGACGGGCGATGCGCGCGTCGGCTTTGGCCAGGCTCATCGCGACGTTGTCGATCATGGTGCGAAACAGCGGCCAGTCCGAGTAGGCCCGGGTGAGCCGCTCGGGGTCGCCGACAGCATCCAGCGCCGTCCCCAGTCCGAACCAGCCGGCGAGGTTGATGCGCGCCTGCGTCCACGCGAACACCCACGGGATCGCACGGAGGTCTTCGAGCGACTCGACCGACAGACCGCGTCGCGCGGGTCGCGAGCCGAGGGCGAGCAGCCCCACCTCCTCCATCGGGGTGACCCGGGCGAACCACGCCGCGAAGCCGGGTGCCTTGACCAGCGAGAAGAAGCGCTCGCGGGATGCTGTGTCCATCGCCGCGGCGACGTCGGCGTACCGCGCGGCGGCGTCGCTGTTGCGCTCCTCGATCGACGGCGCCGAGGCCAGCAGCACGGCCGCGGCGACCTGGTCGATGTGGCGCATCGCGATCGCAGGGTCGCCGTACCGGGCGAAGATCACCTCGCCCTGTTCGGTGAGCTTGAAGCGGCCGTCGACCGAATGCGGCGGCTGGGCGAGGATCGCCGAATTCGCAGGGCCCCCGCCGCGTCCGAGCGCGCCGCCGCGACCGTGGAAGAGCGTGAGCTCGATGTTGTTCTCGTCTGCCCAGGCCGCGATCGCCGCCTGCGCCTCGTACAGCGCGAGGTTCGCCGCGACCGGACCGACGTCCTTCGATGAGTCGGAGTACCCGAGCATGACCTCGAGGCGCCGGCCCGTGGCATCCAGTCGTGTCGAGAATTCGGGATGCGCGACGATCTCGGCGAGGATGCCGGGCCCTGCCTGCAGGTCGGCGAACGTCTCGAACAGCGGGATGACGTCGAGCACGGGCGGAGTGCCGTCGGGACCGGCCGCGTAGCGGGCGAGTTCGTGCACGTTCGCGAGGTCTTCGGCCGACTGCGTGAACGAGACGATGTAGCGGCCGGCGGCACGCGGCCCGAACCGCTTCTGGATGAAGCCGACCGCGCGGAAGACGTCGAGGACCTCCTCGGTGAGTTCGCTGCGCGGCCCTCCCGCACGCAGCTCGGCGAGCACCTTGGCGTGCACGGCCGAGTGCTGGCGCACCTCGAGTTCGGTGAGATGGAACCCGTAGGTCTCGACCTGCCAGATGAGCTGCTGCAGATGGCCGTAAGCCTGCCTCGCAGCGCCGGCTCGAACGAGCGAGTCCTGCACGATCCGCAGATCCACGAGCAGGTCTTCCGGGTCGGCATACCCCAGGTCGGCGTTGCGGGCGAGCGTCGCCGCGATCTTGCGCGCCAGCAGCAGCAGGATGCGGCGGTGGGGCTCGTCCGGTGAGCGCTTGGCGATCTCGGTCGCGGCGTCTTCGTCGGCGGCCTTCAGCCGCTGCCAGAGGGCGGTGAGCGCGTCGCTCGGGGGAGTGCTCGCCGCGTCGAGAGTGAGCCCCCGGCCGATGCGGTTCGCGGTGCGCTCGAGCCCCAGCAGCACGTGCTCGCTCGCGATCGCTGCGGCCTTGCGGGTCACGGAGGCCGTCACGAACGGGTTGCCGTCGCGATCACCCCCGACCCACGAGCCGATGCGCACGAAGGGCTGCACGATCGGTGCGCGTGCGCCCGCGGCCGGGCCCTGCAGCGCGTCGTCGACGCGACGGTAGACGTGGGGCACCGCGGTGTAGAGGGTGTCGTCGAACACGGCCATGACGGCGCGGACCTCGTCGGTCGGCGACGGCTTCTCGCTCCGCAGCGGCGCGGTGCGCCACAGCGTGTCGATCTCTTCGAGCATGCGCCGCTCGGCGCGGCGCGCGTCGGCGCCCGAGCGCAGCGATGCGTCGTGCTCCTCCAGGAGCACGGAGAGCCGTCGGATGCTGGCAGAGATCGCCTTTCGTCGGGCCTCGGTCGGGTGCGCGGTGAAAACCGGCTGGAAGCGCAGCGCCTGCAGGCTCTTCAGCGCCGTGTCGTCGCCGACCTCGGCCGCGAGGCGCACGAATGCGGCGGCGACCGAGTCGTCCGCCGATTCGCGGTCGGGCCGGCCGTCGCGCTCGCGCAGGATGCGCACGCGCTGGTGCTCCTCGGCGAGGTTGACCAGATGGAAGTAGGCCGTGAACGCGCGGGCGACCTCGTCGGCCCGCTCGATCGTCAGCGAGTCGGCGATGCGCGCGGCCCGCTCGAACGCTTCGGAGGTTTCATCGGTGTAGGCCTGGATCGTCGCGGTGCGCAGCCGCTCGACGTCGTCGAAGAGTCCGGGCGAGCCGCTCTCGCGCAGCACCCGCCCGAGCAGCGAGCCCAGCATCCGCACATCCGCGCGCATCTGCTCGGGGATCTCCTGGCCGGCGTCGAACCGCCCGACGAGGTCGATCGCTTCGGTCTGGGTGAGTTCGCGCATGGGCCAACGCTATCGCCGCGGTGTTTCACGGACGTGACGCATCGCACCCCCGGCATCGGTGGTGCCCGCTCGCTAGGATCGAGACCTGGTGAACACATGAGGCTTCTGCGCTCGGCGCGATTCCCGGCGCTGCTGCTGCTCCTGGCGGCCATCGCCGGCATCGTGGTGGCGAACACGCCGCTCGGCGCCCACGTCATCGAATTCATGCAGATCCATGTCGGGATCGCCGGCACCGCGGTGGATATGACGCTCGCGCACTGGGTCTCGGACGGCCTGCTCGCGGTCTTCTTCTTCTCCGTGTCGATCGAGCTGCAGTTCGAGCTCACCCGGGGCGAGCTGCGCAGCTTCCGCAAGGCCGTTCAGCCGGCGATCGCCGCGGCGGGCGGCGTGATCGTCCCGATCGCGATCTACCTCGCGATCACGGCCGGCAGCGGCGTGCAGTCGGGCTGGCCGATCCCGACGGCGACCGACATCGCCTTCGCGCTCGGCGTCCTCGCGGTCTTCGGCCGCGGCCTGCCGCCTGCGGTCCGCGTATTCCTGCTCGCCCTCGCGATCCTCGACGACATCGTCGGGATCATCTTCATCGCCGTGCTCTTCGCGACAGACGTGAACTTCGGGCTGCTCGCGATGGCGCTCGTCGCGGTGGTCGCGTTCGCGATTCTGAGCAGGATGCTCGACACCAGGGCTAACGCGATCATCATCCCGATCCTCGTGGTGCTGGCCGCCGCGACGTGGGTGCTGGTCCTCGCGTCCGGTGTCCATGCGACGATCGCCGGCGTGGCGCTGGGGCTCGCGATGGCGCAGTCGCCCGCCCTGCGCGTGCGGCACGGGATCGAACCGTGGATCAACGGGGTGATCCTGCCGATCTTCGCATTCTCGGCCGCCCTCGTGCCGATCCCGTCGGTGGGCGGATCCGGGCTGTCGCCGGCGTTCTGGGGGATCCTGATCGCGCTGCCCGTAGGGAAGATCATCGGCATCGCCGGCGCCGGATGGATCGCGCAGCGGGTGTTCGCAAGATCCGGCCACGCAAAGATCGCCCTGGGCGATCTGCTGGCGGCCGGTGCGCTCGGCGGGATCGGGTTCACCGTGTCGCTGCTGCTGTCCGAGCTCGCGTTCGCCGGCGACCGGCTCGTGCGCGATGAGGCCGTCCTCGGCGTGATCGGCGGATCGGTGGCATCCGTCGTGATCGCCGCGATCCTCGTATCGTGGCGGGCGCGGCATCATCGGATGCTCGCCATCGGCGCGGCAGCGGAGGCAGGGGCATGACCGATCCGGATCCATCAGGACCTGATGTCGACCCGCTCCGCGGGGACGTCGATCCGCTCCGCGGGGCAGCGGAGGCGATGCAGCAGGTGCGCGATCGCTGCGTGTGGACGCAGCAGATCGACCATCGTGCACTCGTGCCCTACCTCGTCGAGGAGAGCGCCGAGCTGATCGACGCGGTCGAGACGGGCGATCGCGCCGAACTGCGCGAAGAGCTCGGCGATCTGCTCTGGCAGGTCCTCTTCCACGCCGAGATCGCGTCGCGCGATGAGCGCGATCCCTTCGACATCGACGATGTCGCACGTGGGCTGACGGAGAAGATGGTGCGCCGGCATCCGCATGTCTTCGGCGATGCCGTGGCCACCACGCCCGAACAGGTGCTCGTGCTGTGGAACGCCGCCAAGGCCGCCGAGAAGCACGAGCGGACGAGCGTGCTGGACGGCGTATCCGAGCACATGCCCGCGCTCGCGCTCGCGCAGAAGCTGCTCGGCAAGGCCGCTCATGTCGGGATCGGCTCGGCCGTCGAGCGGCCACAGCGAGGCGAAACGTCACTCCAGCCGCGCAATGAGGCCGAGCTGGGCGACGCGCTCCTCGCGCTCGTCGCCATGGCCCGCGACAACGGCTGGGACGCCGAGCGGGCCCTTCGCGCGCGCTTGCGCGGATTCGAGGGCGAGATCCGCGCCGCCGAGGCCGGCTGAGCGCCGCTCCGCTACAGGAGAACGCGCGGAGAAAGGACGTTCTCGCGAGGAAACGTCCTGTCCTGGTGATTGGTCCTGTGCTCTTGCGGACCGACGCCGGGTCGCAGCAGGTGGAGCCACCTGAGAGGATGTGTGCGTGGCATCCGTGAACCCGCCGCGCGGCATGCGCGACTTCCTCCCCGCCGAGAAGACCCGCCGCGAGCGGGTGCTCGCCGTCATCCGCGACCGCTATCGCGCGCACGGTTTCGACGAGATCGAGACGCCCGTGATGGAAGATTACGAGCGACTCCACGCGGGCATCGGCGGAGACAACGAGAAGCTCGCCTACAACGTGCTGCGGCGGGGGCTCGACGCCGACGCGGTGCGCGAGGCGGCCGCCGATCCGGCGGCTCTGGCCGACCTGGGTCTGCGCTACGACCTGACCGTGCCGCTCGCGAGGTTTTACGCGAGCCACCGCTCGGAACTCCCGACGGTGTTCCGATCCGTGCAGGCGGCGCCGGTGTGGCGCGCCGAGCGCCCGCAGAAGGGGCGCTACCGGCAGTTCGTGCAGTGCGACATCGACATCATCGGGGATGCCTCGACCCGCGCCGAGGCGGAGCTCATCGTCGCGACACTCGACGCCGTCGACGCGCTCGGGCTGCAGGATGCGACCGTGCGGATCAACGACCGGCGCGCCCTGGACGCGATGCTCGACACGTTCGGCTTCCCGGCGGCAGAGCGCCCCGGAGTGCTCATCACGATCGACAAGCTCGACAAGGTCGGGCCGGCGGGTGTCGTCGCGGAGCTGCGCGAGCGCGGTGTCCACGGCCGTGCCGTGGATACGTTCGAGGCGTTCATGAACCGCCCCCAGACCCTCGAGTACCTCCCGTACGGAGAGGGTCAGATCCGCAAGGCGCTGCCCGACGGCGTACCCGACGAGGTGATCGCAGACCTGGTCGCGATCGGCGAGGCGGTCGCCGCCACGCAGCCGGCGAGCGAGCCGGACGGCGCCCCGCTCGTGTTCGACCCCTTCCTCGTGCGGGGGATGGGCTATTACACCGGCACGATCTTCGAGCTCGCCCATCCGTCGGTGGCGTATTCGCTCGGCGGCGGAGGCCGATACGACGGCATGATCGGCCGGTTCCTCGGCACCGACATGCCCGCGGTCGGCTTCTCGATCGGCTTCGAACGCCTGGTGGATCTGCTCGAGACGAGTGAGGCGGATGCTGCAGCATCCGTCGTCCTCATCCATGATGCCGACGTTCCCCTTGGCGGCCTCCTCGCGCTGAAGGCAGACCTCGTCGCGGAGGGCATGCGGGTGCGGCTGGAGCGGCGCACCAAGAACGTCAAGGCACTGCTCGAACGGGCGGAGTCGGACGGGTTCTCGTCGTTCGCGACAGTGAATGCGGGCACGAAGCGCGCCGACCTCGAGGTCAAGCCGCTCGGCTGAATCGCAGTCGAACGGCGCGGATGACGACGCCCAGCGCCACGACGGCGGCGCCCGCGACGACGCTCTGCCAGGGCAGGGAGAACGCCAGGACGAGGCATCCGATCGCTCCCAGCACCTGGAGCACGCGCGGGTAGCGCCGGGCCTGGCCACGCTGGCGGAACGCCGACAGGTTCGCGACGAGGTAGTACAGCAGCACGCCGAACGACGAGAAGCCGATGACTCCGCGCACGTCGACCAGCGTGAGCGCCGCGATGACGATCAGGCCCGTGGCGAGCTCTGCGCGATGCGGGACGTGAGAGCGCGGGTGCACCGCTGCCAGGAACCGGGGCAGATCGCCCTCCCGCGCCATCGCGAGCGTGGTGCGCCCGATGCCGGCGATGAGAGCCAGGAGAGCCCCGAGCGAGGCTGCCGCGGCCGAGATCCGCACGATCGGCAACGCCCATGACCAGCCGGCCGCCTCGACGACGTCGGCGAGGGGCGCCGCCGACTCGGCGGTGGCGGCACCGAGCGTGGTCAGGACGATGATGCCCACGGCCGTGTAGATCACCACCGCACCTGCGAAGGCGAGCACGATCGCTCGCGGAATCGTGCGGCGCGGGTCTTTGACCTCCTCGCCCATCGTCGCGATGCGCGCATAGCCGGCGAACGCGAAGAACAGCAGCCCGGCGGACTGCAGAACGCCGTACGGGCCGCTGGGGACCAGAGCCGCCGGGTGCGCAGACCCTGCCGTCGACACTCCGGCCGAAACGACGACCGCGAGCCCGAGCAGCGCCACGACGACGATGATCCGCGTCAGCTGCGCCGTGCGCGTCACGCCGAACAGGTTCACGGTGACGAGCGCGACCACCGCGACGATCGCGACGGGCCGCTCCCAGCCTGGGGGCGCGGCGTACGCGGCGAAGATCAGGGCCATCGCGGCGCAGCTGGCGAGCTTGCCGATCACGAAGCACCAGCCGGCGATGAAGCCCCACCATTCGCCGAGTTCTGCGCGGCCGTAGGCGTACGTGCCGCCCGACGTCGGATACGCGGCGGCGAGCTGCCCCGACGACGTAGCGTTGCAGTACGCCACCACCGCTGCCACGGCGAGTCCGGCGAGCAGCCAGGCGCCTGCGGCCTGCGCGGCGGGCGCCCACACCGCGAACACGCCGGCCCCGATCATCGAGCCCAGACCGATGAACACGGCGTCACCGAGGCCGAGGCGGCGTTGCAGGGCGGGAAGGCTCACGCAGCGAACCTTAGCGGCGGCCCGCGAACATCGCGTGAACCGTGCACCCCGCACGTCACCCGTTCGTCGCGCGGTGTTCACTGAAAGGGGGTGCAATCGAAGCATGAGTCGCACGAGCGTTGCGGTCCGCGTCACGGCGGCGGGCGTGGCGACGGTGGCCGCGGTCGGGATCACCGTGCTCGCGGGAGGATCGCTGCTGCGCCGCCAGGCGGCGATCGCCCGGCGCCGGATCGGCAAACCGCTCGGCGAGCAGGCTCCCGACGCCGACCGGATCTGGCGGCGAGCCCACGAGGGCGAGCCCATCGAGCTGCTCATGGTGGGCGACTCGATCGCGGCGGGGCTAGGTGCCGAGCGCCGCAAGGACACCCTCGGCGGGCGGCTCGCGAAAGGCCTCGCCCATCGCACGCATCGGCCCGTGCGCCTGCGGACGGCCGCCGTCGTGGGGTCGGAGACCTCGAAGCTCGGCGCGCAGCTCGACGCGCTCCCCGATGACTACCGGCCGGACGTGGCCGTGATCGTGGTCGGGGGCAACGACATCACCCACCGGGTTCCGGTCTCGGTCTCGATCGCCCACCTCGAACGCGCGATCGCCCGCCTGCAGGAGCGCGGCACCGCCGTCGTGGTGGGGACCTGCCCCGACCTCGGGGCGCTCCGACCCGTGCCGCAGCCGCTGCGCTCGCTCGGCGCACGTCTTTCGCGCCAGCTCGCCGCGGCACAGGCCGAAGCGGCATCGCGCGCAGGGGCACGGGCGGTCGACCTGCGGCGCGCCGTAGGGGCGGTCTTCATCTCGCAGCCCGACGAGATGTTCAGCCTCGACCGCTTCCACCCGAGCGCGCTGGGCTACCGCCGCACCGCCGACGCGCTGCTGCCCGCCGTCAGCGCGGCGGTCGAGACTGCGTGAGGCCTGCGCCCCGCCCCCACCCGAAGCGCAATGCACCCTCGATCGTCGCAATGCACCCTCGTCGAGGGTGCATTGCGACGATCGAGGGTGCATTGCGGAGCGCGTTGACGCCGAGCGGGCAGGCGGGTTGGCTGGAGGCATGACAGACCCCGATCCCGATGCCTGGCGTCGCGTGGACGCCTACCTCACCGACACCCTGGTCGGCCACGACGATGCGCTCGATGCGGCCCTGCGCGCGCAGCACGCCGCAGGACTTCGGGCGATCGAAGTCTCCCCGGTGTCGGGCAAGCTCCTGAACCTGCTGGTGCGGATCTCGGGCGCGCGCCGGGTGCTGGAGATCGGCACCCTCGGCGCGTATTCGACGATCTGGATGGCGCGCGCCATCCCCGACGACGGCATCGTCGTGACGGTCGAGGCGGAGCCGGCGATCGCGGCCATCGCCCGTCAGAACGTCGATGACGCCGGGGTCGGAGAGAAAGTCGAGATCCGGATCGGTCGCGGCGAGCACGTGCTGCCCACGCTCGAGCAGCCCATCCTCGACGGCGCAGTCCCTCCGTTCGACCTCGTGTTCATCGATGCCGACAAGGAGTCGAACACGATCTACCTCGACTGGGCAGCGCGCCTCGGCCGGCCCGGCACCGTCATCGTGGTCGACAACATCGGACGCGGGGGAGATGTCGCCAACCCCGCGACGACCGAATCGAATGTGATCGGCACGCAGCGCGGACTCGAGATGCTCGCGCGCGATCCTCGCTTCGACGCGACCGCGCTGCAGACCCTTGATTCGAAGGGCTGGGACGGTGTCGCCATCGCGATCGTGACCGGCGCGTAACCGCCCTGTCGCGCGGCACCCGCGTCGATAGACTGACGACGGACCGACGACGCTCCCGATCCACCCTCCACCACACAAGGAGTCCCCTGTGGCACTTATCGAGGCTGTCAACGCGCGCGAGATCTTGGATTCGCGCGGAAACCCGACCGTCGAAGTGGAGGTGCTCCTCGACGACGGAATCGTCCAGCGGGCGGCCGTCCCCTCCGGCGCATCCACCGGCGCGTTCGAGGCGTACGAACTGCGCGACGGCGACAAGAGCCGCTACGGCGGAAAGGGTGTGCTGAAGGCAGTCGACGCCGTCGTCGACGAGCTCGGTCCTGCACTGGAGGGCGTCGAGGCGAGCGAACAGCGCATCGTCGACGAGATCCTCATCGAGGTCGACGGCACCGAGAACAAGAAGCGTGTCGGCGCGAACGCGATCCTGGGTGTGAGCCTCGCCGTCGCCAAGGCCGCCTCCGACAGTGCTGACCTCCCGCTGTTCCGCTACCTCGGCGGCCCGAACGCTCACGTGCTGCCGGTGCCGCTGTTCAACGTGATCAACGGCGGATCCCACGCCGACAACGGCATCGACTTCCAGGAGTACTTCCTCGCGCCGATCGGCGCGGAGACTTTCTCGGAGTCGCTGCGCTGGGGCACCGAGGTCTACCACGTCCTGAAGGGCGAGCTGAAGAGCGCGGGCTTCGCGACGGGCCTCGGCGACGAGGGCGGCTTCGCCCCCGACCTGCCGAGCAACCGCGAGGGGCTGGACTTCCTCATCAAGGCCATCGAGAAGGCGGGCTTCACGCCCGGTTCCGACATCGCGGTGGGTCTGGATGTCGCAGCCACCGAGTTCTTCGACAACGGCGTGTACACGGTCGAGGGCCAGTCGTGGTCGGCAGACAAGCTGACCGACTACTTCGCCGACCTCGTCGCGAACTACCCGATCGTCACGATCGAGGATGCTCTGGCCGAAGACGACTGGGACGCGTGGAAGGCGCTGACCGACGCGATCGGCACGAAGGTGCAGCTCGTCGGCGACGACCTGTTCGTCACGAACCCGACCCGTCTGCAGCGCGGCATCGACCTGGGCGTGGCGAACGCGCTGCTGGTCAAGGTGAACCAGATCGGCACGCTGTCGGAGACCCTCGACGC
This sequence comes from uncultured Microbacterium sp., assembly GCF_964244775.1. Taxonomy (NCBI): domain Bacteria; kingdom Bacillati; phylum Actinomycetota; class Actinomycetes; order Micrococcales; family Microbacteriaceae; genus Microbacterium; species uncultured Microbacterium sp. The sequence continues at coordinate 159,803 of NZ_CAXTJR010000001.1, forward strand.
GATCTCGCTGGCTACCCAGAACGGCTACCGTTCGATGCTCTCGCACCGTTCCGGTGAGACGGAAGACACGACGATCGCCGATCTGGCCGTTGCAGTGAACGCCGGTCAGATCAAGACCGGTGCGCCTGCTCGCAGCGAGCGCGTCGCGAAATACAATCAGCTTCTGCGCATCGAGGAAGAGCTCGGCGACGCTGCGGTCTTCGCAGGTCGTGGAGCGTTCCCGAGGTTCCAGGCTTAGCAGGACGACGTAGAGGGGGAGCCGTGGCGAGGAAGGCGGCTCCCCCTCGGCGTGCGCCGGAGACCTCGCCGCGCAGGCCTCCGCGACGCCCGGTCGACGTGCGGGGCTGGCTCGGCGGCATCCGCTTGTCGGGCTTCATGGCGATCATGATGGGTCTGGTGGTCCTCGCCGCGTTCGTGCTCGTGCCGACGATGGGGACCTACCTCGATCAGCGCCAGCAGATCGCGGCCCTCGCCCAGGCGGTCGAGGTGAGTCAGGCCGACATCGCCGCGCTCCAGTCGCAGCGCGAGCGCTGGAAAGACCCGGCGTACATCACCACCCAGGCGCGCGAGCGGCTGTACTACGTCAAGCCCGGTGAGGTCGTCTACCTCGTGGACAACGACCTCGCGCCCGAGCAGATCCCGCAGGACGCCACTCCTGTCAGCAGCACGGTCGAGCAGACCCGGACCGACTGGATGGCGCAGCTCGTTCGCTCGGTCACCGCTGCCGGGCTCGCCCAGACGGTGAAGGCGCCGACGATCGGCGTTCCCGACCCGACGCCCACTCCTTCGGGCTGAGATTCGCGTCGTACGGCGTCGCGCTTCCAGTCGGGGTCCAGCCGCCGCCGGTAGCCTGGCGGAGTGACCACTCCGCCGTTCGCGCCCGTGACCGACGCCGACCTCGCGGTGCTGCGTGCACAGCTCGGTCGGCCCGCTCGCGGCGTCGTCGGCATCGCCGCCCGTTGCGTGTGCGGCAATCCCACGGTGGCTGCGACACTGCCGCGCCTGCCGGATGGGACGCCGTTCCCGACGTTCTACTACCTGACGCATCCTGCGGCGACGGCCGCCCTGTCGGTGCTCGAGGCCGACCACGTCATGAAAGAGCTCTCGGACGAGCTCGCGCGCGATGACGACATGACGGAGGCGTACACGCGCGCGCACGAGTCGTACCTGCGGGATCGCGCCGTGTTCGGCGATGTCGCCGAGATCGAGGGCATCTCCGCCGGTGGCATGCCCACGCGCGTCAAGTGCCTCCATGCGGTCGCCGCGCACGCTCTTGCCGCCGGACCCGGCGTCAACCCGATCGGCGACCTGGCCCTCGCGCGCTCGACGTGGTCGCCGGCGCGCTGCGTCTGCCTCGACCCCGGGGCGGCAGGATGACGAGGCGGCGTGCGGGGGTCGGCTCCGCGCTCGCCGCTGTCGGAGTGGTCACCGCGCTGGTGACGACAGCTCTGCTGAGCGGGGGTGCGGCGGCTCCGGCATCCGCCCTCGATGTCCGCACGGCGGATGACCCGGTGCGCGCGGCCGAGTACTGGCTCGACGCCTACGGCATCCGCGCCGCGTGGGCGACATCGCGGGGCGCGGGGGTGCGCATCGCCGTCATCGACACCGGTATCGGCAAGGGTCCCGTCGAATTCGAGGGCGCCGTGGTCGGCGGCACCGACGTCTCGGGTACCGGTGCGGCCGACGGCCGCTCGCCCGTCGGCGTGGTGGACGCGAACCACGGCAGCTGGGTCGCGTCGCTGGCTGCCGGTCGCGGCACGGGCCCGGATGCCGGGATGATCGGCGTGGCTCCCGAAGCCGAGCTGCTGTCGATCTCGGTCGGCTTCGGCACCTCGGCGAAGGTGCCGTTCACGTCGCAGGTCGCCGATGCGATGCGATGGGCGGTCGACCACGGCGCCCAGATCATCAACCTCTCGCTCACGACGAACACCCCCGACTGGGACCCGAGCTGGGACAGCGCATTCACGTACGCCTACGACCACGACGTGGTCGTGATCGCCGCCGCAGGCAACCGGGGGAGCGGCACGACACGCGTGGGCGCGCCTGCGACGATCCCGGGCGTCCTCACCGTCGGCGGCGTCGATCGTCAGGGCAGAGCGAGCGTCGAGGCCTCGACGCAGGGCATCACGATCGGCGTATCCGCGCCGAGTGAGGATCTCATCGGCGTTTCGGCCGACGGCAGACTCGTCCAGTGGGACGGCACGAGCGGCGCCGCGCCGATCATCGCCGGAGTCGCCGCCCTGGTGCGGTCCGCGCATCCCGAGATGGACGCGAACAACGTCATCAACCAGATCATCCGCACCGCCAAACCCTCCGCCGGTGCGACGGCCGTCCCCGATCCGCTCTACGGATACGGACTCGTGGATGCTGCGGCCGCCGTGAGCGCCGACATCCCGCCCGTCACGATCAATCCGATGGGGAGCCTGCGCGAGTGGATCCGGGTCTACCGGCGGGCGGAAGTGCAGCCCGCACCCGAGCCGACGGTGGGGCCGGTGACCGTCGCGCCCCTTCCGGACGCGGATTCCGTCACCCGCCCCGACTCGCCTCTCATCCCGTCGACAGAGACGCTGCTGTACGGGTCGCTTCCGCTGTTCGGGGTGACCCTCACCGCTATACTGGTGGCGCTCGGCGTCACCGCTGCTGTCCGACGCGTCAGATCGGCCCGTGCTCCTCGCGGGCCGAGCCCATGACCCGCAAGGAGATCTCCCCATCGTGGCAAGCACCGTTTCCAGCGCCGTCACTGACACGGCTACCAGCACGGCGAAGACCGCCGTACCCAGGATCCTGGTGGTCGGCGGGGGTTACGCGGGGTTCTACACCGCGTGGAAGCTGGAGAAGCTCCTGCGCAAGGGCGAGGCCGAGGTCACGATCGTCGACCCGCTTCCCTACATGACCTACCAGCCGTTCCTCCCCGAGGTCGCGGCCGGCTCGATCGAGGCCCGGCACTCCGTCGTCGCCCTCCGCCGGCACCTGAAGAAGACCACCGTCGTCGCGGCGAAGGTCACCAGCATCCGTCACGCCGACAAGACGGCGACGATCACGCCGATCGCCGGTGAGCCGTATGAGCTCGAATACGACCAGATCGTGGTCACGGCGGGTGCCGTATCGCGCACATTCCCGATTCCGGGCATCGCCGACAACGCGATCGGGCTCAAGACGATCGAAGAGGCCGTCGCGATCCGCGACCGGCTCATGTCGAACTTCGACAAGGCGTCCACCCTTCCTCCCGGCCCCGCCCGCGACCGCCTGCTGACGGTCGTCGTGGTCGGCGGCGGATTCGCGGGCATCGAGGTCTTCGCCGAACTTCGCTCCGCCGCATCCGCCCTCGTCAAGAGCTACCCGCAGATCACGTTCGACGACACCCACTTCCACCTGGTCGAGGCCATGGGCCGCATCATGCCCGAGGTTTCGCTCAAGACGAGCGAGTGGGTCCTCAAAGATCTCGCGAAGCGCGGCGCGTACGTGCACCTCGATACGCAGCTGACCGGCGCGATCGACGGCAACGTCGAGCTGTCCACCGGTGAGGTCATCCCCACCGACCTCATCATCTGGACGGCCGGTGTCATGGCCAACCCCACGGTCGTGCGCGGTGGCGACCTCCCGGTCGAGGAGCGCGGTCGCATCCGCACGCGCGCCGACTTGCGCGTCGGCACCCCCGAAGAGGTGGTCGAAGGCGCATGGGCCGCCGGCGACGTGTCGGCGGTGCCCGACCTGACCGGTGGAGGCGTCGGTGGGTATTGCGTGCCCAACGCGCAGCACGCCGTGCGTCAGGCGAAGCTGCTCGCGAAGAACCTCATCGCCGTGCTCCGCGGCGAGGAGCCCCGCGAGTACTTCCACAAGAACCTGGGCGCCGTCGCCGGTCTCGGCCTGTACAACGGCGTCTTCCAGTCCGGCAACCTCGCCCTCAAGGGCCTCATCGCCTGGTTCGCCCACCGCGGCTATCACGGCCTGGCGATGCCGTCGTGGGAGCGCAAGTGGCGCGTCATCTGGGGCTGGTGGAACAACTTCTGGCTCGGCCGCGACATGGTGAACCTCGAGGCGGTGCAGAACCCCCGTTACGTGTTCGAGGAGTTCGCGGCACGCCCGCGCCCGGCCCAGCCGGTCGAGGCGGCCGCGCCGAGGGCCGAGGCGCCCGCCGCAGCGGCGCCGGCGCCCGCGAAGGTCGCCGCCGGCTGAGCATCCCTCGCGGTGCGAGGGGATGCCGGGGCTGCGGGCTAGTCTGGGCGTTGAGCCCGGGCCGCGCCGCGGTACCTTGCCCCCGTAGCCCAACCGGCAGAGGCAGGCGACTTAAAATCGCCCGAGTGTGGGTTCGAATCCCACCGGGGGCACCCGACTCAACGTCACCTGAGGCTGGGCGCGCCCGCGCTCCGTCGTAGGCTGGAACCCATGTGTGCACACGCACCGAGGCAACGATGAGCCTCGACCTTCTCGCCGCCCCGGCAGCCTCGTCGTCAGTCGCCGCAACGACGCCGTGGACCGATCCCGCCGCCTACTGGAACGATATGACGGCGGCTGTCGCGCATCTGTCCGGTCCGGTGGCGGCGATCAACCTCGCCGCCCTTCGCTACAACGCGCTGGACATGACCGTCCGGGCCAGCGGAGTGCCGATCCGCGTCGCGAGCAAGTCGGTCCGCGTGCGCGAAGTCATCGACGCGACGCTGGCGCTCGCGGGGTATCAGGGCATCCTGGCGTTCACGCTGCCCGAGGCGCTCTGGCTCGCGCAGACCCACGACGACGTCGTGGTCGGCTATCCCAGCGTCGATCGCGCGGCGATCGCGCAGCTTGCCGCCGACCCGGATGCCGCGCAGCGCGTCACCCTCATGGTCGACGACCTCGCGCAGCTCGACGTCATCGACGCGGTCGCCGGGCCGGGCAGCCGTGCAGTGATCCGGCTGGCGATCGACGCCGACGCCTCGTGGCGCGCCCCGGGCCTCGGCCACATCGGCGTGCGCCGCTCGCCGGTGCACGACCCTGCCGAGGTCGCGACGCTCGCCCGGGGCATCGCCGCGCGGCCGGGTTTCCGGCTCGTCGGTCTCATGATGTACGAAGCGCAGATCGCCGGTCAGGGCGACGCCACCGGCTCTGGGGATGGTGTGGTGCGATGGATGCAGCGGCGCTCCGGTCATGAGTTGCTCGCACGCCGCGCGGCCATCGTCGCTGCGCTGCGCGACATCGCCCCGCTCGAATTCGTCAACGGCGGCGGGACGGGCTCGCTCGAGCTGACAGCATCCGATCAGGCGGTCACCGAGGTCACCGCCGGGAGCGGTCTGCTCGCGGGGCACCTGTTCGACGGCTACCGGGGCTTCGACCTCGCGCCCGCAGCGGCATTCGCGCTGGAGGTGGTGCGCAAGCCCACCGACGACATCGCGACGGTCCTCGGCGGCGGTTGGATCGCCTCCGGGCCGCCCGTGGCCTCGCGCCAGCCGCTTCCGGTGTGGCCGGCGGGGCTCAAGACCCTGGGCCGTGAAGGCGCGGGCGAAGTGCAGACGCCGCTGCAGGGCGAATCGGCGCGCGCGCTGAAGGTGGGCGACCGCGTGTGGTTCCGCCACTCCAAGAGCGGCGAGCTCGCCGAACGCGTGGACGCCTACCAGCTGGTCGACGGTGCTCACGTCGTCGGGACGGCGCCGACCTATCGCGGCGAAGGCAAGGCGTTCCTGTGACTCGCCCCGGCGGTAAGTGGGAGAACTGGGGCCGATCCGAGTCGGTGCGCCCGCAGCGCGTCGAATACCCGGCCAGCGTCGCTGCGGTGCAGCGCGCGGTCGAGGCGGCCGCACGCCGGCGCATGCGCATCAAGGCGGTCGGCGCGGGGCACAGCTTCACGGGGATCGCCGTGGCGCCGGGGGTGCTGCTCGAGCTCGACGATCTGTCCGGCCTGGTCGAGGTCGACGTGGCGCGCAGCCGCGTCCGGCTGCTCGCCGGCACGCGACTGCACCAGATCCCTGCGCTCCTGGAGCCGTACGGCCTGGCGATGCAGAACCTCGGCGATATCGACCGCCAGTCGATCGCCGGGGCGATCTCGACCGGAACGCACGGAACCGGGGCGGCCTTCGGAGGCATCGCGACCCAGGTCGTCGGGGTGACGCTGGTGACAGCATCCGGAGAGCTCCTCACCGTGAACGACGATGAGAACGCCGACCTGCTGCCTGCGGTCGCGCTCGGCCTCGGCGCCCTCGGCATCCTCGTCGACGTCACGATCCAGTGCGTCCCGCAGTTCGTGCTGCGCGCGGTCGAGCACCCCGAGCCGCTGCCCGATGTGCTCGCGACGCTCGACGCGCGGGCCGTGGCATCCGACCATTTCGAGTTCTACTGGTTTCCGCACACCGATGTCGCCCTCACCAAGACGAACACGCGACTGCCTGCGAGCGCCGCGCGCGAACCGCTGCCGCGGGTGGGGAAGTGGATCGACGAGTCGCTGCTCTCGAACGGCGTCTACCGCGTGGTGTGCGCCGCCGGTCGGGTCGCCCCGAAGATCGTGCCGCCGTTCGCGCGCCTCGCCGTCACGCTGACGGGCGACCGCGAGTACTCCGAGGTCTCGACCCGAGTGCTCACCCAGAGCCGTACCGTGCGGTTCCGCGAGATGGAGTACGCGCTCCCGGCCGAGAAGGTGCGACCCGCGTTCGAGGCCCTGCGCGCGCTCATCGAGCAGCGCGGCTGGCGCATCTCGTTCCCCGTCGAGGTGCGCTTCGCGGCGGCAGACGACCTGTGGCTCTCGACGGCGCACGGCAGGGCCTCGGGCTACATCGCCGTGCATCGCTATTGGCGTGAAGACCCCACCGAGTACTTCGAGGCGGTCGAAGAGATCATGGTCTCGTTCGGCGGGCGCCCCCACTGGGGCAAGATGCACACGCTGGATGCTGCGACCCTCCGTGAGCGCTACCCCCGGTTCGACGACTTCACGGCGCTGCGCGATCGGCTCGATCCCGACCGCATGTTCCAGAATCTCTACCTGGAGCGCGTGATCGGTGAGTAACCGCTGGGAGTCCTCCACAGCATCCTGTCGGCTCTCGCCCTCTTGGTTAGGATGAGGACACATCTCGAACGGAGTGCAGGTACATGTGGGAATGGCTGATCCCGGTTCTCATCGTCGTCGCGCTCCTCGCCATCGTCGGCATCTACCTGTGGGCGACGTACAACTCGCTCGTGCAGCTGAATGTGCGCGTCGACGAGGCGTGGAGCGACATCACGGTGCAACTCAAGCGGCGGGCTGATCTGCTGCCGAACCTGATCGAGTCGGTCAAGGGCTACGCAGCGCACGAGAAGGCCGTCTTCGAGAACGTCACCCGCGCCCGTGCCGAGACGCTGACGGCGGCCAGTCCGGCGGATGCGGGCGTCGCAGAAGGCCACATGCAGCAGGCGCTCAAATCGCTCTTCGCGGTGGCCGAGGCGTATCCCCAGCTGCAGGCCAGTCAGAACTTCCTCCAGCTGCAGCAGTCGATCGTCGACACCGAAGACAAGATCCAGGCCTCGCGACGCTTCTACAACGGCGGGGTGCGCGAACTGAACACCAAGATCAAGGTGTTCCCCAACAACCTCTTCGCGCGCAACCTCGGCTTCCACGAGCGCGAGTTCTTCGAGGTCGTCGACGGTGCCGCGATCAGCGAACCGCCCCGCGTACAGTTTTGAGCCGAGCCGGATCAATGCGAGCGCAGCCCGCGTCGATGCGGCTGCAGGTCAAGGTCAAGTAGCGAGCGTGCGAGCGTATCGAGACCCGGACCGCGAGGAAGACTGATGTACAGCGCCATCGCGCGCAACAAGCGCAACACGTGGTTCATCCTCATCGCCTTCGTTCTTCTGCTGGGCGCGATCGGGGTGCTCGCGGGATGGCTCGCCGGGAACAACTGGTGGATCACCGCGTTCATCCTCGTCTTCGCCGCGGGGTACGCCACTTTCCAGTACTTCTTCGCCGCCCGCGAGGCGATCGCGCTGTCGGGCGCCGTCGAAGTCACGCAGGCCGACGCCCCGCGCTTCTACCGTCTCGTCGAGAACCTCTGCATCACGACCGGCACGCCCATGCCGAAGCTCTACGTCGTGGACGACGCCGCACCGAACGCGTTCGCCACCGGACGCAAGCCCGAAGAGGCCTCGATCACCGTCACCACCGGGCTGTTCGAGCTCATGACCGATCGCGAGCTCGAGGGGGTGCTCGGGCACGAACTCGGTCACATCCGCAACTACGACATCCGCGTCTCGTTGATCGTGTTCGGCCTCGTCGTAGCCGTCGGCATCCTCGCCGACCTGCTGTTGCGCGTCGCGTTCTTCGGTGGCCGCGGTCGCGGAAACGGCAACGGCCAGGCGCAGCTGTTCCTGCTGATCTTCGGAGTGGTCGCCGCGCTCGTCGCACCGCTGCTGGCCGGCGCCGTGCAGGCCGCCATCTCACGGCAGCGCGAGTATCTGGCCGACGCGACGAGTGCGATGACCACCCGTGACCCCGAGGGGCTGTCGTCGGCGCTGGCCAAGCTCGGCGAGTACGGAAAGCCCCTCCAGCGTGCGAACACGTCGATGGCGCATCTATGGATCGCCGATCCGCTGCGCCCGAACGCCCTGGAGCGGATGTTCTCCACCCACCCGCCGATCCCCGACCGCATCGCCCGGCTCGAGAAGATGGGCGGCACGTTCTGAGGCCATGTCGTGGCGTCGGGGGCGCGCGGTAGCGTCTGACCATGGTGCTGCGGCTGACGAGGCATGAGGCATGCCGCATCGCGGTGACCGCTCAGCGCCTCGCGGCAGACCGCCCGGGCGACGTCGTGGAGGTGCTCGAAGAGCTCGCGATCGTCAACATCGATCCCACTGCGGCGATCATGCCCAGCGCCGACCACATCCTGTGGAGCCGGATCGGCTGGGCATATGAGGCCGGGATGCTGAAGACCGCCGTCGAGACCGACCGCACCGTGTTCGAGCTCGACGGATTCTTTCGTCCGATGAGCGCACTGCCGATGATGCTGCCGTCGATGCGGGCGTGGCCTTCGCCGCAGTGGCAGAAGCATCGCCGCTGGCTCGAGGCGAACGATCGGTTCCGTCGCGACATTCTCGAGCGACTCGCGGCCGAGGGCGCGCTGGTCGCGCGCGAGATTCCCGACACGAGTCAGGAGCCGTGGCCGTCGACGGGCTGGACGAACAACCGCAACGTCACTCAGATGCTCGAATTCCTCGCGCGGCGGGGAGAACTGGCTATCGCCGGCAGGCGGGGCCGCGATCGGGTGTGGGATCTGGCCGAACGGGTCTATCCCCCCGACGTGCCCGTCTACCGCCTGGCGGAAGCCGAGCGCATGCGTGCGCTGGGGAGGCTGCGGTCGCAGGGGATCGCACGCGAGAAGGCGGTCGCCCAGCCCGTCGAGCCGATGGATGTCGGTGAGGTGGGAGTGCCCGTCGAAGTGGAGGGCGTTGCGGGGGAGTGGCGGGTCGACCCCGATGCGCTGGCGGCGCTGAACGCCTCAAACGGTGCCTTCGAGGGCCGCACGGCGCTGCTCTCGCCGTTCGATCGGCTCGTGTTCGACCGCGTTCGGGCGCAGGAGCTGTTCGATTTCGAGTACATCGTCGAGATGTACAAGCCGGCCGCCGCACGGAGATGGGGCTACTTCGCACTGCCGATCCTGCACGGCGACCGATTGGTCGGAAAGCTCGATGCCGCCGCCGATCGCAAAGCGGGAGTCCTGCGCGTCGCGGCGATCCACGAGGACTCGCCTTTCGACGCCGAGATGACCGCGGCCGTGGACGCCGAGATTAGATCCCTCGGCCAATGGCTCGGCCTCTCGGTCGAGGGCCTCGCGTGACCCGGCCGCTCAGACCGGTTCTTCGACGCCCGATTCTTGGACGCGCGGCGCGTCGAGTGACGATTCGATGAGGGTCGCCTCGGTGGCGGGTCCGGCCTCGTGACGGGATGCCTCGGGCAGCACGTCGCCGAGATCATCGGCCGCGTCGCCCCAGCGTGATACCGAGATGGCATCGAGCCCCTGCCATCGCGCTGCCGCGCGGATCTCATCGGCCAGGCGGGCCGCAGCATCCGATGGGCGTTGCTGCTCCCACCACGCGGATTGCACCCGAAGCGTGGAGGCGGCCCGATCGGCCTTGAGGTCGACTCGACCGACGATGTCGTCGCCGATCAGCACCGGCAGGGAGTAATAGCCGTATCTGCGCAGCGGCGCGGGGGTGTAGATCTCGATGCGGTAGTCGAACGCGAACAGGCGCTCCGCGCGGCTGCGAAACCATACGACCGGGTCGAACGGGGTGAGGAGGGCTGCGGCGTCCACCCGTCGCGGGACCGCAGCGTCGCGATGCATCCACGCCTTTGCCGGCCGCGCGGCGCTCAGCCAGCCCGCCACGGTGACCGGGGCGAGTTCGCCGGTGTCGACGAGATCGGATATCGCGGCGTTCACGGCGGGCCGGTCTTTGATGCGCCAGTAGTCGGCGAGATCGGATGCGGTCGCCACCCCGTATGCGCGCGCAGCGCGGCGGATCAGCTCGCGGATCGCGTCGTATCGCTCGACAGGGGCGGCGAGAACCTCTGCCGGGATGACCTGCTCGGCCAGCGCGTACCGCCGCTCGAATCCGCGTCGCCCGGCGATCGCGACCTCGCCGAAGAGGAAGAGGTATTCGAGGGCGTGCTTGACGACGTCCCAGTCCCACCACTGTCCGCGCGCGCCCCTCTGGGCGTCGTGCTCGATCTGCGCGGGCCGCAGCGGCCCGCGGGCGGCGAGCTCGGCGCGCACCCAATCGACGATCTCGAGATGCTGCCGGAACCAGCCGTCGGGCGCGGTGCCGTACTTGGCGCGGTTGTCGTCCATCCGGAACCGGAAGAGGTTCCAGTCTTCGGACCGGATGAACGCCGCGACGTGCGCCCACGACTCCACGTACGGCGCCCGGCGGGTGAACAGCAGGCGATCGAGCGCCGCGGTGTCGTACGGGCCGAGGCGCGAGAACAGCGGCATGTAGTGCGACCGCGCGAACACGTTGACCGAGTCGATCTGGAGTACGCCCATCCGCGCGATCGCGGAGTTGAGCTGCCGGGTTCCCGGCGCCGCCGGCCGCGCACGGGCGAACCCCTGCGCGGCCAAGGCGATGCGGCGCGCCTCTGCGGCGCTGAGTGTCTGCCGCGTGCTTTTCGCCATCCGCTCAGCCTAGGCGCGGCATCCGACACTCCTGCGTGGTGCGGAGGAGGGGAACGATCCATGGACGGTGACCGGGCCCCGCGCACGCGGGACCTAAACTGGCGGGATGAGCGGCTCCGAAGAAAAGCCCCGCAGCTCGTTCCTCGACACGATCCGAAACCGGACCGTGACCTCGGAACTGTCCGGATCGGTTCCGCGCGGCCTGCGTCTGGCCACGGCCTTCTCGTGGCGCCTTCTTGTCGTGGCGGCCGCCGCCGGAGTGGCGATCTGGTTGGTGATCCAGCTCAAGCTCCTGGTGATTCCGCTGCTGATCGGGGTGCTGATCGCAGCCCTCCTCTGGCCCGCCTTCTCCTGGATGCTGCGCCACCGCGTACCCCGCTGGCTCGCGATCGTCATCTCGCTGATCGCGACGATCGCGATCGTCGGCGGTCTCCTGTGGCTCGCCGTATGGCAGATCACCCGCGAATGGAGTTCGGTGCAGGCGAGGACCGTCGAGGCGGTCGCGCAGTTCCGCCAGTACCTCATCGATGGGCCCCTGCACCTGACCGAATCCCAGATCGACGGCCTCCTCGATCAGGGATGGACGTTCTTGCAGCAGCAGACCTCGGAGCTGTGGAGTGGAGCCCTGGCGATCGGCACGACCGTCGGGCATGTCGCCACGGGTGCGCTGCTGTCGTTCTTCATCCTGCTGTGCCTGCTCGCCGATGGCGCCGGCATCTGGCGATGGACGACCCGGCTGTTCCCGAAGGACGCCCGACCCGCGGTCGATGGTGCCGGCCGCGCAGGCTGGAAGACGGTCATCAACTACACGCGGACCCAGCTGCTCGTCGCCACGATCGATGCGATCGGCATCGGGCTGGGAGCGTTCTTCCTCGGAGTGCCGCTGGCGATCCCGGTGGCGGTCCTGGTCTTCCTCGGTTCGTTCATCCCCATCGTCGGCGCGGTCGTGACCGGAGCGCTCGCCGTCTTCCTCGCGCTCGTCTACAACGGCCCGTGGATAGCGCTGTGGATGCTGGTGGTGGTCCTCGGGGTACAGCAGCTCGAGGGGCACGTGCTCCAGCCGCTCCTGATGGGCTCGGCGGTCAAGGTTCATCCGCTCGCGGTCGTGCTCGTGGTCGCCGGGGGCGCCATGATCGCCGGCATCCCCGGTGCCCTGTTCGCGGTGCCCATCGCGGCATTCATCAATGTCGTCGCGGTCTATCTCAGCTCGCAGAGTTGGCGCACCGGCGATGATCCTCAGAACGCCGATCTGATCTGGAACACCGTTCCCAGGAGAAGGAACCCCGCGTGAGCTTGCCCGAACAGAACGTGCCCGAAGCAATCCGGCTCGACACGATGCCCACCCTCGCCGAATTCGAAGACGCTGCCGCGTTGCTCGACGGCGTCGTCTCCCACACCCCGCTCGAGGAGTCGCAGCACCTCTCCGATGTGCTCGGCGTGCCGGTGTACCTCAAGCTCGAGAACCTGCAGCGCACGGGCTCGTTCAAGATCCGCGGCGCGACCTACCGCCTGTCGCGGCTGACGGCCGAGGAGCGCGCTCGCGGCGTGGTGGCGGCGTCGGCCGGCAACCACGCCCAGGGCGTCGCCCTGGCCGCGCAGAAGCTCGGCATCGCGGCGACGATCTTCATGCCGCTGGGTGTGCCGGTGCCGAAGCTCCTGGCCACCCGGGGATACGGCGCGGACGTGGTGCTGGAAGGCGCGACGGTCGAGACGCCGCTGCGCCTCGCCGCCGAGTTCGCCGAGCGGACGGGTGCGGTGCTCATCCACCCGTTCAATCACCGCGACATCATCATCGGCCAAGGCACCCTGGGCCTCGAGCTCATCGACGACCTCCCCGAGGTCGACACGATCCTCGTCGGCATCGGCGGCGGGGGCCTCGCCGCCGGCGTCGCAGCCGCCACCCGCGCACGCGCCGCAGCCGTGGGGCGCACCGTGCACATCATCGGCGTGCAGGCGGAGAATTCGGCCGCGTACCCGGCATCCATGAATGCCGGGCACCCCATCGAAGTCGCGACCCGTCCGACGATCGCCGACGGCATCGCGGTAGCCCGGCCGGGCGACATCCCGTTCGGCATCATCCGCGAACTGGTCGACGAGGTCGTCACGGTCACCGAAGATGACATCGCCCGCGCACTTCTCGTGCTTCTCGAGCGCGCGAAAGTGGTCGTCGAGCCTGCGGGAGCCGTCGGAGTGGCCGCGATCCTGGCCGGAAAGGTGCGGGCAACCGGGCCGACGATCTCGATCCTGTCGGGCGGCAACATCGACCCGCTGTTGCTGCAGCGCGTGGTCGCCCACGGGCTCGCCGCATCCGGGCGATACATGTCGCTCGCGATCCCGCTGCCCGATCGACCCGGTCAGCTCGCCCGGGTGTCGGAACTGCTCGCGCAGGCGGGAGCGAACGTCATCGAGGTGCTGCACACCCGGCACGGCCAGGGGCTGCAGATCAGTGAGGTGATCCTCCAGCTCAGCGTCGAGACGCGGGGCGAGGACCACCGCGCCCACGTCATCCAGACGCTCGTGGACGCCGGGTTCACCCCGACCGTCGTCGCCGACTGAGCGGAGCCGGAGCGCTACTGACCCGAGTAGGTCTGGACCTTCACGATCTCCACGCCGATCTCGCGGCCGTTCGGGGCGGTGTAGGAAGTCTTCTCGCCCTCCTTGAGGCCGAGGATCGCGGAACCTAACGGGGAGGCCTCGCTGTAGACGTCGAGTTCCGATCCGACCGCGATCTCGCGGTTGCCGAGGAGGAACACCTCTTCCCCACCCGCGACGACCGCGGTGATGACGGTTCCGGATTCCACGACGCCGTGGCTCTCGGGTGCCGTGCTCACGGTCGCGGTCTTGAGCAGGTGCTGAAGCGTGCGGATGCGCGCCTCCTGCTTTCCCTGCTCGTCCTTCGCGGCGTGGTACCCGCCGTTCTCCTTGAGGTCGCCCTCTTCGCGCGCCGCTTCGATGCGCTTGGCGATCTCTTCGCGTCCGGTCGTCGAGAGCCGCTCGAGCTCGTTCGCGAGCCGGTCGTACGCATCCTGCGTGAGAAAGGTCTCAGGCGCTTCGCTGGACACGGTTGTCTCCTTCGGTCAAGGGCCGATGATATGTCAAAACGCCCCGGCTCTTGCCGGGGCGTCGGTGTCGACTGTGTCCGCCAGGCTACGTCACCCAGCAGGTGTTGACAAAACCTGTGGTCGCGAGCCCCAGCGTCGGGATCGTCTCGCGGAAGGCTCGAGCGTGCACCTCGGAGGCGTCGTACGCGACGATCTTCCAGCCCACCACACCGTGCTGCTCATCCTGTGCCTCGAGGGCGCACGCGACCGACGAACCGGCCACCGCCGAGATCTGAAAGCTCAACGTCACGCTGTGCTCGTCATCGATCGAATACCCGGTCGTGTCGACGCCGACATCGTCGAGCGCATTCGAGACGGTCAGCCAGGCGAATGCCGCCGCCGCGAGGGTAATCACGGTCACCACGATGATCAGCGCCCATCGACGACCTGCCGACGGCACGCGGCCGTACCGCACATCGAGTCTGTCGGGGGTGGTCATCGCGCTGTCGGCCGGTTTCGCTGGGAAGATTTAGGCTGGAGACTCCAGGCTAAGCGCTCCAGCGCAGAACCCGGTCCACGCGCTCCCGCGCAGAACGAGGACACATGCACGCTGCGCTCGCGCGATCCGTACCGATGGGGCTCCTGCCCCCTTCCCCGGACCCGAGTGTCGACCCGACGCTGGTCACACCAGGCCCCTGGGGGTTCGTGGCGATCGCGTTCGTCGCGGTCACCGTGATCCTGCTCGTGTGGGACATGCTCCGACGCATCCGGCGTGGGCGTTACCGCGCCGAGGTGCGCGAGGAACTCGACGCCGAAGCGCAGGCGCAGGCCGCGATGGCGGCGACGAACGTCGACGACCAGGACATCGATCCCGAGTCGGACGTGACGGGCGACGGACCCACGGACGCCCCTCGAACTGGCTGAGCAGTGGGTCAGGCCGGTGCGCCGAGCGAGGGCACGAAGGGGTGCAGCGCGATGAGCAGGCACGCCGTCCAGTGGCAGAGGAATGCCAGCACGGTGCACGCGTGGAAGATCTCGTGGAACCCGAAATGCCCTGGCCACGGGTTCGGGCGCTTCAGCGCGTAGGCGATCGCGCCGCCCGTATAGAGCAGTCCGCCGATCACGACGAGGATCATCATCGCGGCGTTCGCGGTGAACAGCGGCACGAGGTACATCACCGCGGCCCACCCGAGCACGAGATACAGCGCGACGTACAGCCAGCGCGGCGCGTCGATCCAGAAGACGCGGAACAGGATGCCCAGGAGCGCGCCGCTCCAGACGACCACGAGCAGCACAGTGCCCTCGCGAGGAGGAAGTGCCAGCGCGGCGATGGGGGTGTAGGTGCCCGCGATCAGCAGCAGGATGTTCGCGTGGTCGATGCGCTTGAGCAGGGCCTTGGTCTTCGGGCCCCAGTCGAGCCGGTGGTACAGCGCGGAGGTGCCGAAGAGCAGCAGTGATGTCACCATGAAGACCGCGCACGCCCACTTGGCCGGCGCGCCCTGGGCCGCCACGATGAGTACGATCCCCGCGACTATCGCGACCGGGAAGGTGGCCGCGTGGAGCCAGCCGCGCCATGTGGGCTTGAGCTCCTCCTGAGCCCCGACGGCGGCCGCCTCCAAAAGGGGCAGCTGGGGCATCTCGACGCCCTCTTCGGGCTTCGCGCGTCGGGCCATTCGTCGAGCCTACGCGCCCTTCATACGCTCGGCGGAACACGTTGCGGCGCCCGAGCGCGTGGGCGGTACCGTAGGCATGTGGCAAGCGTCTGGTCGAACGAGGGCAGGGGCCTGCTCTACCGGCTGTACATCCGGCGGCTGCGCACCCACCTGGTCCCCGGCAACGTTCCGCACCATGTGGCGATGATGATCGATGGCAACCGGCGCTGGGCCAAGCAGCTCGGCTTCCAGACCGCCGCGCACGGTCACCGCGCAGGCGCGGCGAAGATGCGGGAATTCCTGCAGTGGTGCGACGAACTCGGCATCAAGGTCGTGTCGCTCTATCTGCTCTCGATGGACAATCTGCACAAGCGCGACTCCAAAGAGCTCGAAGACCTCATCGAGATCATCGCCGAACTCGCCGAGGGGCTCTCGCACGAGCCGGACTGGCGCGTGCAGGCGGTCGGACGGATCGAACTTCTCCCGCCGGATCTGGCTCGCGTGCTCGGTGAGGCCCAGACGCGCACCAAAGACCACACCGGCCTGCACGTGAACCTCGCCGTGGGCTACGGCGGTCGGGGCGAGATCGTCGACGCGGTGCGCAGCATCATCGCCAAGCACGATGAACTCGGCGGATCGCTCGAAGAGCTCGCCGCGAGCCTGACTCCCGAGCAGATCGGCGAGCACCTGTACACCGGCGGCCAGCCCGACCCGGACCTCGTGATCCGCACATCGGGGGAGCAGCGCCTCAGCGATTTCCTACTCTGGCAGTCTGCGCACAGCGAGTTCTACTTCGTCGAGGCGCTCGGCCCGGATCTGCGCGAAGTCGACTTCCTGCGCGCGATCCGTGATTTCGCTTCGCGCGACCGGCGGTACGGCGGCTGACCTCTTACCGGTGCGCGCCTCGCACGCACGCGTCCGCGATGCCAGACTATGACGATGTCAGACGAATATCCGCGTGAATACACATCGGGAAAAGCTCCGGTCGCTGCCGCAGATGTGACCAGCCTCGGCGCGTATCTCGAGTCCTTCGACGGCGAAGCGGGCTATCTGGACTGGGCCGCGTTCGGGCCCCTGTCGCCATCGGTGCGCAACGACTCGCACGCGGACGCCGAGCTGCTGGGCACCGGGCGTGCGGCCGGCCTCGACCTCGTGGGCGACAACGTGCGCGAGGCACGCGAGCTCGTAGCCCAGGTGATGGCCGCCGAGCCCGAGCAGGTCGTCTTGCAGCCGTCGACGACGTACGGGCTGATGCAGGCGATGTACGGGCTTGCCGGGGGCGTCCTCATATCGCGCGCCGAGTTTCCGAGCCTGACCGTCTCGGCGACCCGTGCGGCGGATTCGTTGGGGTCGATGCACGTCGAGTGGCTCGAGCCGCAGGATGGTTTCGTCACCCCGGACTTGGTGCGAGCAGCCCTGACCGACGACACTCGTGCTCTCGCGGTCAGCCTCGTCGATTTCCGCACCGGGTACCGCGCAGACCTGAGCGCACTGCGGGAGGTGATCGGAGACCGGCTCCTCATCGTCGACGCGATCCAGGGGTTCGGGGTCGTGCAGGCAGACTACGCCGCTGCCGACGTCGTTTGCGGGAACGGTTACAAATGGCTGCGCGCCGGCCGCGGCACCGGGTTCGCCCGCTTCAGCCAACGCGCCGTCGATCGCATCGCACCCGTGCTGTCGGGCTTTGACGGCACCGACGGCGACCTCCCGGTGGATGCTGTGCCCGCCCCGTCGGGTTCGGCGCAGGCGTTCACCGTGAGCGGGGCAGACGAGCTCGCCGCCGGCCGGCTGGCCATCGCCCTGCGCGAGATCGTGGGTGTCGGCATCGACGTGATCGAAGCCGAACTCGCCGACCGTGCCGACCAGATCATGTTCCACGCCGGCCGATACGACATCGCCGTGGTGACGCCGCACGAACCCGAGCGGCGCGCGGGCATCGTCGCTCTCGCGCCGGCGCCCGCGGATGCCGCCGCGCTGGCAGCATCCCTCACCAACCACGGGATCACCGTCACCGTGCGCGGGGGATCCGTGCGGGTCGCTCCGCACGTGGGGACGACCGCCGACACGCTGCGCCTCTTCGGCGACGCGCTGGCGGAGTTCGCTTCCACCCGCGTCCGGTGAGCCGACACCGGGAATTTACGCGCGCGTAACCCTCGCACTGCGTGTCGGAAACGCCACTAGTGCTCAGCGGACGTAGCTTCGTGTCATCGGGCAAAGAGCTCGGTCGGGTCGGCCTTTCGGACCACGACTCGTGACCCCTGGTCGACTCGTGACTGCCGGGATTGATCCCGGGTCGGGAGTGGGTTGTGACCACACGAGCACCAGAGCAGCAGCACATCCAGCACACGGACGGCGGGGTCGATCAGGACCTGCGCACCTATGTGCTGGACACCTCCGTACTGCTGAGCGATCCACGGGCGTTCTTCCGCTTCGCCGAGCACAATGTCGTGATCCCCGTCGTGGTGATCACCGAGCTCGAAGGCAAGCGGCACGACCCCGAGATCGGCTATTTCGCACGGCAGGCCCTCCGTCACCTCGATGAACTGCGCATCGAGCACGGCCGGCTGGACTTCCCCGTCCCGGTCGGCGAGGGCGGCACGCTGCGCGTGGAGCTCAACAACACCGACGCGGGCGTGCTGCCTTCGGGCCTGCGCCTGGGCGACAACGACAGCCGCATCCTGGCGGTGGCGATGCACCTCGCCCAGGATGGCCAGGAGGTCACAGTCGTCTCCAAAGACCTCCCGATGCGCGTGAAGGCGGCATCCCTCGGTATCTCGGCGGAGGAGTACCTGGCCGAACAGGCCGTCGACTCCGGCTGGACCGGTATCGCGCAGCTGGATGTGTCGGGCGATGACCTGAGCGACCTCTACGAGAGCGACATCGCCGTCAGCGAGGACGTCAAGGGGCTCCCGGTGAACACCGGCCTCATCATCCACTCCGAACGCGGCTCCGCGCTCGGACGGGTGACGGGC
The DNA here is from genome assembly GCF_964244775.1 of uncultured Microbacterium sp. Taxonomy (NCBI): domain Bacteria; kingdom Bacillati; phylum Actinomycetota; class Actinomycetes; order Micrococcales; family Microbacteriaceae; genus Microbacterium; species uncultured Microbacterium sp. Next base: position 178,573 of record NZ_CAXTJR010000001.1, read on the forward strand.
GGCGGGGCGTATCGTCTCGTCCGCGGCGACCGCGACGTGTTCGGACTCCATGGGCGCTCCGCCGAGCAGCGCATCGCGATCGACCTGCTCCTCGATCCGGAGGTGGGCATCGTGTCGCTGGGCGGGCGCGCCGGCACCGGCAAGTCGGCCCTCGCTCTGTGCGCGGGTCTGGAGGCCGTGCTGGAGCGCCAGCAGCAGCGCAAGATCATCGTCTTCCGCCCGTTGTTCGCGGTCGGCGGTCAGGAGCTCGGATACCTCCCCGGCGACCAGGGCGAGAAGATGGGCCCGTGGGGCCAGGCGGTCTTCGACACCCTCGGCTCGGTCGTCACGGGCAACGTCATCGAAGAAGTCATCGCCCGCGGGCTGCTGGAGGTGCTGCCGCTCACCCACATCCGCGGCCGCTCGCTGCACGATGCGTTCGTGATCGTCGATGAGGCCCAGTCGCTCGAGCGCAACGTGCTGCTGACGGTGCTCAGCCGCATGGGGCAGAACTCTCGCGTCGTCCTGACCCACGATGTGGGTCAGCGCGACAACCTGCGCGTCGGCCGTCACGATGGTGTCGCCTCGGTGATCGAGACGCTCAAGGGCCACGACCTGTTCGGCCACGTCACCCTCATGCGTTCGGAGCGCTCCGCCATCGCGGCGCTCGTCACCGAGCTGCTGGAGGCCGGCGAACTCGCCTGATCCTGAATCGACGGAGGGGCCGGGATGCTGCATCCCGGCCCCTCCGCCTTGTCATACGCATGAGAAGAGTCTCATCGGATGCACCGTCGATTCTCATGCGCCTCTGCAAACATGGTTACAGGCCTTCTGTGGCCCGGATCGGCGAAGGGATCGCGATGGACGCACGTGTGCGGCTGGCCTTCGGTGGCGCGGTCACCGTGGCGGCGAGCATCGCAGTCGTCTGCGCGGTCGCGGTGAGCAATTCCGCCGCGCTGGCCGACAGTGCTGGCGTTCCGGTCGCGCTCGCTCGCATCGACGTTCCGGCCGCCGCTCCCTCGGCGTCGCCCAGCCCCGCGGCGCAGGCTCCTGTCGCTCCGCCGGCGGTCGTCGCCCCTGCGGCCGAGACAGTACCGGCTCCCGCGCCCGAGGACGTCGCCCCGGAGGCCACGCCAGATCCGCAGCCGGTTTCCACCCCCGCTGCCGCTGAGGCACCGGCACCCACGATCACCGTCGGTACGGCCGAACAGGACATCGTCGCGGGCGCAGCCAAGGCCGGCGGCTGGGATCAGCTCGTCGAGTGGGCCCGCTCCCGAGGATGGACGGATGCCGACATCGCCCGGTGGAAGGCGCGCCACCAGGACGTGCTCGCCGAGTTCGAGGCGCGCTGGCGCGCCGCACAGACCCCCGCACACGGTGCGGGTTCCCCATCCGTCGGCGCGTCGCGCGACGGATCGAAGAAAGATCAATCGCCCTCCTCCCCGGATAGGCGCGGTTGACAAAGGTCGGAGTTCCCCCCAGCTCCGCACCTCCAGCCCCCGGTGTTCCCCCAGCACCGGGGGTTTCTTCGTGCCCTCGGAGCGCTGAAGGCGGCCCCGCGGTGATCGAGTAGCGAGCTTGCGAGCGTATCGAGATCGCCCGAGCCGATGCACGACGCAGGCTCTGCGGGTCTCGAGCCGGCGCTGGCGCGCCTACTCGACCTG
>NZ_CAXTJR010000001.1:180315-988550 GCF_964244775.1 uncultured Microbacterium sp.
CGCGGTGCGGCGGTGATCGAGTAGCGAGCTTGCGAGCGTATCGAGATCGCCCGGATCGACGCACGACGCAGGCTCTGCGGGTCTCGAGCCGGCGCTGGCGCGCCTACTCGACCTGCGCGGGGTCGCGGTGCGGCGGTGATCGAGTAGCGAGCTTGCGAGCGTATCGAGATCGCCCGGACCGATGTACGACGCAGGCTCAGCGGGATCTCGAGCCGGCCGAGTCAGTCCCAGCGGTAGCCGGTGCCGCGGATCGTTGTGATGTGCTGGGCGCCGAGCTTGCCGCGCAGGTAGCGCACGTACACGTCGACGACGTTCGACCCGGGGTCGAAATCCAACCCCCACACCGTGCTGAGGAGCTGCTCCCGGCTGAGCACGCGCCCCGGGTTGGAGAGGAACTGCTCGGCGAGTTCGAACTCGCGCGACGACAGATCGACCTCCCGACCGCCCACGGTGGCGCGTCGGCTCCGCACGTCGAGCGCGACCTCCCCCTGGGTGATGACGATCGCGGTGGTCGCGGTCGTCTCGCGCAGGCGTGAGCGGACCCTCGCCAGCAGCTCGTCGAACTTGAACGGCTTCGGGACGTAGTCGTTGGCTCCGGCATCCAGACCATCCACCGTGTCGCGGGTGCTGGTGCGCGCAGTGAGCATGATGACCGGGAGCGCTGACCCGCGGGCGCGCATCAGACGGAGAACGTCGAAGCCGTCCATCGTGGGCAGCCCGACGTCGAGCAGCACGAGATCGATGCTGCCGCCGAGCGCGATCTCGAGTGCGTCGGCGCCGTCCTCCACGATCGTCGTGGCGTATCCGGCCGACTCCAGGCCCCTGCGGATGAAGGCGGAGATGCTGCTCTCGTCTTCCGCGATGAGGATGCGCGTCATCCGGCGGCCTCTCGCTGCAGCACGACGTCGCCGGCGCGTACGGGGGCGGGAAGTGCGGTGGGCGCGCCGATCGGCACGTGGATGGTGAAGGTCGCGCCGCCTCCCTCGGTGTCGCCGACCGAGCAGCGACCGCCGTGGGCCTTCGTGATGGCATCCACGATCGCCAGGCCCAGACCCGAGCCGCCGATGGAGCGCTTGCCCTGCGCGCGGTCGAAACGCCGGAAGATGCGGTGGCGTGCGGCGGGAGGGATGCCGGGGCCGTGGTCGCGCACCCACAGCTGCGCCTCACCGGCGTCGATCGTGCTGCCGATCTCGATCGGCGAGCCGTCGGGCGTGTACTTCGCGGCGTTGTCGGCCAGCTGCAGCCAGGCCTGCAGGAGCCGGTCCTCGTCACCGGTGACCCGGGCCGAGCCCGTCTGGCGCACACTCCACTCGTGGCCGGGGATCACCGAGACCAGCTCGCTCACGCGATCGGTGAGTGCCTCCACCTCCACATCGGACATCGAGAACTGATCGCCTTCGACCGCGGCGAGCAGGTCGATGTCGTCGACGAGGCGGGTCATCCTGTCCAGTTCGGCGATCCCGATCTCACGCGTGGCCTGCACGTCGACCGCGTCACCCGGGTCCATCAGCTCCAGATGCCCGCGCACGATCGTGATGGGCGTCTTCAGCTCGTGCCGCACGTCGTCCAGGAGTTGTCGCTGCGTGTCGACCGAGCCCTCGAGCCGGTCGAGCATCGAGTTCACGGTGCGGGTGAGGTCGGTGATGTCGTCGTTACCCTGCGTGGGCAGTCGCGCGCCCAGTTCGGTGAGCGTGATGGAGTCGGCGGTGTCGCGCAGGCGACGCAGGGGCGAGAGCAGCCGCCCGGCGACGAACCAGCCGACGATACCGATCGCGACCAGCACGACGCCCGCGGCGATCCCGTAGGTGACGATCGAGAAGGTCACCGGTGCGAGCTCGGCGTCGAGGTCGACGGCTCGCAGGTACACGCCCTGCTGCGGATCGCCTGCCATCGTCACCGGAACGGCGATGTAGCGCAGCGAGCCCTGTTCGGTGACGGCGGTGCCGCGCACCGCCGTGCCCGAGGCGGTCGTCTCGGCGACGACGCGGTCGATGAGCGCCTGATCCTGCGAGATGTCGAATCCCGACAGGGTGCCCGGGCGGTAGCGGGCCTGCCCGTCGAGGATGCCGACCGATCCCTCGTTGCGCCCGGGAACGAGCCGCGCGACGGCCACCCGCAGGTACTCGACGACGGTGGTGTAGTCATCGACGTCGAGGTTGTCGGTGGCGGTGGGAGCACCCTCCGTCGTGGTTCCGGCGGAGTCGGTGTCGGTGCCCGCCACCGTGTTCAGGCTCGCGATCTGCGAGGTCAGGCGGTCATCGATCTCGGCCAGCACCCGCTCGCGCTGCACGAGGAACGTCACGCTGCCCACGATCGCCAGCCCGACGCACGCCACGGCGAGGATTGCCCCCAGGATCCGTACGCGCGCCGAGACAGTTCTTGGCCTGCGGCTCACCCCCCGATTATCACCCTTCCGGGCGCCGAGGGCCCTGCTTATCCGGGATGAGTCATCGAGAGCAGGTCGAGCTTCTCGTCGAGCTGCTCCGCCGTGAGCTCGCCGCGCTCGACGTAGCCGAGATCGATCACGGCCTCGCGCACGGTGATTCCCTTCGCGACCGCGTGCTTGGCGATCTTCGCCGCGGCCTCGTACCCGATCAGCTTGTTGAGGGGCGTGACGATCGACGGCGACATCCCGGCGAACGCCGCCGCCCGCTCGAGGTTGGCCTCGAGCCCGTCGATCGTCTTGTCGGCGAGGATCCGCATGGAGTTGGCGAGCAGCCGGATCGATTCGAGCAGCGCGGTTCCCATCACCGGGATCGCGACGTTCAGCTCGAACATCCCCGATGCGCCGGCCCACGCGACGGTCGCGTCGTTGCCGATCACGCGCGCACACACCATCAGGGTCGCCTCCGGCACGACGGGGTTGACCTTGCCGGGCATGATCGACGAGCCGGGCTGCAGGTCGGGGATGTGGAGTTCGCCGAGCCCGGTGTTCGGACCCGAGCCCATCCAGCGCAGGTCGTTGTTGATCTTGGTCAGCGATACGGCGATGGTGCGGAGGGCGCCGGATGCCTCGACCAGGCCGTCGCGGTTGGCCTGGGCTTCGAAGTGGTCCTTCGCCTCGGTGATCGGCAGCTCCGTCTCGGCCACGAGCAGCTCGATGACCTTCTGCGGGAAGCCCAGCGGGGTGTTGATCCCGGTGCCGACAGCCGTGCCGCCCAGCGGCACCTCTGCCACGCGGGGCAGCACCGCCTGCACGCGGTCGATCCCGAGCCGCATCTGGCGGGCGTAACCGCCGAACTCCTGACCCAGGGTCACCGGCGTCGCGTCCATGAGGTGCGTGCGTCCTGCCTTGACAGCATCCTTCCAGAGCACGGCCTTGGCCTCGAGGGCCACGGCCAGGTGGTCGAGGGCGGGGATCAGATCGTCGATCAGCGCTTGGGTGACCGCGACATGCACCGACGTCGGGAAGACGTCATTGGAGGACTGCGACGCATTCACATGGTCGTTCGGGTGGACCGGCGCCCCGAGCTTGCGTGAGGCGAGGGAGGCGAGCACCTCGTTGATGTTCATGTTCGACGACGTGCCGCTGCCGGTCTGGTAGACGTCGATCGGGAACTGGTCGAAGTAGCCACCGGCGACCACCTCATCGGCCGCGGAGGCGATCGCGTCCGCGACGTCGGCGCCCAGCACCCCGAGGTCTTTGTTCGCCAGCGCCGCGGCCTTCTTGATGCGGGCGAGGGCGACGATCTGCGCCGGGTCGAGGCTGTCGCCCGAGATCGGGAAGTTCTCCACCGCGCGCTGCGTCTGTGCGGCGTACAGAGCGTCCTTGGGTACGCGCACCTCGCCCATGGTGTCGTGCTCGATGCGGTACTCGATGTCGCTCACGTCTTCGTTCCTCCGGATTCAGGCGGACGCGTCGGTCGCGTCGCCCACGATGATGTCGGGCACGGCCGTGCCCTCGTCGAGTCGGTAGTTGGCTCCCACGATCGCGAGGCGACCCTCTGCGATCGCATCGCTGATCAATTCGGACGAGTGCAGCAGCTCGGCGACGGTGTCGCGCAGGTGCTCACGGCCCACCTGCTCGCCGTCGACCTCACCCGCCGGCACGCCGTTGGCAGTCCCCTCGCGGATGACCCGGCGCACAGCGGGCACGATCGGGGCGATCTGGCGCCAGATGTGCGGCGGCAAGTGGGGGGCATCGATCCGGGTGCTGTCGATCGCGGCGTTGACCGCACCGCATTCATCGTGCCCGAGGACCACGATCAGCGGCACCCCCAGCACGGCTACGGCGTACTCGAGGCTGCCCACCACGGAGTCGGAGATCACCTGGCCGGCGTTGCGCACGACGAACAGGTCGCCCAGCCCCATGTCGAAGATGATCTCGGCAGACAGACGTGAGTCCGAGCAGCCGAACAGCGCCGCACGGGGCTTCTGCCCCGCGGCGATCGACTGCCGTCGCTCGATGTCCTGACGCGGATGCTGGGGCGTGCCCTCGACGAACCTGAGGTTGCCGCTCAGCATGTCGGCCCATGCGGCACCGGGGGTGGGTCTGTCGTGGCTCAACGGCCGGCTCCATTCGTCTGTTCGCGCAGTGCGCGCACCTGGTCGGCAACACCCGCCGCCGCCGTGCGCATCGCCGCGTCGTCGGTCGAGCCGTAGATGAGGATCGTGTCGGGCCCGGCCTGAGTGCTCATCGCGGCAGACACGTTGCCCGCACGCGCCGGATCGGCGATCCGATAGGTGTCCCATACGATCCCGTCGACCGTCGTGTTCCCGTCGATCGACGCGCCGTTGAGCACCCGTGTCGGCCACGCCGGATCGGCGTCGAATCCCTGCGCGACCCGAAGGTACCCCTGCTCCGTATCGGGCACATAGACGATCGTCCACGCCGCCGTCGCATCGCCTTCGACCGCAGCCCGGTTCACGATCCACTCCTGCGGCACCTCGGGTGCGATCGTCGTGCGCTCCAGGCCCGAGCCGACGCTGGCCGCGACCGCGGCGACGTCGATCGGTGCAGGGGGAGCGGGGGTGCCGCGCGGCACGGCGAAGATGATCACGGCGACCACGGCGAGGGTGATCAGCAGTGCCGCGATCAGGTTGCGCGCGGTCTGGCTGGATCGGTACACGCGCGAGGATTCGGCCTTGCGCGCAGCGGTCTCGTCCGCGGTCTCGGGGCGACCGAGTTCGGCGACGATGCGTGGGCCGGATGCCATCACGCCCCCGCGCCCTGGGTCGTCGCGTTCTGAGGAGCCGCGGCGCCGCGCGCAGCATCCAGCCGCCTCTTCGCGCCGAGCAGCCAGTCCTCGCACCGGGCGGCCAGGGCCTCGCCGCGCTCCCAGAGCGCCAGCGATTCCTCGAGCGTGGGAGCGCCCTGCTCGAGTTCGGCCACCACGCGCACGAGCTCATCGCGCGCCTGCTCGAACGACAGCGTCGCGACCTCCGTGGAGGGCACCGTCGAGACCCCGGTACCGCCCTGGTCTGACCCGCTCATGTCTTCCATTCTAGGTCGGCTCCGGGACGGGCCCGACGGACGTCGCGCGCGGATCGGCGGCGGGATCGGGGGGATCGGATGCTGCCGATTCGGCCATCTCGCCTTCCGAGCGGGCGGCGAGCGACCCGCGCCCGACTGTGACGATGAGCCGCTCGCCGGCCGGAGCCTGGGCGGCATCGCGCACGATCGCGCCGCCGGCCAGGTGGGCGATCGCGTAGCCGCGCGCCAGCGTCGAGGCGGGTGAGAGGGCGCGCAGCGTCGAGCGCAGTTCCGACGTCCGCCGCTCCTGGGTATCCAGTCGGCGTTCGACCAGGTCTCGCCCGCGCACCACGAGCAGCCACAGCTGCTGCGCGCGCGCATCGACCATCGACGACGGGGCGCGCAGAGCCGGCCGCGAGCGCAGCTGCTCTAGCTGGGCCATATCGTGAGTGACACGCTGCGTCAGCCGTGACGTGAGGCGTGAGCGCAGCTGACCGACGAGGGCGCGCTGCTCCGCGACGTCGGGCACGACCCGCTTGGCCGCGTCCGAGGGCGTCGAGGCGCGCAGGTCTGCGACGTCGTCCAGGAGTGGATGGTCGTTCTCGTGGCCGATCGCGCTGACGACAGGAGTGGATGCCGCGGCCACGGCCCGCAGCATCCGCTCATCGCTGAAGCCGAGCAGGGTCTGCGGATCGCCGCCGCCGCGCGCGATGATGATCACGTCGACCTTCGGGTCGGCGTCGAGGGCAGCGAGCGCGCCGATCGTGTCGGGCACGCAGCGATCGCCTTGGACGGCGGCGTAGGCAGTGCGGAAGCGCACCTGCGGCCAGCGCAGCTCGGCGATGCGGTGGACGTCTTTCTCGGCATCGGACTTTTCACCCGTGATCAGGCCGATCACCCCGGGGAGGAACGGCAGCGGCTTCTTGCGTGCGCTGTCGAACAGCCCCTCCGCGCGCAGCTGGGCGCGCAGGCGCTCGAGCTTCTCGAGCTGATCGCCCAGCCCGACGTGCCGCATCGCCGAGACGGCGAAAGTGAAATCGCCGGATTTGACGAAGTAATCGGCCTTCACGCATGCGATGACGTGGTCGCCGAGCTTGAGGTCGTCCGGGAGGCGCTGGAGTGTGCTCGACCAGATCCGGAACGAGATCGTCGCGTCGCTGCCGGAATCCTTCATGCGGCCGAACACATTGCCGCCCCGCTGATTCCACGACGTGATCTCGCCTTCGACCCAGACCGATCCCCACTTCTCGACGAAGCCGCGGATGGTCTCGTTCAGGCGCGACACCGAGGTCGGCGCAGCCTGGCTCGAGTCGCGGGGGTGCACGGAATCGGGCGGGGGCGCCTGGCCGGGGGCGACGGCGGGCTCGAACGTCGTCATCGAGGCCTTTCGTGGTGGAGCCGCGGATGCGGGTGTACAGCGCCGGCCATTCGGCGGCGCTCAGCCCGAGCACGGGCAGGCCCCGTAGAATCGATGACGTGAGCACTCCGGCCGTCCGAATGCCCGTCCCCCGCGTTCCGCGGCGGCGCGAGCGCCTCCAGGATATCCCCGTGAACGGGCTCAAGAAGGTGCTGCTGGCCTCGCCCCGTGGATACTGTGCCGGTGTCGACCGCGCAGTGATCGCTGTGGAGAAGGCGCTGGAGCGCTTCGGCGCGCCGGTCTACGTGCGCAAGCAGATCGTCCACAACATCCACGTCGTCTCCGAACTCGAGCAGAAGGGCGCGATCTTCGTCGACGAGGTCGATGAGGTCCCGGAGGGGGCCCACGTCGTCTTCAGCGCTCACGGCGTCTCGCCTGCGGTCGTGCGTGCAGCATCCGATCGTGGTCTGCAGGCGATCGACGCGACCTGCCCGCTCGTCACGAAGGTGCACCGCGAGGCCGTGCGCTTCGCGCGCGACGACTTCGAGATCCTGCTGATCGGCCACGAAGGCCATGAAGAGGTCGAAGGGACGGCCGGCGAGGCACCCGAGCACGTGACGGTCGTGGGCTCGCCGGAGCACGCCGACACGATCGAGGTGAACGACCCGTCGAAGGTCGTCTGGCTCTCGCAGACCACGCTCTCGGTCGACGAGACGATGGAGACGGTGCGCCGCCTGCGCCTCCGCTTCCCCGAACTGCACGATCCGCCGTCGGATGACATCTGCTACGCGACGCAGAACCGTCAGGTCGCGATCAAGAAGGTGGCCAAGGATTCCGATCTGGTGATCGTCGTCGGTTCGGCCAACTCGTCCAACAGCGTGCGGCTCGTCGAGGTCGCCCTCGAGTACGGGGCCAAGGCCGCCTACCGGGTCGACTACGCAGACGAGATGCGGCAGGAGTGGCTCGACGGCGTCGAAACGGTCGGGGTCACCAGCGGCGCATCGGTTCCCGAGGTGCTCGTGCAGGAAGTGCTGGCCGAGCTCGCCGGTGCCGGGTACGGCTCGGTGCAGGAGATCCGGACGGCAGAGGAAGACCTGCTGTTCTCGCTCCCCAAGGAACTCAGGCAGGATTCCGCCGGTCGCCGCGACGAGCGTGCGCTCGGCGGCAGAGGCCGGGCATGAGCGAAGACACGACACGTGCGGAGGCCGCGCGCCCGCGGCCGGCGTACGGCGAATACGCGACCCCCGAGGAGCAACGGGCACGAATCCAGCAGCCCGACCTCACCTACGCGCTGGAGACCGGGCAGGATCCGGAGCGGGTCAAGTCCGCCCCGGGTGCCCCCGCCGAGCCGCATGCTCCGGCGCCCGACTGGGTGCCGCTCCCGCCGAACGTCGATGCCGCCGCCGCCTCACGCGCGGGCCGGCGACGTATCGACCTGACCGTGGCGATGGTGCTGCTCGGCTACGGGCTCGTGCAGGTCATCCTCACCAGCATCCAGACCCTGAACTTCTCGGCGTTCGCCCAGCAGTTCATGACCCTGGCCGGGATCAGCGGCGACTTCACCAACGTCGATCAGGGACGCACGTGGGGATGGATCGGCGCGATCGCGTTCTCCGTCGGCTGGATCCTGACCGCGATGATCGTGTTCCTGCGCGCACGGCGCGGTCGCACGGTCTGGTGGGTTCCGCTCGTGGGCGCGGCGATCAGCTTCATCCTGCTGACGGTCTGCCTGATGGTTCCCCTGCTGAGCGACCCGGCGATCACGAGTTCACTGCTGCAGACGAGCTGAGCCCGCTCCGTCTGAACCGTTCGGGTCGGCGCGTCGTGTTCTCTGAGGAGAGGGGCGAAGCCGATGCCGCGCGACGATGATGAGCGTCTGGGCGCCCTCTTCGACGCGCACGCCGCGCCGGTGTGGCGTTACGTCGTGAGTCTCACCGGCGATCGCGCCGGCGCGGACGACGTCGTGCAGGAGACGCTGCTGCGCGCGTGGCGCAACCCGCGGATCCTCGCGCAGGAGCCCTCGACCATGCGGGCATGGATGATCACCGTCGCCCGGCACCTCGTGATCGACGAGGCGCGCAGCGCCCGCAAGAGGCATGAGCACTCCGTGGCGGAGCTGCCCGAGCGCGCCCGAGACGACGACACGGACGCGCTGTTTGAGCAGATCCTCATCGAGGAGGCGCTCGCGACGCTCAGCGCCGACCATCGCGCAGTCGTCGTCACCACGTACTTCGGCGGCCGCAGCGTCGCCCAGGCAGCGGCCGAGCTCGACATCCCCGAGGGCACCGTCAAATCGCGGCTGCACTACGGACTGCGGGCGCTGCGACTCGCACTGCAGGAAAGGGGGGTGACGCGATGAATCCGGATCACGCGCACTTCGCCGAATGGGATGCCGCCTATGTCATGGGCGCGCTCTCGAGCGCCGACCGGCGGGCATTCGAAGCGCACCTCGAGACGTGCGACGAGTGTCGTCACGCGATCGGAGATCTCGCGCCGACGGTCGGTCTGCTCTCGCGGGTCCCGGCCGCCCGCGCGCTGTCGCTCGCCGCAGGCGACGAGCCCGAAGGGCCGACGATCGCGCTGCGCGACGGCATCGCCTCGATGGCCCGCGCACGCGCGCGGCGTCGGCGCCGCGCGACGTGGTTCTCCCTCGCCGCTGCCGCGGTCGTCCTCGTGGTCGCCGCCGTGGCGATCCCCGTGACGATCTCGTCCCTCGACAGGCCCGCTCCGGCCTTCGCGCTCGAGGATGTGAGCGGTGCCCCGCTGGTGGCATCCGTGCGGCTCACGGATGTCGCGTGGGGGACGAAGATCGACATCGACTGCCGCTACACCGACGCCGCCGCACCCGGGTCGGGGGAGGGCAGGCCGTATGCGCTGGCGATCGTGGGCGCCGACGGCGAAGTCTCGACGGTGTCGACATGGCTCGCGCTGCCGGGCTCGACCGCGCGCCTGAGCGCGGGTACGGCGCTGGATGCAGCATCCATCCGCTCCGTCGAGATCCGCACCGTTACGGGCGGCAAGGTGCTCATGCGGTACGACCTGCCCGATACGCCGGGAGGGTGAGTCGCGCGCTCGCCGCGCGGACCCGAGTCGACACGTAATATGTCCGGATGCCGCATCTGGTCGCCGTCTGCATGGTCCATCAGCTGAAACCCGACGTGGGCAACGGCGTCACCGCCATCGACAAGCGCCCCGTAGCGGGGAAGGTGCGTATCGGCCCCTATGGTGTGCGAGGTGATGTCCAGGCCGACCGCAAGCATCACGGCGGACTCGACAAGGCGCTGTACGCCTATGCGTCGGAGGATGCCGCCTTCTGGGAGTCGGAGCTGGCGCGCGAGCTGTCGCCCGGATGGTTCGGCGAGAACCTGCGCACCGAGGGCATCGATGTCAATGCCGCTCTGATCGGCGAGCGATGGGCGATCGGCGAGCGGGTCATCGTCGAAGTGACGATGCCGCGCACGCCGTGCCAGACCTTCGCGCGGCGGGTAGGGGGCGCGGAGCAGCGCGGCTGGGTCAAGCGGTTCTCGAACGAGCGGCGGCTCGGTCCGTATCTGCGGGTCGTGCGCGGCGGATCGGTGCAAGCCGGCGATCCGATCGAGGTGCTTGCGCGCCCGGCAGGGGCGCCCGGACTGCTCGAGGTCTATCGCGACCCGGCCTGAAGGCGGGAAGGGCGGATGCCGCAGCATCCGCCCTTCTTACCGCTTGCTCAGTTTCAATACGGCGCTGGCGCGCCTCGCGTCATGAGGTCGACTGGCCCGCCGAGCCCAGCTGCCGCGTGGCCTGCACGACGCGCGCGGCCATCGCGGACTCCGCGACCTTGCCCCACGCACGGGGGTCGTAGGCCTTCTTGTTGCCGACGCCTCCGTCGACCTTCAGCACGCCGTCGTAGTTCGCGAACATGAAGCCGGCCACGGCCCGCGTGAAGGCGTACTGGGTGTCGGTGTCGATGTTCATCTTGACGACGCCGTTCCCCACCGCGAGGGCGATCTCGTCGTCGGTCGATCCGCTGCCGCCGTGGAAGACGAGGTCGAGCGGCTTCGGACCGGTTCCGAATTTGGCGGCGATGCCCTCCTGGATCTCGCCGAGCAGCTCGGGGCGCAGTTTGACGTTGCCCGGAGCGTAAACGCCGTGCACGTTGCCGAAGGTGAGTGCGGCGATCCAGCGACCCTGGTCGCCGAGACCGAGGCCCTCGACCGCTGCGGTCACGTCGCCGACCGTCGTGTACAGCGCTTCGTTCGAGCCCTCGTGCTGCACGCCGTCCTCTTCGCCGCCGACGACGCCGATCTCGACCTCGAGGATCGCGTTGATCGCTTTGAGGCGGGGGAGCAGCTCCTTCGCGATGTCGATGTTCTCGGCCAGCGGCACGGCCGAACCGTCCCACATGTGCGACTGGAAGATCGGCTGACCGCCGTCGGCGACGACCTTCTCGGACTCCGCGATCAGCGGCAGCACGAAGTCGGCCAGTGCGGGCTTGGGGCAGTGGTCGGTGTGCAGGGCGACGGTGATCGGGTAGCTCTTCGCGACCTCGTGCACGAACTTCGCGAAGGCGAGCGCACCGGTCGCGCGAGCCTTGACCGTGTGGCCCGCGAAGTAATCGGCGCCTCCGGTGGTGACCTGGATGATGCCGTCGGATCCGGCCTCGGTGAGGCCCTGCAGGATGGCGTTGACGCTCTGCGAGCTGGCGGCATTGAAGGCGGGGTAGGCGAAGCCGCCGGCCTTCGCGCGGTCCAGCATCTCGGCATACTGCTCGGGGGTGGCGACAGGCATGAGGTGCTCCCTTTGTCGTTGGAGGGGTTCACTGTCACTCTAGCGAAGGAGCCCCTCTCCGACCGCGAAAGGGACGGGCGGGGAAGGATGCTGCGCCCGGCGCCGCCGAGATGATCGCGGTTCTTCCTCCTCGGCAAGAACTGCGATTCCTTCGCGTCCGCGTGCGCGGTCGGCCGGCTTCGCGCGGAGCGCGCTGGATAGTCTGAGCGCATGGTGAGCATCTCCGGGGACTTGAGCCCTCTGCATCCCGACCGCAACCTCGCACTGGAGCTCGTGCGCGCGACCGAGGCCGCCGCGATCCGGGCGGTGCCGTTCATCGGCCGGGGCGACAAGCTCGCCGCCGACGGCGCGGCGGTGGACGCGATGCGCGCCTTCTTCAGCACCGTGGACTTCGACGGCACGATCGTGATCGGCGAGGGCGAGAAAGACAAGGCGCCCATGCTCTTCAACGGAGAGAAGGTGGGCAGCGGTCGCGGACCTGCCTGCGACGTCGCCGTCGACCCGATCGACGGGACCTCGCTGACCGCCGCGGGCCGTCAAAACGCGCTCTCGGTCATCGCCGTCTCCGACCGGGGCGCGATGCTCGACGCATCCAGCGTCTTCTACATGGACAAGCTGGTCACCGGCCCCGCGGGCCTCGGGGTCGTCGACATCCGACTGCCGATCGGCGAGAACATCCGCCTCCTCGCCAAGGCGCTCGGCAAGCCCGTCGACGAGATCGTCGTCTCGGTGCTGAACCGGCCGCGGCACGAGAAGCTCATCGCCGATATCCGCGCGGCGGGGGCGGGCACGCGACTCATGAGCGACGGCGATGTCGCCGGAGGTATCAACGCCGCCCGTCACAACGCCCGCACCGACATGTGCGCCGGGGTCGGGGGCAGCCCCGAGGGCATCGTCACCGCCTGCGCGATCAAGGCGCTCGGCGGCCACATCCAGGGCAGGCTGTGGACCCTCGACGATGACGAGGCGCAGAAGGGCAAAGACAAGGGGCTCAAGCTCGACGGCTACGTCTACGAGGCCGACGAGCTCGTCAAGGGCGACAACACGATCTTCGTGGCGACGGGCGTGACCGATGGCCAGCTGGTCGCGGGCGTGCGTCGGGAGGGCGAATACATCTACAGCGAGAGCGTCGTGCTGCGCGGTCGCTCGGGCACCCTGCGGCGCATCGTGTCGGAGCACCTGACCTCCAAATGGCTGTGACCCCCCGGTCGTAGATCGGACGGCGGGCGCCGGCCGATGGGGGGCGGGGTCCGTCTTTCGCTGCAGCTTCTTCGGTGATGCACGGAATTTCGGAGGGGTCCGCGCGCGATCCGCCCGAAGAACCGCAGATCTCCGAAACTGCGGCGTGACACTGTCGGTGCGGCGGGCCCCGGTGGCGCGCCGAGACGCGAATAGCCATTGTGATGCGGATGTGACACCCGTATTCGGCCTGGTCTGGCAGAATCGACTGCGGAGTCGACGCTGACTCAGAGAATTCTGAGACCGAGGAGATGCACGATGTCCGCACCCGCACCGACGAGCAGCTCCGCTCCGCAGACAGGGGCGCAGGCCGTCATCGCGGATGCCGTCGACCCCGCCCGTCGCCCCGACGTCCTGTTCCGCATACGGCGCGACGAAGGCCACCAGCCCAGCGCGTGGTGGATGATCGGCGCCTTCGTCGGCGTCTCGGCCGCGGTGATCGCGCTCCTCAGCTTCGTTCCCGGCGGCGCCTGATTCCCGAGCTCACTCGCCGGAGGGCGTGAGCCTTTCGCGCAACGCCCCGACGTCGGCCGTGAGCGAGTCGGCTCCGGACTCCGCCTCACTGCCGCGCGCATCGACGTCTGCGAAGCCGTCGAGCGTGTCGAAGCCCTCGAGCAGCTCGGGGGCCGTCATCCGGCGACCGGCCGCCTCGATGACCGCCGGCGCGGCGACGGCGTCGAGCTTGGTCGCATCGATGCCCGGAAACTTCCGTGCCGTCACCAGCACGCGCGACTCGAGCGAGCCGACGAACTTGTTGTAGCTGTCGACCGTGCGCTCCAGCGCTCGCCGCAGATCGTCGGCGTGACCAGCAAGCCCGCCCAGCCGCTCGAACAGCTGCGTGCCGAGCGCGAGCAGCTCGCGCGCCTCCTGAGACACGTCCTGCTGCGTCCAGGTGAAGGCTACGGTCTTCAGCACCGCCCAGAGGTTCACCGGTGACGCCAGGGCGACGCGCTTGCCGAACGCGTAATCGAGGAGTGCGGGGTCTTCCTCGAGCGCCGCGGCCAGCAGTGACTCGCTCGGGATGAAGCACACCACGAACTCGGGGCTGGAGGCCAGCCCCGCCCAGTACGTCTTCCTCGCCAGGGCGTCGACGTGCGCCCGTACGGCCTTCACGTGGCGGCCGAGCAGCGCGCGGCGTCGCGCGCCCTCCTCGCCCTGCGCCGTGAGGGGGATCGCGGATGCCTCGAGGTAGGCGTCCAGCGGCACCTTCGCATCGACGGCGAGAGCCTTGTCGCCGGGGAGGCGGATGACCATGTCGGGGCGGCCGGCTCCAGCATCCGTCACCACCGCGCTCTGCGTGTCGAAGTCGACGTACCGGGTGAGCCCGGCGGCCTCCACGACGCGGCGCAGCTGAGTCTCGCCCCATACGCCGCGCGTGGCGCCCGAGCGCAGCGCGCTCGCGAGCGACTCGGTCGTCGCGCGCAGCGCCTCGCCCGACTCGTTCGCATGCCGGAGCTGCTCGGCGACCGCGCCGAACTGCGTGTGCCGGTCGCGTTCGAGGTCGTCGACCTTGAGCTGCATCGTCCGCAGCGAATCCTGCACCGGCGCGAGGGCACGGAGCACCGCCTGCTCACGCCGCTCCCGCTCCTCGCGGGCGGCCTGGTCGGCGCGTGCCTGCCCGGACAGCTCGCGGTAGAGCGCGATCTGCCGATCGAGGTCGGCGCGCAGGGCGTGGCCTGCCGCGTCCGAAGCCGCCAGCCGGGCCGTCAGCTCGCTGCGCTCGCGATGGGATCGCGCGGCCGCTCGCGCGAGCCCTGCGAACCAGCCCGCGAAGATCCCGGCGGCCAGGCAACCCAGGGCGAGCAGCGAGACGAAGAGTGCATCCATGTGCTCAGGATGCCGCGACCCGCCGACATCGCCGGTCGACCCGCCGAAGAGCGGGAGGCCTCAGGCGACGGCGAGCACGAGTTCAGCCGGCGTCTCCGCCGGTATGCGCGACGGGATCTGCGAAATCCGCACGCCGGACAGCTCCGCGAGGCAGGCGATGTCGGTCGCACCCACGATGGTCGCCGCGTCGATCATGATGTGCGCGCACGCCAGCGCATCGGCGATCGGGTCGTGGTGGGGGAACTCGAGGAATCCGGCCGCAGCGGCCACGGACGGGAGGCGATACGAATCGAGTACGTACGTCTTGCGCGCCACCTGCAGGCTGCACACGTAGCGGTACGGCGGGCACTGGTCGCCCGTTGCCTCGCACGCGCGCCGCAGCACCATCATGTCGAAGCCGGCGTTGTGCGCCACGAGCACGTCGGCACCGGCGAAAGCCGTGATGTCGTCGAGCTGCTCGGTCCAGCGCTTCGCGCCGGCGACGTCCTCCGCGCGCAGCCCGTGGATGCCCGTGTTGAGCTCGAAGAACACGTCGTGTCCGGGCGGGGGCTGGATCAGCCATCCCGCCTTCGCGACCACCTGGCCGTCGCGGACCCGCGTGAGCCCGACCGCGCAGGCCGAAGCATTGCTGGAGTTGGCCGTCTCGAAGTCGATCGCGGTGAAATCCAGGGGCACGCATCGAGCCTCACTCGCGCGCGCCGGTGCGCGGCGGAGGCGCGCCGGGCGGATGGAACGCCGAACATCATAGGCTCGACGCATGGCGAGCCGCGATGACATGTCGACCTCGTTCGGGCGGATGGTCGGCGAGTACGAGGCGGGCAGGCCCGGCTACCCGCTCGAAGCCGTGGAATGGATGCTGGAGCCCGTCGCGACCGCGGCACCGCCGCTGCGCGTGGCCGATGTGGGCGCGGGCACCGGCAAGCTCACCCGCGTCCTCGCCGAGTTCGGCGCCGACGTGATCGCCGTCGATCCGGACGCCGACATGCTCGCGGCGCTCCGCGCCGAGCATCCCGCCGTTCCGGCGCTCGCCGGCACCGCCGAGCGTCTGCCGGTGCCAGATGCGTCACTGGACGCGGTCGTGCTCGGCCAGGCGTGGCACTGGGTCGAGCCCGTCGCGGGGTCGGTCGAGGTCGCCCGCGCGCTGCGGCCGGGTGGCGCGCTGGGTCTCGTCTGGAACATCCGCGACGACCGTGCGCCGTGGGTCGCGCGCATGACCGAGATCATGCACCAGAGCAACGCGGAGATCATGATCGCCGAGGGCGGTCCGCGCGTCGCGGAGCCGTTCGGAGCGCTGGCGGAGGCGCGGTTCGAGTGGTCGCGGCCCATGACCGCCGATCGGCTGCTCGCGATGGCCCGCTCGCGCAGTTATCTCATCACCGCCGCGCCCGAAGACCGGGCTCGAATCGAGGGAGATCTGCTCGACCTGTTCGGGCAGCTGCCCGAGCTCGCCGGCGGCGGCCAGATCGAGCTTCCCTACGTGACACGGGCGTTCCGCACGATTCGGCCATAACCTGGGGCGCATGCGCACGCTGACCGTCTGCAACTTCGTCACCGTCGACGGAAAGTACGAAGACGACGACCACGACATCGCGTCGTTCTTCGAGCACCAGCATCCCGACTATGCGGGTGCCGATTCGTTCGACTTCCATGCCACGAGGCTGCTCCGCGAATCCGACACGGTGCTGCTGTCGGGCAAGAGATCGACGCTGGGCAACCTCGGATACTGGTCGAGCGTGCCGGATGACCCGGATGCGACGCCCATCCGCCGCGAGTTCGCCGAGCTGTTCCTCGGCGCCCGGAAGATCGTCGTGTCCGACACGATCACCGAGGCCGACCTCGAGCCGTACGCGAACACCCGCATCGTGCCGGTCGCCGAAGCACGGGCCGAGGTGGCGGCGCTCAAACAGGGCGAGGGGCGCGGCATCCTGATCCTCCTCGGCCGACTGCTCTGGAACGATCTGATGCGGGCGGGGCTCGTCGACGAGCTGCACCTCGTGACGTTCCCGCTGATCGGCGGCGGGGGAGTGTCGCTGTTCGACGATCGGCCGGCCGTGGCGCTCAAGCTCCTCGGCACGCAGGTGTGGCCAGAGTCGGGCAACGTGCTCATGCGGTGGCACGTCGACCCCGACGGGTAGTCCTCGCCCGGGAGGCCGCACCCCGCCCACGTAGACTGGATGCCCGTGGCTCTCACTATCGGCATCGTCGGCCTGCCCAACGTCGGCAAGTCCACCCTGTTCAATGCGCTCACCAAGAACGACGTGCTCGCGGCGAACTATCCGTTCGCGACGATCGAGCCCAACGTCGGTGTCGTGAACCTCCCAGACCCGCGGCTGAACGCGCTCGCCGAGGTGTTCCACTCCGAGCGGATCCTGCCGGCGACCGTGTCGTTCGTCGACATCGCCGGGATCGTCCGCGGCGCGAGCGAAGGGGAGGGACTGGGCAACCAGTTCCTCGCCAACATCCGCGAGGCCGATGCGATCGCCCAGGTCGTGCGCGGATTCACCGACGACGACGTCGTGCACGTCGAGGGCGGCGTCAACCCCAAGAACGATCTCGAGACGATCAACGCCGAGCTCATGCTCGCCGACCTCCAGACCCTGGAGCGCGCGATCCCGCGGCTCGAGAAGGAGATCAAGGGCAAGAAGACCGACCCGGCGGTGCTCGAGGCGGCGGTGGCCGCCAAGGATGCGCTGGAGCGCGGCATCCTCCTGTCGCATTCGAACATCGATCTCGATGCCATCAGAGAACTCGGGCTGCTCACCGCCAAGCCCTACATCTATGTCTTCAACGTCGACGAGGCGGTGTTGACGGATGCTGCCGCCAAGGCGTCGCTCGAAGCGCTCGTCGCGCCCGCGCACGCGGTGTTCCTCGACGCGAAGATCGAGTCGGAGCTCATCGACCTCGACCCCGAGGACGCCGCGGAACTGCTCGCCTCGACCGGCCAGGACGAATCAGGGCTCGATCAGCTCGCCCGGATCGGCTTCGACACGCTCGGACTCCAGACCTACCTCACGGCGGGGCCGAAAGAGGCGCGCGCGTGGACGATCGGCAAGGGCTGGAAGGCGCCGCAGGCGGCCGGTGTGATCCACACCGACTTCGAGAAGGGCTTCATCAAGGCCGAGGTGATCTCGTTCGCCGACCTGATCGACGCCGGCTCGATCGTCGAGGCCCGCTCGCGCGGCAAGGCGCGCCTCGAAGGCAAGGACTACGTGATGCGCGACGGCGATGTCGTGGAGTTCCGCTTCAACAACTGACCCGCCTGGA
This sequence comes from uncultured Microbacterium sp., assembly GCF_964244775.1. NCBI lineage: Bacteria > Bacillati > Actinomycetota > Actinomycetes > Micrococcales > Microbacteriaceae > Microbacterium > uncultured Microbacterium sp. Next base: position 198,183 of record NZ_CAXTJR010000001.1, read on the forward strand.
GAGGACTCCCGGAGATGACCGACACCCAGATCTTCGAGCCCGAAGCCCGCGCCATCCCGTTCGCCGTGGAGGGAGAGGGGCCTGTCTCGCTCGTGCTCCTGTCCGAGGGCGACCTCGGCGGTGACGGCCTGAGCGTGATCTCGCATTACCTCGTCGAAGAGGCCGGATTCCATGTCGTGCGGATCGGTTCGCGGGGCGAGCTCGCCGACCTCGATGAGCGCGTAGAGGATGTCGTCGCGGTCTTGGACCACGTGGGCCTCGAGCACACCTGGATCGGCGGATATCGAGGCGGCCGCAACGTCGCCGGCGCCTTCGCCGCCTCGCACACCGATCGATCCAACGGACTCCTGCTGCTCGGCGTCGAAGAGGATCAGCTCGCGCTCGCACCGCTCATTCCGGTGCTCATCATCCAGGGAGCAGACGACGATGTCACCCCGCCGGCGCACGGCGAGCGGCTGCAGGCGACCGCTCCCGAGCGGGCCAGCGTCAAGAACCTCGACGGGGCGGGTCACGACTTCCCGCTGACGCACCCGATCCAGACCGCGTTCATCATCGAGGAATACCTCGATTGGGACTGACTCGCGTACTCATGTGAGATAGGCATCGACGAACAGCGGACCGCGGACGGCGCGCAGGGTGTCGATCAGTCGATCGAGTGCTTTCCGGTTCCATTGCGCGAGCTGCAGGTCGAACGGTCCGATCGGTTCGAGCTTCCCGGTGCGGAGGCGGACGACCTCCCAGCGGGCGCTCCGAAGGGCGCGGTCCTTTCGGCGATCGGTCGCCTCGCGCGTGCCGACGTGCTCGAGGCCGTGCCGCCCGATGCTGTCGTACTCGATCGCGATGCGCAGCTCGGGAAACACGATGTCGGGCCACACTTCGATGTGCTGGAAGAACGGCCTGGCGACGCGCACCGCGTTCAGTCCTGGAGTGACCGATAGGCGCGCGAACAGATCGGCTCGCACCCGGGCCTCGACGGCGGACGCCGGCTTCGGAGCGCATTCGCTCAGGAACGGCTCGCCGGTCGGCAGGTCGGGCGTCTTCGGGCAGAGCGTCACGGGCGGCTGGCGGCGGCGGCGCGCGCGGAGCGGCGGAGAGGATGCTGCGCCCGCCGCCTGCGGCGGCGCGCCTGGCAGAGTCACGGCGTCGCGCATCGGCAGGGCGATCGCGGGGCGCGCGAGCTCGGAGCACTCGGGGCACCAGGCTGAACGTCGACGCTCCCGGCCAGGCCTCGAGCGCTGCTCGCCGGGCGTGGCGGCGAACCGGTGCCCCGCCTCGCACTGCCAGAGCAGCAGCACATCGGCCGCCGGCGGGATCTGGCTGAGGCTGATTCCGGCGTTGAGATCGGGGTGATACTGCCGGACGAGCGCGGGGAACGCCGCCCACGCCGCGCGATACGCTCCCACGGCGTAGGGAGTCTCGGTGCCACGCGAGAACTGGCGCCGTGCCCACCACAGCTGAATGCGTTCCGGCATGCCAGGAGGGTAGACGCATCCCTCGACACTCCCGGCGCACCGCTCCCGCACCGCCGCACCGCCCGAGAAACCACATCGCGGTCGACACATCACGCGGCGCGATGCGTCTCGGCGCGAATCCGGTTTCTCACCGCGAGCGACGGTCGCGGAGCCGGCGGCGTCGGGCTGGATGTCGCCGGTGCGTGCGACGATCCGCGGGACGGATCATCCGCGGAACGGGTGATCGGGCCGTAGGAGGGAGGCGCGATGCGGGATGAGGCAACGGTGCTGCACGCCGACCTCGACGCGTTCTACGCGTCGGTCGAGCAGCGCGATGCGCCGGCGCTGCGCGGTCGGCCCGTCATCGTGGGCGCAGGAGTGGTGCTGGCGGCGAGCTACGAGGCGAAGGCCCGCGGGGTGCGCACCGCGATGGGCGGCCGGCAGGCGCGGGAACTGTGTCCGGATGCTGTCATCGTCCCCCCGCGCATGGAGGCGTACTCGGCGGCCAGTCGCGATGTGTTCGCGATCTTCCGGGATACGACACCGCTCGTCGAGGGCCTCTCGATCGACGAGGCCTTCCTCGAGGTCGGCGGTCTCCGGCGCATCGCGGGAACGCCCGAGCAGGTCGCAGTGCGTCTGCGCGAGCGCGTGCGCGCCGAGGTCGGCCTCGCCATCTCGGTCGGGGTCGCGCGCACGAAGTTCCTGGCGAAGGTCGCCAGTGCGGTCAGCAAGCCCGACGGACTGCTCGTAGTCGAGCCCGACCGCGAGCAGGAGTTCCTGCTGCCCCTCCCGGTCGAGCGGCTGTGGGGGGTCGGGGCCGCCACGGCCGAGAGGCTCCACGGGCTCGGCATCCGCACCGTGGGTCAGCTGGCGGAGCTGGAGGCCGCCACCGCCGAGAGGCTGCTGGGCAAGGCGAACGGCGCGCACCTGCACGCCTTGGCGCGCCTGCGCGATCCGCGTCCGGTCGACACCACCCGCCGCCGCGGGTCGATCGGTTCGCAACGAGCGCTCGGCAACCGGCCGCGCACGGCCGACGAACTCGACCTGTTCCTCACGCAGATCGTCGACCGCCTTGCACGCCGTCTGCGCGAGCACGATCGCGTGTGCCGCACGGTGGTGCTGCGGCTCCGCTTCGGCGACTACGCGAAAGCCACCCGATCGCACACCGTCCGCTTTCCGACCGATCGCACTGCGCTCCTGCTCAGCGTCGCCCGCGGGCTCCTCGCTGCGGCGCAGCCCGAGATCGCGGGGCGGGGCATCACTCTCATCGGCGTCTCGCTGTCGCAGCTGGGCCGGGTCGACAGCATCCAACAAGAACTACCCATCGATTGGGATGACGGCGCCCGGCTCGACACGGTGCTGGACGCAGTGCGCGATCGCTTCGGCGCCACCTCGGTCGCCCGGGCGACTCAGCTCGGCCGGGATCCGGGTTGGTCGACGCCGCTCCTGCCGGAACACGAGTGACCCGTGACCGGCCTCGGACTCAGCGCCGATCGCTCGGTACGCGACACCGTAGTCACGCCGTCGACGATCGCGCCAGCCTCAGGCGCGGTCGTGGAGGGTGATCCTGTAGCCGTCGGGGTCGGCGAACGTGAACGTGCGCCCGAAGGGTCCGTCGATCGGCTCTGAGACGATCTCGTGGCCGTCCGAGACTAGAACGTCGTGGATCGCCTGGACGTCGGTGGCGTGCAGCCAGATCGCCGCGCCGATCCCGGGGTAGTCGCCGGAGGCGATATCCGTCTCGGTGACGATGTCGCGCAGCGCGAACGTGATCGGCGTCGTCTGGAAGACGACGGCGTGGGGCGGACCCGCGGGGGCGCGGACCAGTCCGAGGTACTTCTCGTAGAACGCCTGCGATGCGGACAGGTCGCGAGCCTGGAGGGAGATGAAGTCGGGGCCGGTGGCGGGCATGGTGATACTCCTCATTCTATGTCAGTTTTCTGACACTCTCCAATGTATGTCAGAATACTGACATGAGTCAACACGACGTCGGGATCGACCTCACCACGTCGCTCGGCTACCTCCTCAAAGAGGCTTCCAGTGCCCTGCGTGCGGCCATGGACGCGGTGCTGAAGCCGCTCGGGCTCACTGTCACCCAGTACTCGTGTCTCGAGTTGCTCGCGCAGCGCCCCGGTCTGTCCAACTCCGATCTCGCCCGCGGTGCGTTCGTGACGCGCCAGTCGATGAACGTACTGCTGCAGGCGTTCGAGCAAGACGGCTATGTGTCTCGGCCGTCGGAGGCACCCGTGGGCAAGGTCCTTCCCACGCAGCTCACGCCACGCGGCCGTGGGGTGCTCGAGAAGGCGAGCGCCGCAGTGCGATCCGTGGAGGTTGGGATGCTGGACGGAGTCACCGCAGACGAGCAGGCGGCGGCGCGCAGCATCCTGCACCGCATGATCGACTCCTTGCGCGTCGATGGGGCCGCCCCGAGGTGAGGCCAGTCAGGTGGAGGGGTAGACCTGCACCGACGACGCGTGGTGGGTGGTGGCGAGGACGAGGGCGAGCACGCCGAGCCCGAGCGTGCCCGCGAGGAAGCCGAGCATCCCGAGGAGTGTCAAGAGGCCGACCATGGCCTGGATCCCCGACGTGTCGGTCCCTACGGCCACCGCCTGCGGCAGTGCCCACACGATCGCCTGCGCTGCCAGCACCCAGAGCGGCGCCCACCGCCATCTGTTCGGCACCGTTCCGGCCCTCGCGATCTGCACTGCGGCGACGAGCGCTGCGGCCACCGGCACGAGAATGCTGAGATAGCCCAACACGATCCATCCGGCACCGGGAGACTGGCCAGGGTCGAGCAGCATCCACAGCAACGTGGTGCTGATCGGCCAGAGTGCGAGTACGACCATCGCGGTCACGCCGAAGGGCTTTCGAGCCACGACGCTCTCCGCAGGGCTCAGACCGATCGCGAACACCACGATCGCGGCGCCCCAGCACAGGTCCGCGACGATCTTCACCGCGCTCGCGCCCGGGGTGGCGGCCATCGCGCTCTGCAGCATCCCCGCCACTGCGCAGCCGATGAGTCCGACGCCCCCGATCAGCCAGGTCTGGTTACGACGATGCATGGCTCGAGGCTACCTGCCAGCGTCACGGAGCGGGGAGTGCGGAATGCCGGCTGTGGTCTTCCACGTCGGGTTCGGCGCGCAGGAGGTCGGCGGCGGTCTCCTCCGGCCGTGGGGCGACGTTCTCGTCGTCCTCCAACTCGGGGATGCTCGGCTCACCCGGGCCCGGAATGTGCTCGTGGGAGGCGTGTCCGTCGTGAGCAGATTCGGGCGCCGGTTCGTTCGTCATGCCCCCGGTACTTCGCTGTCGATCACGCCGATACCCACGGCTTCATGATCGGGATGCTCGTCCGCGCCACCGCCCTTCGGCTCCTGCCCGGGCTCCTTCTCCGTGCTCGGTTCTTCGAGCACCTCGGTCGGTGGCTCGTCGGATGCCTGGTCGTGCGGTTCGCTCGTCATCTCATCGCTCCTCGTTCGGTGGGTGATCATTGCTGCGGGTGCGGCCCGAGCTCGCTGTGGGGCACGAGGTATTCGCGCTGCAGCCACTCGCCGAATCCGCGGACGCCCAGGTAGTCGCGAACCGCTTCGCGCGCGACCACAGGGTCGTTCGCCCCGTACGCGGCGAACGCCGTCAGCTTGCGGTCGAGCAGGATGGGGTCGATGTTGGCGGGGCGCCGCGCGCCGGGGTAGCCGATCGCGTAGCGGACCTTCTCGGCCGGAATGACGCCGGCCTCGACGACCGAGGCGACGACGCGCCCCACGGTCTGGTGATCGGGATGATCGTCTCCGTCGACATCCTCGAACCCGGGATAGTTGGCGATCACGATCGTCGGGTCGTGGAGTGCCACGAGCTCGGCGACGGTGCTGCGCAACTGCTCCAGCGTGACCGACTGCTCATCGTCTATCGTCCGGATCGCGGGGAGCTCGCCGCTCAGGAGCTTCGGCAGGCTGTGCCACCCGGTGACCGCGTAGCCACCGCCGCGCAGCCCGCCGTCGGGCAGTCGCAGGAAGGACAGCGAGATCCGATCGTCGCCATCCGGGCGGGTGACCGTGACCGTCAGACCGCTGGAGAGCACGACTGTCTCGTCCGACCACGCGCCCGACCCGCCGCGCATCGTGTCGTAGGCCGCACGGATGCCTCGCTCCCGGCCGTCGGCATACTCGGACACGCCCTTGCCCGCGTCGGAGCCGGTGAAGAAGAAGGTATGGGCGCGGTGCCCGTCGGCGAGGGCCTGCAGGAGCGTGGGATTGGCGAAGACCAGGTCGTCGTCGTAGTGCGCCCAGAACATCGCGATCGTCTCGATCTGATGCACGACCTGAGTATCGGGATCGGTCGGTGCCACGGTTCAGCGCTTCCGGAAGAAGTCGAAACGGTGACCGTATGCCGTCTCGGGAATGAAGTGGTCGGCCTGTACCGGTGGGAAGATCTCGCGGCGGAAACGTCGGGCGAACTGCTCGTCGAGATCGGGCACGCGGTGCCCCTCGACGTCGTTCCAGCCCACCACGAGCCACCCGTCAGCACGAAGCACATCGGCGCACGCGTCCAGAGCCTGCTCGACGTCGGCCGGGGTGTTGACGCCCCACCCGATCACCCCGTTGCATACGACGAGGTCGAACGTCTCAGGGTCGAATTCATCGGTGAGCCTCGTGGCCGAGACGGTGCGGTGGTTGGGGCCGGCGATCTGCGTCTTCTCGGGATCGATGTCGACGGTCCAGTACTGCACGCCCTTGTACAGCCGGGGGTATGAGCGGGTATACCAGGCGATGCCGAGGTCGAGAACGCGCCGGATCCCGCTGTCGGCGAGGAAGAACGGAACCACGACATCCTCGAGGAACACGCGATCGGTGGTCGCCAGGCGCCAGCGCCCGTTCTTCCACCGCATCTTGCTTCGGAGCCGGATGCTCCGGGGAACGAGCCTCTTCAGATTAAGTGGGGACATGCCTCAGTTTCGGAGAATCCTTCGGGAACGAACCGTCAATGCCCCCCGACTCGTCGGGTACGGCACCATTCGACGTTACCAACTGATCTCATCCGGCTGTGTACAACACTGTCAAGGCGCTGAAGTTGCCGCATCCGGCCCTCATCGCTCCCGAGGCAACTTACTCTCTCGTCATGACATCGCCGCAGGTCTCGACGCCGCCGTCCGCGATCACCACCGTCGGAGCACTGCGCGCCTCAGGCCACACCTACCGACCGTTGCGGGTCGAGCTGCGTGAGAACCTCCTCACCGCCCTCGCCGACGGTTCCGATCCGTGGCCTGGAATCCATGGATTCGACACGACGGTGATCCCGCAGCTGGAACGCGCCCTCCTCGCCGGTCACGACGTGGTGCTCCTCGGCGAGCGGGGCCAGGGGAAGACCCGGCTCCTGCGCAGTCTCGCCGGCCTGCTGGACGAATGGAGCCCGGTGATCGCCGGCTCGGAGCTCGGCGAGCATCCGTTCCACCCGGTCACCCCCGCCTCGCGCCGACGCGCGTCGGAACTCGGCGACGACCTGCCGGTCGCCTGGCGACATCGCTCTGAGAGGTACACCGAGAAGCTCGCCACGCCCGATACCTCTGTCGCCGATCTGATCGGCGACGTCGACCCGATCAAGGTGGCTGAGGGCCGTTCGCTCGGCGACCCCGAGACGATCCACTACGGGCTCATCCCGCGCAGCCACCGCGGCATCATCGCGATCAACGAGCTGCCCGATCTCGCCGAGCGCATCCAGGTGTCTCTCCTGAACGTCATGGAGGAACGCGACATCCAGATCCGCGGATATGTGCTGCGACTCGATCTCGACGTCCTGGTCGTGGCGAGCGCGAACCCCGAGGACTACACGAACCGCGGGCGCATCATCACGCCGCTGCAGGACCGTTTCGGCGCCGAGATCCGCACCCACTATCCGCAGACGATGGAAGAGGAGATCGCGGTGATCCGGCAGGAGGCCGACCTGGTCGCCGCGGTTCCCGAGCACCTGCTCGAAGTACTGGCACGGTTCACCCGCAATCTTCGCGAGTCGGATGCTGTCGACCAGCGCGCGGGAGTGTCGGCGCGCTTCGCGATCGCGGGCGCCGAGACCATCGCCGCGGCCGCGCTTCATCGCGCGACCCGTCAGCACGAGGAGGTCGGCGTGGCGCGACCGGTAGATCTGGAGGCTGCCGTCGACGTGCTCGGCGGGAAGATCGAGTTCGAAACCGGTGAGGAGGGCCGGGAGCGCGCGACCCTCGAGCATCTCCTGCGCACCGCGGTCATCGAGACGGCGCGTGCCCACCTGCGCGGGATCGACGCCCGCGGGCTCGTCGATGCTCTCCACGACGGGGCGACGGTGATGACGGGCGAGCAGGTTCCGGCGGCCGACGTCCTGGCCGCGATGCCGGTGCTCGGCGAGTCGAACCTGTACGACGAGGTCGCCGAGCGGTTCGATGCGCACACCGCAGGCGAGCGCGCCGGGGCGCTGGAGCTGCTGCTGGAGGCGCTCTACCTGGAACGCCGGATCAGCAAGGACAGTGCCGCGGGGGAGACGGTCTATGGCTGAGGTCCGGTCTCTGGGCCTGTCGAAGGGCCGCTGATGGCACGCGGATTCCATCGCACACCCGCTCATACCAACAGGTACGGGCCCTATGACGGTGGTCCGGATCCGCTCGCCCCTCCCGTCGAGGTGCAGGAGGCGCTCGAGGCGATCGGGCGAGACGTCATGTCGGGCACGTCCGCCGAACGCGCGATGCGCGAGTACCTGCGCCGAGGCACCCGCGACACGCAGGGACTGGACGACCTGTCCCGCCGGGTGCGTGAGAGGCGCACCGAGCTCATCCGGCGCCATCGGCTCGACGGCACGCTGGAAGAGGTCCGCAGACTCCTCGACCACGCGGTGCTGGAAGAGCGCAAGCACCTCGTCCGCGACGTCGAGATGGACGACGACGACCGTTCGTTCGCCGAGATGCGCCTCGAGAACCTGCCGCCGAGCACCGCTGCGGCCGTGAACGACCTCGCCGACTATGAGTGGCGGAGCCCCGCGGCACGCGCCGATTATGAGCGCATCAAAGAACTGCTCGGCCGCGAACTGCTCGATCAGCGCTTCGCCGGAATGAAGAATGCGCTCGAGGGGGCGACGGATGCCGATCGCCAGGCCATCCGCGACATGCTCGCCGATCTCAACGAGCTGCTCGAAAAGCGCCGGCTCGGAGAAGACACCCCCGAGGACTTCGCCGAGTTCATGCGCACGCACGGCGCTCAGTTCCCCGAGAATCCGCAGAACCTCGATGAGCTGCTGGATGCTCTCGCCGAGCGCTCCGCGGCGGCGCAGCGCATGCTCAACTCCATGACTCCGCAGCAGCGGGACGAGCTGATGGAGCTGGCCGCCCAGGCGTTCGGGTCGCCGGAGCTCATGCAGTCGCTGTCGCAGCTCGACGATAACCTGCGCTCGCTCAGGCCCGACGAGGACTGGGGCGGCTCAGCATCCTTCTCCGGCGATGAAGCGACCGGTCTCGGTGAGGCGACCGGGATCATGCAGGATCTCTCCGACCTCGACTCGCTGGCCGACCAGCTGAGTCAGAACCATCCCGGCGCGCGGATGGACGACATCGACGTCGACGCGCTCGCGCGTCTGGTCGGCGACGACGCCGCCGTCAGCGCCCGTGCCCTGCGCGATCTCGAGCAGGAGCTGAAGAACACCGGGATGCTGCAGCGGGCGTCCGACGGAGCGCTGCGGCTCACCCCGCGTGCGATGCGCCAACTCGGCAGGGCGCTGCTGCGCGACATCGCCACCCGGGAGTCGGGACGCACGGGCCGCCGCGAGACGCGGCACACGGGCGCCGCCGGCGACCGCACCGGCTCGACGCGGGAGTGGGCATTCGGCGACACCGAGGCGTGGGACATCCCGCGCACGGTGTCCAACGCGGTGCTGCGCACTCTGGCCGACGGTGGCGATGCGTCGTCGGGGGTGCGGCTGGAGACGCGAGACGTCGAAGTGGTCGAAACCGAGGAGCGCACGCAGGCCGCCGTCGCGTTGCTGGTCGACACGTCGTTCTCGATGGAGATGGACGGCAGGTGGGTGCCGATGAAGCGCACCGCTCTGGCCCTGCATCACCTGATCACGAGCCGTTTCCGCGGCGACAGCCTGCAGTTGATCTCGTTCGCGCGCTATGCCGAGGTGATCGACATCGAGCAGCTGACCGCCAAGGAATCGGTGTGGGACAAGGGCACCAATCTCCACCACGCACTGCTGCTCGCCCAGCGGCATTTCCGTCGCAACCCCACCGCGCAGCCGGTGCTGCTCATCGTCACCGACGGCGAGCCGACATCGCACCTCGAACCGGACGGCACAACGTATTTCGACTATCCGCCGGATCCGCGCACCGTCGCGGTCACCGTTCGCGAGCTCGACAACGTGCACAGGCTCGGCGCCCAGACCACCTTCTTCCGCCTGGGAGACGACCCGGGACTCGCCCGCTTCATGGATGCTCTCGCCCGCCGCGCCGGCGGGACGGTCGTGGCGCCGGAACTCGATGACCTCGGCCGCGCGGTCGTCGAGAGCTACCTCGGGTCACGGCATACCGGCCGCGGCACCCCCGAGGACTTCGGCGAGATGCTGCGGGGCAGAGCCTGGTGGTAGGGCCGGTTGGTAGGGCCGGCTGGTGAGTGACTGATCCGCTTCCCGACGTCAAGCCCCTTCCGCGCACGACGTTCAGGAGCGTGGGATGGGATGCGGGCCGCGACGAATCCGGCGACCACCACCAGAGGAGACCACGATGGGCATCGACGACAAGATCAAGAACGCCGCAGAAGACCTCACCGGCAAGGCGAAGGAAGCGGCCGGCAAGGTCGCCGGCAACGAGCGACTCGAAGCCGAGGGCGATGTGGATCAGACGAAGGCGTCGGTGAAGAAGGCCGGCGAGAACGTGAAGGACGCGCTGAAGTAGGAGTCGGATCGGCCGGGGAGGCGCAGCGGCGATTCCCCGGCCTCCGCCATGTCCGGGGCAGTCCGGCCTCCTCGGCGATGACTACCCGAACGCGAGCGGGATGACCGACAGCCCGACCACGAGCGGCGCGGCCAGCAACCCGATCAGCATGTAGCGGCGCCACACCACTTCGACTCCGAGTGCCTGCAGGCGCTGATGCCACAGGAGCGTGGCGAGGGATGCCCACGGTGTGATGAGCGACCCGGCGTTCACCCCGACCAGCAGCGCACCCAGGCGGGCCGGGGAATCCGCGACCGACTCGAGCGCGAGATACGCCGGAAGGTTGTCGATGGCGTTGGCGCCCAGCATCCCGACTCCGGCTAGCTGCCAGAGCGACGGCAGATCGCTGCCCGTTCCCGCGATGACCTCGAGGATCGCGCGAGACCCCGCCGCCTCGAGGGCGGCGATCGCCAGGAACAGCCCCGAAGCGAAGATGACGAGCTGCCAGGGCACGAGCGCCGCGTGGATCACGCTCGGCGAACGCCAGACGAAGAGCGCGATCAGCAGGACTGCGGCCCCCGTCGCTGGAATCCACGGGGGAATGCCGCTGACCAGGAGCGGCAGGAGGAGGACGACGATCACGGCCGCGGCTCTCAGCTGGAGACGGTCGGAGATCGTCGGTCGCGGCGCTGCGGGGTAGCGGCCGCGCAACGCGCGTCGGTGGAGGATCCACAGCAGCAGAACCGTCACGATGATCGCGATCAGCGCGGGAAGCCCGAGGAGTGCGGCGAACTGCAGGGGCCCGGCCCCGAGGCGATCGGCGGCGAGGAGATTCGTCAGGTTCGACACGGGCAGCACGAGCGATGCCGTGTTCGCGAGCCAGACGGTGGTGAACGCGAACGGCATGACATCCAGGCGATGCGCCCGCGCGATCGTGATGACGACGGGCGTCAGCAGAACCGCGGTGGTGTCGAGCGAGAGCAACGAGGTGGCGGCGACCGCGAGGGCGACGATCAGGAGCCACAGTGCGAGGGTGCGTCCTCGAGCGAAGCGCGCGAGCGCGTCGGCGGCGACGTCGAAGACGCCCGCGGTCGCGGCGAGCTCGGCGACGACGGTGATCGCGACGACGAACAGCAGGATCGGCCACACCCGGTCGGCGATCGCGAATGCGTCGGCGAGCGGCAGGATGCCTGCGGCCACGGCGACAACGCCGGCCACCCACAGGGCGCCGCCGATTAGAGCGAGTCTCACGGCATCCATCCTCGCGCGAGCTCGCCGATAATGAGCAGGTGGAGACGTGGGAGGTGCGCGAGTGGTATGCCGACTACCTGGACGCATGCAACCGGCACGACCTCGACGCCATCCGTTCCTTCATCGACCCGGCGGTGCGGCGGGCGCACCTTCCCGGCGGCGCGGATGCGTGGGTGGCCGACCTGGCAGACCTGTTCCACGGATTCCCGGACTGGCGCTGGCGGCGCATTCAGCTGATCGTCGAAGACGATCGGGTCGCCGCGCATCTGCGGGCCACGGGGACGCACTCCGGACCGTTTCGAGGCATCGCGCCGACCCGTCGGCACGTCAACGTCGCCGAGTTCACGATGTACCGGGTGACCAACGGCCGCATCGCCGAGGTCTCGGGCACCGCCGACTCCCTCGAACTGATCCGGCAGCTGCAGGGCTGATCGGTCAGGATTCGAGAAGTGCCGTCGTGGCGTACGTCGTAGCGTGGGGTCAGGCCACGAAACGGCCGACCGAGCCCATCACGAGGAGCACCACATGGCCAACAAGACCGCCGGACTTTCCCAGGAAGAACGCGACGCCGTCAAGCAGCGCGCCGCAGAGCTGCGCGCGGAGGAGAAGGCCGGCAAGAGCCGTGCCGCCGGTGAGAAGGCGGTGCGCGAGGCGATCGCGGCCCTGCCGGACGAGGATCGCGTGCTCGCCGAGGGAATCGATCGGATCGTGACGGAGGTGGCCCCGCACCTCGTTCCGAAGACCTGGTACGGGTTCCCGTCGTACGCCGACGCGAACGGCAAGATCGTCGTCTTCTTCAAGGCCGCGTCGAAGTTCACCTCCCGCTACGCGACTCTCGGGTTCGAGGAGTCGGCGCAGCTCGACGACGGCGACCTGTGGGTCACCTCGTTCGCAGTGATCGCCCTGACCCCCCAGAGCGAGAAGACGATCGCGGACTACGTCCGCAAGGCCGCCGGCTGAGAAGCCGCCGGCTGGAGTTGCCCGGCTGAGAAGCCGCCGGCTGGTTGGTGACGCCGTGGTGGGAGGTGTCGCCCGGCTGTCCGATGCCCGTGGAATCATGGGCGCATGCCCGAATCCCCCGAGGTGCAGGCGCTCGTCGAGTTCCTGAGCGAGCGGGTCGTCGGCCACCTCATCTCCCGTGTCGACATCGCGTTCCCGAAAGCTCTCAAGTCGCCGTCGACGGATGAACTGGTCGGATGCCGGATCACCGGTGTCGTCCGCCACGGAAAGCTCGTCGACGTCAGTGCGCTCGGCACGACGGGCGAGCCGGTGCACGTGATCGTGCACTGGGGTCATGACGGCTGGCTGCTGTGGCACGATACGGTGCCTGCAGGCACCAAGCGCGCCGGCGATGCGACGCTGATGGCCCGATTCGGGCTCGATGACTCAGCAGGTTTCGATCTGACCGATTCCGGCACCTGGAAAGCCCTCTCGATCTTCGTCGTCGCCGACCCGGAAGGCGTGCCGGCCGTCGCCAAGCTCGGCCCCGACCCCACCGACGACGCCTTCACACGCGAGACGCTCGGCGCGATCGTGGCGGGCCGGCGCAAGCAGCTCAAGGCACTCCTGCAGGACCAGGCGGCGATCGCGGGTATCGGGAACGCCTATTCGGACGAGATCCTGCATGCGGCCCGGCTCTCACCGGTGGTCCACGCGGCAACGCTGTCGCCCCCAGAGGTCGACCGACTGTACGACGCGATGCGCAACATCCTGTTCTCAGCGATCCGGGAACGGCGCGGGCTGCCGCCCGAATCGCTCAAGGACGACAAGCGGGCGAATATGCGCGTGCACCGCCGACCCGGCGAAGCCTGTCCGGTGTGCGATGACGTCGTGCGCGAGTTCACGTTCTCCGGAGCTGCCGCGCATTACTGCCCGACCTGCCAGACCGACGGCGTCGTGCTGAGCTGACGAATTCCGCGTCGCGCGCGCCCGTATCCTGGTCGCATGGATGCCGACCCTGACGCGAACCTCTCGCCCGTGCGTCACCTCGCACGCACCCTGTTCACCGAGGACGCGATCTACGGTCTGATCCTGGTTTCGGGGATGATCGTGATCAGCGCGCAGATCGAGGGCGACCCGTGGGCGGCGTTCGTGACCGTCCTTGTCACCGTCGTCGTGTTCTGGATCGCGCACGTCTATTCGCAGGCGCTCGCGCTCTACGCTCGTCACCGCGTCGACCACAATCTTCGGCGCGCGATCGGTGAGGCGATGTACAAGGCACGCGGGATGCTCGTGGTCGCGGTTCCCGCTCTCCTGCTGCTGCTGGCCGGGGTGACCGAGGTGATCGACGACGATGTCGCGTTGACGACGGCGCTCGTCGTCAACGTCGTGCTGCTCGCGATCGTCGGCTGGATCGCCGTCGCCCGCTGGTCGCCGAGTCTCTGGGCACGGACAGGCGGAGCCGTGCTCACGGCTGCGTTCGGGCTCATCCTCACAGCCCTCAAGGCGTTCGTCCACCACTGAGTGCCACCCACGGCGACGACGGGCGGGTCTAGGCTGGACGGATGACCACGCCCCAGCTCGCACCGCTCATCGTTCTTCAGCCCACCGCTGCCGCCCAGAACGACGTCGCAGGTGCTCCCGCCGACACGGCAGACCAGTGCTGCGGCGGAGGCTCCTGCTCGATCTGAGCCGCGATCCAGACTCGTCCGACTCAGTGCGCGAAGTGCTGCTCGCCGTCGGGGTCATCGTCGGGCTTGCGGACGAAGAACGCGCCGACGATGGTCAGCAGTGACACCACGGCACCCACGAAGAATGCCGCGCGCACGCCGGCCGCCTGGGCTGCGATGTCGCTGATGTCCGAGCTCTGTGCGCCTGCGGTGACCGCCGACATCACGGTGATGAAGATCGCGATGCCGGTGGCGCCCGCCACCTGCTGCACGGTGCTGACCACGGCGCTCCCGTACGAGTAGAAGCGCTTCTCGAGTGAGCCGAGCGAAGCCGTGAACAGCGGCGTGAACGACATCGCGAGTCCGAGCGAGAGCACTACCTGCCCGACGACGACTGCCCATACCGGCGTCGTCTGGGTGAGGGTCGCGTAGAACCACAGCGCGGCGGCGGCGAGGATCGAACCGGGGATGATGAGCACTCGCGTACCCCACCGGTCGTAGATGCGGCCGATCAGCGGGCCGGTGAAGCCCATGATGAGGGCGCCGGGCAGCACGATGAGACCGGTCTCCAGCGGTGAGACGCCGAGCACGTTCTGCAGGTAGATCGGGAGCACGGTGAGCGAGCCGAAGAACGTCAGCGACAGCACGAACATCTGCGCCATCGCGATCGAGAAGTTCACCGAGTTGAAGACGCGGAGATCCAGGAGGGCGCTGTCGGTGCGCTGGAGGCGCAGCTGCCGCCCGATGAACAGGGCGAGGGCTACGACGCCGACGCCGAGCGAGATCCACAGCGACATCGCGGCGGTGGCGGACGCAGCACCCGCAGCGGCTCCTGAGTCGTGCGCCACTGCGCCGCCGATCTGGCTGAGGCCGTAGACGACACCGCCGAACCCGAGCGCCGACAGCACGATCGAGAGTGTGTCGATCGGAGCCGAGCGCGTCTCGCCGACGTTGGTCACCCACTTCGCGCCGATCAGCAGCATCACCAGGGCGATCGGGAGGACGATCCCGAACATCCAGCGCCAGCTGAGCGTTTCGAGGATGATGCCTGAGAGGGTGGGGCCGATCGCGGGTGCCACCGAGATGACGACCGTGACGCGGCCCATCATGCGTCCGCGAGCGTGCGCCGGCACGAGCGTCATGATCGTGGTCATCAGGAGCGGCATCATGATGGCGGTGCCGGATGCCTGGATGACGCGTGCGAGGAGAAGCACCTCGAACCCGGGCGCAGCGAACGCGGTGAGGGTACCGGCGGAGAAGAGCGCCATCCCGCCGATGAACGCCTGACGGGTGCTGAACCGCTGGAGGAGGAACCCGGTGATCGGGATCACGACGGCCATCGTGAGCATGAAGGCGGTTGTCAGCCATTGTGCCTGGAGCGCGGTGATGCTCAGGTCGACCATGAGGTGCGGGATGGCGACGTTCATGATCGTCTCGTTGAGGATCACGACGAACGCTGCACCCATGAGCAGCCAGATCACTCGAGAATCGCGGGCGCTGAGGCCGGCGGGCGCGCTCACGGTGCGCAGGCTGTCGGTGTCGGCAGTCATGGAAAAGTCTCCTCCGGGCGATCGCGTCACCCTGTCGATGCCGCTCGTTCGAGGCCAACGGCGTGCGGCGGCGTGCAATTCCCGATCCGCGTGAAACGATCCGATCATGCGAGCCATCCCGGAACCGATCCGCCGCATCCTGGTCGCGGTCATCTGCGGGCTCCTGGCGGGATTCGCCACCGGTGGCGCCCTCGGTCTGGCCGCCGGGCTCCTGGCCGGATGGGGTGCGGCAGCGCTGGTCACCGACATCTACATCCTCGTGGTGGTCTGGCCCATGGATGCCGAGAAGACGCGGACGCACGCCCTGCGCGAAGACCCGGGCAGACGGACGGCGCGTCTCATCTCACTGCTCGGCAGCCTCGCCAGTCTGGGCGGAGTCGCGGTCGTGCTGCTCGAATCGTCGAGCCTGGGGCGCCCGGAATCGTTCGTCCTCGCCGGCATCGCGGTTGTCAGCGTGGTGGCCTCGTGGGCGCTCATCCAGCTCGACTACATGCTGCGGGTGGCGCGCGTGTATTACGCCGAACCGGTAGGCGGGATGAGCTTCAACCAGGACGAACCCCCGATGTACACCGACTTCGTGTACTTCGCCGTCGGCCTCGGCATGACCTACCAGGTCGCCGACACCAACCTGCAGACCAATGAGCTGCGCCGGATCGTGATCGCGCAGACCTTGCTCGCCTACCTCTTCGGTGCGGTGATCCTCGCGACGGTGATCAACCTCGTCTCGAACCTCTAGCAAGGGGAGCGGGGTTACGCTGACCGGATGAGCATGGGCATGCGCGGAGGTGCCGGGCGCGGCGGAGGGCTGGTCGACCCGGCGGTCCAGAAGCGCGCCAATGCGGCCGCGCCGAAGATCCCCGACCTGCGGGGCCGAATCCTCTCGCTGTTCCGCCCCTACCGCGGCACGCTCGTGATCACCGGCTTCCTCGTCGTGATCAGCGCCGCCCTGGGAGTCGTTCCCGCGCTGGTGATCGAGCGGATCTTCGACGAGGCACTGTTCCCGCCGTCCGGCGGGCCGCAGATGGCACTGCTCATCGAGCTGGTCGTGCTGATGATCGTGCTCTTCGTCGCGTCGTCGGGCATCAACATCGTCCAGACGTTCCTGACCTCGTCGGTCGGCAACCGGGTGACCGGCGACCTGAGGATGCGATTGTTCTCCCATCTGCAGCGCATGGACCTCGCCTTCTTCACCCGCACGAAGACCGGGGTGATCCAGTCTCGGCTGCAGAACGACGTCGGGGGAGTGGCGGGGGTGCTCACCTCGACGCTCACCAGCATCCTGGGCAACCTCGTGACGGTGATCGCGTCGCTGGTCGCGATGATCCTGATCGACTGGCGCCTGACGATCATCGCTGTGATCCTGCTGCCGATCCTTGCGATCGTGCAGCGGCGGGTGGGCATCGTACGTGCGCGGATCGCCGGCGAGACGCAGGAATCGCTGTCGGAGCTGACCGCGATCACCCAGGAGACCCTGAGCGTCTCGGGCATCCTGCTGTCGAAGTCGTTCAACCGCCAGCGCACCGAGGAGGCGCGGTACGAGGCCGAGACCGCCAATCAGGTGCGCCTCCAGGTGCGTCAGACGATGAGCGGCCAGTGGTTCTTCGGCATCGTCGGCGTGCTGATGTCGTCGGTTCCCGCGATCATCTACCTGGTGGCGGGATTCATCATCACCGGCGGGAGCGCCGACATCACCGCCGGTGTCATCGTCGCCTTCACCACGGTGCAGGCGCGGCTCCTCTTCCCGCTGATGGCACTGATGCGGGTGGCGCTCGACCTCCAGACCTCCCGCGCGCTGTTCGCCCGCATCTTCGAGTACCTCGACCTGACCCCCGCGATCCAGGACGCGCCCGATGCGATCCCGGCATCGGCCGCGCCTGGCCCCCAGGGCTCGGTGGAGTTCCGCGACGTCGTGTTCCGGTATCCGGATGCGGCGGACGACAGCCGGCCGACGCTGGACGGCGTGTCGTTCCGCGTCGAACCCGGTCAGCACGTGGCGTTCGTCGGCCCCTCCGGCGCGGGCAAGACGACGGTGATCTACCTGACGCCGCGCATGTACGAGGCATCCGCAGGCACGGTCATGTTCGCGGGCGAGGACGTCCGCCGCCTGACGCACGAATCGATCATCGACGCCGTCGGCATCGTGTCGCAGGAGACCTACCTCTTCCACGCGACGATCGGCGAGAACCTGCGCTACGCCAAGCCCGAAGCGACGCAGGAAGAGATCGAGGAGGCGTGCCGGGCGGCAAACATCCACCACGTCATCGCCGGCTTCGAGCAGGGCTACGACACGATCGTCGGCGAGCGCGGGTACCGGCTCTCGGGCGGCGAGAAG
The DNA here is from genome assembly GCF_964244775.1 of uncultured Microbacterium sp. Classification (NCBI taxonomy): domain Bacteria; kingdom Bacillati; phylum Actinomycetota; class Actinomycetes; order Micrococcales; family Microbacteriaceae; genus Microbacterium; species uncultured Microbacterium sp. The sequence continues at coordinate 216,257 of NZ_CAXTJR010000001.1, forward strand.
CAGCGCATAGCGATCGCGCGCGTGCTGCTGAAGGACCCGCCCGTGCTGCTGCTGGACGAGGCGACCTCCGCCTTGGACACCGTCTCGGAGCGCGTCGTGCAAGAGGCCCTGGATGCCGCGGCCCGGGGCCGCACGACTCTGTCGATCGCGCATCGGCTTTCGACCGTGATCAACGCCGACGTCATCCACGTCGTCGAGGCCGGCCGGATCATCGAGTCCGGCACGCATTCCTCGCTGCTCGAAGCGGGCGGCCTCTACGCCGAGCTGGCCGCGCAGCAGCTGGCGACCTCGCGCGTGCTGGAGGTCGAGGAGTCGCTGCCGGGAAGCGACCACCCCGATCGACGTGGCGACCGCGCCCCCGCGGCCGACGCCACGGATCCGATCGCCGCCGACACACCCGTCGACACGGGAGCGTTCGATACCGCTGCGTTCGAGACCGCTCCGTTCGAGAACGACGTGCGGCGCTGAGCGCCGGGCGTTCCGCTCACCAGAGCAGCGCTGCGGCGACCTGCTCCGTCGGCTCGGCGTCGCCGCGGGCGTTCAGCGCGCGCACGAACGCGCCGAGCGCACGGCGATACCCATCGTCGGGGTGCGTGTGCGCGATCCGCACGAGGGGCGGGACATCCATCGCCAGAATGAGCCTGACGCGGGCGCTCGCGGCTGCGGGGTGGCCCGCGGCATCCAGCACTCCGACGCCACCCGCCATCGCCTCGAGGTAGTCGTGGAGGACGGGCAGAGCATCCTTGTGCTGAGTGATCGAGCTGCCGTCGGCGCGCTCGCGCCATTCCACGACAACGTCCGGGATGACATCGAACGCCCGGGCCCGCGTGTACAGCTGCTGGGCGACGACCTGGTCTTCATACAGCTTCCCGACCGGGAAGCGCAGTCCGGTGCGCCGCCACAGATCGATGCGGCTCACCTTCGACCACGCGACGATGTTGGCGGATGCCTCGGGGTGCGCGTCGATCGTCGTGCCGGTGCGCGCGGGGTCTGTCGCGGCAGCGACCCACGGCTGCACGACGCCGGGAACGTAGGCGCCGAGCGCGTCGGGCCGCAGGCGCACGTAGGCGCCGACGGCGAAGTCGCTGCCGCTCGCCGCGACCGTGCCGACGAGGCGCTCGAGGGCGTGTGGTGTCATGCGGTCGTCGGCGTCGAGGAACCCGACGAACGGCGTCTCGACGAGGTCGATGCCGCTGTTGCGGCCCGCCCCGAGGCCCCGCCGGCGATCATGGTGCACGACCCGGAAACGCGCGTCTGCCTTCGCGGCCGCCTCGAACATGTCGCCCGTGGCATCGGTCGATGCGTCGTCCACGAGCACTGCCGTCCAGTCGGGCAGGCTCTGCGCCAAGAGCGAGTCGAGAGCCTCCTCGGCGTAGTTTGCGACGTCGAATCCCGGCACGATGACGGTGACCGCGGGTCGGGTGCTCACCCGGCCGATTCTATGGTCGCCCGTCGGGTCAGGACCCGACAGCGGCGACGGATGCTGCGACCGCCGCCGCGACGGCATCCAGAGGTGCCCGCAATCCGTGCGGGAACGTGAACCGCACGGCCGTCTGGGCCACCTCGGCGGAGATGCCCATCGCGAGCAGCACGTGGGAGGGCTCGTCGCTGCCGGCCGCGCACGCCGATCCGCTGGAAGACACGATGCCGCGGCGTTCCAGTTCGAGCAGCACCGCCTCGCCGCTCGTGCCCGCGAAGGTGAAGCTGGCGGTGCCGGGCAGACGGTGAACCGGGTCGCCGGTGAGCCGAGCCGACGGCACGGCCCGCAGCACCTCGCCGATGAAGGCGTCGCGCAGGGCGGCGACGGCGGCGGCATCCGCTTCTCGCTCTGCCTCGGCGAGATCCAGGGCCGTGGCGAGGGCGACGGCGCCCGCGACATCCTCGGTGCCACTGCGGCGCCCGTTCTCCTGCCCGCCGCCGTGCAGCAGCGGTTCGATCGGGATCCGACCGCGGACGCCGAGTGCACCGGTGCCCTTGGGGGCGCCGAGCTTGTGCCCGGCGATCGAGATCGCGTCCACCCCGAGGTCCGCGATCGACAGGGGCAGCCACCCGGCGGCCTGCACGGCATCCACGTGCACGACGACGCCGCGCGCGGCCGCTTCGACGGCGGCCGCGATCTCCGCGACCTCCTGCACCGTGCCGACCTCGTTGTTCGCGTAGCCGAGGGTGACCAGCGCCGTGTCGTCGCGCACGGCGGCGGCGACAGCGGCGGGATCGACCCGGCCCGACGCGTCGACGGACACGTGTGTGACGTCGAATCCGTGCACGCGCGCGAGATACGCGGCCGATTCGAGGAGAGACTCGTGCTCGATCGGGGTCGTGATGACGTGGCGCGCGCCGCGCCCGAGTGCCGCGGCGATCGCGATCCCCTTGACCGCCAGGTTGTTGGCCTCGGTGCCGCCGGAGGTGAAGACGACGTCGCTTCGCCGCATCCCGAGCACGCGAGCAACCCGCGCACGCGCGTCATCGAGCGCCTCGGCGGCCGACTCGCCGGTCGTGTGGTGGCTGGAGGCGTTGCCGAAGCGATGCGTCAGAAACGGCATCATCGCGTCGAGCACCTCAGGCCGCACCGGCGTGGTGGCGGCGTTGTCGAGGTACAGCATGCTCATGCCGTGAGCGCGATGCTCATGCTGCCGGCGCTTCCGTGATGCGGATGTCGAGCCCGAGGTCGAGTGCGCGTGCGGAGTGGGTGAGTGCCCCGACCGAGATCACGTCGACGCCGGTCTCGGCGATCGCGCGGACGGTCTCGAGGTTCACTCCGCCCGATGCCTCGACCTTGGCGCGACCGGAGACCTGAGCGACTCCGGTCCGCAGGTCGTCGAGCGAGAAGTTGTCGAGCATGATCGTGCCGATGCCGGCGGCCAGGACCGGCTCGATCTGGTCGAGGCGGTCGACTTCGACCTCGACGTGGGTGGTGTGGGGGAGCAGGTCGATCGCGGCCTGCAGCGCTTCGGTGACCGACATTCCGCGCTGGGTGAGCACGGCCAGATGATTGTCCTTGACCATGACGGCGTCAGACAGCGAGTAGCGGTGGTTGCGGCCTCCGCCGTCGACGACGGCGGCGCGCTCGAAGGCGCGCAGCCCCGGGGTCGTCTTGCGTGTGTCGACTATCCGGGCGTGCGTGTGGGCGACCTCGGCGACGTAGCGGGCGGTGAGCGTGGCGATCCCCGACATCCGCTGCGCGAAATTGAGGCCGATGCGCTCGCCGGTGAGCACCGAGCGCGCCGGTCCTCGTACGATCGCCAGCGTCTCGCCGGGCTGGAAGGACGCGCCGTCCTTCACGCTGAGCTCGACCTGCACGCGGGGATCGGTCAACCGGAACGCCGCCGCGAACACCTCACCCCCGCTGAAGACGCCGCTCTCGCGCGCCACGAGGGCGGCTTCGGCGACGGCGGATTCCGGGATGAGCGCCTCGCTCGTAAGGTCGCCCCAGGGTGCGTCCTCTTCGAGTGCCGCCGCGACGACGCGGTCGATGCTCGCCCGGGTCAGCATCCCGCGGCTCCGACCGACACTGCGGTTGCGTCAAGACTCACTCTTTGATCAGCCACGCGGATCAAAGGGTGAGTCTGCGGAGCGGCTGCGTCCGCCCCGGCGGCGATCCGGTCGCCGGCGGCCGTGCCGGAGGCGTCGCGCCGGTAGTGCGCTCCGACGGACTCCGTGCGCGCCAGTGCCGCCGCGACGACGTGCTCGGCGACCAGCAGCAGATTCTCGTCTTCGCACTCCGACTCGGTGATCGCACGCCCTGCCGCGGCGCGCCAGCCGGCGATCATGCCCGCGGCATGCCGCAGCCCGTCCGCATCGCGGACGAGGCCCGCGTCCTCCCACATGAGCTGCTGCAGCGCTCCGCGCGAGAACGGGGGCCGATCGCCGGACGAGGCAGGCCCGTCCGTGCGCGCCGCGGGGGTGCCCTCCGACGGGTGGGCGACACGATGCGGGCCTGCGGGCCAGATTCCGGATGCTGTGTCCGCCGCGATCACGTCGCCGGCACGTGCCCCGAAGACGGCGCCCTCCAGCAGCGAGTTCGAGGCCAGGCGATTCGCGCCGTGTACGCCCGTGCGGGCGACCTCGCCGACCGCGTACAGGCCGGCGATCGTCGTGCGGCCCTGCAGATCGGTCGTCACGCCGCCCATCAGGTAGTGCGCGGCCGGGGTGACCGGGATGGGCTCTTTCGCCCAGTCCAGGCCACGGTCGCGCACGGCGCGGTCGATCGTCGGAAAGCGCCGGGCGAGGAATTCGGCGCGCTCGGCCTCGGTCGGTCGAAGGCCCGTGGCGTCGAGGTAGACCGGCCGGCCGTCCTGGACCTCCATCTGGTGCGCGATCGCCCGCGCGACGACGTCGCGGGGTGCGAGCTCGCCGTCCGGGTGGGCGTCGAACGTGAATCGACGCCCGTGCTCGTCGATGAGGGTCGCACCCTCGCCGCGCACGGCCTCCGACACCAGGAACGACTCGCCCACTGCCAGCACCGTCGGATGGAACTGGAAGAACTCGAGATCGGAGACATCCGCGCCCGCGCGCAGCGCCGCGGCGATGCCGTCACCGGTCGCCACCGAGGGGTTGGTCGTGTGCGCGTAGAGCTCTCCGGCGCCGCCGGTGGCGAGCACGACGGCGTCCGCGTCGACCGTCTCGCGGCGGCCGGTGACAGCGGGTTCACCGGCGGTCGCCGCGTGGTCGCCGACGAGCAGCTCGACGCCGCGCACGCGACCATCCCGCACCACGAGGTCGACGAGGAACGCGTGCTCGATCACCCGCACATCGCTCGCGCGCAGCGAGGCGACCAGGGCCTTCTCGATCGCGGTGCCCGTGGCATCCCCACCCGAGTGGAGGATCCGGGGGTACGAGTGCGCCGCCTCCAAGCCCTTCACGTACTGCCCGTCGGATGCGCGGTCGAACGCGACTCCCAGCGCGATGAGCTCGCGGATCCGGGTGGGGCCCTCCTCAACGAGCACGCGCACCGCCGCGGGATCGCTGAGTCCGGCGCCCGCGACGAGGGTGTCGTGCACGTGATCCTCCACCCGGTCGTCGTCGAACATGACACCGGCGATGCCGCCCTGGGCGTACCGCGTGTTGGCGTGCTCGAGCACGTCCTTCGTCACGAGCGTGACGCGGCATCCCTTCTGCACGGCGTGCAGGGCGACCGTGAGCCCGGCGATGCCGCTGCCCACCACGATCGCGTGGACGGGGGCGGCGATCACGAGGCGTTCTCCCATGCGGCGGCCGGGGCTTCCGGCGGCTTGGCCGCCAGCATCCGCTCGAGAGCGATCCGTGCCGGTTCGGCGACATCAGCGGGCACCGTGATGCGGTTGAGCACCCGGCCCTCGACCAGGCCTTCCAGCACCCACGCCATGTAACCGGGGTGGATGCGGTACATCGTCGAGCAGGGGCAGACGACGGGGTCGAGGCAGAAGATCGTGTGCTGAGGATGCTCGGCCGCGAGGCGCTGCACGAGGTTGACCTCGGTGCCGATCGCGAAGACGGTGGGCTCGGTCGCGGCCTCGACCGCCTTGCGGATGTAGTCGGTCGACCCGGATTCGTCCGCGGCGTCGACCACGTCCATCGGGCACTCCGGGTGCACGATCACCCGCACGCCGGGGTAGTCGGCGCGCGCCTTCGTGATCTGGTCGACGCTGAACCGCCGGTGCACCGAGCAGAAGCCGTGCCACAGGATGACGCGGCTGTCTTCGAGCGTGCGCACGTCGTTTCCGCCGAAAGGCCTGCGCGGATTCCACATCGGCATCTGCTCGAGCGCCACGCCCATCGCCTTCGCGGTGTTGCGGCCGAGGTGCTGGTCGGGGAAGAACAGCACGCGGCGCCCGCGCTCGAACGCCCACTCGAGCACCGTGCGGGCGTTGGAGGAGGTGCAGACGATTCCGCCGTGGCGCCCGACGAAACCCTTTATCGCGGCCGACGAGTTCATGTAGGTCACCGGGATGACGGGCACGAGGCCCTCGGCGTCCTGGGCATCCATGTCGCCGTAGATCTCGGCGAGCTGCTCCCAGGCCTCTTCGACCTGGTCGATGTCGGCCATATCCGCCATCGAGCAGCCGGCGGCGAGATTGGGCAGGATCACGGCCTGATCGGGCCCGGAGAGGAGGTCTGCGGTCTCGGCCATGAAGTGCACGCCGCAGAACACGATCGCCTCCGCCTCGGGGTGTGCCTTGGCCGCATTCGCGAGCTGGAACGAGTCGCCCACGTAGTCGGCGTGCGCCACGACCTCCTCGCGCTGGTAGAAGTGTCCCAGCACGACGACCCGATCACCCAGGGTGGCCTTCGCGGCGATGATGCGAGCATCCAATTCCTCCGCGGATGCCGCGCGGTACTCGGCCGGCAGTTCGCCCTGGCGCGGCGAACCGGTGGGGATCACATCGCCCATCGACGATCCGGGGCCGTAGCCCGGCCGATCGTCGAACACCCAGGGCCCCGCCGCGAGGTCGGTGTTGCAGGTCGCGGCGGTGGAGGCGCCGGCGACGATCGCCTGGATCTCGTGATCGACCGAGGGATCGATCACAGCGTCGATCGGCCGAGGCTCGATCGTGAGGAAGGTGGCGGCCATTTCGGTGTCTCCTAGCGGGTTCGGGCTCAATGACGGACGACGAGCGGCCCGCGGTCCGCGAGTTCGACGTCCTGGTCGTACCGATACAGCCGTGCCGGGCGATGACTGCCCGTGCGGAACCGTTCGGTGGGGGTGATGGCGTGCGAGCCCTCCGCCTGACGGCGGAAGTTCGCAGGATCGAGGCGGCGTCCGAGGATCGCCTCGTAGACCTCGCGGAGCTCGGCGAGGGTGAATTCGTCGGCGAGGAGGCCGTGCGCGATCCGGCTGTAGCCGACCTTGTTGCGTAGGCGCCAGAGCGCGTAGTCGACGATCTCGTTGTGGTCGAACGCGAGGCGGGGCAGAGCCGCCGCGTCGAACCACGACACGTTCTCCTCGGCGGCGGCCGCGGTCACCTCGTCTGGGCGCAGCAGCGCCCAGTAGATGATCGAGACGACGCGGGTGGGGGAGCGGTCGACGTCGCCGAACGCGTACAGCTGCTCGAGATAGCTCGGCGTGAGCCCGGTGGTTTCGGCGAGGGTGCGGGATGCTGCGGCATCCAGGCTCTCGGAAGAGTCGAGCCATCCGCCCGGCAGCGCCCAATCGCCCTCGAACGGATCGCGGGTGCGGCGCACCAGGGGGAGTACCACGGAGGGGCACGTGTCGCCTTCGTCGCGGCGAAGGCTGAAGATCACGGTCGACACGGCGACGCGCGTCACGTCGCCGTCGGTGCCGACTGCCGCAGCGACCGGCGATCCTCTGTGTGTCATACGTGTTCCAGTCATAGTGACTCTAACTCCCGGGGACGATCTTATAGTCGCATCGACCAAAAGACAAACCGCCGCGGTCGACGCCCGCGCGCTGTGGCCGGCTTCACAGGGATGTTGCGTACGCTGAAGCGCGCAGTCCGCATCCTGAGAGGCCGCCGTGCTCATCGTCGACGTCATCCTGATCGCCCTGCTGATCGCCGCGCTCGCGGCCGGCATCGCCAGCGGCGCCGTCGCGAGCCTCGGAGCTCTGCTGGGTCTCGTCGCGGGAGGCCTCGCCGCCCTCTGGCTCATGCCGATCGTCAACGACGCGTGGCCGGCCCAATCGTTCCGCCCGTTCGCTGTGCTGATCGCGGGGCTCCTCCTCCTCGGCATCGGCGTCGGAGTCGGAGCGGCGATCGGGCGTGCGATCCGCAGCGGCGTCGATCGGACGGCGCCCTTACGCGTCATCGACCGCATCCTGGGCGGCATTGCGAGCGTCGTCGTGGCCGCTCTCGCGATCTCGCTCGTCGGCGCGGGCGTCGCAGCGACCGGGTCGCCGGTGATCTCCTCCGCGATCGCGTCATCGCGAGTTCTGCAGACGATCGAGGAGCTCACCCCCGATCCCATCGATGCGACCCTCGCGCAACTGCGCGCCGCGGTGCTCGACGACGGCATCCCCCGTATAGCCGCGCTCCTCGGCGGCGACGCCGCTCCCACCGCCGCGCCGGTCGTGCTCGATGATCCTGCGCTGACGCAGGCCGCAGCATCCGTCGCCCTCATCTCCGGCGTCGCGTACGCCTGTGCGACCAGCTCCACCGGTTCGGGCTTCGTGGTCGCCCCCGACCGCGTCGTGACCAACGCGCACGTCGTCGCAGGGGTGGAGCGGCCCGTCGTGCAGCTTCCCGGCCGCGATGCGCGCGAGGGCACGGTGGTGTACTTCGACCCCCTGGGCGATCTCGCGGTGATCGCGGTGCCCGACCTCGGCGCATCCGCACTGCCGATCGTCCCGACGCTGACGCCGGGGTCGGCCGCCGTGGTGCAGGGGTATCCCTTCGGCGGACCGTTCACGTCGGTCAACGCCCAGGTGCTCTCGGTCGGCACGACGGAGGTGGAAGACATCTACGCGGGTCCGTCGCATCCGCGTGAGATCTATGCGCTCAACGCCGTGGTGCGCCCGGGCAACTCAGGCGGCCCGCTCCTCACCGGAGCGGGCGAGGTCGCCGGGGTCGTCTTCGCCCGCGACCAGAACGACGACAACCGCGGGTACGCGATCACCCCCGCCGAACTGCTGCCCGTCGTGGCGGAGGCCGCCGCCCTCGTCGATGCCGTGTCGTCCGGAGTCTGCACGACGGCGCCCACCCGCCCCTGACCCGCAATGCACCCTCGGTTCCCGCAGTGCACCCTCGGTCAGGCCCGGCCGCTATGCTGGTCGCGCAACTGAACACAGGCCGAATGTCACGTGCGGGAGAGCCCCGTTCCTGCGGGAACGGGCACCGAAGGAGCAAGCCTCCCCGCCAATCTCTCAGGTCCGCGTACCGCGCGTGTCCGGCCGCTCTGGAAAGCGATTTCGAGCGAGAGCTCGACGTCCGCCCACGGTGAAAGCGCGAGCATCCTCCGGGATTCTCGGCGAAGCTCTCAGGCCCGCGACAGAGGGGGAGTTCAGAGGCGTCATCCGACGCCTCCCCGCACGAGACCGGGAGAACTCATGCCAGACCCCCAGTACACCCCGCTCCGCGAACGCCACGAGGCGCTCGGCGCATCGTTCACCGATTTCGGCGGGTGGATGATGCCGGTGCGCTACACCTCCGACCTCGCCGAGCACCATGCCGTGCGCGCGGCGGCCGGCCTGTTCGACATCTCGCACATGGCGGAATTCCTCATCACGGGCGTCCACGCCGGCGCGTTCCTGGATTACGCCCTGGCCGGGCGCCTGTCGACCATCACGGACGGTCGAGCCAAATACTCTCTCGTGCTGGCCGATGACGGCGGCATCGTCGACGACGTCATCGTCTACCGCATCGCCTCAGATCGCTACCTGGTCATCGCGAACGCGGGGAATCGGGATGCTGTCGCCGAAGCTTTCGCGCAGCGCGCGCGCCGCGCGCCCATCGCCGCGGTCTTTCTCGAGGCTCCGGCCGAAGCCGCGCAATACTTCGCCTACGTCGAAGGACTCGACCAGGCCCGCATCGAAGACATCAGCGACCAGAGCGCCCTGATCGCGGTGCAGGGCCCGGTCGCCAGGGCTGTGGTCGCGGCGACGGCCGGCATCGCCGACGTGACCCCGCCGCTTGCGGAGCTCGGCTATTACGCGTGGGCGCAGGCCTCCTTCCGGGGAGTGCCGGTCCTCGTCGCGCGCACCGGCTACACCGGCGAAGACGGGTTCGAGCTGCTGGTACCCACCGCCGCGGCGGGCGAGCTGTGGGATGCGCTGCTCGAGGCCGGCGCGCCGCTCGGACTGGTGCCGGCCGGGCTCGCCGCCCGCGACACCCTTCGCCTCGAGGCCGGAATGCCGCTGTACGGCCACGAGCTCTCGCGCGACATCGTGCCCGCGCAGGCGGGCCTCGGTCGCGCCGTCGCGACGGACAAGGACGACTTCGTCGGAGCGGAGGCCCTGTCTTCGGCCCCGGATGCCGATGCCCCCGTGCTGGTCGGTCTCGTTTCCGAGGGCAAGCGGGCCGGCCGTGCCGGCTATGCGGTGTACGACCCTTCGACGGGGTCAGCGACCGATGATCCGGTCGGCGAGATCACCAGCGGCGCCCTCAGCCCGACCCTCGGCCATCCGATCGCGATGGCCTTTGTCGCCCCCTCGGTGAGCACCCTCGGCACCGTCCTGTCCATCGACGTCCGCGGCACCCGCATCCCCGCCACCGTCACCGCCCTGCCCTTCTACCGGAGGAAGAAATGACCGATCTGAGCGCCCTCACCTACACCGCCGAGCACGAGTGGATCGCCGTCGAAGGCGATATCGCGACCGTGGGGATCACCGACTTCGCCGCCGACAAGCTGGGCGACGTCGTCTTCGTCGACCTGCCTGCCGCCGCGTCGAGCGTCGCCGCCGGCCAGGTCTGCGGCGAGATCGAGTCGACGAAGTCGGTCGGCGAGCTCTACGCGCCCCTCGCCGGTGAGGTCGTCGAGGTCAACGACGCCGTGGTCGATGACCCGTCGCTGATCAACTCCGACCCTTACGGAGACGGCTGGCTGATCAAGCTCCGCGTCGAGGTCGCCGCGCTCGGCGGGTTGCTCGATCGTGAGGCCTACCTCGAGCTGACCGGCGCATGACCGCGACGTTCCAGGACCGTCATATCGGGACGGATGCCGCGGCCCAGCGCACGATGCTGGCGGCGGTCGGCTACGACACGGTCGATGCCCTCGTGCAGACGGCGGTGCCAGCATCCATCCATGTCCAGCCGAGCGCGACCACCGGCATCCCCGCCGCCGCGACCGAAGCCGAGGCGCTCGCCGAGCTGCGCGCCCTCGCCGCGCAGAACCGGACCGCGCGGCCGATGATCGGGCTCGGGTACTACGACACCTTCACCCCCTCGGTGATCGCCCGGAACGTGCTCGAGAACCCGTCGTGGTACACCGCCTACACGCCCTACCAGCCCGAGATCTCGCAGGGCCGGCTCGAAGCGCTCATCAACTTCCAGACGATGGTCACCGACCTCACCGGCCTGACGACGGCGAACGCATCGATGCTCGACGAGTCGACGGCCGTTGTCGAGGGGATGCTGCTGGCCCGCCGTGCCTCGAAGTCGGCCTCGCCCGTGTTCGTCGTCGATGCCGATGCGCTCCCGCAGACCAAGGCGCTGCTGCGCACGCGCGCCGACGCCGTGGGAATCGAGCTCGTCGAGCTCGATGTCGCCGGCGGTGCCTTGCTCGAGAACCCGGTCGGTGAGCCTGTCGAACCGTTCGGTGTCTTCGTGCAGTACCCGGGCGCGTCTGGGAACGTCTGGGATCCGTCCGGCATCATCGACGCGGTCCACGTAGCGGGCGGCCTCGCGGTCGTCGCGGCAGACCTGCTCGCGCTCACCCTGCTGCGCTCGCCGGGCTCGCTCGGGGCGGATGTCGCCGTAGGCACGACGCAGCGCTTCGGCGTGCCGCTCGGCTTCGGCGGACCCCACGCCGGGTACATGGCCGTGAAGCAGGGGCTCGAGCGCCAGCTGCCCGGCCGCCTCGTCGGGGTGTCGCAGGATGCGGCCGGCCACCCGGCCTACCGTCTCTCGCTGCAGACCCGCGAGCAGCACATCCGCCGCGAGAAGGCCACGTCGAACATCTGCACCGCGCAGGTGCTGCTGGCCGTGATGGCGGCCATGTACGCGGTCTACCACGGTCCTGCGGGGCTGCGCGAGATCGCGACCGAGGTCACCGTCAACGCCCATCTGCTCCGCGATCGGCTCGTCGAAGCGGGCCATGAGGTGCTGCACGACGAATTCTTCGACACCATCATCGTGTCGGTTCCCGGACGCGCGGTCGAGATCGTCGCGAGCGCGCGGGAGCGCGGCTATCAGCTGTGGCTGCGGGACGCGGATTCGGTGGGCATCTCGGTCGATGAGACGACCTCGCACAGCGACCTGCACGCGTTGGCGCAGGTGTTCGGCGGGCCCGAAGAGCGCTGGTTCGTCCACTCCCCGCTCGCCGTCGGGCTGCCATCCGCGTTGCTCCGCGACGACGAGTACCTCCAGCATCCCGTCTTCAACAGCCACCACAGCGAGACGGCGATGATGCGCTATCTCAAGCAGCTCGCCGATCGCGACTACGCGCTGGATCGCGGCATGATCCCGCTCGGGTCGTGCACGATGAAGCTCAACGCGGCGACCGAGATGGCGGCCGTGTCTTGGCCCGAGTTCGCGCGCGTGCATCCGTTCGCCCCCGAGGCGGATGTGCGCGGCTACCTCGCCATGATCGAGCAGCTCGAATCGTGGCTGGCCGAGATGACCGGGTACGACGCGGTCTCGCTGCAGCCCAACGCGGGGTCGCAGGGCGAGCTCGCGGGCCTGCTCGCGATCCGCGGCTATCACCGTGCGAACGGCGAGGTGGATCGGATCGTCTGCCTCATCCCGTCGTCTGCGCACGGCACGAATGCGGCATCGGCAGTGCTCGCCGGAATGAAGGTCGTCGTGGTCGCGTGCGATGACGCCGGCAACGTCGACTTGACCGATCTGCACGCCAAGATCGCCCAGCACGCCGACCAGCTCGCTGCGCTCATGATCACCTATCCGTCGACGCACGGCGTGTACGAGCACGAGGTGCTCGCGATCACCCAGGCCGTGCACGATGCCGGTGGCCAGGTGTACGTCGACGGCGCCAACCTGAACGCGCTCCTCGGGTGCGCGCGGTTCGGCGACCTCGGCGGAGACGTCTCGCACCTCAACCTCCACAAGACCTTCGCGATCCCGCACGGCGGCGGCGGACCGGGCGTCGGGCCGGTCGCGGCCAAGGCGCACCTCGCACAGTTCTTGCCGGGGCATCCGTTCTCGCAGCGAAGCGACCATGCCGGCGGATTCGCGTTCGACGGGGGAGCCGTCTCGGCGGCGCCGCACGGGTCGGCCGGCATCCTGCCGATCTCGTGGGCGTACGTGCGGATGATGGGGGCTTCGGGGCTCCGCGAGGCGACCGCGGCCGCCGTGCTGTCGGCCAACTACGTCGCCGCGCGCCTGCGCGAGCACTACCCGGTGCTCTACACCGGCGAGGGCGGGCTGGTCGCGCACGAGTGCATCCTCGACCTGCGGCCGCTGCGCGAAGAGACCGGGGTCACGGTCGACGACGTGGCCAAGCGCCTCATCGACTACGGCTTCCACGCCCCGACGATGTCGTTCCCGGTCGCCGGCACCCTGATGGTCGAGCCGACCGAGTCCGAAGACCTCCCAGAGCTCGATCGGTTCGTCGAGGCGATGATCGCGATCAAGGCCGAGGCGCTCGCCGTGGCCGCAGGGGAGTGGCCCGCCGACGACAACCCGCTCGTGAACGCCCCGCACACGGCGGCCTCGGTCATCGAGGGCGAGTGGGAGCATCCGTACTCCCGCGAGGTCGCGGTCTACCCCGTGCACACCCTGGTGCGCACGAAGTACTGGCCCCCGGTGCGCCGGATCGACCAGGCCTACGGCGACCGCAACCTGGTGTGCGCGTGCCCGCCGATCGAGGCCTTCGCCTGATCCCCGTCCCCTCCCTCCCTCACTGCCGTCTCCCATTCCCATCTCCATTCCGCGAGACCGGATAGGCGCCACAAAAATGTGACGGATGCACTTCGTCTCGTGCCACCTATCCGGTCTCGCGGGTGTGAGGGGCGTGGCCGTTCAGCGCCGCGGAGAGGGTGGCGAGCGGCTCGGGCTCGCCGAGGCCGGTTTGCCGCAGACCCGCAGAGACGAGAATCTTCCGAAGCCGCGCGGGGGTGCGGACGTCATCCCATCCCCATCGTGCGAATCCGTTCACGATTCGACGGATGCTGTCCTCTCGGCGCTTCTCGTCGTGGATGGCCTTCGCGGCATCACCGCGTGAGCCGTTGTACTTGAGTCGCCCGTCGGCTTCTCCGACGATTCGGGCATCGCGCCAGTAGTGATCGACGCAGTATCGCTGACCGTCGATGCGGAACGGTACCTGGAGCTCAGGCTCCGGGAACCCGAGCAATTCGACGACGGCTCGGCTGACGGACTCGAGAGCGCCGTCCGCGGCAGCGTCGCCGCGGTGGATGGCCCAACGCGCATGGCGACGCCCGCGGCTGCTCTGCCGGGATGCGTTCACAGCGACGAGTTGCTCGACGCTGAGCCCGGCGTCTGCCCGGAGCGCAGCATCCACGACGGCGAGTCCGGTCGCGCAGTGTCGGGTGCGTGCGATGTCGACGGCCGTCTCATCGGACGAGGTGAGCTGAATGCCACCGAGTGCCACGACCTGGCGTGGCGTCGAGGCCGTGTGGGTGCGCAACCCCTTCCAGCTGCCGGAACTCGCGGCGGGATCCCGAAGCACGTGCACCTCGCCCGGCTCACCAAAGACCGGCAGCCCGAGCAGCACCGCCGCTGATTCGTGACTGAACGTGAGCCCTGGCATCGTCAGCGCGGCGGCGTGCACCCGCGCGAGGTAGCGATCCCATGGCGCGAGAGCACGCCACGCCGATGCTGGGGCGTATACGCCGTACTTGACCGAGACGAGCTCTCCCCGTGCCACGAGGCTGCCGGGTCGAGCGATCGTTCGAGCTCGGATCAACGGAATCGGGCAAGGTCTGACATCCGCGACCGCGATGTCCAGTACGTCACTCATCCCGAAAGTGTTCATGCGGTGTTCGCCTCCGCGGCGGCGGTCATGCCGATCAGTGGAGGGCGCGCGACCCACTCCACCCTGTGCAGGGATGGACGTCCGCCGGGCTTCCCGCCGCCCCCGCCCCACACCACCCGCGAAACCGGATAGACGAGACGAGAGGGTGACGAACGCACTCTGTCTCGTGGCGCCTATCCGGTCTCGCGGATGGGCCCGGGCCCGGGCCGGGGGTACGGGGAGGGCGACGGGGCCGGGCCGGGGCGCGACCGGGGAGCGGAGCGGCTAGGGCCGGGGGGCGAAGACGCCGGGCCACAGGGCCGCCGCGAGGGGATATCCCACGAAGGCGACGGTGTCGAGCAGCGTGTGGGCGATCACGAGCGGCATCACCCGGCCCCAGCGGCGGTAGCACCAGCCGAAGACGACGCCCATCACGAAGTTGCCGATGATCGCTCCGACGCCCTGGTACGCGTGGTAGGCGCCGCGCAGCGCGGCCGTCGAGAGGATGATCGCCCACCACGACCACCCGAATCGGCGAAGGCGATCGAAGAGGTAGCCGATGAAGATGACCTCTTCGATCAGACCGGCTCGCAGCGCCGACAGCAGCAGAAGCGGCACCGTCCACCACGCGGCATCCAACGGCGATGCCGAGACGTTCAACGTCACGCCCAGCAGCCGACCGACGACATAGAGGCCGAGTCCCGGGATCCCGATCACGGCAGCGAGCAGGATGCCGCGCCCGAGGTCGCCGCCGAAGCCCCGGAAGTCGAGCCCGATGCGGTGCAGCGCGTTGCTGGCGGGCTCCCACAGCAGGAACACCACGAGCGCGACCAGGGCGAGCGCGAAGCCGACGTCGAGCAGCTGATAGAGGATGTCCCAGAACGCCGCCGCGTCCTGTGAGGGGTTGAGGGTCGTGCCCTGGTCGGCCAGTTTCGAACCCTGCTGGAGCGCCTGGATGCTGGAGCGCACGAGTGAAAGCACCGAGTACAGCGCCGACCGGCCCACCGTGATCGCCAGGACCAGCGACACTTCCCAGATCAGTCGAGTCCGCTCGTAGCCGGAGACCCTGGTCGGTGCCGTGGGATTCCTCACATCATTGGAGGAATCGCGCGCAGGCATCTTGTCAGATTGCCACATTCACGCGCGGTTGAGTTAAGGGTATGTAACGTTTTCGCTGAAGGTTTTGACCATCGCTGGGCATTTACTTAGGGTTTCGATATCCGCGACCCGCTGTTCACCCCGGTTCGGCGTGTCGCATTCACCCCTTGCACAGGAGGAAACACAGTGTCTGCAAAGACCTGGCGCACCCGCGCCCTCGCAGTCGTGGCGGGAGTCGGCGTCACCGCCTTCGCCCTCGCCGCCTGCTCCAGCCCCGGCGGAGGCAGCGGCACATCCGCCAAGCCCGTCGTCGACACTCAGGTCATCCTCGCGGAGACCAACGAGGTTACGAGCTTCAACCCGTCGACCACTCAGGGCAACCTCGACGTGAACTCGAAGGTCAATTACGCGACCCACGACACGTTCGCCTACGTCAACGACAAGATGGAGGTCGTCCCCAACGACGGCTTCGGCAAGATGGAGAAGGTCTCCGACGACCCGCTGACGGTCAAGTACACCCTGAACGACGGCGTCAAGTGGTCCGATGGCACTCCCATCACCACGGATGACCTGATGCTCGGCTGGGCCATCGCCTCCGGCTACTACGACGACGCCACCTTCGACGATGAGGGCGCGGTCACGGCCGGCACCCAGTACTTCACCATCGCGGGCTCGACCGTCGGCGTGAACGACACGCAGGTCCCCACGGTCAGCGACGACAAGAAGACGCTGACCCTCGTCTACAACACTCCGTTCGTGGACTGGAACCTGGTCTGGCTGCTCGACCAGCCGATCAAGGTCGTCACCGAGAAGGCCGGCGTCACCGTCGATGACTTCATCAAGGCGCTCCAGGACACCCCGAAGGGTGACGCCAAGGCCCCGGCCGCGGCGCCGAACGCGACGATCAAGTCCGTCGCCGACTTCTGGAACACGGGCTTCGACGCCACATCGCTGCCGACCGACCCATCGCTGTACCTGTCGAACGGACCGTTCGTCGTGCAGTCGTGGGAGCCCACGCAGTCGATGACGCTCGTCGCCAACCCGAACTACACGGGTACGCACAAGCCGGCGTTCTCGACCCTGGTGTTCCGCTTCGTCGGTGACTCGCAGGCGCAGGTGACCGCCCTCCAGAACGGCGAGGTCGACATCATCAATCCGCAGGCCGGTGGCGACACGCTGACGCTGCTGAAGAGCTTGCCCGGCATCCAGATCCTGACGGGGCCCCAGCTGTCGTACGACCACGTCGACATCTCGTTCAAGGGCGACTTCGCAGACGCGAAGGTCCGCGAGGCGTTCATGAAGGTCATCCCGCGTCAGCAGATCGTCGACACGGTCGTCAAGCCGGTCAACCCCGACGCCGAGGTGCTGAACTCGCAGGTCTACGTGACCTCGCAGACCGAGCCGTACGCCAAGACGATCGCTGAGAACGGCTCGGACGCATACGCCGACGTCGACATCGCCGGTGCCAAGGCGCTCCTGGCCGGGAAGACCCCGACCGTCCGCATCCTGTACAACATCAACAACCCGAACCGCGTCGCGGCGTTCGAGGCCATCCAGGCTTCGGCGACCGAGGCAGGTTTCGTGGTCGAGGACAAGGGTGACGCCAAGTGGAGCAGCCTGCTGCCCACCGACGGCTACGACGTGGCGATCTTCGGTTGGATCTCTCCCGGCGTCGGCAACGCGTCGATCCCGCAGATCTTCTCGTCGACCGGCGGCGGCAACTACACGGGCATCAACGTGCCCGAGATCGACACGCTGGCCTCGGACATCCAGACGATGACCGACCCGGCCGACGTCGAGGCTGCCAACATCAAGGTCGACAAGCTGCTGTTCGACAACTACTACGGGCTGCCGCTGTTCCAGAGCCCCGGCGTGGAGGCGCACACCGACCGCATCTCGGGCGTGACCTTCATGGCGAACCAGACCGGTCCGGTCTGGAACTTCTGGGAGTGGACTGCTCAGGGGAGCGCGTCGAACTAGTTCGACCGCCCTCTGACGAACACCATCGCGTGGGGCGTCGGGAGAACATCCCGGCGCCCCACGCGCATGCCAGCTTCCCAGCCCAGCGGCCCCGCGCACTCGAGACCCGAGCCCTCCGTGCGGTCGACTGGTAGCTTTTGTCCATGAAGGGGCAGCCCAGTGCTTAGCTACGTCCTTCGGCGCATCGGAGTTTCGATCCTCATCCTGATCGCGGCGTCGTTGCTCATGTATGTCCTGGTCGCGTGGTCGAAGAACCCACTCGACGAGCTCTACGCGTCCAGCAGTCCCAACAAGGAGCAGCTGATCCTCCAGCGGATCCAGTGGCTGCATCTCGATCAGCCCGTCTTCCTCCGGTGGCTGAACTGGCTCGGCGGCGCTGCCCGCTGCGTCGTCCCGTTCGCGGGTTGCGACCTCGGTGTCACGATCCAGAACCAGGATGTCCAGGTGCTCCTGGCCCGTGCGGTCGGCTCCACCCTCCAGCTGGTCACCGGCGCCACGATCCTCGCGATCGTGCTCGGCATCACGATCGGCATCGTCTCGGCCCTGCGTCAGTACAGCGCCGTCGACTACACGTTCACGTTCGCGAGCTTCTTCCTCTACTCGCTGCCCTCGTTCCTCATGGGTGTGCTGCTGAAGGTCTTCGTTGCCATCGGATTCAACGACTGGCTGGTCGACCCGGTCTTCTCGTGGGCCGTCATCATCATCTTCTCGATCGTCGCCGGGCTCTTCTGGCAGGCGATCATCGGAGGCAACCGGCAGAGACGCCTGGTGGTCTTCGTCGCGTCGCTCCTTGTCACCGGCCTGCTCATGTACCTCATGTCGGTCACGGAATGGTTCCTCAATCCCTCGCTCGGACCGATCCTCTCGCCGCTGCTGATCGTGGCATTCGGTGCGGGCATGGTGCTGCTGATCGCCGGGCCCACGTCGCGATTCGCCTGGCGCACAGGCGGCGCGACGGTGATCGTCCTGGCGGCGGGATACTTCGCGCTCCAGCCGTTCCTCCCGTCGATGGACGGGTCGGGGATCGTCCTGCTGTTCATCGTCGCGATCGGCGTCGGCCTGCTCGCCGGCTGGCTGCTGGGTGAGCACGACAAGGGTCAGGCGATGCGCATCGGTGCGTTCACCGGTCTGCTCGGCATGGGCGTCATCATCCTCGACCAGTTCATGCGCAACTGGAACTCGTACATCACCAATCCTCGGATCAACGGGCGCCCGATCGCGACGGTGGGCTCGGCCACCCCGAACCTGCAGGGTGACTTCTGGATCCAGGCCACCGACACCTTCACCCACCTGCTGCTGCCGACGGTCAGCCTCATGCTGATCTCGTTCGCCGGCTACACGCGCTACGCGCGCGGCGGGATGCTCGAGGTGCTCAACCAGGACTACATCCGCACGGCACGCGCCAAGGGCCTGCCCGAGCGCACCGTGGTGGTGCGCCACGCGTTCCGCAACTCGCTCATCCCGATCACGACGATCGTCGCAGCCGACGTCGGAGGTCTGATCGGCGGCGCGATCATCACGGAGCGGATCTTCGCGTTCTCGGGCATGGGTGCCCTGTTCAACGCCGGCCTCACCGCCGGCGATCCGAATCCCGTGATGGCGTACTTCGTCGTGGTCGCGGTCTTCGCGATCACCTTCAACTTCCTTGCGGACCTCGCCTACTCGGCGCTCGACCCGAGAGTGCGGGCCAACTGATGACCATTCCCATCAATCCGAGCCTCGAGGCACCGGGCACCCCGGCCGATGGCGGCCCGACGGTTCTCGCCGCCGAAGACAAGGGAGTCAGCCAGGGCCGGCTGATCCTCAAGCGCTTCCTATCGCACAAGCCGGCGCTGGTGAGCATGATCCTGTTCGTGCTGATCATCGCGTTCGCCGCATCCGCGGTCGGGTTCTTCGGCCTGCCCGGATGGTGGAAGTACAGCTACACCGAGCTGCTCCCGCCCCAGAACGGCGGCGCGCCGACGCTGTCGATCATCCCGGAGTGGCTCGGGGGCGCCGGCCTCGCGTGGGGCGACCACCCGTTCGGTCAGAACAACGTCGGCAAGGACTACTTCGCCATGACGATGCGGGGTCTGTTGAACTCCGCGTACATCATGTTCATCATCGGCCTGATCGCCGCCTTCATCGGCGTCGTGATCGGTGCGATCTCCGGCTACTACCGCGGGTGGGTGGATGCCGTCCTCATGCGCATCACCGACATCGTCATCGTCATCCCGATCATCGTCATCGGTGCCGTCGTCGGTACTGCCGTCGGCGGCCTCGGGCCGGCAACGCTCGCGGTGTTCCTCGGCTTCGTCGCCTGGACCGGAATCGCACGCCTGGTGCGCGCGGAGTTCCTGACGCTGCGCGAACGGGAGTTCGTCGAAGCCGCCAGGGTAGCCGGAGCATCCGATATGCGCATCATCTTCCGGCACATCCTCCCCAACGCGACCGGTGTCGTGATCGTCTCGACCACCCTGCTCATCGCCGCGGCGATCATCCTGGAGACGTCGCTGTCGTTCCTCGGATACGGAGTCAAATCTCCCGAGGTGTCGCTGGGGCTGCTGATCAGCCAGAACGAGTCGGCGTTCCAGACGCGTCCGTGGCTGTTCTGGTGGCCGGCCGTATTCATCGTGACGCTCGCGCTGCTGGTGAACTTCGTCGGCGACGGCCTCCGCGACGCTTTCGATCCGCGTCAGAAGCGCATCGTCAAGCGCCGCGTCAAAGACCTCCCGCCCGACGCCGTCGTGATCTCGAGCACCTCGTCCGATGTGCCCGAGGGCCCGACGATGGGGCGCTCCGGTGTGGCGTCGAGCTCGGGTGTGTCCAGCCAGGATCCCTCCACCGAGGCCTCCCGTGCAGAGGATGACCGATGACGGTCGCGCTCCGCTCAGGCCGTGGTGGCCAGCGCCCAGCCGGTCGCCACGATCAGCACGGCCACCACGGCACCGGCCGTGATGTTCCAGTCGCGTGTGACCGCGATGTCGTCCGCCATCCCCGCAGGGATGCTGTTGCTCTCGACGCGACGCTGCCACTGCTCGCGGACCACGGTGGCCGCGTCGCCGGATTCGGTGCCGAGCAGGTCGCCCGGTCGCAGCACCGCGCCGGCGGCCTTGGCCTCGCGATTGACCGCACGCCGGCCCGCCACCGCGCTGGAGAGCGCGCCGGGAGCAGGCGCCGCCCAGGCGACGAACTTCTGCCCGGGCGTGTGCAGCGTCAGCGCGTAGCGGGTGTCGACGTGGATGAGCGCGGGCCACGGCACGAGCACCCGATGGCTCACGTTCTGAAGGGTGACCCCGTCATCGTCGACGCCTACGTAGGGGCGCCACAGCGCCACCCACGCGAGGAACGCGATGAGCGCCGCGGCCGGGTAGATCCAGACGAAGCGCAGGTCGACGCTGGTGGCCGCCGCGATGAGGATCAGCGCGGCAGCGACCCAGCACACGATCGCCATGATGCGGTTGAACCGCGAGTGCAGCACGATCTCGCCGGTGTCGCTCATCCCTCCATCCTCCCAGTGCACGACGTCAGGAACGACCGATGAACCAGCTGCGCGGGCGCGACGGCTACGCCGGACCCCTTCTCGAGGTGAACGGCCTCTCGGTCGACTTCGCCGTCGACAACTACTGGGTTCCCGCCGCGAAAGACCTGAACTACTCCGTCGAAGCGGGCAAGGCTCTGGCGATCGTGGGTGAGTCGGGCTCGGGCAAGAGCGCGAGCTCGATGGCGATGCTCGGCCTCCTGCCGGGCAACGCGCGCATCGGCGGCAGCGTCAAGCTCGCCGGTCGCGAGATCATGGGCCTCAAGGCCGACGAACTGCGGCGCGTCCGAGGCAGCGAGATCGCTGTGATCTTCCAGGAGCCGATGACCGCACTCAACCCGGTCTACACGGTCGGCTTCCAGATCGTCGAGACGCTGCGAGTCCACTTCGGAATGACGCCGAGCCAAGCCAAGGCCCGCGCGCTCGAGCTGCTCGACCTCGTCGAGCTGCCCGACCCGCTCAAGGCGTACAACTCCTACCCCCACCAGCTCTCCGGCGGTCAGCGCCAGCGCGCCATGATCGCCCAGTCCATCTCGTGCGACCCGTGGCTGCTGATCGCCGATGAGCCGACGACGGCGCTCGATGTGACCGTCCAGGCCGAGATCCTCGACCTGATGCGCGACCTGCGCCACCGCCTCGACTCGGCGATCCTCCTGATCACGCACGACATGGGCGTCGTCGCAGACCTCGCCGACGACATCGTCGTGATGCGTCAGGGCGTCATCGTCGAGCGCGGCACGGTGGAGGCGGTCTTCGCCGCTCCGCAGCATCCGTACACCCAGCAGCTGCTGGCAGCAGTTCCGCGCATCGGCGACGGCGGCGACGAGGTGATCGACACCACGGCGGCCCTCAGCGGCGACACGAGCTCGCTCCGGCTCGCCGAGGTCGCCGCCGAGGCGGATGCCCAGCGCCGCGCAGGTCTCGGCGCACCCGTGCTGCAGTTCGAGGATGTCGCGATCGACTACCCCAAGCACGGCCGCGTCCCGGCGTTCCGCGCCGTGGAGCACGCGAACTTCGCGATCTACGCGGGCGAGGTCACCGGCCTCGTGGGCGAGTCGGGTTCGGGCAAGACGACCGTGGGTCGCGCGGCGATCGGGCTGCTGCCGATCGCCGAGGGGAAGGCATACGTCGTCGGCCACGACATCTCCAAAGCCGACCGCCGTCTGCTGCACAAGGTGCACAAAGACGTCGGAATCGTCTTTCAAGACCCGTCGTCGTCGTTGAACCCTCGCCTGCCCGTCGGTCAGTCGATCGGCGAGCCGCTGCTGCTGGCCGGTGAGGCGAAGGGCCGAGCGCTCGATCGTCGCGTGCAGGAACTGCTGGATGCTGTCGAGCTGCCTCGGGCGTATCGCAGCCGCTATCCGCACGAGCTGTCGGGTGGCCAGAAGCAGCGCATCGGCATCGCCCGCGCACTCGCTCTCGAGCCCAAGCTGCTGATCGCCGACGAGCCGACCTCGGCACTGGACGTCTCCGTCCAGGCGACGGTGCTGGAGCTGCTCAAGCGTCTGCAGCGCGACCTCGGGTTCGCATGCCTGTTCATCAGCCACGACCTGGCCGTCGTCGACACGCTCGCCGACCGGATCATCGTGATGAGCAAGGGGCACATCGTTGAGCAGGGCGCCACGGGCCAAATCCTGCGCGCGCCGAAGGAGCCGTACACGCAGCGGCTCATCGCCGCCGTGCCGATCCCCGACCCCGCCGAGCAGCGCGTGCGTCGCGAGGCGCGTGCTGCCCTGCTCGAGGCCGACGCTGCGGCTACCGCCGCCGCGGAGCGCGCCGACGGGGCGGCCTGACCCCCGCGCCATTCGGGCATCACGGCGGCGCAAGACCGGGCCCAACGCCGGGCCGCGGCCGCCCTCGGGAGTCGGTCAGGCACGACCGAGTAGAATGGAGATGCCCTTCTCCGGGCGAATCCCCAATCTGCAAGGACCTTTCATGGCGCGCGCCCACCGTTCAGACCTCCGCAACGTCGCGATCGTTGCCCACGTCGACCACGGCAAGACGACGCTCGTCGACGCCATGCTGCGCCAGACCGGCTCGTTCGGCGAGCACGCGCACGTCGATGAGCGCGCGATGGACTCGAACGACCTCGAGCGCGAGAAGGGCATCACGATCCTCGCCAAGAACACGGCGATCACCTACAAGGGCGCGCACGCCACCGAGGGCCCGGTGACGATCAACGTCATCGACACGCCCGGTCACGCCGACTTCGGCGGCGAGGTCGAGCGCGGCCTGTCGATGGTCGACGGCGTCGTCCTGCTCGTGGACGCGAGCGAGGGTCCGCTCCCGCAGACGCGCTTCGTGCTCCGCAAGGCCCTCGAGGCCAAGCTCCCCGTCATCCTCCTGGTGAACAAGACCGACCGCCCTGACGCGCGCATCGCCGAGGTCGAGGAGGAGTCGCACGACCTGCTCCTGGGGCTCGCGTCCGACCTCGTCGATGACGTGCCCGACCTCGATGTCGACGCACTGCTGGACGTGCCGGTCGTGTATGCGAGCGGGCGTGCGGGGGCAGCATCCCGCAACCGTCCCGCGAACGGCGAACTGCCCGACAATGACGACCTCGAGCCGTTGTTCGAGGCGATCCTCGAGCACGTGCCCGCTCCGTCGTACGACGACGAGGCCCCGCTGCAGGCATGGGTCACGAACCTCGACTCGAGCCCCTTCCTCGGCCGCCTCGCTCTCCTGCGCGTCTTCAACGGCACGCTGAAGAAGGGCCAGACCGTGGCGTGGGTGCGAGCCGACGGCACCACGAGCAACGCGCGGATCACCGAGCTCCTGAAGACCCGCGCCCTCGAGCGCTACCCCGCCGAGAGCGCTGCCCCCGGCGACATCGTCGCGATCGCCGGCTTCCCCGACATCACGATCGGAGAGACGATCGCCGATCCCGATGACGTGCGTCCGCTTCCGCAGATCCACGTCGATGACCCGGCCATCTCGATGACGATCGGCACCAACACCTCGCCGCTCGCCGGCAAGGTCAAGGGCCACAAGCTCACCGCGCGCCTGGTGAAGGACCGCCTCGACCGCGAGCTGATCGGAAACGTCTCGCTCAAGGTCGTCGACATCGGACGCCCCGACGCGTGGGAGGTGCAGGGCCGCGGCGAGCTCGCGCTGGCGATCCTCGTCGAGAACATGCGTCGCGAAGGCTTCGAGCTGACCGTCGGCAAGCCCCAGGTGGTCACGAAGAAGGTCGACGGCAAGACGTACGAGCCGTTCGAGCACCTGACCATCGACGCACCCGAGGAGTATCTCGGCGCGATCACGCAGCTGCTGGCGACCCGTCGCGGCCGCATGGAGAACATGACCAACCACGGCACCGGCTGGGTGCGCATGGAGTTCATCGTTCCCTCGCGCGGCCTGATCGGGTTCCGCACCGAGTTCCTCACGACGACCCGCGGCACAGGAATCGCCAACGCGATCTCGCACGGCTACGAGCCGTGGGCCGGCCAGATCGTCACGCGCCAGAACGGCTCGATCGTCGCCGACCGCACAGGTGTGGTCACCCCCTTCGCGATCATCGCCCTGCAGGAGCGCATGTCGTTCTTCGTGCAGCCGACGCAGGAGGTCTACGAAGGCATGGTCATCGGCGAGAACTCGCGCAACGACGACATGGACGTGAACATCACGAAAGAGAAGAAACTGACCAACATGCGTCAGTCGACCTCCGACACGTTCGAGTCGATGACGCCGTCGCGCCAGCTCTCGCTCGAGGAGAGCCTCGAGTTCGCCCGTGAAGACGAGTGCGTCGAGGTCACCCCCGAGATCGTGCGCATCCGCAAGGTGAACCTCGACGCTACCGAGCGCGCCCGCGCTACGGCCCGGCTGAAGCGCCAGGACGCAAACGCGAGCGCCTGACCCGCCCTTCTCGCAGTGCACCCTCGGTTCTCGTAGTGCACCCTCGGTTCCCGCAATGCACCCTCGGTTCCCGCAATGCACCCTCGGTCGAGGGTGCACTCCGAAGGTCGAGGGTGCACTCCGAAGGTCGAGGGTGCACTACGAAGGTCGAGGGTGCATTGCGGTGGCAGGAAAGCGGCCACCGATGTCGGATCGGACCCGTAGGGCCGCAGCACCCGCTCGGTAGGCTCGGGCGGTGATGTCGCGCCCGAGCCCCGCAGAGCCCGACCGCTCCGCGCGGCGCGCTGCGCGGTCGGGGCTGGGCGTGGCGCTGGCCACGAGCGCCTACGGAATCTCGTTCGGTGCGCTGGCCGTGGCATCGGGCCTCGACATCTGGCAGACCTGCGTGCTGAGCCTGTTCATGTTCACCGGCGGGTCGCAGTTCGCGTTCGTCGGGGTCTTCAGCGCCGGCGGTCTGCTCGCACTTCCCTCGGCGGTCGCATCGGCGTCGCTCCTGGGCGTGCGCAACGTCGCGTACGGCATCCGCATGTCGCCGGTCATCGGCGCGGGCGTGTGGCGACGCGCAGCGGCGGCGCAGTTCACGATCGACGAGTCGACGGCGGTCTCGCTGGCGCAGACCACGCCGAAGGCACGCACCGTCGGTTTCTGGGTGACCGGCCTCGGCATCTACGTCGGCTGGAACCTCTCGACGCTCGCCGGTGGGCTGCTCGGCGACGTGCTGGGCGATCCGCGTGCGTATGGATTGGATGCTGCGGCCGCCGCCGCATTCCTCGCACTGCTCTGGCCGCGACTGCGCCGGCTGCAGGCGATCGCGGTCGGCGTGGCCGCCGCCGTCGTCGCGGTGGTGCTGACGCCGGTGCTGATGCCGGGCGTTCCCGTGCTGGTCGCCGCCGTCGTGGCGATCGTCGTCGGCTGGTTCAACTGGCTGGGGCGCCGTACCCTCGACTCCGGCACGTACTTGCCGGGCGATGATCGGCCCGAAGATGAGCCCGACGATGTGCCCGAGCGGGAGGGGCTGCCGTGACCCTCTGGACCGCCATCCTCCTCGCCTCGAGCATCTGCGTCGCGCTCAAGGCGCTCGGCTACCTCGTGCCGCCGAGGCTGCTGGAGGCGCCCCGCCCCGCCCGGATCGCCGACCTGCTCACCGTCGCGCTCCTGGCCGCGCTCGTCGGGGTGCAGACCCTGGCCTCCGGTCAGGAGATCGTCGTGGACGCCCGCATCCCGGCGCTGCTGGTCGCCGCCGGCCTCCTGCTGCTTCGCGCCCCGTTCCTCGTCGTGGTGATCGCCGCCGCGGTCGTCGCCGCCCTCCTGCGGCTGTGGGGCCTGGCCTCCTGAGCTCCGCGCCGCCGCTTCTCAGGCTCGTCGACGGCCCGCGACCTAGACTGACGCCGTGACATTCTCCTGGTCTCGGTTCGGCTCGTGGATCATCGCGCTCATCGTCGGCGGCGTGTACGGGCTGGCCGGCACGATCGCGCAGTCGTACCTGCTCGGGTGGTTCCCGCTCGGGCTCATCCTCGCGATCATCGGCAGCGCCGCGCTGCTGGCTGCCGTCCGTCTTCTCACATCCGATCGCTGGGCGGCGCTGGCCACCGGCCTCGGCATGATGCTCACGACGCTCGTGTTCTCCGGTCGCGGCCCCGGCGGATCGGTGATCGTTCCCGCCAGCGCCGCGGACGCGTTCCCGGTGGGCGTGGTCTGGACGATCGCTGTCCCGGTGCTCGTCGCCGTCGTGGTGGCGTGGCCCGACCTCTCGGGCATCCGCCGCAAGGACGCCGAAGCGGCCGTGACACCCGACGAGCTCGGTGTCGGCCGCGGCCCCGAGCTCGGTTCGAGCGGAACTAGACTGAATCCGTGACGTATGTGATTGCCCTTCCGTGCGTCGATGTGAAGGACCGCGCCTGCATCGACGAGTGCCCGGTCGACTGCATCTACGAGGGAGACCGGTCGCTCTACATCCACCCTGACGAGTGCGTGGACTGCGGCGCCTGCGAACCGGTGTGCCCCGTCGAGGCGATCTACTACGAGGACGACCTGCCCGAAGAGTGGTCGGACTACTACAAGGCGAACGTCGAATTCTTCGACGAGGTGGGTTCGCCGGGCGGTGCGGCCAAAGTCGGCGTGATCCACTACGACCACCCGGTCATCGCGGCGCTTCCGCCGCAGGGCGAGTGACCGGAATCCGGCCCATCTGAGATGGGCGTCTCCGACCTCGCTGACTATCCCTGGGACGCGGTCGCTCCCTACGCCGAGCTCGCCCGCTCGCACCCGGACGGCATCGTCGACCTGTCGATCGGCTCACCCGTCGATCCGACGCCCGACGTCGTCGCACGCGCGCTGAGGGCTGCTACCGACGCGCACGCCTATCCCCAGACGGTGGGCACACCGGCCCTGCGCGAAGCGATCGCCGGGTGGTACGCGCGCCGCCGCGACGTGCCCGGGCTCACTCCGGCCCACGTGCTTCCCACGATCGGCTCGAAAGAGCTGGTGGCGCTGCTCCCGTTGCTGCTGGATCTCGGAACGGACGACATCGTCGTGCATCCGCGTGCGGCGTATCCCACCTACGAGGTCGGGGCGCGGCTGACCGGTGCGACGCGCGTTGCGATCGACGACCCCGCCCGATGGCCCGCCGGCACGAAGCTGATCTGGATCAATTCGCCGGGCAACCCGGACGGGCGGGTGTGGGATGCCGCATCCCTCCGCCACGCGGTGGCCCGCGCACGCGAGTTGGGCGCCGTCATCGCGTCGGACGAGTGCTATGCCGAGCTCGGCTGGGAGGCGCAGTGGGCCCACGAGCCCGTGCCCAGCATCCTGCGGCCCGACATCACCGACGACGACACGCGCGGCATCCTCTCGGTGTACTCGCTCAGCAAGCAGTCCAACCTCGCCGGCTATCGCGCCGCATTCCTCGCCGGTGATCCGACGCTCGTCGAGCGGCTGCTCACGGCGCGAAAGCACCTCGGCTTGATGGCACCGGCCCCGGTGCAGGCCGCGATGATCGCCGCTCTGGGCGATGACGCGCACGTCGCAGCCCAGAAGGAGCTGTACCGTCGCCGCCGCGCGGTGCTGAAGCCGGCCGTGGAGGCCGCGGGGTTCCGGATCGATCACAGCACGGCAGGTCTGTACCTCTGGGCGACCGAGGGGCGAGACGCCTGGGAGAGCATCGATCGCCTCGCGCGACTGGGTATCCTCGCCGGTCCGGGCCACTTCTACGGGAGTCATTTCCCCGAGCACGTGCGCTTCTCGCTCACCGCGACCGACGAGCGGATCGCGGCCGCCGCCGGGCGTCTGAGCGCACAGGATTAGGTCACTACCTCCATACGGATGCCGGGGGCTTTGGCGGGTGCGATGGTTGGCCGAGACCCCCGCTAGGCTGTAAAGACGCGCCAGCGGGGCACCCTCCGTCATCGCGACGGTACTCGGATACGCCCCTCTCGGCATGTCCGGCCGGCCGACCACACCCCGGATCGACCAGAGATCGCAAGGAGGCGCCGTGAGCGACGCGGACATCGAGCAGAAGGCCACCCTGACCATCGGCGATCGGACGGCGGAGTTCCCCGTGCTGTCTGCGACCGACGGCGCGGCGAGCATCGACATCTCGACGTTCACCCGCCAGACGGGCCATACGACGCTGGACTACGGGTTCGTGAACACCTCTGCGACCAAGTCCGCGATCACCTTCATCGACGGCGATCAGGGCATCCTGCGCTATCGCGGGTATCCGATCGAGCAGCTCGCCAAGAACAGCACGTACCTCGAGGTCGCGTGGCTGCTGATCTACGGCGAGCTGCCGACCGCTGACGAGCTCGCGGCGTTCGATGAGCGCATCCGCCATCACACCCTCTTGCACGAAGACCTCAAGCGCTTCTTCTCGTCACTTCCCACCACCGCACATCCCATGTCGGTGCTGTCGTCGGCGACCGCGGCCCTCTCGACCTACTACGAGGGCGAGTCCGACCCGAACAACCAGGAGCACGTCGAGCTGAACACGATCCGGATGCTCGCGAAGCTGCCGGTGATAGCCGCCTACGCGCACAAGAAGAGCATCGGGCAGGCATTCCTGTATCCCGATAACTCGCTGGGCTTCGTCGACAACTTCCTGAAGCTCAACTTCGGCGTGCTGTCCGAGATCTACGACATCGACCCGGTCATGTCGCGGGCGCTCGAGCGGCTGCTGATCCTGCACGAAGACCACGAGCAGAACGCATCCACCTCGACGGTTCGGCTGGTCGGCTCGACCGGCGCGAACCAGTTCTCCTCGATCTCCGCCGGGATCAACGCCCTCTACGGGCCGCTGCACGGCGGCGCGAACGAAGCCGTCCTCGAGATGCTCGCGCGCATCCGCGACTCGGGCGAGAGCGTGCAGCGCTTCGTCGAGCGCGTCAAGAACAAGGAAGACGGCGTCAAGCTCATGGGCTTCGGCCACCGGGTCTACAAGAACTACGACCCGCGCGCCCGTCTCGTCAAGGAATCCGCCGACGAGGTGCTCGAAGCGCTCGGCGTGCGCGACCCGCTGCTGGACCTCGCGAAAGAACTCGAGCAGCTCGCGCTGGAGGACGACTACTTCAAGGAGCGTCGCCTCTACCCGAACGTCGACTTCTACACGGGCGTCATCTATAAGGCGATGGGCTTCCCGACGCGCATGTTCACCGTGCTGTTCGCGATCGGACGCCTGCCGGGCTGGCTCGCGCACTGGCGCGAGATGCAGTCAGACCCGCAGACCAAGATCGGCCGCCCGCAGCAGCTGTACGTCGGCGCTCCGGCGCGCGATTACCCGAACGCTGCCTGAGTGGGACGCCTGCTCGTCAGGCCGCCGTCGCCGGCACTGGCCGACGGTGAACTGACGCATCTCGACCGTGTTCCCGTCGACCCCGCCTTCGCGCGCGAGCAGTGGGAGCAGTACGTGGACGTGTTCCGCGGCCGCGGGTGGGAGATCATCGAGATCCCCGCTGCGGATGCTCAGCCCGACGGCGTCTTCGTCGAAGATGCCCTGATCGTGTTCGACGATCTGGCCGTGCTCGCCCGAGCCGGGGCCGAATCGCGGCGCGGTGAGAAGCCGACGGTGCAGGCCGTGGTGACAGCATCCGCTCTGGACGCGGTGCAGATCGTGGCACCCGGCACCCTCGACGGCGGCGACGTGCTCAAGGTCGGGCGGACGGTGTACGTCGGAGCGTCTCTCCGGACCAACGCCGAGGGCATCGCCCAGCTGCGCGCAGCGCTCGAGCCGCGCGGGTGGACCGTGGTCGTGGTGCCAGTGACCAAGGTGCTGCACCTCAAGTCGGGGATCACGGCGCTGCCTGACGGCACGGTCATCGGCTTCGAGCCACTCGTGGACGACCCGACGATGTTCGACCGCTTCCTCGGCGTTCCCGAAGCGCACGGCACGGCGGTGGTCGTGCTCGACCAGCAGACCGTGCTCATGTCGGCCGATGCGCCCGCCACTGCGGCCCTCCTCCGCGACCGGGGGCTGGAGGTACTGACCACGCCGGTGTCGGAGTTCGAGAAGCTCGAGGGCTGCGTCACCTGCCTGTCGGTCCGCGTCCGCGACTGAGCACCGGGGGCCTGCGGCGCGGCGCGACTCGCTAACGTGGCGCATAGGGCTCACGAACGCCCCCGGCGCGACCGACGAGACGGAGCTCTCCCATGTGGACGCAGAACATCGACCCGCTGGGGAGCATCTGGCTCTCGGCGCTCGTCGCGGCGATCCCGATCCTCGTGTTCCTGCTGCTGCTGGTGGTCTTCAAGCTGAAGGGCATCGTCGCGGCGAGCATCGCGGTGGTGATCGAGGTCGTCGTGGCGGTGGTCGTGTTCGGGATGCCGGCATCCGGCGTCGCCGGCGCGAGCCTGATCGGTCTGCTCACGGCCGTCTGGCCGATCGCCTACATCATCGTGATGGCGGTGTGGCTGTACCGGCTCGCCGTCGCGAGCGGCCGCTTCGACGTCATCCGCGCCTCGATCTCGGGCATCTCTCCCGATCAGCGCATTCAGGTGCTGCTCATCAGCTTCGCGTTCGGGGCGTTCCTCGAGGGTGCCGCCGGGTTCGGCGTGCCCATTGCGATCTGCGCCGCTCTGCTGGTGCAGCTCGGTTACAAGCCGGTCAAGGCCGCCATGGTGTCACTGGTCGCGAACGTCGCCGCCGGCGCATACGGGGCGATCGGCATCCCGGTGATCGTCGGCGCGCAGGTCGCCGGCATCGATGTGATGGAACTGTCGCGCACGATGGTGCTGGTGCTGCAGCCGCTGACGCTGCTCGTGCCGTTCCTGCTCGTGATGATCCTCGACGGATGGCGGGGGCTGCGCGAAACATGGCCCGCGGCGCTCGTGGTGACGATCGTGTTCAGCGCCGTCCAGGCCGGTGTGCTCTGGTTCCTCGGCCCCGAGCTCGCCGACCTCGGCGCGGGCCTCGCCGCGATGGTCGCGCTCTTCGTGTTCGGGCGGGTGTGGCGCCCGAAGCACATCTTCCGCGAGGACGGCGGCGAGGCACCGCCGGTGGAGCGGCACTCCGTGCGCGAGATCGCCGTCGCCTGGAGCCCGTTCTACATCCTGACGGGCTTCATCCTCGTGTGGAGCATCCCGTGGTTCAAGCAGCTCTTCGCCGCCGGCGGGCCGCTGGCGGGAGCCGTGTTCAAGTTCCCCATCCCCGGCCTCACGGGAGAGGTCACGACCGCGAGCGGCACGGTCGTCGCCGCGACCTGGGACTTCACGCCGCTGAATGCCACGGGCACCGCGATCCTCTTCGCCGTCATCGTCTCGTTCCTGACGACGCCCTCGCTCCGGTGGGCCGATCTCTGGCGCGAGCTGGGTGAGACCCTGCGCGAACTCTGGCAGGCCCTGGTGCTGATCGCGCTGATCCTCGTGCTCGCCAATATCGCGAACTACTCCGGCGGGTCGGCGAGCATCGGCACCGCCCTGGCTGCGGTCGGTCCGCTCTTCCCGCTCTTCGCGCCGATCATCGGCTGGATCGGCGTCTTCCTGACGGGGTCGGTCGTCAACAACAACACCCTGTTCGGCCCACTGCAGGTGGCGACCGCCGACCGCATCGGCGTGCAGCCCGCTCTGCTGATCGCCGCGAACACGGCGGGGGGAACGACCGCGAAGGTCGTCTCTCCGCAGTCGATCGCGATCGCGGCGGGTGCGGTCGGCCTCTCCGGGAGGGAAGGCGAGATCCTGCGCGCCTCGATCGGCTACAGCCTCGGCATGCTCGCGATCATCTGCGTGTGGAGCTTCACGCTTTCGCTCATCCTCGGGTGAGGTGCGGAGGAAGGTCTACGTGCCGGGATTCTCGTTGTAGTACTTCTTGATCGCGGCGAGCTTGTCTGGCTCGCTGTACACCAGTACGGACTGCCCAGAACCGCAGCTGAAACCGCTGTCGGCGGCGCCGAAGAGGCTCGTCACCAGAGCGGTGTCGATGGCGGGTTCGTCGCCCTGCTCGTTGACGTAGAAGAACTGGCCACCTTCCGTCTTGGCGTAGGTCCTGTTCGTCAGCCAGTACGACGGCTGGGCATCGGCGGTGATCTGGATCAGCCGGAACGGGCGCTCGGAGGTCAGTGACAGGCGGCGTGCGTCGGAGAACGTCGAATAGCCGACCTCCACTCCGGCGGGCAGCTTCGCGTCGAGGCACTGGGTCTCGGAGCTGCGTGCGGCGAAATAGGCGCCGGAGGAGGCGAGATTCGGCACCGCACCGGTCATCAGCGCTGCGACCGCCAGCGTCGCCGCCCCGACCGGCACCAGGCGGGGCACCCACGCCCTCGGCACGGCCAGCAGGGCGAAGACGAGCGGCGCGATCAGCACGAGCCACGCATACAGGTAGTGCGTGATCAGCAGGATCGCGGTGCCCGCGAGGCCCGCCAGCGGCACCAGGCCGAAGTACAGCCCCACCAGGGTGCGATCGGACGGAATCGCCGCGCGGTCGGCACGGAGGTAGCGCACCGACCCCACGATCGCGAACACGAGGCAGGCGACCGCGCAGAGGGCCCCGAGAATGAGAACGTTGCGGGTCGTCTCGTCCGCCGCCATCAGCGCGAAGTGAGGGCCGAGGTCGCGCAGCCGCAGCAGGAAGCCCTCGTAGTCGATGTAGTCGAGCGGCGAGGTGCCCTGCAACCGCGAGAAGAAGACGACCCGCACCGCGAGGGCCGCGATCAGCAGGGCGGCCGACATCGCGGCGGGGCGCCAGGTGCTGCGGAACCCGTTCTTGACACCGCGCAGCACGAGGACCAGGGCCAGCGGAGGCACGCAGAAGACGAGGGCGAGCGGATTGGATGCTGCGGTCAGCACGATCGCGGCACCGAGGAGGACGCGCGACCTCGTCGTGCGGACGAGATAGAACGAAGGGGCCGCGAGCACCAGCAGGTACATGCCGAAGTAGTAGGTGGGCGCCAGATGGTACGACTGCAGCCAGCTCGTGCCGAGGAGCGGGAGGAGCAGGAGCGGGAAGCTCGCGATCGCCGCGCGGGACAGCCACGAGGAGTGACCCTCGGCGGGGTAGATCAGCCGCACGAGCAGGGAGACCCCGAGGAACAGCACGGCGTTGTTGATCGCGGCGACGAACACGAAGTACGCCTGCACCCCGCCCCCGGCGAGGGCGTAGGCGATGATGCTGATCGGCACCTCGGGGAACACGTAGACCTGGGGGGAGAAGCTCCAGTCGAGGCTGCGTCCCGTCATCATGTCGTGGACGTACTGGAAGAGCACCCCGTTGTCGCTGTTCTGCAGTTCCCACGAGAGAGGCCACGCGGTCGCTGCGTCACCGCTCGCGCGCACGAGGAAGATGACGGCAGTCAGTGCGGCGATGGCGACGGTCGCAGCCAGGATCGCCGAAGCAGCGCGCAGGCGGGCACGGGACGGTGCCGCAGCGCGCTCGTCTACGGCTTCCGTCAGAATGGCTACGAGAGAATCGTAGCCAGGTCGGGAGTCTTCCCGTTACTCGGCGCTATCGATCCGCCTTGCGCGCCTCGAGGGTGGACGTGTAGTCGGGCACGTGCGAGCTGAACTTCTGCGGCGGGCGGTCGTACGTGCCGGCAGGCGGCCGCGGCGGGATCTCGACGACTTCGCGCTCGACCGGGCCGTACGGGATCTTTCCCAGCAGGTGCGCGATCATGTTGATCCGCCCCCGGCGCTTGTCTTCGTTGTCGACCTCGTACCAGGGCGATTCGGGGGTGTCGGTGTGCGCGAACATCACGTCCTTCGCGCGGGAGTAATCCTCCCATTTCGTGATCGACAGCACATCGTTCGGGCTGAGCTTCCACCGCCGCATCGGGTCTTCCGCGCGCGACCGGAACCGCCTCTCCTGCTCGATGTCCGAGACGCTAAACCAGTACTTGAGCAGGAGGATGCCGTCTTCCACCAGCATCTGCTCGAAGATAGGAGCCTGCCGCAGGAACTGTTCGTACTGGTCGTCTGTGCAGTAGCCCATCACGCGCTCGACGCCCGCGCGGTTGTACCACGACCGGTCCATGAGCACGATTTCGCCCGCAGCCGGCAGGTGGGGGACGTAACGCTGGAAGTACCAGCGGGTTCTGTCGCGCTCGCTGGGGGTGGGCAGCGCCACGATCCGCGTCACACGGGCATTGAGGTACTCCGATACGCGCTTGATGGTCGAGCCCTTGCCCGCCGCGTCGCGCCCTTCGAAGAGCACCACCACGCGCGCCCCGGTCTCCTGCACCCAGGCCTGCATGTCGACGAGTTCCGCCTGCAATGACATGAGTTCCGACTCGTACAGCTTCTTCGGCATGCGCGTGCCCACGGATGCTCCTCTCGGGATTGCTGTGACTCTACGCGTGCAGCGCCTCGTTCAGAGTCACACCCACGCCCGCACGCCGGACGGCCTCGATCGCGCCGGTGAGCGAGTTGCGGCGAAACAGCAGACCGTCGCGCCCGGAGAGCTCGGAGCCCTTCACGGAAGGGCGGGATCCGTCATGCCGGGCGGGTTCGTCGGCCAGGACGATCTTCGATCCCGCGGTGACGTACAGCCCCGCCTCGACGACGCAGTCGTCGCCCAGTGATATGCCGATACCGGCATTGGCTCCGAGCAGCGTGCGTCGCCCGATCGAGACTCGGTGCGCGCCGCCGCCCGAGAGCGTGCCCATGATCGATGATCCGCCGCCGATGTCGCTGCCGTCGCCGACGACCACTCCCTGCGAGATGCGGCCTTCCACCATCGAGGTTCCCAGCGTCCCGGCGTTGAAGTTGACGAAGCCCTCGTGCATCACCGTGGTTCCCGGCGAGAGATAGGCGCCGAGGCGCACGCGCGACGCATCGGCGATCCGCACGCCCGGAGGCGTGACGTAGTCCAGCAGCCGGGGGAACTTGTCCAGCCCCTGCACCTGGATGCCGTCACGCACCAGCAGGGGGCGCAGCCGGGTGAGATCGTCGGGGTGCATCGGCCCCGCGGTGGTCCAGGCGACATTCGGGAGGTGGCCGAAGACACCATCGAGGTTCAGGCTGTTCGGTTGGGCGAGACGATGCGAGAGCGCATGCAGCCGAAGGTAGGCGTCCGGTGTGGACGAGGGCGCCGCATCCAGGTCGATCTCGATCGCCAGAGTCTCGACGGTCACCGCACGCCGAGGATCGGGTACGGCGAGCTGTTCGAGCTGCTCCGGCGGCATCGCGGGGTCGTAACCGAGCGGCACCCGACCGACCTGCGGTTCGGGAAACCAGGTGTCCAGAATCGTCCCGTCGGCGGAGGCCGTCGCAAGGCCGATTCCCCAGATCCATCTCTCGTCGCTCATGCAGTCCACGCTAGCGAACACAATGCCCACAGGCCCGGTCGATAGACTCGGAGCATGCCGCAGCTCGACCTCTCCGCGTCGTCGATCGACCTCACCCGGACGATCTGCGACATCCCCAGCGTCTCGGGTGACGAGGGAGCTCTCGCCGACCTGATCGACGCCGCGATCCGAGAACTCGGCCATCTCGAGGTCTACCGCGACGGCGACACGATCGTCGCGCGCACGATGCTCGGTCGTGCGCAGCGCGTCGTGATCGCAGGTCACATCGATACGGTTCCGATCAACGGCAACGTTCCGACCCGCCAGGTCGAGATCGACGGCGAGGCTTATCTCTGGGGACGCGGCACCGTCGACATGAAGGCGGGCGTCGCGGTGCAGCTGAAGCTGGCCGCCGAGCTCACCGCCCCCCGTGTCGACCTCACCTGGATGTGGTACGACCACGAAGAGGTGGATGCCGACCTCAACGGCCTCACCCGGCTCTCCCGCACCCGGCCCGACCTGTTCGCGGGCGACTTCGCGATCCTGGGCGAGCCCTCGGGCGGCCAGGTCGAGGGTGGATGCAACGGCAACATGCGCGTCATGGTGCGCACGCACGGCGTCCGGGCGCACAGCGCGCGGTCGTGGATCGGTGAGAACGCCATCCATCAGGCCGCGCCGATCCTGACCCGCCTGACCGAATACCGCGCCCGCGAAGTGCGCGTGGACGGGCTGGACTACCGCGAGGGGCTCAACGCCGTCCGGATCGGCGGAGGAGTGGCCGGCAACGTCATCCCCGACCTGTGCGAGGTCGAGGTCAACTACCGCTTCGCCCCGAGTCGAGATGCCGCGGGCGCCGAACAGCACGTCCGCGACGTGTTCGCCGGCTTCGACATCGAGATCCTCGACGTCGCCGCGGGAGCGCGCCCCGGCCTCGACGCACCGCTCGCGAAGGAATTCGTCGCCGCTGTCGGTGCGGTGCCGAGGCCCAAGTACGGCTGGACAGACGTGGCGCGCTTCTCGGCGATGGGCGTTCCCGCCGTAAACTACGGGCCTGGCGACCCTGCTCTCGCCCACCACGACGAGGAGCGTGTGCCGCTCGCGCAGATCGAGGATGTCGAACGCGGACTCCGGTCGTGGCTGACGGCCTCCTGACCGAGCGCACGGACAAGCGCCACTGGCGCACGCTGCCGGTCGCGGTGCGGATCGCCGTCCTCTACCTCGGCGCGCGGGTCGTCACGACGGGGTTCCTCTTACTCGCCGCATCACTGTCGGGGGTCGGCTCGCGTTTCGGGCCGGGTGCGGGCATCGGCGACCTCATGGTCGGCTGGGATGCTCAGTGGTACTGGTTCACCGCGGTCAACGGCTACCCGGTGACGCTCCCGCTCACCGGCACCGGCGCCGTCGCCGAGAACCAGTGGGCGTTCATGCCGGTCTACGCCTACCTGTCGGCTGCTCTCGGCACGGTGTTCGGATCGTGGGGAACCGCGGCGGTCGTGATCTCGCTGGTGGCGGGATACCTCGCCTGCCTGGTCTTCTATCGGATGCTCCGCCCGGCCGGGTCGCAGCATCCTGGCGGCCCTCAGCCCGCCCTCGACCAGCAAACCGCGACGTGGGCGGTCGTCTTCTTCGCCTCGGCGCCGCTGGCGGCGATGTTCCAGGTCGGGTACGCGGAGTCGCTGTTCCTGCTGTGGCTGTTCCTCGCACTCCTGCTCGTGCAGCGGCGTCGATACGGATGGCTGTATCTGCTCGTTCCGCTGATGGGTTTCACGCGGCCTGGTGTGCTCGCGTTCGCACTGTTCCTCGGGCTGTTCGGCATTTCGCGATGGATCCGCCGCCGTGTCGAGCCGCTCCGCGGGCGCGAGATCGTCCACATCGTGGCTCTCGGCGGACTGTCGGTGGTGGTCGGCTTCGCGTGGCAGGTGATCGCCGGCGTCGTGACGGGCGATACGGGCGCGTATCTCGCGACCGAGCTCGCGTGGCGGCGGAACTGGCTGACGGGCGCAGACAGCGCGTTCGTGCCGTTCGACGGATTCCTTCGCGGCGCCGCGTTCTGGTTCGGCTCGTGGGGATGGGGCGTGGGGACCGGATACGTGGTGCTCGCAGCATCCGTGATCGGCGTCGCCGCACTGCTGATCTTCGAGCCGCACGTCCGCAGACTCGGTCTCGAGTTGCGGCTGTGGATCGCGAGCTACCTCGGCTATCTGCTCGTCGTGTTCTTCCCGCAGTCCAGCATCTTCCGCCTGCTTCTGCCGATCTCGCCGCTCTGGGGCGCCGCCGCGATGCCGCGCTCGCTGATCTGGCGTGTCGGGGTGCTGGCAGCCTGCCTCCTCGGGCAGTGGTGGTGGATCTACAACATGTACGCGCTGGGCAACACGTACTGGCAGATACCGTGACCCGCAATTACCGCGGAACTGCGCGACTCTCAGCGCACGATAAACTCAGTGTGCAGACCTACGAGGAAAGGACCCACGATGGCAGCGATGAAGCCGAGGACCGGAGACGGACCAATGGAGGCCGTGAAGGAAGGGCGTCTGATCATCGTCCGTGTGCCGCTCGAGGGCGGTGGGCGCCTTGTCGTCTCCGTGAACGACGCCGAAGCCAAGGAGCTCTACGACGTGCTCGGCGGGGTTGTCGCACCCGCGTGATCCGACGCGATTCCATAGACGCGTGAGTTCTGGAACGGCCGGTCTTCTGACCGGCCGTTCCGTCGTCGGAGGACCGGCCCGGCGGTCCGAGGCCGATGCGGTCCGCGTCAGTCGCGCGGATCGGGGAGCGTCGTCAGCTGCAGCAGACCCTCGCCCACGATCGAGAGTGCGCCGATGACCGCGGGGGAGGACTGCGTCTCTTGAATGAGCGACCGGTAGGCGGTGGTCTGCGGATCGCGGCGCACCGGATCGGCCACGGCGCCGCCGCCGAGCACTCGAGGCACTAGCACGGTCCCGCCGGGTCGCACCAGACGCAGGCCGTGCTCGACGTACTCGATGACGCCCTCGGGGTCGGCGTCGACCAGCACGATGTCGTAGGACGCCTCATTCATGCGGGGGAGGACATCCGCGGCGCGTCCCGTGATGAATCGCGCGCGCGCAGCCGGAATCCGCGCATCTGTGAACGCCTGACGGGCGGCATTCAGATGCTCGGGCTCATTGTCGATCGTCGTGAGGGTCGCGCGGGGTGAGCCGTGGATGAGCCAGAGCCCCGACACCCCCGCTCCCGTGCCGATCTCGACGATATTCAGGGCTGCGGATGCGGCCGACAGCACCGCGATCTGCGCACCCACGGCAGCGCTCACGGGGTTAGCCCCGAGCTCGAGGGCATGCGCCCGTGCGCGCGCGATGTGGTCGGGCTCGATGACGGACTCGGCGGCGAACCTGTCGTTCGCGTCGTATCCGGCCATGCGTGCTCCTCCGCTGCTCACACTACGCGCGCGCGCACGGCGATGCCCTCAGGCGCGGCGGGTAATCTGAAGGCATGTTCTTCGGGCTCACGATCGAGAAGCTTCTGCTGATCGGCGTGATCGCGGCAGTGCTCATCGGACCCGAACGGCTGCCTCGCTACGCCGAGGGGCTCGCGCACTGGGCCGGTCGAGCACGAGAGTTCCTGCGCGGGGCTCGTAGCCGCGTCAAGGAGGAGATGGGGCCCGAGTTCGACGACGTCGACTGGCGCAAACTCGACCCCCGGCAATACGACCCGCGCCGCATCATCCGCGAGGCGCTGCTGGACGACGCGCCCGTGCCGACCGTGAAGGCGGCCGCGACGGCGGCGTCGGTGACGGCGGCGATGACGGCGGCGGGAGCCGCGGCGATGGAGCGCGGCGACGCGGTGGACACGCCGTTCGACTCGGAGGCGACCTAGGCACGCAACCGCGTACGGTCACCGCCCCCCCCCGCCGACGCAGGACGACACGTTCGAGACCAGACTCACGAAACGCAATCTTCTCGGGCCGAAACACACCCGCATTCCGCTCGTAGCCACCCCGAAACAGGCGGGCCGTCTACTGGACGTATGACTCCCGCATCCGTCACTTCCACCGAAACCGAGAAGCACCTCTCGACTCGCGTGAACATCGCGCTGCTCGGGGTGAGAAGCAACGCGCCGGTGCGACGAGCGGGCGGCGCCGGGCCGAGCGACGACGGGCACTTCATCATAAACGGCGAGAGCGCCGCGATTCCGCTCAACTCGAACAGTCCTTACGTGGTCACCTCGAGCGGTCGACTGGTGAGGGACGGCGCCGACCTCGGCTTCGACGTGTCGCCGGTGGTGCGACCGCGCTTCTACGATCTCGAAACCGCGGACGGAATCAACTACGAGAAGATCGCGAAACTCCACGGCAAGAACGTGCTCGCGACCACGGTCGTCCAGACCTGCGTGCGGTACGACGAGAGCGAGCGCTGCCGGTTCTGTGCGATCGAGGCGTCGTTGGATGCGGGGCTCACGGTCGCCGTGAAGACCCCGGCGATGCTCGCCGAGGTCGCAGAGGCAGCGACTCGCCTGGACGGCGTCACGAACATGGTGATGACCACCGGCACCTCGAACGGCTGGGATCGCGGTGCCAAGCACCTCGCCCGCTGCGTGCGCGCGGTGAAGAAGGCGGTGCCCGATCTCGAGATCCAGGTGCAGTGCGAACCGCCGGCTGACCTGCGCGCCATCACCGAACTCTACGAAGCCGGAGCGCGATCGATCGGCATCCACGTCGAGTCGATGGACGACGCCGTTCGGCAGCGATGGATGCCGGGTAAGTCGCAGGTCACGATGGATGAGTACCGCGCCGCATGGCGTGAGGCGGTACGAGTATTCGGCTGGAACCAGGTCTCGACTTATCTGCTTGTCGGCATGGGCGAAGACCCCGATGAGCTCGTGGAGGGCGCACGCGAACTGATCGAGATGGGCGTGTACCCGTTCGTGGTTCCGTTCCGCCCGCTCAAGGGCACGCTGGCCACCGACGTCGACCATGTGCCCGCGCCGCATCGCAGCGTGCTGCACTCCGTGACCAACCGGGTCGCCGTACTCCTCGAGGCAGCGGGCATGCGCGGCGAGGATCAGCGCGCAGGATGCGCCGCGTGCGGTGCGTGCAGCGTGCTCAAGACAGCCGGTGCCTGACATGCTCGAGGTTCCGGTCATCACCGGGAGCGCGCCCAGCTCGCGGGCGCGAGGGGCGCAGTGGAGCATCGAACTGGCCACGAAGAGCCAACTCGACGCGTATCGCGCCATCCGACGCGAGGTGTTCGTCGCCGAGCAGGGAATCTTCGACGCCGACGATTCCGATCGCATAGACGATGACCCTCGCACGATCGTGCTCGTCTGCGTCGATGCGACCGGATACGTGCTGGGTGGAGTTCGCCTGGCACCAGCAATCGAAGGACGCGACATCGGATGGTGGACCGGCAGCCGGCTGGTCGTGCGCAGGGACGCCCGGGCGGCGGGCGGCATCGGATCGGCGCTGGTGCGTGAGGCGTGCGCGACCGCGCTCCGATCGGGCGTGCTGCGGTTCGAGGCCACCGTGCAGGCGCGCAACGAGCCGTTGTTCCGCCACCTCGGGTGGCATGCGTGGGGCGAAACCACGATCGGCGGCGTGCCGCACGTGCGCATGCGGTGGCCGATCGACCGGGTGCAGCAACTCGTGAGCGCGACGAAAGGACCACTGGGGGAGCTGGTCGGCAGGCTTCGCGGCGACGGCCCCGCCGCCCTCGGCGGGGCCGGCTTCGTCGGCGACGACGGCGCACCGCTCCCCGGCACCGATGTCATCGCCGCGTGCGACGCGATCCTGCCCGCGATGATCGAGCGCGACCCGGAGTGGGCGGGCTGGTGCGCCGTGCTGGTGAACGTCAACGACCTGGCGGCAATGGGCGCACACCCCATCGGACTGCTCGATGCGGTCGCGGCGCCGACGGCATCCTTCGCCCGCCGCATCCTCGGGGGCCTCCGCAGTGGGGCGGATGCCTGGGGCATCGCCGTTCTCGGCGGACACACGCAGATCGGCGTGCCCGCAGCCCTGTCGGTCACGGCTCTCGGCAGGACGAAGCATCCGATTCCCGGCGGCGGCGGACGCGTGGGCGACGCACTCAGCCTCACCGTCGACCTGCGCGGAAGCTGGCGCCACGGCTTCGAAGGACGCCAATGGGACACCACGTCGGCGCGGTCCGGCGCCGAGCTGCGTGAACTCGGGTCGCTCGTGCGCCGCGCGCGTCCTGCCGCCGCGAAAGACGTCAGCATGGGCGGCATCATCGGCAGCGCGGCCATGCTCGCCGAGGCCTCCGGCACAGGGCTGAGCGTCGACGTCGCCGATATCCCCGCACCCGACGACGTGGCGTTCGGGGACTGGCTCACCTGCTTTCCCGGATTCGGGATGCTGACCGCCGATCGCCCCGGCCGGTCGCGTATCGCCTCCGAGCTGGCGACCTCGGCCGCCATCGGCGTGCTCGACGACGGCGAAGGCGTGCGACTTCGCTGGCCGGACGGCGCCGAGACCGAAGCGTGCACGACGTCCCCCACGGGGCTCGGACCCGCGACACCGACGACCTGACCCACCCTCCCGTTCCATCCCGTGCATCACCCACACGAAAGAGAGACGAACATGCCCGAAGACCTCGACGCCCAGATCGCCCAGAACATCGCCACCTCGCTCGGCGAGATCCCGCATCCCTCCCTCCCCAAGGGCACCAACATCTACGGGTCGACCAAGCTCTTCCCCGACTTCCAGGCCGAAGACGGCGAGACCTACTTCACGTTGATCCACGGCATCCCGCACGAGTCGTCTGTCAGCTTCGTCGCGATCCTGCAGGCGACGCGGGCACTGCGCAAAGGGTTCGAGTCGGCGATCTACTTCTACGGCCCCGGCACCCTCGCGTGCTCGGCGAACCGGGGCTTCCCCACGACCGGAGACTCCGGTTTCCCGGGAGAGCTGAACATGAACGGCTCGCTCGAGACCTTCATCAAGGAGGGTGGCACGGTGTACGCCTGCCGGTTCGGTCTGGCGCTGCACGGCATCCGAGAGGAAGACCTCATCGAAGGCGTCATCCCCGCTCATCCGCTCGACGTGCAGGACGCGCTGATCTACTACGCCCGCAAGGGTGCGATCATCAACTCCACCTACAACCTCTGAGAGCCCTCGGATGACTCTCACTGTCGCGTCGGTATCGGCGAATTTCACTCGAGATCTCGATCAGAACTACGCGCTCGTGGCGCAACTCCTCGAAGACGCGCGAGCGCAGGGCGCACGGCTCGTCGCCTTCCCGGAGGCGGCGATCGGCGGCTATCTCTCGTCGCTGGGCAACCACGGCGACACGGTGCAGGAGACGGTGCAGACCACGAAGCGATCGCTGCCCCCCGCCATCCGCCTCGACGGGCCCGAGCTCAAGAAGGTGCAGAAGCTCGCCGGCGACACGATCGTGACCATCGGATTCTGCGAGCTCGACGACGACGGCGAAACGCGCTACAACGCGGCCGTGTGCCTCGACGGCGGCGCGATCTACGGCTCGTACCGCAAGGTGCACCAGCCGCTCGGCGAGCACCTGTCGTATTCGGCGGGGTCGGAATACCACGCCTTCGACACTCCCCTCGCGCGGGTGGGAATGCAGATCTGCTACGACAAGGCCTTCCCCGAGGCGGCGCGGATGCTGGCGCTCGATGGCGCCGAGATCATCGTCAGCATGTCGGCCTGGCCCGCAGCGCGGACCGCCACCGCCGAGAATCTGCAGGACGACCGCTGGACCTACCGGTTCAACCAGTTCGATATCGCCCGGGCGCTGGACAATCAGGTGTTCTGGATGGCGTCGAACCAGTCCGGAACGTTCGGGTCGCTGCGCTACGTGGGCAACGCGAAGGTCGTCGATCCCGGCGGAAACGTGCTCGCCACGACCCTGCTCGGAGCCGGCCTCGCCGTCGCCGACATCGATGTGGATGCCGCCTTCCGCTCGATGCGGGGTGGGATGTTCCACCTTCGCGACCGGCGTCCCGATGTCTACGGACCCGTCACCGACACCGGGCACGACGCCGCGCACGCCAACCGCTGGAGGGAACTGGCTCATGCCTGAGCTGACCTTCGCCGTCCGGTGGCCGGACGGCCGACAGACCTCGCACTACTCGCCGAGCCTGGTCATCCACGATTTCCTCACCGTCGGAGCGCGCTACCCGGTCTCGGACTTCGTCGGACGCACGAGCGAAGCGCTCGCCATCGCGAGCGAGCGCGTCCACGCGAAGTACGGCTTCGCCTGCACCTCTGCGATGCAATCGGAACAGGCGATCGCCCAGGAGGCGCAGTCCTACCCCGCCGGCGAGGTCGAGATCGTTGCGATCCAACCCGGGCTTGACGGGAGCCCCGCGTGATCCCCGTGCGGCTGCACGAGGGAGACCACTTCGACGCGATCATCGTCGGGGGTGGGCAGGCGGGGCTCTCCGTGAGCTGGCACCTTGTGCAGGCCGGTGTGCCCCACGTCGTCATCGAGCGAGACACCGTCGTGCACGAGTGGCGCGACGGGCGGTGGGACAAGTTCACACTGGTCACGCCGAATTGGCACTGCCGGTTGCCGGGCTACCCCTACGACGGGAACGACCCCGACGGCTTCATGACCCGCGACGAGGTATTCGCCTGGTCGAGGCGCTACGCCGACACCTTCGACGCTCCGGTCGCCGAAGGTGTCGCGGTC
Source organism: uncultured Microbacterium sp. (assembly GCF_964244775.1). Taxonomy (NCBI): domain Bacteria; kingdom Bacillati; phylum Actinomycetota; class Actinomycetes; order Micrococcales; family Microbacteriaceae; genus Microbacterium; species uncultured Microbacterium sp. The sequence continues at coordinate 260,575 of NZ_CAXTJR010000001.1, forward strand.
ACCCTCGTGCAGCAGCGTCCGGGAGGGGGGTTCATCGTGCACACCAGCGCCGGCACAGTCACGGCCGACTCGGTCACCTCCGCCACCGGGGGCTATCACCTGCCGGTCACCCCCGCGTGGGCCGCCAGCATCCCCACCAGCATCTTCCAGCTGCACTCCCACGAGTACCGCAACGCCGATCAGGTGCCGGGCGGCCCGGTGCTCGTCATCGGGTCTGGGCAATCCGGAACCCAGATCGCGGAGGACCTGCTGCTGGAGGGACGCGATGTGCACCTGGCTCTCGGGCGTGCGCCGCGCGTGGCCCGCTTCTATCGAGGCAGAGACTGCATGACGTGGCTTGCCGAGATGGGCATCTACGACCTCGCCGTCGAGACGAGGGGTCTGGCCAAACGCGAGTCGACAAACCACTACGTCACCGGACGCGACGGCGGGCGCGACATCGATCTTCGCGAATTCGCCCTACGCGGGATGGGGCTGTACGGTCGCGCGACGGGCTTCTCCGAAGACGCCTTCCGCTTCGACGAGTCGCTCGCCGAGAACCTCGACTACGCCGACTCGGTGGCCGAATCGATCAAGAACGACATAGACCGCTACATCGATCGCGAGGGGATCGACGCTCCGCGCGAAGACCGCTACCGAGCGGTGTGGCATCCCGGCAGCATCCCCACCACGCTCCCTGCGGAAGAGGTCGCGACCGTCATCTGGTCGATCGGATTCCGCGCCGACTGGTCGTGGCTCGGCGATCTGGACGTTCTCGACCAGGAAGGGCACCCCGCGCATTCCTGGGGGGTCACCGCGGTGCCGGGTTTCCAGTTCATCGGCCTGCCGTGGATGCGGACGTGGGGGTCGGGGCGCTTCCACGCGATCGCGCGCGACGCCGAGCACATCGCCGACGTGATCGGGACCATCGCGCACGAGCGGGTCCGCGTCGCCTGAGGGGACCGGGATGCTGCGCTATACCCTGAACGAATGGTCACTGCCCCGAAGACCGGTAGCGTCACGATGGCCGGCGTCGCCGCGCACTTCGGGAGAGACGTCGATCGCACCCTCGCGAAGCTGCCGGGCATCATCGCGCAGGCGCGGGACAAGGGCGTCGACCTCCTCGTGCTGCCCGACGCGACGATCGGAGGCTACCTGCTCGATCTGGAGCATCCCGCTGACGACGTGGACAGCGCACCACTGGCAGTCGACCTCGACGGGCCCGAAGTCGCGGCGGTGGTCGCGCTCGCCCGCGACATGACCGTGTGCTTCGGTCTGGCGGAGCGGGCGGTCATCGACGGCGCCGAGGTGCGATATAACACGGCCGTGTGCGTGACCGGCGACGGTATCCTCGACACTCACCGCAAAGTGCATCTGCCGCTCGGCGAGTCCGACGTCTATCGGGCCGGCGACCGGTTCGCCGCGTTCGACACCCCGGTCGGTCGCGTCGGCATGCTCATCGACTTCGACAAGACCTTCCCCGAGTCCGCGCGGTCGCTGGCCCTGGACGGTGCGCAGATCCTCGCCTGCCTGAGCGCGTGGCCCGCGAGCGTCACCGACCGCTCCGACCGCATCCGCAACGACCGCCAGGCGCACCTGTTCGACCTCTACGACTGCGCGCGTGCCGCCGAGAACCAGGTGTACCTCGTCTCGTCGAATCAGACGGGTGTGCTCGGCGGGCTCCGCTTTCTCGGTCAGGCGAAGATCGTCGATCCGGCGGGGGAGATCATCGCCAAGACCTGGGCGAAGGGCGGGCTCGCCATCGCGGAGGCCGATGTGACAGCATCCATCGCTCGTGCGCGTCGATCACTGCACCACCTCGATCAACGCGCCGAGCACGCGTACCGGATCACCGGCGAGAAGAAGTGAGAATCGCGCAGGTCACGTATTCGACCAAACCGCGGGGCGGGGTCGTGCATACCCTCGCCCTCTCCGAGGCGCTCGCCGCGCTGGGGCACGACGTGGAGATCTGGACCCTCGGACGCGGCGACGACACGGCCTTCTTCCGGGAGGTCGATCCGGCGGTCGCGGTGCGGGTCGTTCCTTTCGAGACCCGCGACGGCGAGGAGATCGGGGCGAGGATCGAGCGGTCGATCAGCACCATGTCGGAGGCCTTTTCGAGCGAGGCTGACATCGTGCACGCGCAGGACTGCATCTCGGCGAACGCCGTGATCGCGGCGGGGCGCGCCTGCGTGCGCACCATTCATCACTTGGACGCGTTCACGACCCCGCGGTTGATCGAATGCCACGAGCGCGCGATACACGAGCCCGTCGCACGCATCTGTGTGTCGCGCGCTGTCGCAGCCGAGGTCGCGCTCGAGTACGGCTACGACGCAACGGTGATCCCGAACGGCGTGGATGCCGAGCGCTTCATCGCTGCTGCCGGCGTCGCAGGCGAAGCGGAGCGTGACCGGTGGCGCACGCAGCTCGGCGGTTACGTGCTCGCGCTGGGTGGGATCGAGCCGCGAAAGGGGTCGATCGACCTGCTGGAGGCGTTTGCGCGGGTGCGGGCGAAGCATCCTGATCTTCGTCTCGTGTTCGGCGGGGGTGAGACGCTGTTCGACTATCGCCCGTATCGCGAGGAGTTCGACCGCAGGGCCGCTGAGCTCGGATTGCAGCCCACGATCCTCGGCACTTTGCCCGACGACGACGTGCCACCCCTCGTCGCCGCAGCGCGAGCGCTGGGCTTCGTGTCGACGAAAGAGGGCTTCGGTCTGGCGGCGATGGAGGCGCTCGCCGCCGGCGTGCCGGTCGTGGCGCGTGATCTGCTCGTGCTGCGCGAGGTCTTCGGGGTGACGGTGAGCTACGCGCACGACGTCGCCGGTATCGCGGCGGCCATCGAACGGGTCATCGATCTCGGCGGCGCGCACGACCCGCAACCCGGGCGCCGCTTGGCGGCGTCGTATACGTGGGATGCTGCCGCTCGCGCCCACGACGCGTTCTACGAGGATCTGCTCAATGCGGAAGGCAGTCATGGTGCGGCAGTCGATTTCATCGATCATCACTGACCTAGGGGCGAACGACCCCGATCGAGTCGTCGTCATCGATGAGGACGGCTCCTTCACTGCGGCAGAACTCGATGACGCGGCAACCCGCCTCGCGCACGCACTTCGCGCACGCGGCGTGGTGCACGACGACCTGGTCATCGTCTCACTCCCGAATGGGAGAGATTTCGTGATCGCGTGCGCGGCGATCTGGAAGGCCGGCGCGACGCCCGAGCCCGTCGCGCTCACCCTGACCGACGACGAGCGAGCGGAAGTCGAGCGCATTTCGCGGCCCGCCGCGGCGATCGGAGTGCGTCCGCGGACAGCCGGCATCGAGTGGTTCGAGACGGTGCAGGCACCGCCGAACCCGCACACGCTGCCCGACCTGGCGGCCGCGTCGTGGAAGGCTCCGACGAGCTCGGGCTCGACCGGCAACCCGAAAGTGGTGCGATCTACCGCACCCGCCTTGCTCGATCCCACACGACCCGTCGCCGATTTCCTGCCGTTGCGCGCAACTCAGCTGGTGTCGGGGCCGATGGCGCACTCCGCGACGTTCACGTACGCGTTTCGGGGGCTCTTGACCGGGCACCGACTGGTCATTCTGCCGCGCTTCGACGAGCGGGCGTGGCTGGACGGCGTCCAGCAGCACCGCGTCACTTGGGCCCTGGTCGTACCGACGATGATGCACCGGCTGCTGCGGGTGCCTTCGGCAGAACGCGGCCCCGATCGCGTGGCCTCCGTCGAGTCGCTGCTGCACATGGGCGCGCCCTGCGCGCCGGATCTCAAGCGCGCCTTCCTCGAGTGGGTCGGTGCCGAGCGGGTGGTGGAGGTGTACGCCGGGTCTGAGTCCAACGGGCTGACCATGATCCGCGGCGACGAGTGGCTCGTCCACCCCGGGAGTGTGGGGCGACCGATCGGGAGCACGGAGGTGCAGATCCGTTCGGGCAGCGGCCAGGCGCAGCCCGTGGGGTCGGTCGGCCTGGTCTGGATGCGGCGTGGTGAGCGCTCGTCGTACGAGTATGTCGGAGCAGACTCGCGGCGTGACGTCGCCGGCTGGGACACGCTCGGCGACCTCGGGCGGATCGACGAAGACGGCTACCTCTACCTCGTCGACCGCGAGGACGATGTCATCAATCGGGGCGGCGAGAAGATCTACCCCACCGAGGTCGAGCGCGTGCTCGAGGCGCACCCCGCCGTGCGCAGCGCCGTGGCGTTCGGTGTGGCCGACGAGGCCCTGGGCCAGAAGATCGGGGCCGTCGTCGACATCGGCGACGCGACGGTCGATCGTGACGCGGTGATGGCGTGGGCGAAAGCGCGGCTAGGACCCCGTGCCCCGGCATCCATCGAACTGGTCACCGAGCCGGTTCGCAACGATGCCGGCAAGACATCGCGCCGCCGATGGTCACTGCGCTCTGTGGCGGGTCGCCCGGTCACGGACACGTAGAGGTCTGGTCGCACGACACTCACCCGACCAATCCTGCCTCAGCGCAGCCGCACCCTCAGCGTGGGGCGAACGGCAACGACTTTCCGGCGAGTCCGCGGGGCTGGGCCGCGAGTTCGGCGGCGAGGGCGGCTATCGCGACGGCCGCCGGATCGTGCGGGTGGGCGAGCACCACCGGCGCGCCGTCGTCGCCGTCGGCGCGCAGCGCGGTGCTGAGCGGGATGGAGGCGAGCACGCGCACCTCGTCGCCGTCCTGCGAGAGGTCGGCGGCGACCTGCGCGCCACCGCCGGCACCGAACAGATCGAGGGTGGTGCCGTCGGGCAGCGTCATCGCCGCCATGTTCTCCACGACGCCGATCACCCGCTGCCCCGTCTGACGGGCGACCAGACCGCTGCGTACGGCCACATCCGACGCGGCCGACTGGGGAGTGGTGACCACGAGCACATCGGCCTGCGGCAGCAGCTGGCCGACCGAGATCGCGACGTCGCCCGTGCCCGGCGGCATGTCCAGCAGCAGCACGTCGAGGTCGCCGAAATACACGTCGGTGAGGAACTGCTGGATCGTGCGGTGCAGCATCGGCCCGCGCCACGCGACGGCTCCGAGCGGACCGTCGGTGCTGCGCCGCAGGAACATCCCGATCGAGATCGTCTTCACGCCGTGGGCCACGGGCGGGAGCATCAGATCGTCGATCCGCGTCGGCGAAGGGGGCAGTCCGTCCGCGTCCACGAGCCCGAGCAGGGCGGGGATCGAGAACCCGTGCACGTCGGCGTCGACGAGTCCGACCGCCAGGCCCCGCTCCGCGAGGGCGACGGCGAGGTTCGCGGTGACCGTGGATTTTCCGACGCCGCCCTTACCGCTCGTCACGGCGATCACGCGGGTGAGAGATCCTGGCCCGAACGGCATCTGCCTGGCTGGTCTCCCGCCGCGGAGCTTCTCGGTGAGCGCGCGGCGCTCGTCGGGCGACATGACCCCCACGGCGAGTTCGACGACCGAGACGCCGGGAACGGATGCGGCGGCCGCTCGCACCTCGGATTCGATGCGCGCTGCGGCGGGGCATCCCACGATCGTGAGCGCGATCTCGACGTGGGCGGTGGCGCCGTCGACGCTGACACCGCGGACCATGTCGAGTTCGGCCAGCGGCCGTCGCAGCTCGGGATCGATGACCGCCCCGACCGCGCGACGGACGACCTCGGTGAGGCCGGCCGCCACCTCTTCGCGTGTCACTTCTTGGGGGTGCCGGGCGCGTCGAGGCGGTCCAGCAGCGTCCTGAGCTCGGCCCGCAGCACATCCTTGGTCATGACGTCGTGATGGAAGTCGTTGACGGCCATGCGCAGCGCGACGATCTCGCGGGCGAGGTACTCCGTGTCGGCGAGGTTCCGCTCCGCGCGCTGCCTGTCCTGTTCGATCTGCACCCGGTCGCGGTCGTCCTGGCGGTTCTGCGCGAGCAGGATGAGGGGAGCGGCGTAGGAAGCCTGCAGCGACAGGATGAGCGTCAACAGCGTGAAGTTCGTCTCACGGGGGTCGAACTGCAGGGGAACAGGCGCGAACGTGTTCCACAACAGCCAGACGGCGACGAAAATCGTCATCCCGATCAAGAACCCGGACGTGCCCATACCGCGCGCGAACGCCTCGGAGAAGCGCCCGAACCGGTCGCTGGAGGGCTGCGGGTTGCGGCTCAGCATGCCGGAGCGCCCGCGTGGGGCGTCCAGCGTGGGCTGACGGGAGCCCCGCGCCATCATCGCCGCCTCGGGACGGATGCTGTCGTCACCGGAAGTGCGGCCGGGCGGGACTCGTCATCGCCGTCGTGCGACCGCCAATCCTCGGGTAGGAGGTAATCGAGCACGTCATCGACCGAGACCGCGCCCACCAGCCGTCGCGCCTGATCGACGACCGGGAGCGAGACGAGGTTGTAGCTCGCGAGCATCCGTGCGACCTCGGCGGCGGAGGCGCCCACCGGCACGGGATCGAGCGTGTCGTCGATGATCGCACCGAGACGCTCGTGCGGCGGGTAGCGCAGCATCCGCTGGAAATGCACCGTTCCGAGCAAGCGGCCCGTGGGAGTCTCGTAGGGCGGGAGCGTGACGAAGACGGCGGCCGCGAGCGCCGGGTGCAGCTCGTGGCGACGGATGAGGGCCAGGGCCTCGGCGACGGTCGCATCGGCCGACAGCACGATCGGCTCGGGGGTCATGAGTCCGCCCGCGGTGTCGGGCAGGTACTTCAGCAGCGCGCGGACGTCTTCGGCCTCTTCGGGCTCCATCAGCTCGAGGAGCTCTTCGCGCTGCTCCTCGGTGAGCTGGCCGAGCACGTCGGCCGCGTCATCCGGCTCCATCGCATCGAGGATGTCGGCGGCGCGCTCGTCGCCGAGCGATTCGAGGATGTGCACCTGCTCCTCTTCGGGCATCTCCTCGAGGGCGTCGGCGAGACGGTCGTCCGAGAGCTCGTCGACCACTTCGAAGAGGCGCTCCTCCGGCAGGTCGAGCAGGGTGTTGGCGAGGTCGGCGGGCTTCATCTCCGAGTAGCTCGCCACGAGCTGCTCTGCCGACTGCGACTCGCCGGGCAGCTGCTGCTCGCGCACCTGCGACCACATCGCGAATGAGGTCGCGCCCTTCGCGAAGGGCGAGGAGCTGGTTTTCGGGTGACGCAGGAACAGCTGACCGACGTCCCACTGGCCGAGGCGATCACGCTCGATCGCCACGTCTTCGATGACGGCGTCGCCTGATCCGTCGCTGAGCGACACACGCCGCCCGATCATCTCGGCCATCACGCGCACCTCGCCGCCGCGCTGCTGGAAACGACGCACGTTGATCAGGCCCGTCGTGATGACCTGGCCGGTCGCGATGGAGGTGACCCGCCCGATCGACACGAACACATGGCGACGGCCGGGGATCTCGACGATCAGACCGATCACGCGGGGCGGGTCGTCTTTTCGGTAGATGACGACGACGTCGCGGACCTTGCCGAGGCGGTCGCCCACCGGATCGAACACGGCGCACCCGGCCAGGCGTGCGACGAAAACCCTCTGCGTGCTCACCGCTCCAGCGTAGCCCGGTGCCGTGCGATCCTCGCGGGCGCGGCGAATGCCGACCGGCCTTTCCGGACAGAAGCGCGCGCCGCGCCGCGTGCGAAGATGGAACGCATGAGCATGATGGGCCCGCGGATTCCGCAGGGGCGTGGCGAGGTCGGTGAGACGATCGCGACGTACCCCACCTACGAAGCCGCGCAGAAGGCCGTCTCCACGCTCATCGCGGGTGAGGTTCCGGCGAAGGACATCGCCATCGTCGGGCAGGGACTGCGGTCGGTGGAGCGCGTCACCGGGCGTCTCGGCTACGCCGCAGCGGCGCGTTCGGGCGCGATCAACGGCGTCCTGCTCGGCCTGTTCTTCTCGGCGATCGTGGTGCTGGGCACTCCATCGGTACCCATCCAGGTCTTCGTCGGAGTGCTCTTCGTCGGCATCGCGATCGGCATGCTCCTGAGCATCGTCACGTACTCGTTCGTCCGCCGGCGCAGAGACTTCGCGTCCGTCATGCAGGTGATCGCCGCCAGTTACGACATCGCCGTGTCGGCGGGGTCGATCCATCGCGCACGTCAGATCCTCGGCGCGCAGAACTCGCCCGAGCAGAACTCGTCCGCGCAGGACACTGCCGCACAGAGCACCTCCGCGCGGGCCCGACCGGCCGTGACGCGACGACCTGCGCCCGCTGCGCCGCCCGTCACCGCTCAGCCCGAAGGCGAAGCGGAGCGCCCGCGGTACGGCGAACGCGTGCCGCAGCACCCCGTGTCTCCCGGCGCGCCTCCCGCGTCCGCTCCGGACGCGCCGGCTCCTGCCGCGCCCGCTGCTGCGCCGGACGCGCCCGCGCCCGACGGGCCCGCGGCGGGGCAGGACGACCAGTCCACGCCCTCCCGCTGAGTCGATCGTGGACGAACGCCTGTCCGTGACGTTGCCCGGCGGCCTCGTCGACGTCTCGGTCGAGGTCGAGGGGCCCGAGAAACCCTGGGCCGTGCTCGGCCTCGCGCACGGGGCGGGCGCCGGGATGCGGCATCCGTTCCTCCTCGGCGTCTCGCGCGGAATGCGGGCGGAGGGGGTGGCGACCGTCCGTTTCACCTTCCCGTACTCCGAGGCAGGACGACGGATGCCGGGACCGGCCGCGCACGCGGTCGCCACGTGGGGTGCCCTCGAGGCCTTCACCCGCGAGCGCGTGCCCGATGCGCCGTTCTGGGCAGCGGGCAAGTCCTACGGCGGGCGCATGGCGTCGATGGCCGCCGCGGAGGGCGTGATCGATCCTGCGGGGCTCGTCTACCTCGGCTACCCGCTGCATCCGCCGGGAAACCCCTCCGCACCCCGTATCGCGCACCTTCCGGCCATCGCCGCTCCGCAGCTGTTCGTGGAGGGGACGAACGACCCGTTCATCGACCCGCACGCCCAGCTCGAGGAGGCGGTCGCGTCGTGCCGAGACGCCCGCATCCACTGGATCGACGGCGGAGGCCACTCGTTCGAGGTGAAGGGACGCCGACGTCCGGCCGACGAGATCGGCGCGGGGCTCGCCCTAGTGATTGCGGCGTTCCTGCGGGAACGCGGCTGAGTCCACGGGGGCGGTTCAGCGACCCGCGGCGTATCCCAGCATCCCCCGCGGGTTGGCGGCCGCCCACAGTAGTCCTCGGTCGTGGTCGATCCCCACCGCCGAGAGGCGCCCCAGAGCCCAGTCGCCGGCGCGCGTGACGGCGTGCCCACGGCTTCTGAGCCCGTCGACCACGTCGTCGCCGATGCGGGCCTCGACGACCACGCCGGCCTGGTCCCACCCACGGGGCCAGAACGAGTCGATCAGCGCGGTCGTGTGGAGGTTCGGCGCGTCGATCGCCTGCTGCGGTGCGTACCCGCCCACGAGCATCCGCACGAGCACCGGAACCTGCCACTGCTCCTGCTGATCGCCACCGGGGGTTCCGAGCGCCATCACCGCCCGACCCTCGCGGAGCACCAGCGTCGGAGTCAGAGTGGTGCGCGGGCGTCGACCGGGCCGCAACGCGGACGGGGATGCCTCATCCAGCCAGGTCGCCTGGAGGCGCGTGCCGAGGCAGAAGCCGAGCGAGGGGATCGTCGGCGAGGACTGCAGCCACCCACCGGAGGAGGTCACGGCGATGATGTTGCCCCACCGGTCGACGACGTCGATGTGGCACGTGTCTCCACGGGTTTCGCCCGATCGCGCCACCGTCGGCTCACCGACTCCTGCGGCAGCCTGCCCGGGCCGGTCGGACACGAGCGGCGGGCGGAACGCCACGCGCCCGCCCACCGCGCCGGGCCGCCAGTCGTGCGATGCACGTGGGCCGATCAGGGCGCGGCGCGCGGCGATGTACGGCGGAGCCAGCAGCTCTGCGACGAGCACATCGCCGTCGTCGGACGCGTCGCCGAAGTACGCGTCGCGGTCGGCGAACGCGAGCTTGAGCGCCTCGACGATGGCGTGCGCCGTGCGCTGTCGACGGGTCTATCGATTCGGTCCCGAGGCCTTCGAGCAGCAGCAGCGTCTGCAGGAGCGCAGGACCCTGCGTCCAGGCGCCCGCTTTGGCCACCGTGTGGCCCCATACTTCGGCCGAGACCGCCGGCTCGTAGCCGGCTTCGAACGCGGCGAAGTCTGCGGGAGCGATCACCCCGGCGTGATCCCGTCCGTCCGAGTGGCGGTGCGGTCGCGCGAGGAATGCGGATGCTTCGTGCGCGACGCGTCCGTGCCGCCAGGCGTTCAGTGCCGCATCGATGCGCGACGCCCGATCGGGGGCATCGCTGGTGGCCGCGACGAGTTCGTCCAGAACGTCGGCGTACGCCGGGTTGCGGATGATCGTGCCCGCGGCGGGAGCGGTGCCCTCCGGCATCCACAGCTGCGCCGACGACGGCCAGGACTCCGTGAACAGGGCGCCCACCCGGCTGATCATCGCGGCAGCGGTGGGCGAGAGCGGGTGACCGCTCCTCGCATAGCCGATCGCGAACGACAGCACCTCGCCCAGCTCCCACGTGCCGTGATCGCGCAGGAGGGTGAGCCACGCGTCGACGGCGCCCGGGACGGCGGCGGCGAGCCCTCCCGCCCCCGGGACGGTCGTGAGTCCCTCGCCGCGGAAGTGCTCGATCGAGGCGCCCGCCGGCGCCGGTCCCTGGCCCATCAGCACCACCGGCGTCGCGGGGTCAGCGGCGGTGGCGAAGATCCCGACCAGGTCGCCGCCCGGGCCGTTCAGGTGCGGCTCGACCACGTGCAGGACGAACCCGCCCGCTACTGCCGCGTCGAAGGCGTTGCCGCCGCGCTCGAGCACGGCCTGCGCGCTCGCCGTCGCCAGCCAGTGGGTCGACGCCGACATCCCGAAGGTGCCCTCGAGGGTCGGGCGGGTGGTGAATTCGGGGGGAGCCGTGAACGTCGGCGGCCGCATGAATACCTTCGCGCTGCTCACTCGGTGCGCAGCCGCGACACCCACGCCTCGACGTCGTCGGCCGTGCGCGGGATGTCGGCCGAGAGGCTCACCGGTCCGTCGACGGTCATCAGGATGTCGTCCTCGATGCGCACGCCGATGCCGCGGAATTCCTCCGGCACGGTGAGGTCGTCGATCTGGAAGTACAGTCCGGGCTCGATCGTGAAGACCATGCCCGCCTCCAGGATGCCGTCGTAGTACATCTCGCGTCGAGCCTGCGCGCAGTCGTGCACGTCGATGCCGAGGTGATGGCTCGTGCCGTGCACCATGTAGCGCCGGTGCTGGCCGCCGAGCTCGCCGTCCAGCGCCTCTTGAGCCGTCACCGGCAGAAGGCCCCATTCGGCGACCCTGGCCGCGATGACGGCCATGGCCGCATCGTGGACCGAGCGGAACCGCACGCCGGGCTGTGCGGCGGCGAAGGCCGCATCGGCCGCCTCGCGGACCGTCTCGTAGACCAGCCGCTGGGTCGCGGTGAACGCGCCGCTCACTGGGATCGTGCGCGTGATGTCGGCGGTGTACAGGCTGTCGACCTCGACCCCGGCGTCCACGAGGATCAGGTCGCCCGCGACCACCGCGCCGTCGTTGCGGGTCCAGTGCAGGTAGCACGCGTGCGGGCCGGACGCGGCGATCGTGTCGTATCCCTCCCAGTTGCCGTCTGCGCGGGCGCGCTGATGGAACACGCCCTCGACGATGCGCTCGCCTCGGGGGTGAGCGATGATGCGCGGCAGATCGCCGACGATGTCATCGAACCCGCGGGCGGTCACCTCGACCGCCAGGCGCAGCTGGGCGATCTCGTAGTCGTCCTTGGTCAGCCGCAGCTCCGAGACGAAGCGGGTCAGATCGGCATCCTCGCCGACCACCAGGTCGCCCTCGCCTGCCTCGAAACCGTCGATGTGCGCGGCGGCCACGCCGAGGTCGGCGGCCACGCCTGCCAGCGCGGGCCGAGGCCCGATCCAGAACTCGCCGATCGAGGCATCGCCGTAGAACTCCGCCGTCGTGCGGTCGGCGCGCTCACGGAAGTAGAGCGTGACGTCATGTCCACCGGCATCGCTCGGGTCGAACACGAGCACCGCACCGGGCTCGGAGTCGGCGGCCCACCCCGTGAGGTGGGCGAAGGCCGAGTGCGGCCGGAAGGGATAATCGGTGTCGTTGCTGCGCACGCGCACCTCACCGGCGGGAACGATCAGGCGCCTGCCGGGGAACGCAGCCGACACGACCTCGCGGCGGGCGGCGGCGAACGGCGCCTGCTCGCGCTGCGGCGGAACGGACTCGGGGCGCTCGGCCCACCCCGTCGAGATCGTGTCGAGGAAGCCCTTCGGGAACGGCTGACGCCGGTTGGTGACGGCATTCGGGTGCACGGGCGTCGCCTCTGCGGGCGCCTCGGTCGTGCTGGTCGCGGTGGTGCTGTCGCCTGAGGTGTTCATGCCCTCATTGTCCCACCCGGCGGGCGGAGCGTGTCGAGACGCTGAACGCGACGGCCCTCAGCCGGCCGGTTCGAGCTGCACGATGAGCGGGCGGTGGTCGCTGCCTGAAGAGTCGAGGTTGCGCAGCACCACGGAGCCGGTGGGCTTCCAGTTCGCCGAGGCCATCACGTGATCGATCGGCGCGCCCAGGAGCGCGGGAAACTTCGTCGACCACGTGCCGACCCCGCCGTTGTTCGTCTCGACGGCGGCATCGTGGCATCGGCCGAGGGCCCCCCCGTCGACCCCGAGCCCGCTCATGTGATCGAGCGTGGCGTTGAAGTCGCCCGCCATGATGACGTCGTCGGCGCCGCACTGATCGGCGAGCCATTGCAGGTCGCTTCGCCAGTCCTGCATATAGCTCTGCCGCGGTGCGACGGCGTGCGCCGCGACGACGGTCGGACCGACGCCCGACGTGGGCATCGCGACCGCGCTGGGCACGGTCGAGGTGTTGCTGGTGCCGTCCTGCGACGATTCGATCACCGAATAGTCGCCCATGCCCGGCGAGATGAGCAGGGTGGTGGATCCGGCATCCCATTCGGTCGACGGGTTGGCAGCGTGATGCGCCCACATCGGATGCCCGAGGTCGCGCATCGCGATCGCCACCTGTTCGCCGGTCTCGATCGTGGTTTCGGGCAGCGTCACGATGTCGGCATCCATCGCCACCGCGATCTGCGCGATCTCCTGCGGCGTCGTGGCGGTACCCGCGGTGTTCCAGGTCATGACGCGGACGCTCGCCTGGGTCTGGGGCGGAAGCGCGTCGGTGCCCATGCCGCGCGTCATGACGATGGCTCCGTTGACACCGCCGGCGATCAAGGCGATGAGCGCCAGCGACAGCGCGAATGCCCGGATCGGCCGGGCGATCGCAAGGAGCAGGGCGATGAGCAGGAATGCTGCGAACGCGAGGGCGACGGGCCCGCGGAACGACACCAGCTGCGCGATCGGGAAGGTGCGCTCGAGGTGGAAGAACTGCGGCCAGGTGAGGATCGCCGCCGCGATCGCGCAGAGCACGGTCGTGAGGATCCCCAGCAGACGCAGCACGCCGCAAATCTATGTCAGCAGCCTGGGAGATCCCGGCGTGCGCCTCCGGTCTCGCGGATCGGGTGGGCGAGGGCGGGGGCCCGGGGAAAGCGGGCGGTACGCTCGTGGGGTGCAGGGGACGCAGCGATTCGCAGGACCGAGCGACCTGCACCTGCACTCCGTGCACTCCGACGGCACCGAGTCGGCCGCCGAGGTCATGGCCGCCGCGCACCGGCACGGCCTGCGCACCGTTGCTCTGACTGACCACGACACGACCTCGGGGTGGGCGGAGGCGGCGGAGGCGACAGCATCCCTCGGGATGACCTTCATCCCCGGCATGGAGCTGTCGGCCAAGTACGAATGGCGCAGCGTCCACGTGCTCGCGTACCTGTTCGACCCGGACGACGCCGCCCTGCGCGCGATGACCGACCGCATCCGCTCGTCGCGGCTCGATCGGGCGCGCACCATGGCGGAGCGCATCTCGCACGATTACGACCTGGACTGGGACGACATCCTCGCGCAGACCTCCGACGGCGCCACGGTCGGGCGGCCGCACATCGCCGACGCGCTGGTGGCGAGGGGGCATGTGCGCGACCGGACGGAGGCGTTCACGACCATCCTGGACTCCGATGGCGACTACTACGTCGCGCTCTACGCGCCCGACCCCGTCACCGCGGTCCGGCTCGTCTCCGAGGCGGGGGGTGTGGCGATCATCGCCCACCCCGCCGGCCGCGCGGGCCTGCTCCCGGGTCCGCTCATGGAGAGGATGCTGGAGGCCGGCCTGGGCGGTTTCGAGCTCGAGCACCGCGAGAACCTGCCAGGCGGGGTGCGGACGCTGCGCAGGCTCTGCGCCGAGCGCGATTTGATCGTGACGGGATCCAGCGACTACCACGGCCTCGGCAAGCCCAACCTGCCGGGCGAGAACACGACGACCGACGACATGGTCGCCCGGCTCATCGCCCAGGCGACAGGGAGCGCCCCCGTCTACGCGTAGACGAGCGCGCTCCCTGCGCGACAGCATCCCTCGGCTCGATTAGCGTTTCGGTGATGCGCCAGTCCACACCCCTCGAGCGCAGAATCGATGCCGCCGCGCACCGATTCCTCGCCGGTGCTCCCGAGACGGGCGTCAAAGCTGCGATCGTCGAGGTCACGGTCTTCGTGCTCAAGCAGGGCTGGGCGTGCATCTTCGGAGCCGCCCTGCTGGCGGTCATCGTCGCCGCACGCCTCTGGTACCCGGACGACGCCGCCCTCGCCCGCAACGACGCCCTCACGCTCGCCGCGATCGCGATCCAGATCATCATGGTCTCGACGCGCCTCGAGACCGGGCGTGAGCTCTGGGTGATCGTGCTGTTCCACCTCACGGGCACCGCGATGGAGCTGTTCAAAACCGACGTCGGCTCGTGGAGCTACGACGCCGAGGGCGTGCTCCGGATCGGAGCGGTGCCCCTGTTCAGCGGGTTCATGTACGCCGCGGTCGGCTCGTACATGGTGCGCGTGTACCGCCTGTTCGACCTCGGCTTCACCCGCTACCCCCGCCGGTGGATCACCGCGATCGTCGCCGCGCTCATCTACGCCAACTTCTTCACGCACCACTGGATCTGGGACCTGCGCTGGGTGCTGCTGCTCATCGTGGTCGTGCTGTGGGCGCGCACGGTCATGTACGCGCGCAACTGGCGGAGGGCGATCAGGATGCCGCTCCCCGCCGCTTTCGCCGGAGTGGCGCTGTTCATCTATCTCGCCGAGAACATCGCCACGTGGGCGGGCGCGTGGGCCTATCCCGATCAGCTCGCCGGCTGGCACCCGGTGTCGATTACCAAGCTCGTGTCGTGGTTCCTGCTGATGATCATCTCGGTCGTGCTCGTGGCGTGGGTGTACCCGCCCCGGCCGCCCGTCCCGCGAGAACAGGAGACCTCACCGGTGCAGGACGAATCGGCGTAGATCGTCCTGCACCGGTGAGATCTCCTGTCGCGGTGCTGCGGGGGAGGGTCAGGCGCCTGCCGGAGCACCGCTCGGGCGCGAGCCGCCGCGGCGACGGCGACGCCTGCGCGGCGCGGCGTTGCCGTCGTGGTGCTCGTTTCCGCCGCCGTCGTGGGTGCCTTCGCCGTCGGCTCCGTCATTGCCGCCGTGTTCGGCGATGACCTCTGTCGTTGTCGTGCCGGCCGTGGCGGGGGCGGGTCCGGTCGATTCGCCGGCCCGGCGCCGGCGACGGCCCGTTCCGTCACGATCCGTCGAGGAGCTGCGATCCGAAGACGAGCGGCGGTCCGAGGAGGAGTGGCGGTCCGAAGAGGAGCTGCGCGCAGCATCCTGGGTCTTGACCGTCTGCGTGCGCGGTGCCGTCGTCAGGCGACCTTTGGTGCCGGCGGGGATGTCGAGGTCGGAGTGCAGGTGCGGGCTCGACGAGTACGTCTCGGTCGGCTCGGGCTGACCGAACTCGAGCGCGCGGTTGATGAGCGCCCACTTGTGCAGATCGTCCCAGTCGACGAACGTCACGGCGATGCCGGTCTTACCTGCGCGGCCCGTGCGGCCCGCGCGGTGCAGATAGGTCTTCTCGTCGTCGGGGATGGTGTGGTTGATCACGTGCGTCACGTCGTCCACGTCGATGCCGCGCGCGGCCACGTCGGTCGCGATCAGCACGTCTTTCTTGCCGGCCTTGAACGCCGCCATCGAGCGCTCTCGCGCCTCCTGGCTCATGTCGCCGTGCACCGATGCGGTGTTGAAGCCGCGGTCGCCGAGCTCGTCGGAGAGGCGCTGCGCCGCACGCTTGGTGCGCGTGAAGATCACGGTCTTGCCGCGGCCCTCGGCCTGCAGGATGCGGGCGATGACCTCGTCCTTGTCGAGCGAGTGCGCCCGGTAGACGAGGTGGCGGATGTTCGCCTGGGTCAGGCCCTCGTCGGGGTCGGTGGCCCGGATATGGATCGGGTTCGTCATGAAGCGACGGGCCAGCGCCACGATCGGGCCGGGCATCGTCGCAGAGAACAGCTGGGTGTGGCGGATAGCCGGCACCTTCTGGAAGATCTTCTCGATGTCGGGGAGGAAGCCGAGGTCGAGCATCTTGTCTGCCTCGTCGAGCACGACCTCGGTCGCGTGCGACAGGTCGAGCAGGCGCTGGTTGTTCAGGTCGATGAGGCGCCCGGGGGTGCCGACGACGATCTGCGCACCGGCCCTGAGCTGCTCGATCTGACCCTCGTAGGCCTTGCCGCCGTAGATCGCCACGACGCTTGTGCTGCGGCCCGAGGTGAGCATGTCGATGTCTTCATAGACCTGTACGCACAGCTCGCGGGTGGGAACGACGATGAGCGCCTTGACGCCGTGCTCGGGGTTGGGTCCGAGACGCTGGACGACGGGGATGCCGAACCCGAAGGTCTTGCCCGTTCCGGTCTTGGCCTGGCCGATGATGTCCTGGCCGGGCATGCCCAGCGGAATCGTCTGCTCCTGGATGGGAAAGGCATCCACGATGCCCTTGCTGGCGAGGACATCGACGATGTCCTGATCGACGCCGAGTTCGACGAAGGTCGTCACGATATGAGCCTGTCTGGCGGTGAGATGCCGCCGGGGTGAGTGTTCCACGCCCTTCACTCATCCACAGGCGCGGGGGCCCGATCCGATGCCGGGACACCCCCACGATACCGGGATTTGCGTGGATCGCCGGATTGACGGCATGCGCACCAGGGCACGGGATGCCGGGGCGCGAGGCGCTCGACGGCTAGGCTGTGGCGCGTGGTGAAGTGGTTCTGGCAGCGCCGCCCCGCGGACCGGGTGCTCAGTCTGCGCTCACGGGGCGATCAGAGCGATGCCACCCGCGTCGACTTCGCCGAGCTCGCGCCCGAGGTCGATACCTTCCTCGGTCAGGCCGCCTACCTGCAGCTGGGCTACTTCGAGACGCTGAGCGAACTGATCGCATCGACGCCCGAGCTGGCCGAGAAGGAATCCCTCTCGCGCGCGGCGGGTGCCGCGCTCACCAAGCACGAGGCGCTCATCGCCCTCATCCGGGAACGCGGCGACGATCCGACCTCGCTCATGCTTCCGTTCCGCGAGCCGCTGGACGCGTTCCGGCGTGCGACGCACGGGAATCGCCCCCAGGAGACGATGCTGTCGGTGCACATCACGGCGGGCATGCTCGACGACTTCTATCTGTCGCTCTCGGCCAGCTACGGCGACACCGGGCGCAAGGTGGCCCGCATTCTGCACGCCGACGACGATCGGCAGGCGATCGTCGACATCATCGGGGCGACCATCGGCAGCGACCCGCAATGGCGTGCGCTGCTCGCACTGTGGGGGAGACGCCTGGTGGGCGACACACTCCTGATCGCACGCGCCGCGCTGCGGCCGTCCACGCTCCAGGTCGCCGACGAGAAGAAGGTCGAGCCCGTCTTCACCGCGCTGATGTCGGCCCACTCGCGCCGTATGGACGCGATGGGTCTCGCGGCGTGATCAGGGGCGCGACGTAGGCATGAGCGCGGTGATGAGGGCGCGGAGAGCGGCTCTCGCGGCGGGTGCGCTGCTCATCCTGGCCCTCGCCGGCTGTGCGCCGACGGCTCCTCCCGTGCCTGCGCCCACCGGGGTGACCGTGTCGATCGTGCAGGACCGCCTCTACATCGCGAAAGGCGAGGCCTCGATCGTGATCGAGAACGCCGGCTCGGACGCGATCTCGCTGACGAACGCCTCGTACTCGACCCCGAGCCTTTCCGGCGCGGTCGCCTGGTCGGGGGAGCTCACCATCCCCGCCGGCTCGCACCGATCGGTCACCTTCCCGATCCCGAGCACCGATTGCGCCGGAGATGCCGCCGCGACCGGCACGGCGCAGATCGGTTTCGCCACCGCCGACGGTGCGGCGTCGGCGGAGTACCCGGTGGCCGACCCGTACGGCTTCCTCGGCAGACATCAGGCGGCGGAATGCTTCGCGCAGCAGCTCGATGCGACAGCATCCGTTCACATCACCGACGTCACGACCCGCACGACGGATGCCGGGCTCATCGCCGTGCTCACGGTCACCGCGACCGTGCAGGGCGAAGAGGCGATCCGACTCGATTCGGTCAAGAGCACGACGCTGCTCCAGCCGGCGGGCGGCGGCTGGACGTGGGAGCCGGCGACCACGGTCGAACCGGGGCGCACGGCGACGGTGCTGCTGGAGGCGGTGCCTGCCAGGTGCGATCTGCACGCGATCGCCGAAGACAAGGTCGGGACCCGCTTCGACACGACGGCCGAGATCCTCGGAGACCCCGCGGTCACCGGCACGCTCACGCTCGTGGCGACCGACGCGCAACGCGGTGCGCTGTTCGACTACGTGGTCGCCGCGTGCGGAGCGCCTGCGCCCTGATCGGGCCCAGCAGCGCTATCGGCCACTTGCAGTGCTAGGAGATGCGCAGTCTGGCGCGCTCGCGGTCGTCGTGCGTCGTGCGGACGCCGGCGAGCACACGCAGCACCGGGTACACGATCGGGAAGGGCGCGATGAGGGAAACGAGCCAGATCCACGGGTTGTCGATGCCGACTCCCGCCCACGTGAACAGGAGCCAGACGGCTCCGCCCACGATCGCGCCGATGATCGGGCCCAGCGCGACGCCGCGGGTCTCGCGACCGGGCGCCGCATAGTGCGCGCCGATGCCGAGCACTGCTCCGGCGATGAGGGCGAGGAGGATCTGCATCAGGCGACGAAACCGACGCGGCGCGACTCCTCGGTGCCGAGTTCGATGTACGCGAGACCGGTCGTGGGCACGATGTACGAGTTGCCCTTGGTGTCGGTGAACGTGACGTGCGTGGCGCTGGCGTCGAGTGCGGTCGCGACCGACTTCTTGACGGCGTCTGCCGGCTCGCTCGTCTCGAAGCTGAGCTCACGGCCGGTGTTCGCGATGCCGATGCGGATCTCCACGGGTGACTGCCTTTCTGCCCTCCAGGCGAGGACCGAGGGCTCGGATCTGCCTGGCGCATTGGCAACTCTACGACACGGCGATGAGGCGTCAGGTCGTACCCTGAACGCTCTCGGCGAACGCCCCTACCGAGCCGCGGGAGCGGTGTCGTCGCGTCGCGATAGCGTGGCCGGATGATCGATCCACCGGCGACCGCGGGCGCGGGTCCGCAGCCGGACCGGCTCGACGACGACCAGCGCGCGATCATCGCGCTGCCCCCGCACGCGTCGGCCGTCGTGGCGGGAGCGCCGGGGACGGGCAAGACCGAGACGCTCGTCGCCCGCGTGGCGGCGCTCGCCGCAGCCGGTGTCGATCCCGACGCGATCCTCGTGCTGACGCCCTCGCGCCAGACCGCGACGGCCCTGCGCGACCGCCTCGCCCTCGTGGTCGGCCGGGCCACGAGCGGCCCCATCGCCCGCTCGGTGTCATCGTTCGCGTTTCAGCTGGTCCGGGCCGCGGAGGTCTTCCGCGGGGGCGAGCCGCCGCAGCTGCTCACCGGCGGCGATGAGGATCAGCTCGTGCAGGACATGTTGGACGGGGATGCCGAGGACGAACGGTCAGGGCGATCACGGTGGCCGCAGTGGTTGGGCCCGAGCATCCGCTCCACCCGCGGATTCCGCACCGATGTCCGCACCTTCCTCAGCGAGTGCACGACACTGGGGATCGAACCCGCACGGCTGGCGGAACTCGGGCGCGCCCACGAGCTGGAGGCCTGGGTGTCGCTGGCGTCGTTCTCCTCCGAGTACCTCCGCGTGCGCGCCGACATGCGCGGCGCGCATCGCGATGCGGCAGGGCTCGTCCGCGAGGCGGTGGGCGTCCTCCGTACGGCGGCGCCCGGCGATGCGCCCGAGCTCGGAGGCGCCGCACGACTCGAGGCGATCCTCGTCGACGACGCGCAGGAGCTGACGCTCGGCGGCGTCGAGCTGATCGAGGCCTGCGTGGCCCGCGGCGTCGCGGTGATGGCTTTCGGCGATCCCGACGTCGGTTCGGGCGCCTTCCGCGGCGCGACCCCCGAGAACTTCGCGCGGCTCGCGCGGCGGCTGGGGGCTCCGCTCGTGCTCGCCACCCCCCATCGCGGCACGCCCGGCCAGATCGACCTCGTGCGCACGATCACCGAGCGCATCGGCGCCGTCGGCGTCGTCGCCCACCGCCGTGCACCGTCGGGCGAGGCGCCGGACGGATCGGTGCGCACCCTGACACTGCGCTCGGCCTCGGAAGAGTTCGACGCGATCGCGCGGCTGCTGCGCGAACGTCACGTGCACGACGGCGTGCCGTGGGGCAGGCTCGCGGTGATCGCCCACGACACCCGTCAGGTGGCGGCGCTGGAGGCGGAGCTGGCCGCACGTGAGGTGCCCGCGCGCGCGAGCGGCCCAGGCCGCGCGCTCGGCGTGCTGCGCCCGGTGCGCGACCTGCTGCGCCTCGTCGAGCTGGCGACGCGGGATGCTGCGACCTGGACCCCGGACGAACTCTCCGACGCGCTGCTCGGCGCATACGGCGGCCTCGACCCGATCGAGCTGCGCCGCCTGCGCACGGCGATGCGGCACGCCGAGCTGACCGCCGGCGGCGAACGCCCGGGCACCGAGCTGCTCGGCTCGGCGCTCGCGCAGCCGCTCGAATTCGACCTGGTCGACACACGCGAAGCGCGCCGAGCGGCGCGGATCGCCCGCACGCTGTCGATGCTGCGGGAGGCGCATGCCGCGGGCGCGACGATCCACGAGCTGCTCTGGACGGCGTGGCACCAGAGCAGGCTCGAGAGGGCGTGGAGCGAGGCAGCCCGCGGCGGCGGCCCGCTCGCCGAGCAGGCCGGTCGCGACCTCGACGCGGTCGTCGCGCTGTTCGAGGCGGCGAAGCGGTTCGTCGAGCGCGGGCGCGACGCCGACCCTCGGGCGTTCCTCCGGGGCATCCTCGACAGCGATGTCGCCGAAGACCGCCTGGCCGCCCCGCCGCCGACCGAATCGGTGCGCATCCTCACCCCTGCGGGGGCCCTCGGTGCCGAGTTCGACACCGTCGTGGTCTCGGGCGTCCAGGACGGGATCTGGCCGAACACGCGGCTGCGCGGGAGTCTGCTCGACACGTGGCGGCTCGCGGATGCTGCGGCCCGCGACGATGCGGCGGCCCCCGGCATCCTGGATCGACGTCGCTCCGCGATGCACGACGAGCTGCGGCTGTTCGTCCGCGCGGCGTCGCGTGCACAGGAGCGGCTCATAGTGACCGCCGTGGACGATGACGACACGGGGCCGAGCGTGTTCTTCGAGTTCCTGCCGACGCCCGAGCGCGCCTCACGTGCGATGGAGCATCCCCTCTCGCTGCGCGGGCTCGTGGCGCTGCACCGCCGCGCGCTGACCGACCCCGCGAACGCGCGCGGCCGCGACGGCTCTCCTACGCGTGCGGCCGGTCAGCTCGCCCTTCTCGCCGACGCACAGGTTCCGGGCGCCGATCCTGCGCAGTGGTACGGCGTGCGTGCTCCGACATCCGAAGCGCCCCTGCGCGATCTCGCTCACGAAGACGTCAGAGTGTCGCCTTCGCGGCTGCACACGCTGGAGGAGTGCGAGCTCAACTGGGTGATCGGCGACCTCGGCGGCGATCCGGGGGGCACGACCGCGGGCATCGGGACGATCATCCACGCGGCGCTCGAACACGCCGACGGCTCCGAAGAGGAGAGCCTGTGGCGGATCGTCGAAGACCGCTGGGGAGAGTTGTCGTTCGAGGCCGAGTGGCGTGACCGCGCCGAGCGCACGCGTGCCCGGGATCTGGTGCGCCGCCTGCACCTGTACCTGCGTCGTTTCGATGACGTCGGCGGTCGCCTGATCGGCGCGGAGCCGCACTTCGAGGTCGCGATCCCGGTCGACGACGAAGAGGCGTTCGCCCACGGCGTTGTGCTCTCGGGCTACATCGACCGGGTCGAGCTCACCCCCGAGGGCACCGTGGTGATCGTGGATCTGAAGACGGGCAAGCACGAGCCGCAGACCGACGCGAAAGTGATCGACAACCCTCAGCTCGCCGCATATCAGCTGGCGTTCGAGGCGGGCGCCATCCCGGAGGCGGTCGGGCATCCACCCGGCGGGGCGCAGCTGCTGGTGCTCCGCCCCACCTCACGCGCCGACTACGTGACACCGCGACAGCCCCCGTTCGACGACGAGCGCCGCGCGGCATTCCTCGGGCGCATCCAGTCCGCGGTCGCGGTGATGCGCGGCACGAGCTTCGAGGCGCCGTACGAGGAGCACTGCCGCGACGAGCACTCGTACGGGCTCTGCCGCATCCACACGATCGCGGCGGTGAGCGCGTCGTGACACCGTCCCTCTCGGCTGCCGCGATTGCGGCGGCCCTCGGTCAGTTCGCGCCGACCGCCGAGCAGACCGCCGTGATCGAAGCCCCCCTCGAGCCCGCCCTGGTCGTGGCGGGTGCGGGCAGCGGCAAGACCGAGACGATGGCCGCGCGCGTCGTGTGGCTCGTCGCGAACGGCATCGTCCGGCGCGACGAGGTGCTCGGCCTCACCTTCACCCGGAAAGCAGCGGGAGAGCTCGCCGAACGCGTGCAGAAGCGGCTCGGACGCCTGGCGGAGTTCGAGCGGCGGGGCCTGCTCCCCTCCCTCCCCGCTCTGCACGAGGCGGGGGCGCTCGAGATCTTCGGTCAGATCGAGCGCGACGATTCCTCCAGCGGCGCCGGCAAAGACGCGGCGCGGCACGCCGCGCTCGAACGGCTGGCCTCGTTCGATCGAGGCCCGATGGAGGATGCGGGGGATGCTGCGGCATCCGACGCGCTCCTGCACCGCCCGACCATCTCGACGTACAACAGCTTCGCCGACGGGATCGTGCGCGAGCACGCGGTACGCATCGGCTGGGATCCGGAGGCGGCGATCCTCTCCGAGTCGGCGGCGTGGTTGCTCATGCGCCGGGTGGTCTTGGGTTCTGATGACGCCAGACTCGAGGGCCGGGTCGAGGCGGTGCGCAGCATCATCGACGGAGCCCTACGGATCGCCCGTGACAGCGTCGACAACCTCGTATCGCTGGACGAGCTCATCGCGTTCCCCGAGCGATTCGCCGACGTCGTGGAGCGCCCGTCGACGAGGAAGGGCACGGTCGTCTACGCCGACGTCGCCGAGGCGGCCGAGAAGGTCGGCGCGCTGCCACTCCTGGGCGAACTGGCCCGCACCTACGCGGCACAGAAGCGGCGACTGGGCGTGCTCGACTTCGCCGACCAGGTCGCCGGTGCGCTCGAGGTCGTGCGCAGCCACCCGTCGGTCGGCGAAGAGCTCCGGTCGCGGTATCGCGTCGTGCTCCTCGACGAATACCAGGACACATCGGTGTCGCAGACCGACCTGCTCGCAGCCCTCTTCGCCGGCACCGCGGTGATGGCGGTCGGTGATCCGCACCAGGCGATCTACGGCTGGCGGGGGGCCAGTGCAGGCAACCTCGGCGGTTTCGCGGCCGCGTTCTCGCCCGACCGGCCGTCGGCCACGTACACGCTGCTGACGAGCTGGCGCAACAGCGCGCGCGTGTTGCAGGCGGCGAACGCGGTGCTGGAGCCGCTGGCAGCGTCCGCGAGCATCCCGGTGGGGGCGCTGCGCGCGCGTCCGCAGGCACCCACGGGCGACGTGGAGGTCAGGTTCGACACCGATCTGGATGCGGAGGCCGACCGGGTCGCGGAATGGTTCGCGCGCGTCCGGTCCGAACGCGCGGCGGGCGGCTCGCGGACGACCGGAGCAGTGCTGTTCCGCAGCAAGAAGCACATGGTGCGGTTCGGCGACGCACTCGGGCGCCGAGGCATCCCGCACCGGATCCTCGGTCTCGGCGGACTGCTGTCCACACCCGAGGTGGTCGATGTCGTCTCGGCGCTGCGGGTGATCAGCGATCCATCGGCGGGGTCGGCGCTGATCCGCCTGCTCGCCGGCCCGCGGTGGTCGATCGGGCTTGCCGACCTGCGGGTGCTCGCCGAGCTCGCGCGCCGCATCGCGCGGCACGACTCGGCCTTGGCCCCCCTCGCCCCGGAGGTGGCCGAGCGGGTGCGCTCCGGTGCCGGCGACGACAGCGCGTCACTGGTCGACGCCCTCGATTTCGTGCTGCGCCACCCGGCGGACCACGGCTGGCTCGAGCCGTTCACGCCCGAAGCCCGCGAGCGGCTGCGAGACGCGGCATCCGTGTTCGCAGGTCTCCGGCAGGCGAGCGGTCTGCCGGTGCCCGAACTGGTCCGGCTCATCGAGCTCGAGCTGCGGCTCGACGTAGAGCTCGCGGCGAACGAGGCCCGCGGGCCGGCGCGCATCGCGTCGGCCCAGCTGCGGGCGTTCGTCGACGAGCTGCACGCCTTCCTCGCCGCGGACGAGTCGGGCTCACTGTCGAGCCTGCTCGCCTGGCTCGACCATGCCGAGCAGCTCGACGAGTTCGCCCCCCGCACCGAGCCGCCCGAGGACGACGTCGTGCAGCTGCTCACGATCCACGGGTCGAAGGGACTCGAATGGGATGCGGTGGCCGTCGTCCGCCTCGTGAAGGACGAGCTGCCCAGCGCGCCGCGCGACAGCCGGGGCTGGCTGCACTTCGGAGTCCTGCCGTACGCCTTCCGCGGGGATGCGCAGTGGCTGCCGCGGCTCGGGTGGGAGCGAGAGGTCGCGCCGACCCAGCAGGACCTGCGCGCGGCGATCGACGAGTTCATCCTCGCCAACCGTGCGCGCCAGCTCGAAGAAGACCGACGCCTCGCGTACGTGGCGGTCACCCGCGCCCGCGACCACCTGCTGCTGACCGGTTCGCCCTGGTCGGGCACGAAGCGCCCCCGCGATCGCAGCGTGTTCCTCGATGAGATGGCGACCGCGCTGGCGGTCGAACTTCCCGTCGATGAGCCCGGAGACAACCCCTATCTGGGTGAGCGAAGGCTGCTGAGCTGGCCGATCGATCCGCTCGGCTCCCGCCGCCCGGCGGTGACGCGCGCGGCCGAGGCCGTGCGCGCTGCCGAACGCGCCCCCCGGGTCGCTGCCGAGACCGATCTGGCGCTGCTGCTGGCCGAACGGGCGGCACGGCGCGCGCCCGCGGCAGGCAGAGCGCCCACCCGTATCCCGGCGTCACGGTACAAGGAGTTCGTCTCGGATTACGCCGGCACGGTGGCGGCCATCGAGCGCCCGCTTCCCGAGCGGCCCTACCGGCAGACCAGGCTCGGTACGCTCTTCCACGCCTGGGTGGAAAACCGATCGGGAATGGTGGGGACGGGCGGCTCGCTCGATGACGCCCTGTGGGAGAGCGATGAGTCACCGCTCCCCGAGGGAGCCGCGGAGGACGCGGCCGATCTTGCCCGCCTGCAGCAGATCTTCGAACGGTCGGAGTGGGCGGCCCTGCGTCCCATCGAGGTCGAGACCGAGATCGACTTCGCCGTCACCGACCTGGACGGCCTGCCGCACGTCATCATCTGCAAGCTCGACGCCGTCTACCGTCGGGCCGACCGCGGCGACCGGATCGAGATCGTCGACTGGAAGACCGGTCGGCCCCCGACGAATGCGGCGGAGCGCGAGGCACGGATGCTGCAACTCGAGCTGTACCGTTGCGCCTACCACGCGAAGCACGGTGTTCCGGTCGACGAGATCGATGTCGCGCTCTACTACGTGGCCGACGACCTCATCCTGCGGGGCTGACCCGAGACCCGGGACTTCGGCCCGATCGAGGTCAGGACTGCTCGGCGGTCCAGCGGCGCAGTGCCGACTCGGCGGATCGGTCGTTGTCGGCCTGCACGTCGTCGTCATTCGAGTCGGGAACGGGTGCCGCGGGTACCTCACCAGAGCGTCCCCGAGCGGCCGGAGTCGCGTCCCAGCCGGTCGTCGAGGCCCACGTCGCGATATCGACCGGCAGCGGCTCGATCGGCGCGGTGGACGAATCCTCCGGGCGGGATGCCGGAGCATCACCCGCCGGGAAGGGGCGGTCGTCCGCAGCCCCGGCTTCGACATCGCCCCTCGAGTCCGACGAGAATCTCGAGTCCGACTCCGTGCCTCCCAGTGCGCCGGTGTCGCCCTCCGTGGTGATCCAGAGCGAGAGTTCCTCGGGGTCGTAGGTGTCGGTCTGCATCGAGATATCGCCCGGCGCCGGCGCTGCGTCGGGCACGCGGTCCAGGAGCGCGATCGCGCCGTCGACGCCGAGCGCGGCATCCGTGACCAGATCGTCGTCGAGCACGCCCTCCGACAGCGCCGTCAGCAGCGCCACCGCATCGTCGATGATCTCGGTGCGGCCGATCTCGTCGCCGTGCACGAGCCACTTGGCGAATTCGAGCTCGGCATACAGCCGTGCCCGTTCGCGCAGGAGCGCGTCGGGCGCGTGCCGGGTGTGCAGCGCGTAGGCGTCGTACACGTCCTCTGCGGCGGTCGGTGCGGAGGCGAGCCACTGCAGGTCGATCGCGGGATCGCCGACCGACAAGTTGTGCCACTCGAGCACTCCGGTCACGGTCGGTGCATCGGCCACGTCTTCGAAGAGGAAGGATGCTGCGCCGGCCCCGCCCAGCACGACCGCCGACTCGAACCGCCAGAGCCCGTCGGTCTCGATCGCCTGCCGCCAGCGGGCGATCAGGCTCGCGGGAACCCGCCTGGTCGCCGCGGCGCGATCCACGAGCCGCGCCGCGTCGTCGCGGATCTGCTGCGGCGTACGGACCGGGAGCCCCTCGGTGCGGACGATCGAGAGCGGCAGGCCATGCAGGGCGGCCAGAGCCTCGCCGATCGACGTGGCCGCGCCACGGCCCGGGGGAACATGCGGCGCATCGACGCGATAGCCGGGAAGGAAGTCGACCACGACCGCCCGGGCGTTGTTCAGCGCCGCCTCGCCGAGCACTTCGGGTGCACGGAACGGCAGCAGGCCCCGGACGCCGGGGGTGAGGGCACGGAGGGCCCGCACCTCTGCGGCGAGCTCGACGGCGACGTCGGCGTCGACCGGTGCGCGCACCACGACACGGCGTCCGTCGTCGAGTTGGGCCACAGCGGAGTCGTAGCGTCCCGCGGCGTTCTCGGTCAGCATCCCGACACTCACGACCCCGGCCCTCGGCAGAGCCGAAGCGACCGACGCGGCTAGAGTGAGAGGTGAGCGTGCCATGAGCCCAGGGTAGGTCGGGTGTGCCCGAGCGGCCCCGCGCCACGCCCGCCTGTCGACCAAGCTGTCGACCGATGCAGAGAGGTCTCGGATGACGGCGGACGACCATTCGGTGCCCCCGATCGCGCCCCCGCTTGCGCGAGCAGATCTTGATCGGTCTGCGCACGAGCGCGCGGACGACGCTCTGGTGGAGCGGTTGAGGGCGGATGCTGCGACCCGCGTCCTGGTGCTCCACGGCGACAGCGCGCCCCTGACAGAAGCCGGAGCGCTCCGGTTCGTCACGCCTGCGGAGGTTACGGACGGCGCTGAGTGGGCCTTCCTCGGGCGGATGCCCGACGGCGCCGCCGTGCTCACGGCGGTGTTCGCACGCGAGGCCGAGCAGCCGCTGCCGGGCCCGCACGCGTGGGGCTCGCTCCGCACGGTCGGCGGAGAGCTGTCCGCGCAGGACGCGGGCTTCTTCGTGGAGGCGCTGAGCCTCGGCCGCTGGCTGCTGGACTCCCCGTTCTGCCCCTTCTGCGGCACCCGCACGATCGTGCACAACTCGGGGTGGGCGCGGCGGTGCCCGCACTGCGGCCGGGAGCACTTCCCCCGGACCGATCCGGCGGTGATCGTCGCGATCACGAGTGCGCAGCATCCCGATCGACTGCTCCTGGGGTCGAACGCGCTGTGGGGCGCGAACCGCTTCTCGTGCTTCGCGGGATTCGTCGAGGCCGGGGAGTCGCTCGAGTCGGCAGTGGCGCGCGAGGTGCGTGAGGAGTCCGGCATCGAGGTCGTCAACGTGCGATACCGCGGTTCCCAGGGGTGGCCGTACCCCCGGTCGTTGATGGTCGGCTTCCACGCCACCGCGGCCGACGACGACGCCGCACTCGCCGACGGCGACGAGATCGTCGAGGTGCGCTGGTTCGACCGCGACGAGATCGCGGCGGGTCTGGCAGGCACCGGCGACCTGCTGCTGCCGGGGCCCGCCTCCATCGCGCGCCGGCTGATCAGCGACTGGCTCGAGGGAGCGGCGTGAGGGACTGGTCGTCATGAGCGACGGTGCCATCCACGACAGTGCCCTCCACGACAGCGCCCTCCACGGTCTGGATGAGCGCCAACTCGAGGCGGTGACGGCCCTGCGCGGACCGGTGCTCGTGCTCGCAGGCGCCGGGACCGGCAAGACCCGCGTGATCACCCACCGCATCGCCCACGGTGTCGACACCGGCGCCTACTCGCCGGGGCGCGTCATGGCCGTGACCTTCACCGCCAAGGCGGCCGGAGAGATGCGCGGCCGACTGCGCGCGCTCGGCGTCGAGGGCGTGGCGGCCCGCACGTTCCACGCGGCCGCCCTGGCGCAGCTCAACTTCTTCTGGCCGACGCTCGCCGGAGACTCCGCGCCCACGATCGTCGACAACAAGGTGCGCCTGCTCGCCCATGCGGCCGACACCCTCGGCATCCAGCCCGACACCGCGACGCTGCGCGACGTCGCCGGCGAGATCGAGTGGCGCAAGGTGACGATGCGGAGCATCGACGCCCACGCGGTGGCACGCCCCGGCGGAGTCGGACGCCTCGAAGCCGGTCGCGTCGCCGACCTGCAGCGGGCGTACGAGAAGCTCAAAGACGAGCGCCGGCAGCTCGACTTCGAAGACGTCCTGCTCGCGTGCGCGGGGATGATGGAGGCCGAGCCGCGCGTGGCCGCGGCGGTGCGGGAGCAGTACCGGCACTTCACCGTCGACGAGTTCCAGGACGTCTCGCCGCTGCAGCACCGGCTGCTCGAACTGTGGCTGGGGGATCGTCGTGACATCTGCGTCGTCGGCGATGCGAGCCAGACCATCTACTCGTTCGCGGGAGCGGATGCGCGGTTCCTCCTCGATTTTGACCGCCGGTACGACGACGCGCACGTCGTGCGACTCGAGACGAACTACCGCTCCGATGAATCGATCCTCGCGGTCGCCAACGCCCTCATGCGCGATCGCCCGGGGGCACTGCACCTGCAGGCGGCTGCGGCCCGGGACAAGGCACCGGATGCTGCGCCGCCGACCGTCACCGCCTACCCCGATGAGGTCGCCGAGGCGAAAGGCGTCGCCGCAGAGGTCGCGGCGCGGGTTCGCTCCGGCGTGGATCCGCGGCGGATGGCGATCCTCTACCGCGCTCATGCGCAGTCGGCCGAGCTCGTGCGTGCCCTCGCCGATGTGGGCCTTGCGGCGACCGTGCTGGGCGGCAAGCGGTTCTTCGACATCCCCGAGGTGCGCCAGGCGGTCATGGCGCTGCGCGGAGCATCCGTGGCACCGCAGGAGCGCGGCTTCCTCGACGGGGTGCGCGACGTGCTGCGCTCGCTCGGGTTGACACAGGACCCTCCGCCGGCCGGCGGTGCGCTCCGCGACGCGTGGGAAGCGCGGTCCGCGCTCTTCCGCCTCGCCGAGGAGGCTCCGCCGGGTACGACGTTGCGGGCGTTCACCGATGACCTCATGGCGCGCGCGCGAGCTCAGCACGAGCCGGCGATGCGGACGGTCACGCTGGCGACGCTCCACGCCGCAAAGGGCCTCGAGTGGGATCACGTGCATCTGCTCGGTGTGGCGGAGGGTCTGCTGCCGATCAGCTACGCCACGACGTTCGACCAGATCGACGAGGAGCGACGCCTCGCCTACGTGGGCATCACGCGGGCCGGGCGAACGCTGTCGATGTCATGGGCTCGCGGAGAGGGACAGCGGGAGCGATCGCCGTCGCGGTTCGTGCGGGAGATCGGCGCTCGGGAAGACGGCACAGGCATTCTTCGTGCGGTCGATGCGCGCGCCAGGTCCGCCGCAGCGAGTCGTCGAACAGGATCAGCGAGTGCGCCACCCGAGGGGGCCCGCCGGCCTCGGTGAGCATCCGCGCTGCCACGAGGCCGGCCTCGGTCGCGGTGGCACCGTCGACCTCGGGCCCCGGTTTACCGACCAACTGTGCCGCGATGAGTGGCCAGGTCGGGTCGGCGTCACGCCGATGCGCGCCGATGCACGCGAGACACGCGGTCTTGCCCGGCACGATGAGCGGCCCGATCTCGACGCGTCCGCCGGTGAAGATGACCGGCAGATGGCTGATGTCACGCGCCATCAGGGGGGCCGCCCGGCGTGGCTCGACGAGGTGGTCGGTGACGACGATCACCGGTCCGGCGCCGGGCGGCGCCTCGTCGCTCGCGCCGTACCACGTCGCCCTGACGACTCGCCATCCGGCGGAGGCGAGCGCTCGGGCGATCTGATCCGTGACGGTGACGGGGTAGTTCTCGGCGGTCTGCAGGGTCAGGACGGGTCCGCGCGCAGGCTCCTGCACGAGCGCCGCGCGCAGCTGGCGCAGCAGGGCGCGGGCCTGCGGGGCAGTAGCCCCGGATACCCGGGCGACCGCCTCGAACGCGTCGTCGGGCACGCCGCGCACGAGCTCGTGCACGAGCCGCTCCTGCCAGGGCTCCGGATCGTCGAGGACCACGATCGCGTCGATGCCGAACTGCAGGCTCGAGTGGCTCCGCCACAGCGGCGGGAGACCCGGATCCAGTCGGAGCATCCTCCGATCATGGGCCGCGCATCCGCCGCTGAACCGCTTTCCACAGGCCGCGCGCTCGTATCCAGGCGCACGGGGGCTGGGGAGGAACGGGCGCTAGACGGGCTTGGGGTCGTCCGTGCTCTCCTCGTCGGGTCCGTCGGCATCCGGCTCGGCGTCGTCCTCGCCCGAGAGCAGGCGGTCCAGTGCGTCGTCGAACTCGTCGCGGACGGGTGCGTCCCCACGCTCCCTGGCTTCGAGCCGTGCGACCAGGGCCGCCGGGTCGTCGATGTCTTCCGGGGTGGGCATGAGGTCGGGGTAGTCCCACAGCGCGTCGCGAGCGGCGATGCCGACAGCATCCGTCACCGCTCGCCACATCGCCGCGGCCTCGCGCATGCGGCGGGGCCGCAGGTCGAGTCCGACCAGCGAGTTGAGCGCCTGCTCGGCCGGCCCGCCGACCGCCCTGCGCCGGCGCACGGCCTCGGCGATCCGGTCGGCCGAAGGCAGTCGTGCGGTGGCGGCCTCGGTGACGACATCGACCCAGCCCTCGATGGTCGCCAGGAGGTTCTCGAGCCGGGCCAGCGCGGCGTTCTGCGCGTCGGAGCGCGCGGGGATCAACGCGCCGCTCTCGAGCGCACGGCGCAGCTCTTCCGGCTCGGAAGGATCGAAGCGGGAGGCGAGTTCTTCGAGGGCCTCGGTGTCGACGTGGATGCCGCGGGCGAAGTCGTTCACCTGAGACATGACGTGCAGGCGCAGCCAGCGGGCATGACGGAACAGCCGGGCGTGGGCGAGCTCGCGCGTCGCGATGTAGAGCGCGAGCTGGTCCTCGGGGATCTCGAGGTCGCGTCCGAAGTCCGCGAAGTTCTGCGGCAGGATCGCCGCCTCACCCGAGGGCATGACCGGGATGCCGACATCGCCGCCGCTGACGACCTCGGTCGAGAGCCGGCCGAGGACCTGGCCGAGCTGCGTCGCGAACAGCGACCCGCCGACGGTGCGCATGAGCCTGCCCGCTCCCTTGACGAGATCCTGCATCTCTTCCGGCACCTGCTCGCTGAGCGTCGCGGTGAGGGCGTCGGCGATGCTGGTCGCGACGGGTTCGGCCAGTTCCTGCCAGACGGGCATGGTCTCTTCGACCCAGCCGCCGCGGGTGAGAGCGCGCGGGGGAGTGGCGAGTTCGGAGATGGTGGTCGCCTCGCCGAGCCACAGCGTCGCCAGGGCGAAGGCATGATCCAGATCGGTGCGCTGACCGTCGGTGACGCCCAGTCCGCCCTGGTTGGCGATGTGCAGGGCCTGGCGCTTGGCGGTGTCCCACGAGATGCCGCCGTCCGCCCCGCCTGCGAACGCACCCTGCAGCTGCTGCATGACGGACTGCATCATCGCGGGGTCGATCTGCATGCCCGACAGCCGCTCCAGCTGCTCGGGGTCGATCTCTCCGCCGGCGCCGCCGAACAGCTGCCGGATCAGCTCCTGGAACTCTTCTTCAGGACTGCGATCCTCGTCCGCCACATCAGCCGCCTTTCAGCCAGGTCAAGACCTCGCCATCTACGCTAGTCGCACGGATCATCGCACCCGTCGGCCGAGACCCTCCCTCGCTTACGCCGGTCGCGAACGACCAGGCAGAGAAAGGGTTCCCGTGACGCTGTTCGACGAGAACGTGACCATCACGCCTGCCCCGCGGCGCACGATGAGCCGCGGCACGCTGGCCGGCATCTGGGCGCTGGTGGTGGCTCTCGTCGTGCTGCTGGTCATCACCTTCCTCCCGACCGCGTACGTGATCCAGCAGCCGGGACCGGTGTACAACACGCTGGGCACGGCGGAGAGCTCGGACGGCACGGAGGTGCCCCTCATCTCGGTCTCGGGCGCCGACACCTACCCGACGGCGGGCGCACTCGACCTGCTGACCGTGCAGGTCGTCGGCAATCGCGAGCGCACTCCGTCGTGGTTCGAGCTGGCGATGGCATGGTTCGATCCTTCGCGTGCGGTCCTGCCGATCGATGCGATCTTCCCCGTGGGTCAGAGCACCGATCAGCGCAACCAGGAGAGCGCCGCCATGATGGTCGACTCGCAGAAAGAGGCCACGGCGGCCGCGCTGACTCAGCTCGGCTACACGATCACCGCCGATCTCACGGTCCACTCACTCGTCGACGGGTCGGCGGCCACCGGCATCCTCCAGGAGGGCGATGTCATCGTTTCGGCGAACGGCCAGACGGTGACGGATGCCACGGGCCTGCGTCAGATCGTCAATGCCGGCGAGGGCGCACCGATCAGCCTCGACATCGAGCGCGACGGCGTGCCCCAGACCGTGTCGGTGACACCCACGCAGACTGACGCGAACGGCGGGCAGGTGTGGCTCATCGGCGTGACCCTCGTCAACGACTACGTCTTCCCGATCGACGTCACCATCCAGCTGAACAACGTCGGCGGCCCGAGCGCCGGGATGATGTTCGCGCTCGGCATCATCGACACCCTGACGCCCGGCGAGCTCAACGGCGGGCAGAACGTGGCGGGCACCGGCACGATCACCGCCGACGGCACAGTGGGCCCGATCGGCGGCATCCAGCAGAAGCTGTGGGGCGCGAAGGACGCCGGAGCGGCGTGGTTCCTTGCGCCGGAGTCCAACTGCGACGAGGTCGTCGGACACATCCCCCCCGGACTCCGGGTGTTCTCGGTCGCCACGCTCTCGGATTCGATGAAGGCGCTCGAGGCGATTTCGTCCGGCGGAGATCTGGACGCGCTGCCCACCTGCGCGGCAGCCGGCTCCGCCAACTGACGACTCAGCACGGCATCGATGCGCGAACGTTGCGCAACCGTGAGTGCGCACAGCGCTTCCTCGGCATATGCCCAGAACCGCCAACCTAGGATGAGACGGTGACCACGTCGCCCTCACCAGCCTCATCTGCCGCGGGGCCAGCCGCCCCGCACCGCACTCGCCGGATCGTCGCGATCTCACTCGCGATCATCGTCGGACTGGTCGTGGCCTTCTTCATCTTCGCGAACCTGTACACCGACTGGCTGTGGTTCCGTCAGCTCGGGTTCGACTCCGTGCTCGTGACCCAGTGGACGGCGCGCGTGATCATGTTCGTCGTCGGGTTCCTCGGCATGGCCGTACCGGTATGGCTGGCGATCCAGCTGGCGTACCGCCTCCGCCCCGTGTATGCCCGGTTGAGCTCGCAGCTGGACCGCTACCAAGAGGTCGTCGAGCCGCTGCGTCGCCTGGCGATGTGGGGTATCCCGGTATTCTTCGGATTCTTCTCGGGATTCGCCGCATCTGCCCAGTGGGAGACCACGTGGCTCTGGATCAACGGGGTCACCACGTCGGTGACCGACCCGCAGTTCGGGCTCGACACCGGCTTCTACATGTTCGCGATGCCGTTCTACAGCGCTCTGCTGGGCTTCGTCTCGGCGGTTCTGCTGATCTGCCTGCTCGTGACCGCCCTGGTGTCCTACCTCTACGGCTCGGTGCGGATCGGGCAGCGCGAGCTGCGCATCTCGAAGTCGGCCCGCATCCAGCTCGCCGTGATCGCCGGTCTCTACCTGCTGGTGCAGGGCCTGAGCCTCTGGCTCGACCGCTACAAGACTCTCGTCGAGCCGGGCGACCGCATCACGGGCCCCGGCTACACCGGCGTGCATGCGACCATCCCCGGCATGACGATCCTCGCGATCGTCGCCGTGCTGGTGGCGATCCTCTTCTTCGTCACGGCCATCATCGGTCGCTGGCGCTACCCCCTGATCGCGACAGCGCTGCTGGTGGTCTCGGCCATCGTGCTCGGAGTCGGCTACCCGTGGATCGTCACGACCTTCCAGGTCAAGCCGAACCAGCTGGCGCTCGAGCGCGAGTACTACCAGCGCAACATCGACATGACCAAGGCCGCCTACGGCATCGACGGACTCGTCAAGAGCGACTACGACGCGGTGACCACCGCGTCGGCCGGCCAGCTGCGCTCGGACGCCGAGACGACAGCATCCATTCGCATCATGGACCCTGCGATCATCAATCCGACGGTCGCCCAGCTCGAGCAGTACCGCTCGTACTACCAGTTCAAGGATCCGCTCGACGTCGACCGCTATTCGATCGACGGGCAGTCGCAGGACACGATCGTCTCGGTGCGCGACCTGAACCTCGGCGCGCTCGGGCAGGCGGCGTCGTGGCAGAACACGGCCCTCGTGTACACCCACGGCTACGGCCTGGTCGTCGCCAAGGGCAACGAGCGCACGGTCGACGGTGACCCGGTGTTCCTGGAGAGCGGCATCCCGGCCAGCGGATTCCTGTCGTCGAACTCGTTCGAGCCGCGCGTCTACTTCGGCGAGAACTCGCCGCCGTACTCGATCGTGGGTGCGCCGGCCACGACCGATCCCATCGAGCTGGATTACCCGTCCGGCAAGGACGGGTCGAACGAGACCAAGACCACCTTCACCGGCAACGGCGGCCCGAGCGTCGGGAACGTCTTCGACCGGCTCCTGTACGCCCTCAAGTTCCAGTCGGAGCAGATCCTGTTCTCGGACTACATCAACGAGGACTCGCAGATCCTGTACGACCGCGAACCCGTAACCCGCGTACAGAAGGCAGCGCCCTACCTGACCCTGGACAGCGACCCGTACCCGAGCGTCGTGGACGGCCGGATCGTGTGGATCGTCGACGGCTACACGACGAGCGCGACCTACCCGTACTCGACGACGGTGAGCCTGGCATCCGCCATCGCCGATACGAACAACCCGACGCCGCGCTTCGCGCTCGACAACATCAACTACGTCCGCAACTCGGTCAAGGCCACCGTCGACGCGTACGACGGCAGCGTCAAGCTCTACGCGTGGGATGAGACGGATCCTGTGCTGCAGACGTGGCAGAAGGTCTACCCCAATACGCTCAAGCCCATCAGCGAGATGTCGGCGGGGCTCATGAGCCACGTGCGCTACCCGACCGACCTGTTCAAGGTGCAGCGCTCGATGCTCGGGGTGTACCACGTCGACGACGCGCAGTCGTTCTACCAGCGCGATAACGCGTGGGCGACGCCGGATGACCCGCAAGACCCCAACCGCCTGCAGCCGCCCTACTACCTGACGATGCAGATGCCGGGGCAGACCGATCCGGCGTACTCGATGTTCACGTCGTTCATCCCGTCGTCCGAGGGCGCCAACTCCAGAAACGTCCTGATGGGCTATCTGGCGGTCGACTCGAACGCCGGAGCGGACCAGGGAACGAAGAGCGCCGACTACGGCAAGCTCAGGATGCTGGAGATCACCGCCGATACGACGATTCCCGGCCCCGGTCAGGTGCAGAACACGTTCAACTCCGATCCGTTGATCTCCTCGCAGATCAACCTGCTGAAACAGGGTCAGTCGCAGGTGCTGAACGGCAACCTGCTGACGCTGCCGGTCGGTGGCGGGTTCCTCTACGTGCAGCCGGTGTTCGTGCAGGCCTCGACCGGAACGCAGCTCCCGCAGCTGCGCAAGGTGCTGGTCGCGTTCGGCACGCAGGTGGCGTTCGAAGCGACTCTGAACGACGCGCTGAACACGCTCTTCGGCGGCAGCTCGGGCGCGACGGCAGGAGACCAGACCGTCCAGCCCGGCGACGAGGCGACGGCGACTCCCGCGCCCACCCCGACTCCGGGCGAGACGACGTCGCCGACTCCGAACCCGTCGACATCCGTCGCCTACCAGGCCGCGCTGCAGGAGGCCTCGAAGGCGATGCTCGACCGCCAGGCGGCCCTGCAGGCCGGCAACTGGACGGCGTACGGCGAAGCCGACGCGCGCCTGACGGCTGCGGTGAACCAGCTGATCGCACTCGGGGGCTGACCCCGACCCCGGTGATCGAGCAGCCCCGATCGCCGGGGTGAATCAGTCGGTGAGCAGCCAGAACCAGATCAGCAGCAGTGTGACGCCGAACCCGGCGATCTGGTTGATCCAGAGGAATCGGCGCCAGCCCCTGGTGGCATCCGCCGCGGTCTCGTCGGTGATCCGGTGGAACGGCCACACAGCCGCCAGGTAGGGGACGACGAGGATCGCCGCCAGCGGACCCGGCCACGCGGTCGCAAGCATCACGAGGCCGGCGGCGGTATAGCCGGCCAGGGCGAACCACACCGTCCAGCGCGCTCCCCGCACGGTCGCGATCGATGAGATGCCCGCCTCACGATCGGCGACGACGTCCTGCACCGCGCCGAAGGCGTGCGACGCCACCCCCCAGAGGGCGAATGAGACGACGATCGCGCCGAGCTGAGGCGTCCACACTGCCCCCGCGA
This sequence comes from uncultured Microbacterium sp., assembly GCF_964244775.1. Taxonomy (NCBI): domain Bacteria; kingdom Bacillati; phylum Actinomycetota; class Actinomycetes; order Micrococcales; family Microbacteriaceae; genus Microbacterium; species uncultured Microbacterium sp. Next base: position 297,583 of record NZ_CAXTJR010000001.1, read on the forward strand.
GCACGAGGCCGTACACGGCCGGTGAGAAGAAGTGAATGCTGCTGGTCACCGAATCCGCGAATGGAACCTCCTTCAGCCGCAGCGGGGGAGCGCTGTAGAAGACCACGAAGAAGAGGCTCGCGGCCAGCACGAGCCAGGACAGCGGTGAGCCGACGATCGCGAGGTAGACCACGAACGCAACGCTCGTGAGCGCGGCTGCCCACAGCGTGATGCGGTGCATCCGTCTGTCGAGCACCGCGCCGTGCGCGCCGCCCTTGCGCGGGTTTCGCAGATCGGACTCGTAGTCGAAGACGTCGTTGATCCCGTACATCGCGAGGTTGTAGGGGATCAGGAAGAAGATCGTCCCGATGATGAGCGTCGGATCGATGCTCCTCGTGGTGAGCAGATAGGCCGCCGCGAACGGATAGGCCGTATTGATCCAGCTCACCGGGCGCGACGCGATGAGCAGTTCGCGGATCACGGCTCCTGCGCGGAGCTTCTCGGGTGGTGCGTTCACGTGCTCGATCATGGCACCCGCGGCGACCTCGGCCCCCGGCCGATCAGGGTGAACAGCGCGGGCACGAGGAACGCGGCGCAGAGCGGGTACGAGAAGTCCTCGATCGGCGCGAGACCGATTCGCACTCCGCTCACGTGCGTGGGCGGGTAGCTGAACAGACCGGCCGCGATCATCACGTTGTCGAAGACGGCGGTGAGGATCAGCAGGACGACGGCGGCGATCGCGGATGCCAGCATCCGGCGTCCGAACGCGGGTCGCCCCACCGTGCACAGGGTGACGACGAGTGTGATCACGACGAACGGGAGCACGATGATCGGGTAGGTCATCGCGCGCCGCCGCCCTCGGTCGCAGCCCCTGCTCCTCGGCCCGCGCGACGGGCCAGCCGCCGGTTCGCCCATGCGGACGAGACGAGCGCGAGGTAGCAGAGGAAGGCGAGGAAGAACGGCTCCTCGATCGGCAGCTGGGGGGCGAGGTCGATGCCGAGCAGGAGCGCGCTGCCCCCCTTCACGAAGACGCCGGTGGCGATGCCCACCGCGTCCCACACGAGGAAGAACACGGTTCCGATGACGATCGCGACCGCGGACCGCACCGGCGCCCGCCAGAACGCGAGCGACAGCCGCGCATCGATCGCGACGATTCCCGCGGCCGACACGAGGATCGCGATCAGGTAGATTCCGGGCACGTCACACCACGATCACAGCACGGTCACAGCGGAGTCACGGCTGCGACACAGCGACGATCGGCTCGGCCAGCGGGCCGGGAGTGTGATCGCCACGCAGCCGCTTGAGCACGAGCTCGGCCGAGATGAGGCACATCGGCAGGCCGATGCCCGGGAGTGCCGATGCACCGGCGTAGAAGAGTCCGTCGACGCGCTTCGAGGCATTGCGCGGGCGGAACACCGCGCTCTGCCCGAGGGTGTGCGCAAGGCCCAGGGAGTTGCCCCGCCACGCGTGCAGGTCGTCGGCGAAGTCGCCGGGGGCGACCGTGCGGCGCACGACGATCCGGTCCGAGAGGTCCGGGATGTCGCACCAGTCGGCGATCTGGGCGATCACCCGATCGGCGGCCGCCTCCACGCGGGCATCGCCGTCGCCGTCCACTCCACCGCGACCCAGCGCCGGGTCGGCGGGGATCGGCACGAGGACGAACAGGTTCTCGGTACCGGGCGGCGACGTGGTCGGGTCGGTCGCGCTCGGTCGGCAGACGTAGATCGACGCCGGGTCGGGGATGTGGGCGTCGGCGCCGAAGATCGCCTCGAAGTTCGCCCGCCAGTCGGCGGTGAACAGCAGCGTGTGGTGCGGGAGATGGGGGATGCTGCCGCTGACGCCGAGCATGATCAGGAGCGCCCCCGGGCTCGGGGTCTTCTTCGCCCACCACGACTCGGGGTAGGTCTGGAGGGCGCGGGGGAGCAGCGCCGTCTCGGTGTGATGCAGGTCGGCGGTGGAGACGACGATGTCGGCCGTGACGATCGAGCCGTCGGAAAGGCGGACGCCGGTGGCGACAGCATCCGCCGTTTCGATCGCGACCACGTCGGCGCCGGTGCGGATCTGCACGCCCGCCGCCCGCGCGAGGCGCTCGATCGCGTCGATCACAGTGGAAAGGCCGCCGCGGGGGTAGAGCACACCCTCGTCGAGGTCGAGATGGCTCATCAGGTGATACAGGCTCGGCACGCCGTACGGCGACCCGCCGAGGAACACGGCGGGGTAGCCGAGCACCTGACGGAGACGCTGGTCGGTGAAGCGCGCGTCGATGTACGACGCGAGAGGCCGGGTGAGCAGCGGCGCCAGCTGCGGCAGCCGGCGCAGGAGCGCGGGATCGCGCAGGCCCGCGGTCGTCTCGTACGTGTCGTAGAGGAAGCGCGAGACGGCGAGCTCATACGCGTCGCCCGCCGAATCGAGATAGGCATCCAGCAGCGCGCCGGCGCCCGGCTCGACCGACTCGAACAGCGCGGTCGCGGCGGTGCGGCCCGATCGGATGTCGAGCGGCGCCTCCGCGCCTTCGGTATACACGCGGTAGGCGGGCTCGAGGGGCACGAGGTCGAGTTCGCGTTCGGCGGTCGTGCCCATCAGTCGGAAGAAGTGCTCGAACACCTCGGGCATCAGATACCAGCTGGGGCCGGTGTCGAAGCGGAACCCGTCGCGCTCCCACGTGCCGGCGCGCCCCCCGAGTTCGTCGCGTGCCTCGAGCACAGTGACCGTATGCCCGTCGCGGGTCAGGAGGCACGCCGTCGCGAGGCCGGCGATACCGCCGCCGATCACCACGACGCTGCGCGCGCCGACCGGGCCCCGGGCTGACCGGCGACTCATGCGCGGGCCCCACGGGGTGAGAAGCCGAGCAGGGCACGAGTCGCCAGTACGGCCTTGACGGGGTCGGGAACCCGCACGCGCGCCCCGGCATCGCCTTCCCGCCGGAGCCTGGTCGCGAGCTCGGCGAACAGATCGTGCGCGACGGTGACGGCGCGGCGGCAGTCGCCCGGTAGCCGCGGGACGACCGCGGAGGCTGCGGCGAGGTCGCCGTCGATCCGGTCCAGCACGCTCGCGCGGGTCTGGCCCGGAGCGCCCAGCCCGAGGTAGTCGCGGCCGAGCCCGTTCGCGTCGTCGGCGTGGTCGCGCAGGAAGTTGACGTCCTGGAATGCGGCGCCGAGCCGGCGCGCACCCTCGACGAGATCGTCCGCAGGAGCGACGGGATGCTCTCGCCCCGCGTTCACGAACGCCTGGAGGCACATCAGACCGACGACCTCCGCCGAGCCGTACACGTACTCGTCGTGTGATGCGGCGTCATGCTCGTGTGTGGTGATGTCGGTGCGCATGGACGCGAAGAACGGCTGGATGAGGGCGGCGTCGATGCCGCACTCGCGCGCCGTGCCGGCGAAGGCGTGGACGAGCAGGTTGGCGCTGAACCCGCGCTCGACGGCGGTGAGCGTCTCGGTTTCGAGATCGTCGAGCACGATGCGCTCGGTTTCCGGCGAGAGTCCCGCCGCGCTCGCCGGGCCGTCGACGATCTCGTCGGCGACCCGCACGAGGGCGTAGACGTTCCGGACGTGCGGGCGCACGCGAGGGCCGAGGAGCCTGCTCGCCATCCCGAACGATGTCGAGTACGCCGCGATCACGGCGGCTGCAGCATCCTGCGCCGTCTTGTCGTACAGGGCGAGCCCGGTGAGCTGTCGGGTCATGGCATCCTCCCCGCGATAGTCGTCGTGAGGCCGAGGAGGAGCTCGCGGACCTCGATCGGGAGTGCGGGCGAGTCTGCTTCGTCGCGAGCCGAGGCGAGGGTTTCTTCGATCACATCGACCAGGCGGGTGCGGGCGCCGCTCTCGTCGAGGATGCGCTGCGCCTCGCGGACCGCGATCGGGCCGGTGTGCGCTAACGCGAGGGCGTCGTTGACGAGGTGCCAGCTCGGCGTGTCGCGGGCCATCGCGACCAGGGGGGTGCGCTTGGCTTCGCGCAGGTCGCCGCCTTCGGCTCTTCCCGCCTGACGCGACGTGCCGAAGGCCCCGATGAGGTCATCGACGAGCTGGAAGGCCAGGCCCAGCCGGCCGCCGAATCGCTCGAGGGCGGCGAGGGCCTCGGGTGAGGCACAGGCGAGGGCCGCGCCTGCACGCAGCGGTGCGCTGAACGAATACACGGCGGTCTTGTCGTGCGCGGCAGCCAGGATCGCGTCCGAGTCGGCGTGGTCCCATGCCACCGCATGCTCGACATCGGCCAGCTCGCCCGCCACCGAGACGAACACCGCGTCATCGAGGAGTCCCATGAGCTCGGCGCGCACCGACGGTGCGGTATCGGCGAGGGCCAGGATTCGCGCGGCTTCGTGGAGCAACAGGTCGCCGGCGAGGATCGCCGCGGCATCTCCGAGCAGAGCCGCACCGATGGCATCCGCTCCGCGCACCCGTCCGCGCTGGCGGAACTCGCCCGCGACGTTCGGGATGCCGCGGCGCTCGGTGTCGTGATCGATGACGTCGTCGTGCACGACGAAGGCCGTGTGGAGGATCTCGAAGGCCGCCGCGACGGGGTACAGCGCAGGCGTGGAGCGGGCGTCGCCGCCGAACGCTTCGAACGCGGCGACGACCAGTGCAGGGCGGAATCGCTTGCCGCCGGCCGCCGCGCGCGTGATGGCGTCGGCGAGCGCGGTCGTGCCTTCACCGAGCGCTCGGGAGCGATCTCGGATGCGCGCGAGGGCGATGTCGATCGTCTCGTCGATCGCGACGCGTGCGGTCGGGTCCGCGGCGAGGACGATCATGATGCGCGCCGACGCTCCTCAGGCAGCTCCCTGCCGAACAGGCGCAGCTGTGGCGCCTGGAGGACCAGCCAGGGGCTGAACGCCCACGGGGTGGCGGAGAGGGAGGCTGCGAGGTCGAGGGGATCGACCCACTCCGCGTCGGCCACTTCCACGGGGTTGAGCACCGGCTCCGCAGAGGTTCGCGCGATGTAGACCGGGCAGACCTCGTGTTCGACGATGCCGCTGGCGTCGATCGCACGGTAGCGGAACCGGGGGAGGGCCAGTTCGATGTCGGTAAGAGTCAGGCCGAGCTCGAATTCGGCGCGGCGCTCGACGGCGGCGATCATCGGCTCGTCGGGGCGGGGGTGACCGCAGAAGGAATTGCTCCACACTCCGGGCCATGTCGACTTGCTGAGGGCACGGCGCGTCACCAGGACCAGGCCCTCGTCGTTGACGACATGGCAGGAGAACGCGAGATGCAACGCCGTCTCGGTGGTGTGCACGCCGCTCTTCGGCGCGGTCCCGATCTCTCGGCCCGCGTCGTCCAGGAGAACCACGGAGTCGATATCGTTCCCGGCGTCGGCGTCTGTCACAGTGTCTCCATCATGCTCTCTTCAATTGCTAGTTTTTCTAGCGATAGAAGTGAGACGATAATACAAGCGGCGAGAGGGGGTGTCCAATGACAGGACCTTGGGTACCGGAAACGGAGCACGACCGCGCGGTGATGGAGGTGCTGCAGGGCATCCGCGCCTTCAGTGATGCGATGGACCGCATGCACGGCGGGATGAAGGGCGACATGGACATGAACGCCACCGACCTCGCGGCGCTCCGGATGCTCATCATGCGCGAGCAGCGCGACGAGACCGTCAGCCCGCACGAACTCGCTCACCATCTGCGCATCTCGACCGCCTCCACGACGAAGCTGCTCGATCGCCTGAGCGCCTCGGGGCACGTGGAGCGACGTGCGCATCCCTCCGATCGCCGTTCGCGTGTGGTCGTGCTGACCGACGAATCCAGAACCTCCTTCTTCCGTCATTTCGGCGAGAATCTGCGTGCGATGCGGGTCGTGGCTCAGGACTACACGACCGAGGAACTGCAGATCATTTTGCGCTTCATGGCCGATGTGGGCGTCGCGATCGACCCGGACGTCGCCCCCGCGAAGCGAGCCCGCGTCGCCACCGGCTGAGATCCCGTGCTAGGCTGAATTCTTGTGCCGCGGGGTGGAGCAGCTCGGTAGCTCGCTGGGCTCATAACCCAGAGGTCGCAGGTTCAAATCCTGTCCCCGCAACGAAATGAAGAAGGCGTCCCGGAAGGGGCGCCTTTTTCGTCGTCTAGTGCGAGACGGAGGTTCGGGAACCCCCGAACGATGTCCGGTATGAGCGCGGGCTCACTCCCGAGGCGCGTTTGAACTGCGCGCGGAAGTTGACGGACGACCCGAACCCGGCCTCCTGCGCGATGCGCTCGACCGGTGTCGCCGATCCGACCAGCATCTCTTGTGCACGGCGCACCCTTGCATTGAGGAGCCACGTCATCGGACTGATGCCGAAGCGCAGGTGGAAGCGCCGGTTGAGGGTGCGAACGCTCACGTTCGCCACGGCAGCCATCTGCTGAAGCGTGATGGGCTGATCCAACCGCGAACTGAGCCACACCGTCAGTTCGTGCAGGGGTCCGTCCAGCGGTTCGTCGGAGGTGACGATGAAGGGCGCCTGACCTCCGTTGCGATACAGCGGCATGACGGCCTGACGCGCTGCGTCCGCCGCGACCTCGACGCCGTGGTCGCGTCTGATCAGTTCCAGGCAGAGGTCTATCCCCGCGGACGCACCCGCGGACGTGTAGATCCCGCCGTCTTCGCGGAACATGCTCTCGGCGGTCACTTCCACTTCCGGAAAGAGCTCCTGGAACAGACTCGCCGCCCGCCAATGGGTCGTCGCTGAGCGCCCGTCCAGAAGCCCGGCCTGCGCGAGCGTGAAGGCACCCCCGCAGATCGAAGCCAGCCGTACGCCGCGCCGGTGGGCGTCGCGCAGAGCATCGAGAATCTCGCGTGGCTGCGTCCGCGCGGGCGTGCGGCTTCCGGGAACGATGATCGTGTCAGCGCTCGCGAGCTCGTCCAATCCGTGGTCGGGCATGATGCGCATTCCGCCGCCGGTCGACGATTCGCCGCACACGATCACGCGATAGATCGGGTGTGCGTTCTCGTCGCGCGCCCAGCCGAAGACTTCGATCGGGGTGGACAGATCGAAGGCGATCACGTCATCGACGGTGATGACTGCAATGGTGTGCATCGACGCTCCTTGGCAAAATGCAAACACTTAATGGCCATCTGGCCACTTCCCGAAGAATACATCGCGGCGCATGCTAAGGCCACCCCCGCGATCTCGATGGAGAGTCCGGCACTCGCAGCCCCGACGGCGAGACCCACCTCCCTGATCCAGACCGTGTCATCGCGCCCAGAAAGGCCTGCCACATGACTCACCCCGCCGCCGAAGCGGAAGCCGTCGACGACATCCGAATCGATCCTCTCTACAGTCCGTTCACGCTGAAGAACAGAACGATCCGCAATCGCTTCGTTCTTCCCGCGATGCAGCGCGCGTCGTTCGGATTCCGCCCTACGGACTGGATGGTCGAGTCCCTCGGCAGGGCAGCATCCGGCGGAGCGGGAGTGATCATCTCCGAGGGATCGTCACCGGATCATCCGGCCGCTTACTGGCAGCCCGTGTTCAGCGTCATCGGCCGCGACACGATCGATGGCTGGCGGCGGGTCGCCGACGCGGTCCTCCGCTCCGAAGACGTGCTGTTCCTCATGCAGCTCTGGCACCCCGGAGCCCTGCGTCTGGTCACCGAGCAGATGCACAATCCCTTTCCGGACCAGCCCTCGCTGAGTCCGTCGGGCCTGGTGCGAGAGGGGCATCGGAACGGGGTCGCCATGACATCGCAGGATCTCGAGGACACCAAGCGGGCGTACGTCGAGAGCGCGCTCATCGCTCAAGAGATCGGCGCGCACGGCGTGGAGGTGCACGGCTGCCACGGCTACCTCCTCGATCTGTTTCTCTGGCACGAGACGAACACGCGCACAGACGAATACGGGGGGTCGACCCTCGCCCAGCGGGCCGCGTATCCGGCCGAGATCGTCGCAGCCATTCGTGAAGCGACCGGTCCGGACTTCATCATCTCGTTCCGGTTCTCGCAGTGGAAAGAGATCGACTACACCGCACGGATCGCAGAGCACCCCGACGACCTCGCGCCCTTCCTCGCGCGCATGGAGAACGCAGGCGTCGACCTGTTCCACGTCTCGACGCGCCGATTCGACGCTGCGGCATTTCCCGAAGTCGACCCGCGACGAAGCCTCGCCTCCTGGGTGAAGGGCATGACCGAGGTGCCGGTGATCGCCATCGGCAGCGTCGGACTCACCACCGACTGGGCGAGCGATCTGCTCGACAACCAGGAGGCCCAGCTTCAGATCGAGCAGGATCTCGACCGAGTGCGAAGTGGCCTCATCGCGCACGATTTCGATTTCATCGCCGCCGGCCGCGCGCAGATCGCCAACCCTGAGCTCATCAGTCGCATCCGCGACCGCGAATTCTCACAACTGCGCACCTTCGACAAGCCTCGCGACCTGGGCGGCGGCGATGCCTATATCGCCGATGGCCAGATCGTTCACGAGGCGCACAAGCGTGGGCTCTGACAGCTACCCGAACACCACGACGTACCCGAGCACCACCCACCCGAAATCGAAAGGACTCACAGCACATGATCCATCGACACCACACCAGGGCCCTTGCAGCGGCGGCCGCGCTCGCCACGCTCGCGCTCGTGCTCGCGGCGTGTAGCAGCGCCTCCCAGGCATCCACCTCATCCCAGGAAGCGACAGCGAGCGGTGGCATCCCCGCCGCCGTGACACAGGCCGTGGATGCCGCCTACGCGGGCACCTCGGGAGAGGTCCCCGGCGACTCGGCTCCTCTGGCCCAAGGCAAGAAGGTGTGGATCGTCTCGGCGTTCCAGCAGGTCTCCGGACTCGCCCACCTCGCTGCCGAGGCGCAGGCCGCGTCGAAGACGATCGGCTGGGATTCGACGGTCTGCGACGGCCTGAACAACGCCAACGGCGCCTGGGCCACCTGTGTCCGCCAGGCGATCGCCGACGGGGCGGATGCCATCATCCTCGAAGCGATCGACTGCGCTCCCGTGCGTCAAGCGCTCCTCGAGGCGAAAGCTGCCGGCATCCTGATCGCCGCCGCCAACTCGTTCGACTGCAACGACCCGAGCCAGGGCGGGGCGGAGGCGCTGTTCGACGCCACGCCCACGTATGCCGACGGAGTCGACAGCACCGCCGACTATTACCGCCAGTCGGGCGCGCTGCGAGCCGACGCGGTCATCGCACACAGCGGCGGCACCGCACAGGTGCTGCACGTCGAGTTCTCGGGGGTCGCTTTCGGCGGCTATCTCTCCGAGGGCTTCACCAAGGAGTTCGCCACATGCGGCGGCTGCGCGATCGTCGACACCCTCTCGATCACGCCGCCCGACATCCCTCAGATCAGGCAGAAGTTCGAAACCACCTACATCAAGGCCGCGAAGGCCGACACGGTCGTCGTCGATGTCGACTTCTTCTTCGCCGCCGGCATCCAACCCGCGCTCGCGGCTGCGGGTCGTACCGACGTGACCGTCGCGGGCGGAGAATGCGCCATCGAGAGTCTCGACTTCATTCGCGCCGGGGGCGGCCAGCAGACGTGCATAGGCACATCGCTCGGTCGCATCGGATGGTCGCTGATCGATCAGCTGAACCGCGTGTTCGCGAAAGAGCCGCTCGCCAAGGACGGCATCGGGTGGCAGCTGGTCGACGCCACGCACAACCTGCCCGCAGCGGGCACGCAGTATGACGGCGACACCGACTACGCGGCCGCATACACCGCCTCGTGGCAGGCGGCGGACAAGCCATGACCGTCGTCGGTGGGAGGGTGTCCTCCCCGGCGGATGACATCGTGCTCGCCGGCATCTCCAAGACGTTCGGAACGGCACGGGTGGTCGATGATGTGTCCATCCGTGTCCGTCCTGGACGCATCCATGCCCTGCTCGGCGGCAACGGATCCGGCAAGTCGACTCTGTTGAAGATGCTCGCGGGTGTTTATCGTCCGGATGCCGGTGGCACGATACGCCTGTTCGACGCCGAGTACCCCAGCGAACGGTACGGACCGGGCGAGGCGATGCGAAGCGGCTTGCGTTTCGTGCACCAGGATCTCGCCCTGATCCCGGACCTCTCGATCGCAGAGAACATCGCGCTCGGCGGCCGATACCCGCTCGGACCGTTGCGCCGGATCCGGTGGCGACGTCTGAGGGCCGATACTGCGCTGCTGTTGCGGCGGGTGGCGCTCGATCTCGATCCCGACACACTCGTGGGGGCGCTGCGGCCCAGCGACCGCGCCCTGGTCGCCATCGCGCGGGCGTTCAGCGGGCCGCCGACTGATCATGCCGTGCTCGTGCTCGACGAACCGACCGCGAGCCTGCCTCACGACGAGGTGGAGCGCCTGCTCCAGGCGATGCGAGACTTCCGCGCTGCCGGCCACAGCGTCGTATTCGTCAGCCATCACCTTCCCGAGGTGTTCGGAGTCGCCGATGATGTCACGGTTCTGCGAGACGGCCGCGTGGTGGCCACCGGAGAGATCGATCACTTCGATCACTCGCGCATCGTGACCCTCATGGCCGGCCACGCCAGGGAGGCAGCGACCCGCAAGGTGCGCGCGTCGGCGGATGCGGCATCCCCCGCCCTCAGCCTGCGCGGCTTCCACGCCGGACCCCTGTCGGGTGTCGATCTCGACGTGCGCCGAGGCGAGATCCTCGGCATCGCCGGGCTGCTGGGCTCCGGCCGCAGTTCTCTGCTGGGCGCGCTGTTCGGCGATCTTCCCCACGGTGGCGATGTTCGGCTCGCGGGCGGCGTCGTGCGCATCCGGTCCACGATCGACGCCGTCGCCGCCGGCATCGCCTACGTGCCCGAAGACCGCCGTGGCGAGGCGGCGTTCCTTGACCGCAGCGTGTGGGAGAACATGTCGGCGGTCGTGATCGGCACCTACCTGCGGATGCGGCGCATCGACGATCGACGTGCGCGAGCTGATGCGCGGGATCTTGCCGCGCGGTTCCACGTGCGCGCCGCATCCATCGACTCGCCCCTCGAATCGTTGTCGGGAGGCAACCAGCAGAAGGTCATCCTTGCGCGATGGCTGCGCGCCGCGCCCCGGATCCTGCTCCTCGACGAGCCGACCCAGGGCGTGGATGTCGTCGCACGCGACGACATCCACGACCTCATCCGTGAACGCGCCGACGACGGCGCGGCTGTCCTGATGGTCTCGAGCGACCTCGACGAACTCGAGCTGCTGTGCGATCGAGTGGCGGTGCTTCGCGGCGGTCGTCTGGTCGACGTGCTCGACGGTGACCGGGTGACCAGTCGCACCATGACACAGCTCACCCAGAGTGAGACGGGAGAATGACCGTGACCGACGTCGTGAACGAGGCTTCGCCGAGGAGGCAGCTCGCTCGAGACGACCGGCCGAGCGTCGGGCATCGCCTCGGCGGCATCCTGGAGAGATACGGCCTGCTCCTGCTGCTCGTCGTCATGGTGGCGATCTTCGCCCTCGCGCCCGAGTCGGGTGAAGCGTTTCGCAGCGCGCCGAATATCCGCGCCATCCTCGCCAATCAAGCTGTCGGGTTCGTGGTCGCCATAGCCCTCCTCTTCCCCTTCACCGCCGGGTTCTTCGACTTCTCGGTAGGCGCCACGACGGCTGCCAGCTCCGTCGTCGCGGCGACGGCGCTCTCGAAGTTCGGTCTGCCGTTGATCGGCGCGGTCGCACTCGCGATCGGTTTCGGGCTGCTTGTCGGCGCCGCCGTCGGATACTTGGTCGCCTTCCTGCAGATGAATGCGTTCATCGCCACGCTGGGCATGGCGACCCTGTTGGGCGGCGTGATCTTCGCCTACACCGAAGGCCTGCAGATCACATCGGGCATCCCGACGGAACTCACCGACATCGGTTCGAAAGACTGGTTCGGCGTGCCACAGATCGTCGTGGTCGCCGCGATCGTCGCTGTCGTGGCCTGGTTCGTCCTCACCCAGACCGTGACGGGTCGGCGGTTGATCGCTGCGGGATCGAACCCTCGGGCGACGACGCTGCTCGGACTCTCGCTGCGACGCATCCAGTTCGGTGCGTTCCTGACGTCCGGGCTGTTCGGTGGGATCGCCGGCGTTCTGCTGCTCGCCCGTCAGGGCGCGGCGACTTCGGACGGCGGCATGAGCATGTTGTTTCCCGCGCTCACCGCGGTGCTGCTGAGCACCATCGTCATCCACATCGGACGCGCGTCCGTGCCGGGAACCATCATCGGGATCCTGTTCATCGCCGTCAGCGTCAGTGGGCTCACTCTGATCGGCGCGCCGGCATGGGTCGGACCGGTGTTCAACGGTGCCGCGCTGCTGCTCGCGGTCGGCTTCGCCCGGCTCACGCGGCGTCCTCGGGCGGGTTGACCGGCGTTCATGACCCGCGGTCTCGCGCCGCCGCCCACCACATCGAGGCGAGTTGCGCCCGGCCGCGCGCATTCCACAGTCGCAAGGCGTCGCCCACGTGGCGCTCGACGACCTTCACCGAGATGCCCAGCGACTGCGCGATCCGCACGTTTCCCCATCCTTGCGCGACGAGTTCGACGACATGGGCACGACGCGGGCTGAGCGGCGGAAGTGGACTCTGTTCTCCGGGTGGCAGGGTCGGTGCCACGACGGCGATCAGCGCCGTGCAGGTGGGAACGCCGAAGGCGGCCAGCACTCTCGAGATATGCACCCGCACGGTGGCCGGTGACAGGTACAGCAGCGCCGCAATGTCGCCGGAGTCCTGACCCCGCGCGGTCAGCTGCGCGACTTCGATCTCGCGGGGTGACAGTGAATCCCACCCGCTGCCGCGCGGCGGCGGCAGACGACGCCGCGCATGAGACAGCGCCTCGGTTGCAGAGCGCCGCACAGCGCGGTGGCCGACCGCATCCGCCTGCGACACTGCGGCCCTCAGGGAGCGTGCGGCCTCTGCAACCTGATCCGTGGCGATGCGGGCCCGCGCGAGGACGACTTCGCTCTCGGCGGCTTCGACGACACGACCCTGCGCACGAGCAGCATGCGCCGCGCTCTCAGCGAGCCGTGCCGCGAGGTGGGCGTCGCCGGCCAGCAGCGCGACACGAGCGCGGGTGCGCTCCACGACCGCAGCGGCGATCGTGCTCGTGTCCATCAGCTCGAGCTGCGCGAGCCAGGCAAGCGCTGCCTCCGCATCGTCGTCGGCGATCGCGGCTGCGGTGAGCAGCTCGATTGCGAGCGCTCGATCGATGATCGTCAAGCGACTGAGGCCCGGGTCGCCCGCGGAAAGGATGAGGGTCGCCGCCTGTTCGATGTCACCGAGTGCCACCGCCCCGAAGGCGGCCAAGAGTCGCACACCGCGCCCGACATAGTCCTCTGTCGACAAAGGGCTGTCGATCAGGCGTGAGATCTCGGCACGCGCGCGGTCGGCGTCATCGGCGTTGCCGGTGACGAGGCTCGCGACGGCGGTGGCGAGGTCTTCGAGTCCGTGGAGTCGCCCGAGTTCCTCGAGCTCGGGCAGCTGGGCTGCGGCATCGTCGATGCGGCCGGAGAATGCGGCGGTGCGCACACGACAGCTCAGCATGATCACCGAGAAGGGAGAGTCCAGCCAGGGCTGATGCCACCGTCCACCCGCAGAGGTGAAGGCCGACGCGAGGTCCAACCGCCCCGAGGCCAGCGCCGATTCGGCCAGCAGATACTGCGCGAACGATCGCTGGCGATCGGTGCCGCCCGTCGCGCCAGCGGGTGCGTCTGCCCACGGCGCCGGCCATGTCGGATCCTCCATCCCGGCGAACGCCAGTCCGCCGGCGCCCGACGCAAGCGCGCGGTCGAGGTCGACGACGGCGACATCGCGCGCGCGATGGGCGGCCTGCCGAACGGCGTGGAAGTCGCCCGCCCAGAAGGCGCTGATCGCCGAGGCTGTCCACCCTGCGGTGTCGGCCGGGGTGGGTTCGGGCAACGCGGGCCCCGAGCTCGCGCCGGGTCGCGCGACGCGATCCAGCGTCGCCTCGAGCGTGCGCCACCCCATGCCGCGAGCGTAGGCGACCCTCGCCGTGATTACGCGCAATCCCCCTATCCAGATCGCTCAGGTCCTCGACAGAGTGGACCCATGCGCCGACTCATCGTCATTGCCGTCCTCAGCGGGGGCCTGTTCCTCAGCGGTTGCGCCGCCGCGGGCGAGGCGCCCGGGGCTGACGACTCGGCACCATCCGCCGAAGCTGCGCCTCCCGCTGCCACGGACGAGGTGGCCGACGCCGCTGAGGCGACCGCGCCCGAAGACGTCTGCACCCTCGTCACGGCCGAAGAGATCGGAGCGGCGCTCGGGGCGCCGGTCACGATCAAGACAGGCCCGAGCGGGGACTGCGAGTTCTCGCAGGAAGACCCCCGCGCCACCAGTGGCATGGTCGGAGTGATCGCGGGGGCCGGCGGCGGATACGACGCCTACGTGGAGGGGATCAAGGGGTCGATCCTCCAACCACAGATCGTGGAGCCACCCGCCATCGGGTCGCGAGCGCTGATCGGAGTGGGCGGTAGCCCGTACTCCGAGACCACTCTGCAGGCGGCGGGAGTGGCGGAGGCGGGGGGCCTCCTCGCCACCGTCAATCTCCTCGGCCCGGGCGACCCAGCCGTGCTGCTCGCACAGGCCGAGGCCCTGCTCGCTCTGATCACCGACGCGGCGTCCTGAAGCCCGGCATGCGTACCGCGGCCCCCCGGCCGGCGATCGAGTAACCGCCGCAGGCGACATATCGAGCGTTGGTTCGGGGGAGTGATCACCGTGCCAGCCAGCTCAGGATCGCGTGGTTGAGCTCCGCCGGCTTCTCTTGCTGGATCCAGTGCCCGCAGTCGAGAGTGACCACCTCGACGTTCGGTACGAAGTCTGCAAGCGTCTCGGATTTCTGGACCGTGTCGCGGTCGCCGTAGATCATGAGCGCCGGCTGGTGGATGATCGGGTCCACGTCGGCGAGGAGGTGCCAATTGCGGTCGAGGTTCCTGTACCAGTTCACACCGCCCGTGAATCCCGAGGTTTCGAAGGCGGAGACGAGAACGGCGAGTTCGTCGTCGTTCATGACGGGCTCACCGAGGGGAGTCTCCGCCCGGGCGAGATCGATGAACGCCATCCCCGGGTGAGCCTGCCTGAGCGGTTCGTTCTTCCGGTAGAGATTGCGAAGGAACCGGGAGGTGTTCTCGTCGAACACGGCGTCCGCGACGCCGGGCTGTCGATTGAAGTGGACGAAGTAGAAGTCACCGCCGAGCACGGCTTCCATGAGCTCGATCCACGGCACCTCTCCGCGCTCCTGGTAGGGCAGGCTCAGGTTGATCACCTTGTTCACGCGGTCCGGGTGCAGCAGGGTCAGTCCCCAGACGACGTTTGCGCCCCAGTCGTGACCGACGAAGGTGGCGTCGTCGTATCCGTAGTGATCGAGAAGCGCAACGAGGTCGCCTGACAGGTGCTCGATGTCGTAGGCCGTCACCTCAGTCGGCCGGGAGGAGTTGCCGTAGCCACGTTGGTTCGGGACGATGACGTGGTATCCCGCTGCGACGAGGGCAGGCACCTGATGGCGCCAGACGGAGGCATGCCCCGGCCATCCGTGGCACAGCACGATCGGGTTCCCGGCGTTGTGTCGTCCTGCCTCGAAGACTTCGAGTTCGATGCCGTTGACGGCGATGCGGGTGGGGTCGGGGAAATCGGACGGATTCACGGATGCTCCTCTGAGGTTGGTGCCGGATCACATGCGGATCGGCTGCGTGCTCAGAACGTACGAAGCATTCCGGACACCCTACGTCCGAGATCCTCGGCAAGCTGACGTCATGCGAATCGATCCCACGGGCAGAGCCCTGCAGCTGTTGTCGCTTCTGCAGACCCACCGCTTCTGGCCCTGTGCCGAACTCGCAACTCGGCTCGGGGTGACCGAACGAACGGTGCGCCGCGACCTTGAACGCCTACGGGAGCTGGGGTACCCGGTCGATTCGACGTCGGGGAAATACGGCGGCTACCGGCTCGCGACGGGGACGCATCTGCCGCCGCTGGTCCTCGACGACGAGGAGGCCGTCGCGGTGTCGATCGGCTTGCGTTACGCGGCTGAGGCCGCGATCAGTGGCATGGAAGAGACGTCGTTGCGCGCGCTGACGAAAATCGAAGCCCTCCTGCCCCATCGGCTGCGCCGACGCGTGTCGGCGCTGCGCTCGAGCGTCAGCTCTGTCCCACGCGAAGTCGACGGTGACTTCATCCATCCTGAAGCGCTGAGCATGTTCGCAGC
The DNA here is from genome assembly GCF_964244775.1 of uncultured Microbacterium sp. Classification (NCBI taxonomy): domain Bacteria; kingdom Bacillati; phylum Actinomycetota; class Actinomycetes; order Micrococcales; family Microbacteriaceae; genus Microbacterium; species uncultured Microbacterium sp. Next base: position 313,637 of record NZ_CAXTJR010000001.1, read on the forward strand.
GGCCTGCCGCGACCAGGAGCATATGCGGTTCGACTACCGGCGAAGAGATGGCGAGATCAGCAGGAGACTCGTCGAGCCTCAGAAGCTCGTCACGGTCGAACGCCGCTGGTATCTGGTGGCGTGGGAGGGGCATCGCGGCGACTGGCGAACGTTCCGACTCGACAGGATCCAGGCTCCGCAGAAAGTCGGCAGTCATTTCCCGCCACGAGGGATTCCGGGCGGAGACGCGGCCGACTTCGTCGCGAGTTCCATCGGTCTCACTCGCCGCCATCACGATGCGAAACTCGTGATCCACGCAACCTCGGCAGAGCTCGAGGAAGTCCTCCGTTGGGCAGACCACACCCTGATAGAGGTGAACGCCGACCATTGCGTCGTGCAGGTCCGCAGCGAAGACATCGGACGGCTCGCCATGAGAGTTGCCGAGATTGCGCTCACTGCCCCGGTGACTGTCATCGAGCCCGTCGAGCTCGATGACACGATGAGGCGGCTCGCCGCTCACCTCACGGCTCGGTAGCTTGCCGCGGGCCATGGCGCGGGCGAGGATTAGAGCATGTCCACGCCCCGCCCAGATCCCCCGCGCGAAGAGCGCGTGGACGATCTGGCCGACGGACGCGACGAGACGGCGGTCGAACGCGCCGACCGTAACTGGAACGAGGTCCTGCAAGAGCTGCGGGTGCTGCAGACCGGCACCCAGATCCTCACCGGATTCCTCCTGGCCCTGGCCTTCCAGCCGTCGTTCGCCGATCTGAGTGACAGACAGCGCGGGTTCTATCTCACGCTCGTCGTGCTCGCGGCCGTCGCGGCGATCTTCGCGCTCGCCCCGATCGCCCTGCACCGACTCGTCTTCCGCCACCACGCGAAGGCGCGTGTCGTCATGTACGGCCATGTCTCGCTCGTGGCTTCGCTGATCACGGTGGCTCTGCTGCTGGTCGGCGTGGTCGCGTTCGTCTTCGACGTCGTCGTGGGCGCGCCCGCCGCCGTGATCGCCTTCGCGATGCTCGCGGCACTCATCGCCGTACTGTGGGTGGTTGCACCGATCGTCATCCGAATCCGCAATGCCACGAAGGGCGACCGATGACCGCACTGGCGATCGCCCAGTTCGCGCCCACCGCCGATCCCGCGGCGAACCTCGAGCACATCGGGCAACTCGTGGCCCGGGCATCCGACAGGGGCGCCCGCGTCGTGGTGTTCCCGGAGTACTCGAGCTACTTCGTCGACCCGTTCGACGAGTCGCTCCGCGAGCACGCCGAAGCGCTCGACGGCCGCTTCGTCGACGGTCTCGCACGCCTCGCCGGCGAGCACGGCGTGGTGGTCGTGGCGGGGCTCATCGAGCGCGCGGACGACGCACGGCGGGTGCGCAACGCGGTCGTCGCCGTCGACGGCGATCGAGTGCTCGCCGCCTATCGCAAGCTGCACCTGTACGACGCGTTCGGCCAGCGCGAGTCGGACTGGATCGAGCCGGGCACCATCGATGCCCCCGAGACGTTCGAGGTCGACGGAGTGCGGTTCGGGCTGATGACCTGCTATGACCTGCGATTCCCCGAAGTCGCCAGAAGGATCGCGGATGCTGCGGCCGACGCCATCCTCGTTCCGGCCGAATGGGTGCGCGGCCCCCTCAAAGAGCATCACTGGCGCACGCTGATCCACGCACGGGCGATCGAGAACACGCTGTTCGTGGCGGCATCCGACCATCCGCCGCCGCTCGGCGTGGGAAATTCCATGATCGTCGACCCGCAGGGTGTTGAGATCGCCGCGATCGGCACGGGCACAGACGTCGCGGTGGCCCACCTCGACCCCGAGGCGGTCAGGCGCGTGCGGCGCGTGAACCCCGCGCTGCAGCTGCGCCGCTTTGCGGTGACCCCGCGCGAATGACCCTCAGCGCATCGCGGCCAGGCGCGAGGCCGCCTCTTCGAGCACCTCGACGCGCTTGCATGCGGCGAACCTGACGAGGTCGGCGTATTCGCCACGGTGCGCGGTGCTCACGAAAGCAGTGAGCGGGATGGCGACCACTCCGGCTCTGGCGGGCAGCGCGCGGCAGAACTCGCCCGCATCGATATGGCCACCGTCGTCCGGTTCGGGGATTCGCGCGACCGTGAAGTACGAGCCCCTCGGCACGGAGACCTCGAAGCCGGCCTCCCGCAGGCCCTCCCCGAGCAGATCCCGCTTCGCGCGCAGCGTCGAGGCGATGCCCTCGAAATACTCGTCGGGCAACCGCAGGCCGGTCGCGATCGCGGGCTGGAACGGTGCGCCGTTCACGTAGGTGAGGAACTGCTTGACCGCGAGCACCGCGTCCACGAGGGGCGCGGGCCCGCTGATCCAGCCGATCTTCCAGCCCGTCGTCGAGAAGGTCTTGCCGCCGGACGAGATCGTGAGTGTGCGATCCCACGCACCCGGCAGCGTCGCGAGGGGAACGTGTGGTTCGTCGAAGATGAGGTGCTCGTAGACCTCATCCGTCACGATGACTGCGTCGTGCTGCTCCGCCAGGCGGACGATCTCGTCCCTCACCTCGGCGCTTAAGACCGCCCCCGTGGGATTGTGGGGATCATTGACCAGGATGATCCGGGTGCGGTCGGTGACTGCACTGCGCAGCTGATCCAGGTCGGGCTGGAACTGCGGCCAGCGGAGCGCAACAGTGACGAGGCGCGCCCCCGCGAGCGCCACGCAGGCCGCGTACGAGTCGTAGTAGGGCTCGAAGACGACGACCTCGTCATCCGGGCCGTCGATCAGCGCGAGCAGGGCCGCGGCGAGGGCCTCGGTCGCTCCTGCGGTCACGACGATGTCGCGGGCCGGATCCAGGTGAAGTCCGTAGAACCGGAGCTGGTGCTCCGAGATCGCGGAGAGCAGATCGGGGATGCCGCGGCCCGGCGGGTACTGATTGACCCCGTTCGAGATCGCATCGCGCGCGGCGGAGAGCACAGCATCCGGTCCGTCCTCATCGGAGAAGCCCTGTCCGAGGTTGATCGCGCCCGTCTCGGCCGCAAGGGCGCTCATCTCGGCGAAGATGGTGGGGCGGACCGAACCGTCGGGAGCCATCAGACCGGCGCCCGCTGAGGTGCGGCGCCAGGCGCCGGGGAGTTCTCGCATCGGCCTCAGGCTACTCGCATACCCCAGTCCCACCAGCGGCATAGGAAACGCACAGACATCGTTGGCAACCTGATGAGTGCCTGCCAGAAGGAGCACCCCATGAGCGAACACCAGGGCGACCGCCCGGATCAGTCCATCCCCGCATCCACCAACGAATCCGCCGCGGTCGAGTCGACGCCGGCCGCGCCCGCTGTCGACGCCGCGCCGGTCGCCCCTGTCGCGAACCAGGCGCCGACCGCTCCCGTGGTGCCGGCCGCCATCCAGCCCGCAGCCCCGCAGCCGCCAGCACCTCAGCCGCCGCAGCAGTCCTACCCGGCCTACCCCGGAACGCCGCAGCCGTACCAGGGCGCGTCGCACGCATACCCGGCGGGTCAGCAGGGATACGCAGGTCAGCCCGCGCAGCCCACCGCCGGCTACGCCTACGGCCAGGCCTTCGGCGTCCACCCGGGCCAGCCGACCGCGACCCAGCCGGTCGGCACCGCCCAGACCGCCACCCCGGCGAAGAAGTCGGGCGCCGGGAAGGTCGTCGGCCTGATCGTGGCCGCAGCCCTCGTGGGCGGAGCCGCCGGCCTCGGCGGCGCGTACGCCGGAGTCAACCTGTGGAGCAGCACCACAGCGGCAGCCCCGGCTGGCCCCACCACGGTCACCGTCAACAACACCGATTCGGTCACCGCGACCACCGCGATCGCCGCGAAGGTGGTGCCCGGCGTCGTCACGATCGAGGCTACGAGCGGCAGCTCAGGCGGCACCGGTTCGGGCGTCGTGCTCACTGCCGACGGCTACGTCGTCACCAACACCCACGTCGTGACCCTCGACGGGGCCTCCAGCGACGCGACGATCAGGGCCACCACCTCGGACGGCCGCGTCTATGACGCCACCGTCGTGGGCACCGACCCGACCTATGACCTCGCCGTCATCAAGCTCACCGACGCGTCGGGCCTCACCCCGATCGAGTTCGCCGATTCGTCGAAGCTCAACGTCGGCGATCAGGCCGTCGCCATCGGTGCGCCCCTGGGGCTGTCCAACAGCGTCACGACCGGGATCGTCAGCGCGCTCAACCGCTCGATCGAAATCGCGTCGTCCGCGGCGCCCAGCACGGGCGACTCGGATGGAAACACCGGTGGCCAGGATCAGAACGGGCAAAACGGGCCGTTCTTCTTCGACAACGGCCAGGGTTCGACGGGTCAGGCGCCCACCACGACCATCAAGATCGCCGTCATCCAGACCGATGCGGCCATCAACCCGGGCAACTCGGGTGGCGCACTCGTCAACGGCGACGGCGAGCTGGTCGGCGTCAACGTCGCGATCGCGACGGCGGGCGGCACCTCGGGCGGCGGCCAGTCCGGCTCGATCGGAGTCGGATTCTCCATCCCGTCGGACATCGTCAAGCGCGTTTCGGATGAGATCATCGCCACGGGCAGCGCAACGCACGGACTGCTGGGCGCGGGTGTCAAGGACGCAGCATCCGTCGCGGATGCCACGACCACCGGTGCCTATATCTCCGAGGTGACCGAGGGCGGCGCGGCCGCCTCGGGAGGGCTGCGAGTCGGCGACGTCGTCACCGCGTTCAACGGGGTTCCCGTCACCGGTGCGACCGATCTCACCGCGCAGGTTCGCGCGGCTGCGGCCGGAAGCAAGGCGACGGTCACCTACGTCCGGGGCGGCAAGAGCAGCACCGCCGATGTGACGCTCGGAACCCTGGCACCGTAGCTGGCGACGCACCCGTACACCGGGCCAAGAACGCCACCCCGCGATTCGCGGGGTGGCGTTCTGCGTCTCAGCTCGCGAGATCGTCCACGGATGCCGGCGACCGCCCGGCGGCGTCTGTGACACCGGCGCCGCGCAGCAGACGTTCCACGGCCTGCAGAGGTATCGGGATCCACGTGGGGCGATTGCGCGCCTCGTAGGTCGCCTCGTACACCGCCTTGTCGAGCTCCAGCGCATCCAGCAGCGCCATCGAATCGGCAAGGGAGAGTCCGGATGCCTCGGCATAGCCCTCGAGGAAGGCGCTGCGCGCGTTCAGCGCCCACGCACGCGCAGCGACCGGCGACCTGTCCGGCTGGTCGAGCCGGATGGAGCCGGCGACGTAGTCGAAGGATCGCAGCATCCCCGCGACATCGCGCAGCGCGAGGTCGGGCCGCACGCGCTCGGCCATCGGGCGCAGCGGCTCGCCCTCGAAGTCCAGGAGCACCCAGCCGTGGCCGGGCACGAGGATCACCTGACCGAGGTGGTAGTCGCCGTGCACCCGCTGCAGGGCGGGCCACGACGCGTGCCGCGCTCGCTCGTAGGCCGCGCTGATGTCGTCTCGGTGTTCGGCCAGCGCCGGCACCTCGGCGATCGCCGTCGACAGGCGCCGGCGCCAGCCCTCCGCGATGACCTCGCGATCGCCGGGCAGGGGAGTGACGGTGGGAAAGAGTCGCGCGAGGTCCACATGCACCTTCGCGGTGGCGATTCCCATGTCGCGCGCGCGTTCGGTGAAGTCCTCGCCGACATCGGCCGCGCGCAGCGCCACGCGCCAGGCGTCTTCCACGCCGGAGAAGAACTCCTGAGCGAACGCGAGCGAGCCGCGGACCGAACCGGCAGCGGATGCCGGGTCGGGCCACTCTCCGTCGACCGAGCCGATCGCGCGCGGGACGAACGGCGAACCTGCCGCAGCCAGCGCGGTCTGCAGCTCGATCTCGGGGTTCAGCCCGGCATGGATCTGACGGAAGATCTTGCAGATGATCGCCGTGCCGTCGCCGTGGGGAACGTAGATCAGCGAGGTGTTGGACTGCTCGCCGCTCAGCACGCGTGCGGTGTAGCCCGTGTCGGCCGGCGGGGCGGACGGGGCGGGGCGGCCGACGGCGATCGTGCGGAATCCTCTGCCCTGGCCGCCGACGGTCACGAGCGTGCGCAGTGCGTCGGTGTAGGCGCGGTCGGTCACGCCGTCGATCAGGGTCGTGCCCGGCTCGGGGCTGCCGATCACGCCGACCGCGTCGTCGTCCACCGATGCGGTGGCACGCGCGACGATCGGCACCTGGTAGAGCACGGGTGGCAGCGAGACCTCGTCGGCCACCAGCAGGGTGCGCACGCGCACCCCGGGGTCATCGCCCGGCAGATCCCATGATGCGACGAATCTCAGATTCGGTGTGCGGCCCTTGGCGGCGTACCAGCGTTGGCGTGGCATCCATGCAGCCAGGCACGCCAGCGTGCTGTCCATGGTTCGAGGCTATTGCGCAGGCGCGTCCCTGTCGAGGCGTCGCGGCAACCCGCCCGATCGTGGTGCCGGGCCGGTGCTCGGTGTACGTTCAGGACACCGCCCCGACCCGTCGCGCATGATCGCAAGCGAGCGGAAACGGCGGCGAAACGTGCACAGCGAACAATGACAGTGAGCGACAGCAACGGAGGCGACATGGCGATCGTGCGAGCGGCCATCACCCAGACGACGTGGACCGGTGACAAGGAGTCGATGCTCGACAAGCACGAGGGCTTCGTGCGCCAGGCAAAAGCCGACGGCGCGCAGGTGATCTGCTTCCAGGAGCTGTTCTACGGTCCGTACTTCGGCATCACCGAAGACAAGAAGTACTACCGTTACGCCGAGCCTGCCGACGGCCCGATCGTCCAGCGCTTCGCGGCGCTGGCCGCCGAGCTGAGCATGGTGATGATCCTCCCGATCTACGAGGAGGACATCACCGGCGTCTACTACAACACCGCGGTCGTCGTCGATGCCGACGGCACGATCCTCGGCAAATATCGCAAGCACCACCTCCCGCACCTCGACCGGTTCTGGGAGAAGTTCTACTTCCGGCCGGGCAACCTGGGCTACCCGGTGTTCGACACCGCGGTCGGCAAGATCGGGGTGTACATCTGCTACGACCGGCACTTCCCGGAGGGATGGCGCGAACTGGGCCTGAACGGCGCGCACGCCGTCTTCAACCCCAATGCGACGAAGCCGGGCCTGTCCAATCGCCTCTGGGAGGTGGAAGGCCCTGCTGCCGCCGTCGCGAACGGCTACTTCGTGCTCCAGCCGAACCGGGTGGGCCGCGAGGACAACGAGTACGGCGAGCTCGCCGTCGACTTCTACGGAACGAGTCAGGTGATCGACCCCCGCGGCAACTTCGTCGGCGAGCGTGGCTCGGGGACGGAGGAAGAGGTCCTCATCCGCGACCTCGACATGGACATGGTGCAGCAGATGCGCGACGACTGGCAGTTCTACCGCGATCGCCGCCCCGATTCGTATACCGCGATCACCCGGCCCTAACGCACAGGAAGAGCATCCGCACATGAGCAAGACGCTGATCAAGAACGGTCTGGTCGTCAACGCGACCGGCACGGGAGCGGCAGACGTGCTGATCGACGGCGGCACCATCGCCGCGGTCCTCGCACCCGGCTCGACGCTCCTCGGGTTCGACATCGAGGCGAACGTCGATCGGGTCATCGATGCGGCGGGGAAGTACGTGATCCCGGGCGGCGTGGACGCGCACACCCATATGGAGATGCCGTTCGGCGGCACCTTCGCCTCCGACACGTTCGAGACCGGCACCCGCGCAGCCGCCTGGGGCGGGACGACGAGCATCGTAGACTTCGTCGTGCAGTACCCCGAACAGAACATCCTCGACCAGTACCACCTGTGGCACGAGAAGGCGGCGGGCAACTGCGCGATCGACTACGGCTTCCACCAGATCCTCTCCGACGTGCAGGAATCCAGCCTCACGGCGATGGACGAGTTGATCGACGAGGGTGTCACGAGCTTCAAGCTCTTCATGGCCTACAAGGGCGTCTTCCTGAGCGACGACGGCCAGATCCTCCGCGCGTTCCAGAAGGGCGCGTCCAACGGCGCGCTGATGATGATGCACGCCGAAAACGGCGCCATGATCGACGTGCTGGTCAGACAGTCGCTGGAGGCGGGGAACACCAGCCCGTACTTCCACGGCACCAGCCGGCCCTGGCAGGCCGAAGAGGAGGCCACGCACCGCGCGATCATGATCGCCGACCTCACGGGTGCGCCGCTTTACGTCGTGCACGTCAGCGCCAAGCAGGCGGTAGACCAGATCGCCGCCGCGCGGGATCGAGGACTCAACGTGTTCGGCGAGACGTGCCCGCAATACCTGTACCTGTCACTGGAGGATCAGCTCGGCGCCTGGAGCGAGCAGTGGGGCGACTTCGAGGGCGCCAAGTGGGTGTGCTCGACCCCCCTGCGATCCAAGTACGAGGGCCACCAGGATCACATGTGGCAGTCGCTGCGCACGAACGACATCCAGATGGTCTCGACCGACCACTGCCCGTTCTGCATGAAGGATCAGAAAGACATGGGGATCGGCGATTTCTCGAAGATCCCGAACGGTATCGGCAGTGTCGAGAACCGGATGGATCTGATGTACCAGGGCGTCGTGTCGGGTCAGATCTCGCTGTCGCGCTGGGTCGAGATCACCTCCACGACCCCCGCGCGCATGTTCGGGATGTACGGCAAGAAGGGCGTGATCCAGCCGGGCGCAGACGCGGATGTCGTCGTCTACGACCCGAACGGACACACCTCGATCGGCCTCGGCAAAGCCCACCACATGAACATGGACTACTCGGCATGGGAGGGGTTCGAGATCGACGGGCACGTCGACACCGTGCTCAGCCGTGGCCGGGTGATCGTCGACGAGACCGGCTACGTCGGCGGCAAGGGCGATGGCGCATACATCAAGCGCGGTCTGTCGCAGTACCTCGTATGACCTCCGCCGTTCACTGAGCTTGTCGAAGTGTCGCGACCCTTCGACGAGCTCAGGGACCGACTACCGATTCGAGAATGGATAAACCTGATGGATTTCGGCGTCGTCCTGCAGACCAACCCGCCCGCCGCACGTACCATCCAGCTCGCGAAGCTGGCCGAGGCGCACGGGTTCTCGCACGTGTGGACGTTCGACTCGCACCTCCTCTGGCAGGAGCCGTACGTCATCCACTCGGCGATCCTCGCCGAGACCAAGCGCGTCACGGTGGGGCCGTTCGTGACGAACCCCGCGACGCGCGACTGGACGGTCACCGCATCCGTCTTCGCCACTCTCAACGAGCTGTACGGCAACCGCACGATCTGCGGCATCGGCCGCGGCGATTCGGCGGTGCGGGTCACCAACGGCAAGCCCGTGACGATGCGTGAGCTGCGCGAGTCGATCCACGTGATCCGCGAGCTCGCCAACTCGCGCTCGGTCCAGTACAACGGTGCGACGCTGCAGTTTCCCTGGAGCCGCGGCTCGCAGCTCGAGGTGTGGGTGGCCGCCTACGGTCCGCTCGCTCTGAAACTGACCGGCGAGGTGGGCGACGGCTTCATCCTCCAGCTGGCCGACCTCGATGTGGCCGCCTGGATGATCAAGACGGTTCGGGATGCTGCCGAGGGCGCCGGGCGCGATCCCGACGCGATCGCATTCTGCGTGGCCGCGCCGATGTACATCGGCGATGACTGGGCACACATGCGCGACCAGTGCCGCTGGTTCGGGGGGATGGTCGGCAACCATGTGGCTGACATCGTCGCCAAGTACGGCCATCACGCCGACGAGGGCGGAGTACCCCGTCAGCTCACCGAGTACATCGAGGGTCGCGTGGGCTACGACTACAACACCCATGGCAGGGCCGGGAACGACCACGTCGACTTCGTGCCGGACGAGATCATCGATCGCTTCTGCATCCTGGGGACGGCCGAGCAGCACATCGCCAAGCTCGAACAGCTGCGCGCGATCGGCGTGACGCAGTTCGCCGGCTACCTCCAGCACGACAACAAGGAGGAGACCCTCCGGGTCTACGGCGAAACGGTGATCCCGGCACTGTCCGATCACCTGACGGCCAAGTCGTGAGGCTGATCGTGAGTGAGAGGATCGCTGCATGAGCGACACGTCACACCCCGAACTCGACGTCCGCGCCCGTGAGCTCGACCGTGCGCACATCTTCCACTCGTGGTCGGCCCAGGCGCTCCTTGACCCTCCGGTGCTCGCGGGCGGCCTCGGCAGCACCGTCTGGGATCACGCGGGCAATCGCTGGCTCGACTTCTCGAGCCAGCTGGTCAACGTGAACATCGGGCACCAGCATCCGGCCGTCGTGAAGGCGATCCACGAACAGGCGGATCTGCTCACGACCGTCGCCCCGTCCACTGCCGCCCTGGTCCGCGGCGAAGCCGCCCGCCGCATCACGGCGCACGCGCCATCGGGCTTCTCGAAGGTGTTCTTCACCAACGGCGGTGCCGATGCGAACGAGAACGCGATCCGCATGGCACGGCTGCACACCGGCCGCGACAAGGTGCTGTCGACCTACCGCTCGTACCACGGCAACACGGGCGCGGCGATCGTCGCGACGGGCGACTGGCGCCGCATCCCGAACGAGTACGCCTCCGGGCACGCGCACTTCTTCGGCCCATACCCCTACCGCTCGGAGTTCTGGTCCCACTCGCCCGAGCAGGAGTCGGAGCGGGCCCTCCGCCACCTCGAGCGGGTCATCCAGTCCGAGGGTCCTGCGGGGATCGCCGCGATCCTCCTGGAGACCGTGCCCGGCACCGCGGGGATCCTCATCCCGCCGCCCGGCTATCTGGCCGGTGTCCGGGCCCTCGCCGACCGCTACGGCATCGTGCTGATCCTCGACGAGGTGATGGCCGGGTTCGGCCGCACCGGCCGCTGGTTCGCGTTCGACGGCTACGACGTCGTTCCCGACCTCATCACTTTCGCGAAGGGCGTCAACTCGGGCTACGTGCCGGTGGGGGGCGTGATCATCTCCGACGACATCGCGGCCGACTTCGACGAGACGGTCTTTCCCGGCGGGCTCACCTACAGCGGTCACCCGCTGGCCATGGCCTCGATCGTCGGCTCGATCGATGCGATGGAAGCGGAGGGCATCGTGGAGAACGCGCACCGCATCGGCGCCGAGGCGATCGGCCCGGGTCTGCGCGAGCTGGAGTCGAGGCATCCGCTCATCGGCGAGGTCCGCGGCGAAGGGGTCTTCTGGGCGATCGAGCTCGTGTCGGATCGCGCCACGCGCGCACCGCTGTCAGCCGGAGTGATGGGTCAGATCAAGAAAGACCTCTTCACGCGCGGACTGCTGCCGTTCGTGCAGGACAACCGCATCCACGTCGTACCCCCGTGCGTCGTGACCGACGACGAGGTCGCGCAGGCGCTGTCGATCTACGACGAGGTGCTCCGAGTCGTGTCACGATGAATCCCATGCAGGCACTGGAGAGCTGGACGCACACAGAGCTGACATTCGACGGCGAGACGCGCGAGGTGTGGCGGAAGGGGAGCGGCCCGGGGGTCATCGTCATCCATGAGATCCCCGGCATCGACGACGCGCTGGTGCGGTTCGCCGAAGAGGTGGTCGAACGGGGCCACACAGTGCTGCTGCCGAGGCTGTTCGGAACCCCCGGAGCCGGATTCACCTTCGGCAACGTGGTCGGTGACATAGCTCAGTTCTGCGTGAGGCGCGAGTTCACTCTGTTCGCTCGCGGCAAGACCAGCCCGATCGCCGGCTGGCTGCGAGCCCTCGCCCGCCAACTCCACGATGAGACCGGAGGCGACGGTGTGGGTGTCGTCGGAATGTGCTTCACCGGAGGCTTCGCACTGGCGATGATGGCCGATGCACCGGTGATCGCCCCCGTGCTCGCCGAGCCGTCACTGCCCTTCCCCCTCGGAGCCAAGCGTGGCGCCGACCTCGGACTGAGCCCGGCCGATCTCGAAGCGGTCACCCACAAGGCGGCGGCGGGATGCGAAGTGCTGGGCCTGCGCTACCGCACGGATGCTGCCACCGGCACGCGCTTCGACACGCTGGCTCGCCTCTTGGGCGAGCGCTTCATCGCCGTCGAGTTCGAGGGCAAGGGCCATTCGGTGCTCACCGCCCACCGCCAGCAGGAGGGCGTGGACCGCGTGCTGGACTTCCTGGACGAGAAGCTGGCCCCTCAGACGGCGTGAGCGGTGAATCCGGTGGGCTGACGTGACAGGCTGAATAGATGCGCGCTGTTCAGGTTCTCGAGTTCGGTGGCCCCGAAGTCCTCCACGTCGCCGATGTCGACGAACCAGTGGTCGGCGATCGGCAGATTCTCATCCACGTCGATCGAGCCGGAGTGAACTACGCCGACACGCATCAGGCGGAGAACACCTACCTCTCGCCGAGCACGGTGCCGATGATCCCCGGGGGCGAGGTGGTCGGGCGGACGGACGACGGGCGCCGGGTCGTCGCGCTCGTCGACGGAGGCGGCTACGCCGAGCGCGGCGCCGCATTCGAGGCGCAGTCCTTCGACGTTCCCGATGGCGTCGATGACGTGAGCGCTCTGGCGCTCGTCGTGCAGGGTGCGACGGCCTGGCTGCTCCTGCACCGGACCGCGCGCCTGCAGCCCGGCGAGTCGGTCGTCATTCACGCCGCCGCAGGCGGGGTGGGCTCGCTCGCCGTGCAGCTGGCGAGAAGCCTTGGAGCAGGCAACGTCATCGCCACGGCCAGCACGCCGGACAAGCGCGATCTGGCCCTCTCGCTCGGGGCGGATGTCGCGATCGACCCCGCATCCGACGATCTGGTCGGAGCTCTCCGCACCGCGAACGGCGGGCGTCGCGTCGACGTCGTGCTCGACATGACCGGTGGCGCGGTCACCGACCAGAGCGTCGCCGCGCTCGCGCCATTCGGCAGACTCGCCTTCTACGGGATGGCGTCACGCCAGGCGCCGACACCGATCGCGCCGGCGAGCCTCCTGGCCCACTCGACGTCGGTGGGCGGGATGTGGCTTCCCCATGCCTTCACCGTTGCCGGCCTGATGCCCCGCGTGATGACAGAACTGTTCGGCCTCGTCCGCGACGGCTCGCTCAGCGTGATCGCCGGAGGCGAGTACCCGCTGTCGGAGGCGCGACGTGCCCACGAAGATCTGCGCTCGCGCGTGACGACGGGCAAGCTCGTTCTCGATCCCTCGCGCTGACCCCCCGCTCGTTGGGCGGCATCAGCGCAGGCTCTACGAATCGCGGTCAGTCCGCCAGACCCGGTCGGTGAGCGCTTGAACATCCCGATCGAGATGGTCGAATCGGGCCTCGAGCCGCCCCACCTCGGAGCGGATAACCCGTGCAAGGCTGGTGCTCACGAGCGTCAATCCGCCGATCATCACCGTGAGCATCGCGAACATCACCGCGGCAAACACGCCGATGAGCGTCCAGACCTGAGGTTCCGTCATGTGCACCCTCCGATTGTCGCCTCGAATCGAGAGAATGTCACGACGCTCACATCACGAACCGCCAGACATACTCGACTCCGGTCTCGGGCCGGAACCACGCGAGCGTGACCATGACGTCGTCGCGGTCGAGATCGCAGAGGCACAGCTCGGCCGTCTCGCCGGGCAGCATCTGACCCCACAGCTGGGTCTGGACCGTGACGCGCTCGCCGTCGACGAACACGCGCACGAAGTCCACCGCCGCATCGCTCGCGTTCGTGACGAGGGGGTGCGTTTCGTACCCGCGATCGATGCGCCACGGCACTCGGTAGGCGGGCGGTGGGCGGAACTCGTCGGGGTCGATGACTCGCAGCATGCCGGTGACGGTAGGCGCGGCATCCGACCTCCTGAGGACCGTGGATGCTGCTGTCCGGCCGCGCTGTGGATGAGCGGCGTGAGGGCGGTGCGGGGGAGGAACGGCGTGCCGTTCGGACGCCCCCGATCAGCCGGGGCTGTCGCCTGAGTCGACGCCGGACGCACCGGGCTCGAGTGACTCCTTCGCGGGGCCTTTGCGCCGCGGCGTGATCGCCCGGCCGACCGAGCGGCCGGCGCCGCCGACCGCCGAGACTCCTCGTGTGACGCCGCCCACGAGTGCACCGCCCGCGCGCCGCAGCCCGTACGTCGTCGCGCGCTCGAGGGGCAGTGCCCCCGGCCGTGGCTCGAGGTCGGCGGGCACGGTGAGGGGCGGGACTCCGAACGCGCGACGCGAATTGACCAGCACCCTCCGGCCGAGGATGTGGTTGCCGGTCCCACCGATCACCGCGCCGATGCCGAACGGCAGCGCCTTCCCGACGATGGACGCGGTGCCCTTCGCAGCGAACTGATGCACGAACGCGGTCTTCAGGCGATCCACCAGGGGTCCGACGGCCACGCGGGGGAGGGTCTTGGTGATCAGCTCGCCCCAGTACTTCTCGCGCGGCGCGCCTTTGCCCGTCACCTGGCCGGCGAGCTGGGCGACCAGGTCGATGCCCTCCTTGCCGAGCATGAGGGTCAGCACGAGCGCGCGGGCGCGGTCGGGATTCTCGATCGGGATCCCGTGCACCTCGGTCACCGACTGGGCGAACAACGCGGTCGCCTCCAGGAACCCGACGGTCTCGACACCGCTGAGCGCCAGGGTGACACCGGTGCCGATGCCGGGGACGACGGCGGTCGCGCCCACCGCGGCGCCGCCCGTCGTGACGGCCGCGAGGTAGCGCCGCTCCAGCATCCGCACGATCTCCGCGGCAGACGCGTTCGGATGCCTGAGCCGGATGCTCCGCAGGTGCGCGACGACCACCGGCCGCTGGATCGCCATCACGCGATCGAGCGCACGGATGATGCCCGGATGCTCGTCCGAACCGGCAGGCGGGATGCCGCCCACCCACGGCGAATCGTCGGGCAGCGTATGAATGCGGTGAACCTTCTCGGCCATCACCGCGATCCTAGGCGCGAGTTCCGAGAGTCGGTTGGGCTTGACGCCGCGCGGCGGGAATGCTCATTCGTCACGAACGTCACGCGCTTCAGCGGTATCCGGATCGCTTGGTAAGTTGGTCCGGTGACAGCCTCTCTGCCTCTGCCGCAGGACGCGTATCCGGACGAACCGGACAGCGTGGTGGAGAGCGCGCGCTCCGACAGCGGGCGCATCACGGAGCTGCCGCCCAAGCCGCGCATCTCCGCGACTGAGGCCGCGAGCGTCGAAGTCGCTCCGTCGCCGGATGCCGAGCCCGCGGTCACGCCGCCCCCGAAACCGCGCGCGCCGCGCGCACCCCGCACACCGCGTGCGCCCCGCGCTCCGCGGGCGACGACGGCATCGACCACCACCGCGCCGAAGACGCCCGCCAAGCCGAGGCGTCCTCGCGCAACCACGCCGAAGGTCGTCGACCCGGGCCCGCCGCCGCCACTGCCGGCAGACCTCGCCGCTGCCGGCATCGTCGTGCCGCCGAAGCCTCCGCTGCCCGAGGTCGTTCCCGACGGCGCGCCTGCGTTCGATCCTGTCGCGGAGGCGCTCGCCGAGACGAGCGAGCCTCCGGTCATCGAGGCGACCCCTGAGCCTGAGCTCGCGTCCGACGAGGCGCAGGTCGCGGCGCCGTCCGAACCGGACGCCGTCGTGGAGTCGGCCGCCGAGCCGGCCGTCGAGCTCGAGCGGGCCGTCGAGCCAGAGCCCGCCGCAGAGCCGGACGCCGAGCCCGAAGCCGTCGCCGAGGCGCTCGTAGTGGCTGAGCCGGAGCCTGTTGCCGAGCCGGAGCCGGAGCCGGAGCCGGTGAGCCGAGCCGTTCCCGAGGTCGCCGAGCCCGAGCATCCCGTCGCCCCTGAAGAAATCACCCCCGAAGAAGTCGCCGTTGAGGCGGTCGGCGCCGACGAATCCGTCATCGAAGAGTGGCTGACGTCGCCTCACGCCGACGTCGAGGCCGCCGCCGCTCTCGCGGTGGTGTTCGACGCCGAGTACACCGCCGAGCCGTCGGGCGACGAGGTCGCTCCCGCACTCGCGGTGCGAGGGGTGACCAAGTTCTTCGGCGAGACGCGCGCGGTCGACGGCATCGACCTGACCGTCCCGGCGGGCATCTTCTACGGCCTGGTCGGGCCCAATGGCGCGGGCAAGACGACGACGCTGTCGATGATCGCGGGGCTTTTGCGGCCGACCCGCGGCACGATCTCGGTGAACGGCGTCGATGCGGCCGGCAAGTCGGCGGCGGCCAAGCGCATGATGGGCGTGCTTCCCGACCGCCTGCGCACGTTCGACCGGCTCACCGGGCGCCAGCTCCTGTACTACTACGGTGTCCTGCGCGGGCTGTCGCCCGCCGTCGTCGAGAGCCGCACCGCCGACCTGGCGCGGGCATTCGATCTGACGGATGCTCTGGGCAGGGTCGTCTCGGACTATTCGGCCGGCATGACCAAAAAGGTCATGCTCGCCGGCGCGATGATCCACTCGCCGCGCCTTCTCGTGCTGGACGAGCCGTTCGAGGCCGTCGATCCGGTCTCGAGCGCGATCATCCTGGACATCCTCGGCACGTACGTCGCGCACGGTGGAACGGTGATCCTGTCCAGTCACGGCATGGAGCTGGTCGAACGGGTGTGCTCGCGGGTCGCTGTCATCGTGGCGGGCCAGGTGCTCGCGGAAGGCACGGTCGACGAGGTGCGCGGCGAACTCACCCTCGAGCAGCGCTTCATCGAACTCGCCGGCGGCCTGAGCGACGTGGAAGGCCTGGAGTGGCTGCATACGTTCTCCGACTGAGGGCGGCGCTCCTGATCGGTGCGCTGCGAGGAGACCGGGCGCACATCATCCGGATGAGCATCGGCATCGTGCTGCTGGTCGCCGCCACGATCGTCACGTGCTGGGGCGTGCTGTCGCTGCGTACCGCCCCGATCGAGGTCGTGCTCGCCGTCACGGTGCTCGGTGGGTCGGCGGTCACGCTCGGCTTCGCGCTGGCGCCACTGATCGCGGGGGCCACCGATCCGCTCGACCCGCGGAGGTTCGCAGTGTTCGGTCTGCCGTTCGGCCGGCTCGCGACGATCCTGGCCGTCGCCGGCCTGCTGAGCGTGCCGGTCATGGTGCTCACGGCGCTCGGCGTGTGCCTCGTGCTGGTCTGGAGTGCGCACGGCGTCGCCTGGCCGATCGGGGCGATCGGGGCCATCCTCGCGATCGTCACATGCGCGCTGCTGGCGCGCGTGTGCATGGCGCTCACCTCGCTCTTCCTCCGCGATCGGCGCTCGCGCGAGCTCAGCGGCGTGTTCGCGCTGGCCATCCTCGTGGTCGTGGTGCCCGTGGGGGTGTTCTTCGCCTCGCTCGAGTGGCGCGGCACGGTCCCCACCCAGCTGGGCGAGGCGGTTTCGGCGCTCGCGCTCACCCCGCTCGGCGCCGCGATCGCCTTCCCGGGGCGCGTCGGCCAGGATGCCTCATCCGCCTGGGCGAGCCTCGCGGTCTCGCTCACCACGATCGTCGTACTCGGTGCGGCGTGGGGGTGGCTCGTCCGGCGGGTCCTCATCACGACGGAGCGCCCTGTGTCGGTGCGCGAGCGTGGCGGACTGGGCTGGTTCGCGGTGGCCCCCGGTACTCCCGGCGGCGGCGTCGCCGCTCGCAGCCTCATCTACTGGCTGCGCGACCGCCGCTACATCGTGAACGTCATCGTGGTGCCGATCGCGGCGGCGCTGACCATGGTGCCCCTCATCGTCGTCGGCGTGCCGGTGCAGGTCGTCGCCCTCGTTCCCGTGCCGATCGCCGCGCTGTTCTTCGGCTGGCTGCCGCACAACGACCTGGCTTACGACTCGACCGCCCTGTGGATGCACGTCGCCAGCGGGGTCAAGGGCGTCTCAGACCGCGTCGGGCGGCTGGTGCCCATCCTGCTGATCGCGGTTCCCGTGCTGGCGGTCGCGATCCCGCTCGCAGTGCTCGCCCACGGAAGGTGGGCGGTGCTGCCCGCGATGGTGGGCGTCTGCGCCGCGCTGTTCCTGTCCGGCCTCGGACTGTCGAGCATCTCGTCGGTGGTCTCGCCCTACGCCGTCGCGCGACCGGGTGACAGCCCGTTCCAGCAGCCGCAGCGCGCCGGTTCGGCGAGCGCGGTCGCGCAGGGGCTCGTGCTTCTCGGCGCGATCGTGCTCAGCGCCCCGGCGCTGTGGTGGGCGTGGCGGGCTCTCACCGTCGACATCGACGAAGCGTTCACCGCGCTGTGGGTCGGTGTCGGCAGCGGGCTGGGCGTGCTCGTGGTCGGGATCGTCATCGGATCGGTGGCCTTCCGTCACCTCGGTGCGCGCCTGATGGAATTCGCCGAGTCCACCTAGGCCTGCCGCGGCTAAACTGACTGACCATGAGCACCCCCCTCGATCGCCCCGACCAGGGCGGCACCGCGACCCTCGACCGCGAGCTCGAAGAGCTCCTGCGCGAAGAGAACGTCGAACCGGGTGATCATGAGCGGTTCTCGCACTACGTCAAGAAGGACAAGATCCTCGAGTCGGCCATCACCGGCAAGCCGGTGCGCGCGCTCTGCGGCAAGAGGTGGACGCCCGGCCGCGATCCCGAGAAGTTCCCGGTGTGCCCGACCTGCAAAGAGATCTACGAATCGATGGTCGGCTGAGCCGTCGGGTGTGACCGATCTCAGTCGACGTCGACGAACACGGTCGGGATCGCCGGGTCGGACCGGCTGAGCGCGAGCCCCTGCACGGGCAGCTCTTCGCGCACTCGCACATGGTGGGCGCGCGCGGCGGCCACCCCCGCAGGCCCCTCGAAGGTGCTGTCGATGTCTCCGCCGTCCACGAGGGTCGCACGCAGTTCGCGTGCATCGGGATGCTCCGCCGCCGTGTCGATCTGCTCGAAGCCGTCCGACACCCTGATCAGCTCGCTGGTCGCGGTTCCGGCATCCAGGGTGCGGAACGCCGCTTTGCGGCCGCCCTTCGACGCCTTGTCCAGCGACGCCTTGGCCACCCCGACCCATGATCCCGCGGCATCCTGACGTGCCACGAGCTTGTAGACCATCCCGGCCGTCGGGGTGCCCGACCCGGTGACCACCGAGGTGCCCACGCCGTACGCGTCGACGGGGGCCGCGGCGAGCGCCGCGATCGCGAATTCGTCGAGATCGCTCGTCACGGTGATCCGTGTCGAGGTCGCGCCCAGTTGATCGAGCTGGGCGCGCACCGCGGCCGCGACGAGCGGCAGGTCACCCGAATCGATGCGCACACCGCCCAGCTCCCGGCCGGCGACGCGCACAGCGGTCTCGACGCCCTGCGTGATGTCGTACGTATCGATCAGCAGCGTGGTGCCGACGCCGAGCGCGGCGATCTGCGCGCGGAACGCGTCTTCCTCGGTGTCGTGCAGCAGCGTCCACGAGTGGGCGGCGGTGCCCATGGTGGGGATGCCCCAGCTGCGCCCCGCTTCGAGGTTCGAGGTCGCGCCGAAGCCGGCGATGTATGCCGCGCGCGCCGCGGCGACCGCCGAGCGCTCGCCGGCCCGACGCGATCCCATCTCGGCCAGGGGCCGATCACCGGCGGCGATGCTCATGCGCGCGGCGGCCGTCGCGACGGCAGAGTCGTGGTTCAGCACGCTCAGTGCGAGGGTCTCCAGGATCACCGCCTCGGCGAAGGTCCCCTCCACGGTGAGGATGGGTGAGCCGGGGAAGTACAGCTCGCCCTCGCGGTAGCCGGCGATCGACCCCGTGAAGCGGTAGCCGGCGAGGTAGTCGATGGTCGCAGCATCCACGATCCGGTTGTCGCGCAGGAAGCGCAGTTCGTCATCGCCGAAGCGGAAGTCGCGGATGAGGCTCAGCAGGCGCCCCGTACCGGCCACGACGCCGAAGCGCCGGCCGGCCGACAGGCGCCGGGCGAACAGCTCGAAGACGCAGCGACGTGCGGCGGTGCCGTCGCGCAGCGCCGCGTCGAGCATCGTCAGCTCGTACTGGTCGGTGTGGAAGGCGGTGCTCTGCGGGCTCTGCGCGCTCATGCAGCGAGCCTACTGAGCGACGCACCCGACCGCGCCGGTCGGCGATGTCGTCGCGGGTAGGCTGGGTGATCGTGGACGATGCGCCGATCGGGATCTTCGACTCCGGCGTGGGCGGCCTGACCGTCGCCCGGGCGATCTCGGCACAGCTTCCGCGTGAGTCGCTGCTCTACATCGGCGACACGGCGCGCTCGCCGTACGGCCCGAAGCCGATCGCCGACGTCCGGCGCTATTCGCTCGAGATCCTCGACTCGCTCGTCGATCAGGGCGTCAAGATGCTCGTGATCGCGTGCAACACCGCGTCGGCGGCCATGCTCCGTGATGCGCGCGAGCGCTACGACGTACCGGTGGTCGAGGTGATCGGCCCCGCCGTGCGCACCGCGATGTCGACGACCCGCAACGGTCGCATAGGTGTGATCGGCACGGCCGGCACGATCGGATCCGGCGCCTACCAGGACATGCTCGAGGTCAACGCCCGCCTGACGGTGTTCGCGCGAGCGTGCCCGCGCTTCGTCGAATTCGTCGAGGCCGGGGTGACCGATTCGCCCGAGGTCCTGGCCGTCGCCGAGGAATACCTCGCGCCGCTCCGGCACTCCGGCGTCGACACCCTCGTGCTCGGCTGCACGCACTACCCGTTCCTCGAGGGCGCGATCAGCTACGTGATGGGGCCCGACGTCTCGCTCGTCTCCAGCGACACCGAGACTGCCAAAGACGTCTACCGACAGCTGGTCAGCCGCGATCTACTCGCCGGTGCGGATGCTGTCGCCACCCATGTCTACGAGGCGACCGGCGACTCCGCCGACGAGTTCCTGCGCCTCGCGCACCGCCTCATGGGGCGCGAGGTGAGCGCTGTGCAGCTCGTGCAGACCGGCGCCATCGAACTGCCGCGCCCGCGCGGCTGACGCACTGCTCCTGCTTCCCCCACCCGCGACCTCCTGAACGAGAGACATTCATGCCCGAGAACACCGCCCCCCTCACCCGCGCGGACGGCCGCACCGTCGACCAGCTCCGCCCCATCACGATCGAGCGCGGGTGGAGCGCACAGGCCGAGGGATCGGCGCTCATCAGCTTCGGCGGCACGAAGGTGCTGTGCACGGCGTCGTTCACCAACGGCGTTCCGCGCTGGCTGACCGGCAAGGGCAAGGGTTGGGTGACCGCCGAATACGCGATGCTGCCGCGAGCCACCAACAGCCGCAACGACCGCGAGAGCGTGAAGGGCAGGATCGGCGGACGCACGCACGAGATCTCGCGGCTCATCGGCCGGGCGCTCCGCGCCGTGGTCGACACGAAGGCGCTCGGCGAGAACACGATCGTGATCGACTGCGACGTGCTGCAGGCCGACGGCGGCACGCGCACCGCGGCGATCACCGGCGCCTACGTCGCGCTGGCGGACGCGATCGAGTGGGGCCGCACGAAGAAGTTCATCGCGCAGAAGGCGACGACGCTCATCGACTCGGTGTCGGCGGTGTCGGTCGGCATCATCGACGGGGCGCCCATGCTCGATCTCGCCTACGTCGAGGATGTCCGCGCCGAGACCGACATGAACATCGTGGTCACCGGACGCGGCCTGTTCGTCGAGGTACAGGGCACCGCCGAGGGCGCGCCGTTCGACAAGCGCGAGCTCGACGCACTGCTCGAGCTGGGCGTCGCCGGCTGCGCCGACCTGCGCGAGATCCAGGCTGCGGCGCTAGGCAAGATCGCGGCGCTCGGCGCAGGGGAGTAGCGGATGCCGGGCCGCATCGTCCTCGCGACGCACAACCCGCACAAGGTTCAGGAGTTCCAGGCGATCGTCGCCGCGACCCGCCCCGACCTCGAGGTGATCGGGTACGACGGACCCGAGCCCGTCGAAGACGGCGTGACCTTCGCCGAGAATGCGCTCATCAAGGCCAGGGCAGCGGCCGCGCACACCGGCCTTACGGCGCTGGCGGACGACTCCGGCATCTGCGTCGATGTGCTCGGCGGCGCGCCCGGAGTCTTCTCCGCGTACTGGGCGGGGCACGCGAAGGAGGCCGGAGCCAACCTCGCCCTGCTCCTGGACCAGCTCTCGGACATCGCCGATCCTCATCGCACGGCATCCTTCGCCTCCACGATCGCCGTCGTGACGCCGGAGGGCATGGAGCACGTCGTGGAGGGCCGCTGGCCGGGGCGGCTGGCTGCGGCACCCTCAGGTGCGGGCGGATTCGGCTATGACCCGATCTTCATCCCCGACGGCCAGCATCCCGATGCCGAGCGCACCGTCGGCGAATGGTCTGCCGAGGAGAAGAACGCGGCGTCGCATCGGTCGCGCGCGTTCGTCGCCCTCGCGCCGCTGCTCGCGACGCTCTGACCCTCGCGCTCCGCTACTCGGCGTGGGCCGTGGGTCCGTCGACCTGTTGAGAATCGGACTCATTCCCGACTTGGGCGAAACCGGCTGATCGCCTGCGTAGCGTTCTAGCCTTGCCCCATGCACGATCACGCGCCGAGCACCGACGGCATCCGCGGCGCGAGCAATCGCCGCCTGCTGGCGATCTCGCTCGCGATCACGTCTGTCGTGATGATCGTGCAGGTCGTCGGAGCAGCGCTCTCGGGCTCGCTCGCCCTTCTTGCGGATGCCGCGCACATGTTCACGGATGCTGCGGCCCTGGTGATCGCACTGATCGCCAGCACCGTCGCGGCACGACCCGCCAACGACCGGCGCACTTTCGGATATCAGCGCGCCGAGGTGTTCGGCGCGCTGGTGAACGGCGTGATCCTGATCGTGCTGTCGGTCTGGATCGGCGTCGAAGCGGTGCTGCGCCTGCTCAACCCGGGTGAAGCCGAAGTGGCCGGTGGGCTGATGCTCGTCGTCGCAGTCGTCGGGCTGATCGCCAACGCTGTCGCGATGTGGCTCCTCAGTGCCGCGCAGCGCACGAGCATCAACGTGCGCGGCGCGTACCTCGAAGTGCTCGGCGACATGATCGGCTCGGCCGCGGTCATCGTGGCCGCGATCATCATCGTGACGACGGGGTGGGCGCCGGCAGACGCGATCGCGTCGCTGCTGATCGCCGGGATGATCGTGCCCCGTGCGATCGGACTGCTCCGCGAAGTCGCGTCGGTGCTCAGCGAGGGCGCGCCCAAGGGCATGCAGGTGCAGGAGATCCGCGCCCACATCCTCGGGACGCCGGGAGTCGTCGCCGTCCACGACGTGCACGTGTGGCAGCTGACCCGCGGCGCACCCGTCTTCACCGCGCACGTCGTCGTGGAGGACGCCGCGCTCGCCGATGGGCGGGCCGCCAGCATCCTGAGCGAACTGCAGGGATGCCTCGAGAGCCACTTCGATGTCGAGCACAGCACGTTCCAGCTCGAGCCGGCGGATTACGTCGAACGCGACGACGCCCAGCACGCCTGACGGATCAGTCTTCCCGTACGACCTCGGACGGCGACTTGTCGGGCCGGAGTCCTCGCCAGCGGGAGTGCCGCAGGATGCCGCCGGGCGTGAACTCGCCGAACTCGACCTCTCCGACGAGCTCGGGCCGCACCCACAGCGCATCGCTCGCATCGAGGGCGGGCACGCCGACGAGAGGATTCTCATCCGTGCGCAGCGGGGTGAGCGTGTGCAGAAGCGTTGCGAGCGTCGAGTCACTGAACCCGCTGCCCACGCGTCCGGCGTACTGCAGCCCGTCCGGGCCGGGGATGCCGAGCAGCAGTGAGCCGAACGTGCCGCTGCGTCCGCCCTTGCCCGGTCGGATGCCGGCGATCACGACCTCCTGGGTGCGGGTGATCTTCACCTTGAGCCAGGCCTCCGAGCGTCCGCCGCGAAGGTAGGCCGACCCCGGGTCTTTCACGACGATTCCTTCGAGGCGCAGCCGGTCGCTCGCGTCGAGTGCGGCATCCACGTCGTCGAAGACGGGCGGGACGACGACGGCCGGAATGGATGCCGCGGCGATCCGCTCGAGCACCTCACGGCGTTCGCGGAGGGCCAGCGTCGTGAGGTCGCTGTCGCCGTGGACGAGCGCGTCGAAGAGGTAGTACTGCACGGGGGTGCGCCGCGCCTCACGGGCGATGTCGCCGGAGCGCTCGAGGTTCATGCGCAGCTGGAGGAGGGGGAAGCTCGGGCGCCCGTCGGGTTCGAGGGCGACCAGCTCGCCGTCGAGCACCGCGTGCGTGTCGCCGAACCCGGGGTCGATGTCGGTGAGCTCGGGGTAGCGATGGGTGACCTCGTTGCCGCTGCGGGCGAACAGGCGCAGGCGCGCACCGTCCCAGACGCCCACCGCACGGATGCCGTCCCACTTGGCCTCGACCCACGGCTCACCCTTCCACCGGCTCGCGGCCGCACGGGCGAGGGCGGGCGTCGAGGACGTCGAGAGCATCGGGCGCAGATCGTCCGGCCGGGGTGGCCACACTGTAGAGGCGGCCACCGATCGCGAGACATCACTTTCGCGCTGAGGCGGCACGTGACGCGGGGTGTCTCGGCGCGGATGTGGTGTCTCACCGCGAGGGGATGCCCCGCCCTCGGCGTGCGGGTCGGGCTCGTCGCCCTGCTGGCTGGCGTGCACGACGATGCCATCCGGCTGCGTGCGACCCTCGGCATCCGTCTTCATCCGGTGCAGGAGCCAGCTCGACTTCTCGCCGTCGCCCGACGTACGGATCAGGGCGAGCCGCACGCGGCCGAGCGGACCGCCCGGGCGACCTTCGAGCGTGGCGATGATCTCATCGTCGCGCCACTTCTCGAGGTCGTAGCGCCCGTCGTCCCAGATCGTGACCGACCCCCCGCCGTACTCGCCCGCGGGGATCGCGCCTTCGAACGACCCGTAGCTCATCGGGTGGTCTTCGGTCTGGATCGCGAGGTTGTTGCGCGTGTACGAGTGCGGCACGCCGCGGGGCACCGCCCAGCTGACCAGCACACCGTCGTGCTCGAGCCGGAAGTCCCAGTGCAGCGCGGTCGCGTGGTGCTCTTGGATCACGAACGTGGGCTTCTCACCGTGCGGGGTCTCGCCGAGCGGATTCGTCGGTACGGGCTCGGGTGTGCGTCCCGCGGTGCGCTTGGAGATATAGGCCGACAGCGGCCCGACCTCGGCCTCGCGACCACCGGAATGGAAGCCGAGCGCCTCCATCGGGTCGCCGATCTCGTCCATGCGCTCGAGTACCTCGTCGAACGACAACTGCCGCAGGTGCGGGTCGGCCAGCTCGTCCCATGCGCGCGGGGCAGCGACGGTCGGATACGCGCGGCCGCGCAGCGAATACGGTGCGATCGTCGTCTTGGCGCCGTTGTTCTGGCTCCAGTCGATCAGCACCTTGCCGGTGCGCTCCGTCTTCTTCATCGAGCTGACCACGAGGTCGGGGTGATCCGACTCGATCGCCCTGGCGAGCTCGTGCGCGAGGGCCGATGCCGCCTCGGTCGACTGCCCTGGCGGGAGCGCGGCATAGAGATGGATGCCCTTGCTGCCCGAGGTTACCGGGTACGGCTCGAGGCCCATGTCGGTGAGGATCGTTCGCGCCCAGCTCGCGACCACCGCGCATTCGGCGAGCCCGACCCCGGGGCCGGGGTCGAGGTCGAGCACGAGGCGATCGGCGTCGCCGCGCTCGCCGTCAGGCGCGAAGCGCCACTGCGGCACATGCAGTTCGAGGCTCGCGACCTGCGCGAGGTAGACCAGCGTGGGCACATCGCCGACGAGCGGGTAGTCCTTGGCTCCGCCGGAGTGAAGGATCGGCATCCTCTTGACCCAGGCGGGTGCTCCGCGTTCGAGGTCTTTCGCGAAGAAGACGGATTCGGGATGCTGCGCGGTGCCCACACCCTCCACCCAGCGCTTGCGGGTCACGGGCCGGCCGATCACGTGGGGGATCAGCAGGGGAGCGATACGGGTGTAGTAGTCGATCACCTCGCCCTTGGTCGTGCCCGTCTCCGGATACAGCACCTTCTCCAGATTCGTCACGCGCAGGCGGCGGCCGCCGATGCGCACGAGCTGCTCGCTCGCACCTCCGCCCGCCGCTGCCATGCCCCCATCCTGCCGTTGCGCGTGTCTGTGGACTAGCCGCGACGGGTGTGACCGGTGTGTACTGGTGTGATGAGAGCGATCTGGAAGGGCGCGCTGACCTTCGGGCTGGTGAACGTGCCGGTGAAGGTCTACAGCGCGACCGAAGACCACGACGTGTCGCTGCACCAGGTGCACAGCACCGACGGCGGACGCATCCGGTATCAGCGCATCTGCGAGATCGACGGCGAGGTCGTGCCGTACGCCGACATCGACAAAGCGTACGACGACGGCGAGCGCACCGTCGTGCTCACGAAGGAAGACCTCGATTCGCTCCCGGCCGAGAAGAGCCGCGAGATCGACGTAGTCGAGTTCGTCCCTTCCGAGCAGGTCGATCTGCTCACCCTCGACCGCGCGTACTACCTCGAACCGGACTCGGTCTCACCCAAGGCGTACGTGCTGCTGCGCAAGACCCTCGAGCAGACCGATCGCACCGCGATCGTGCGGTTCTCGTTGCGGCAGAAGACGCGGCTCGCCGCGCTTCGGGTGCGTGGCGACGTGCTCGTGCTGCAGACGCTCCTCTGGGCAGATGAGGTGCGCGAGGCGGCGTTTCCCGCACTGGAGGAGAGCGTCCGGATCTCGGCGAAGGAGCTCGAACTCTCCGCATCGCTCGTCGAGAGCTTCGCGAGCGATTTCGACCCGTCCGAGTTCGTCGACGAGTACCAGGAAGAGCTGCGCACCCTCATCGACGCCAAAATCGAGAAGGGCGACGCGCTCGACACCTCTGAGACGTTCGCCGACCACGAAAAGGAAGACACCGGCGGCGAGGTGATCGACCTCATGGCAGCGCTGCGCGCGAGCGTGGAGCGGTCGCGCGCCGCACGCGAGGGGAAAGCGGATGCCTCAGCATCCGCTCCTTCGAAGTCTGCGGCGAAGGAGCCGGCGGGTGCTCCCGCGTCGAAACCCGCCCCCGCGAAGAAGCCCGCCGCGAACAAGCCCGCCGCGAAGCGGGCTCCGGCGAAGAAGGCCGCGAAGGCCTCCTGACGCTCGCGCGTTCCTGTTCGCCTGTCTAGGTGCGCGGGGGCTCGGTGCGGGTCGGCGCGTCGGGGTGCTCGGGGCCGCGCTCGAACACCTCGGGGTCGAGCACGAGCGCTTCGGCCTGCTCGTCGGTGACCTCGACGTGTGCCTGCTTCATCTTGCGACGCTCGTTCAGGTAGTGGATCAGGGTGACGATGGCGGTGCCGCCCACCGCGATGAGGAGGATGACGTCGATGTACTTCGTGACGAGGTCGGCGATCACCGGTACGAAACCGATCGCGTACCCGAGCATCGTCAGCCCGAAGCCCCAGAGTACGGCCCCGATCAAGTTGTACAGCGAGTACCTGCGCCAGTTCATGTGGCCGATGCCGGCCGCCACGGGCGCGAAGGTGCGGACGATCGGGACGAAGCGCGCCAAGATGACCGCGAGGGCGCCGTAGCGGAGGAAGAACGCGTTCGTGCGCTCGACGTTCTTGACGCTGAACAGGCCGGAGTCGCGTTTCTCGAAGATCGCTGGGCCGCCCTTGTGGCCGATCCAGTAGCCGACCTCGCCTCCGACGAACGCCGCGAGCGCGATGAGCAGAGCGACCCACCAGACGCTGATCCCGAAGATGCCATGGGGGAGTGCGGTCGTGGAGTGGGAAAGCAGGCCCGAGATGACCAGGAGGGTGTCGCCGGGAAGCAGGAAGCCGATCAGCAGACCCGTCTCGGCGAACACGATGAAGCACACGACCAGCAGCGCCCACGGGCCGGCGTCCTGAATGATCGACGCGGGGTCGAGCCAGGGGATGAGAGCGATGTGGTGCACAGGTGTTCCCGTCGGTCGAATGGGTCGGCGGTCAGAAGAGGGAGTGAGCCTCCGTCGTGCGGAAGGTGGGACTTGAACCCACACGCCCGGAGGCACAGGAACCTAAATCCTGCGTGTCTGCCAATTTCACCACTCCCGCGGGTGCCATCAGTCTACGTGCGACCCTGTGCGATGTCTGAGGGCCAGGGCGCCTGGAACGATGCGTTGAGTGATTCTGAGCGGGGGGCGATAGCGTGATTCATTCCTTCTGTCTGCCCGTAGGAGTACGCCTTGGACGTTCTGTGGAGACTTCCCGTCATCGACGGACCCGTCCCATGGATCGTGTATGCCCTCTCGATCGTGCTGATCATCACGCTGCTCGCGCGCAAGGTGACGCCGCGATGGTTGCTCAGGGCGGTGCTCGGCATCGGTGTCGGCGCGGGTCTCGGGTTCGGGATCTACCTGCTGGTCAATGCGATGAACGCGATGGGTTCGCCGCTGCCGCACGAGGTGGGGGTCTGGGTGATCGTGGCGTTCGCCGCCCTCGGGCTCGCGGTCGTCAGCCTGTGGGACTCGAAGGTGTGGCGGAAGATCGTCGCCGCGTTCGCCATCATCTGGTTCGCGTTGAGCGGGATCATCGGTATCAACGCGTTCTACGGCTTGAACGCGACATTCGGGAGCATTTTCGGCATCGTCTCGGGTGACGCGATCCCCCTTCCTAGCCCGCAGCCCTCGCAGACCAACGCGGGGCCGTTGTACAAGACGTGGATGCCGCCGGCGGGTATGCCGGAGAAGGGCACTCAGGGGACGCAGGTCATCCCGGGGACGGCATCAGGCTTCGACGCGCGCCCCGCCGGCATCTACCTTCCGCCTGCGGCGCAGGTGGAGAACGCCCCCGCACTCCCGCTGGTCATCATGATGATGGGTTACCCCGGCAACCCGGATCCCAGTTACATCGGTGCGGTGCTCGACGACTTCGCGGCCAAGAACAAGGGTCTTGCCCCCATCGTGGTGGTCGCCGATCAGATCGGAAACGGCAGCGATCCGGCGTGCGCCGACTCTCAGGCCTTCGGCAACGCGGAGACCTACATCAAGACGGATGTCGTCGATTGGGCCAAGAAGAATCTGCCCATCATCCAGGATCCGAAGTACTGGGTCATCGCCGGATACTCGAACGGCGGTGGGTGCGCGATCAAGTACGGCGCCCAAGAGCCCGGCGTCTTCAAGAACATCCTCGACATCTCGGGTGAGGAGTTCCCCGGGTCGGAAGACGTCGATGGCATCACCACGAACGTGTACGGCGGCGACGCCGCGAAGTTCGACGCCTCCAAGACCGTGAACATCCTCGCCGCCGGTAAGGGCACCTACCAAGGAGTGACCGCCGTGTTCACCGTCGGCGGAAGCGACCCCGGTTTCATCCCTGCCGCGCAGAAGGTGTCGGCTGCGGCCGAAGACGCCGGTATGACGGTGAGCTACACAGAAATCCCGGGTGCCGGTCACGTCATCGACGGACTGAACGGCGGCCTCCAGGCGGGCTTCGCCGTCCTCTACCCGGTGCTGGGGCTCTCCGCGCCGCAGTAGCTCGGCACGTGCGCTGTGGATAACTTCCGCGGCCGTCGAAGCGTTCTTGCGAGGATGCTGCGATGACTCCCGTGTCCGCGCCGGCCAGCGCTCTCTCGGTCGTCACCGAGCGGGTGCGCGAGAGATTGCGGGCCGAACAGACCGATCCGGCCCGCCATCCCGACGTCGCGGCGCAGGTCGCCCGCGCAGAGGTCCGCAGGCACAACGACTTCGCGCTGGCTCGCGGGCTCGCGACCGTCGACGACGAAGCGTCGTGCGTGCGCGATGTTCTGGCCGCCGTGGCCGGCTACGGCCCGCTGCAGGTCTACCTCGACGATCCGACGGTCGAGGAGCTCTGGATCAACGCCCCTGACCGCATCTTCATCGCCCGCGCGGGCCGGTCCGAGCGCGTCCCGCTCACGCTGACGGATTCCGCGGTGCGAGATCTCGTCGAGCGGATGCTGCACGCCACCGGTCGCCGCGTGGATCTGAGTCAGCCCTTCGTGGACGCCTCGCTGCCGGACGGATCGCGTCTGCACGTCGTCATCCCCGACGTGACCAGGCGGCACTGGTCGGTGAATGTCCGGAAATTCCTGCCGGCGTTCCGCGACCTCGACGCCCTCGTGCGCTTGGGATCCGTGCAGCCCGCTGCCGCCCGCATCCTCCGCACGGCGATGGTCGCCGGTCGGAGCGTCCTGGTCTCGGGGGCGACGCACACCGGCAAGACGACGCTGCTGGCCGCGCTGATCGGCGAGTGCCCGCCCGAAACGCGGCTGGTGACGGTCGAGGAGACATTCGAACTCGGGGTGGACGCGTCCGATGTCGTCGCGCTGCAGGGGCGCCAGCCGAGTCTGGAGGGCACGGGCGAGATCACTCTCCGCCGGCTCGTCAAGGAGGCACTGCGCATGCGTCCCGACCGGCTCGTGGTCGGTGAGGTCCGTGACGCGGAGGCGCTGGATCTGCTGCTCGCCCTGAACACCGGGGTTCCCGGCGCCGCGACGATCCACGCCAACTCCGCGCGCGAAGCGCTCGGCAAACTCGCGGCCCTGCCTCTGCTGGCCGGCCGCAACATCGATTCGGGGTTCGTGCTGCCGGCGGTCGCAGCATCCGTCCATCTCGTCGCGCACTGTGCGAAAGACCCCGACGGCCGGCGCCGCGTGGTCGAGATCGTCGAGCCCACCGGCGTCGACGCCGGCACGATCGACGCGCGGTCGGTCTACAGGTGGGCGGCGGCATGACGTTCGTCCTCGGCGGGATGCTGGCGGCAGGCATCCTGCTCGCGCTCTCACCGTGGCTCTGGCCACCGCGCGTGAAGCCGGCCGCTGCGGCGCTCCCGAGCCGACTCGAGCGGCTGCTGTCGGCCGCCGGCCTCGGGCAGGTCCCCGGTCGTGCCATCGTGTTCGCGAGCGCGGGCTGCGCAGTGCTCGGCGCGGCGATCGTCTGGCTCTTCATCCCCGTGCCGATCCTCGCCGGCATCGCCGGCGTCGCGGCCTGCTTCGTCCCGCTCGCCTGGCTGCGCGCGCGGGTCGCCCGTGTGCGCCGCGCGCGCCGCAACCTGTGGCCGGACGTGTGCGACCTGCTCATCGCGTCGGTACGCGCGGGGATGGCGCTTCCGGATGCGGTGGCCAGCCTGACCGAATCGGCCCCGGTGGCGTTGCGTCCCGCGTTCGGGCAGTTCGCGCGAGACCTGTCGGCATCCGGGCACTTCGACTCCAGCGCCGCACATCTGAAGGATGCGCTCGCAGACCCGGTGGCGGACCGCATCATCGAGACTCTGCGCATGGCGCGGCAGGTCGGCGGCACGGAGCTGACGACAGTGCTTCGGGCCCTGTCGACGTCGGTGCGGGCCGAGGCAGCACTGCGATCCGAGGTCGAGGCGCGGCAGTCGTGGGTGCGCGGCGCCGCGGTGCTCGGCGTCATCGCGCCGTGGGTGATCCTCGCGATGCTCGCACTGCGGCCGGAGGGCGCGCGGGCGTACGGCAGCCCTGAGGGCATCGTGCTGATCGTTGCCGGCGCCCTCGTCTCGGTGGTCGCGTTCCGCATCATGCTGCGGATCGGCCGCCTGCCCGAGCCGCGGAGGTGGTTCGGGTGAGCGCGTCCGCCCTGAGCCAGCTCGCGACGGCGATCGTGCTGGGCGCCGCCTTCGGCACGGGCGTGTGCCTGCTGGTGTCGCTCGCGCCCCGATGGGGCTCCGCGAGCCTGTCGCGCCGCATCGCGCCGTACATCCGGGATGTGACCGATCCGAGGGGCACCACTGCGTGGGGGAGCGTGGGCGGGTTCGATGCGCCGTCGCTGTGGCGGTCGGCGCAGCGCCGGTTCGCGAGCGCGCTCGGCGGCTCGGAGAGCACGAGCCGGCGCCTTCGGCAGGCGGGTTGGTCTGCGGATGTCGCGGCCTTCCGTGGCACGCAGCTCGCCTGGGCGATCGGCGGCCTCCTGATCGGTGGGGCGATGCTGATCGCGATCGCCCTGCTCGGCCGGTTCTCGCCCGGGGCCGTCCTCCTTCCGCCGATCCTCGGAGTGGTCGGCGCCATGGCGGCGGACTTCCGCCTCAGTCGAGCCGCGAGGGCGCGGGTCACGCGCATCCAGGACGAGTTGCCCACCGTGCTGGAGTTCCTCGCCCTGTGCCTCGCGGCCGGGGAAGGTCTCTTGGACTCGGTGCGCCGCGTCGGCGCGGTCGGCGCCGGAGATCTCACCGGAGAACTGCGCGGTGTCGTCCTCGCGGTCGGAACCGGCTCGTCGCTCGCCGAGGCGCTGACCCGGCTGGCCGCTGACCTGCAGATCTCGCCGCTGTCTCGCTGCGTCGACCATCTGGTGGCGGCGATCGATCGCGGGGCGCCGCTGGCGCAGGTGCTGCACGCACAGGCGGTCGATGCGCGGGAGGACGCGAAGCGCACCCTCATCGAGCAGGCCGGGCGCAAGGAGATCTACATGCTGGTGCCGCTCGTGTTCCTGATTCTGCCGTTGAGCGTCCTGTTCGCGGTGTTCCCCGGCATCTTCATGCTTCGGCTCGGGATCGGTTGACCGCTCGCGGTCGGAAGGAGAATGACATGACGAACTCGGTGGCGGGCCGCGCGCGCAGCCGGATGCGCTCCGCGTGGGGCGACACCCTCCGCGACGAGCAGGGCGACGTGCCCGGCTGGGTGCTGATCACGCTCATGACGGCGGGACTGGTGGTCGTGATCTGGGCGCTCGCCGGACCAGCCCTGGCCGACCTGTTCCAGCAGGCGATCTCCCGGGTGTCCGGTCTGTAGCGGATGCGCAGCATCCGATCGCTCGTCGACGATGACGCCGGGTCGAGCCCCGTCGAGTTCGTGCTCGTCGGCGCGCTGCTGACCGTCGTGACTCTCGCGGTGCTCCAGTTCGGCTTGGCGGTGTACGTCCGCAACGTGGTCCACGATGCGGCAGTCGAGGGCGCGTTCCACGCTGCGCTCGCCGACACGTCTCTCGCCGACGGCGCGGATCGCACGGCGGTCATCGTCTCGCGTGCTGTGGGTGCCGAGTACGCCTCGGATGTCTCCGTGCGTGAGGTGGATGCTGCGGGCCACCGCGACGTCGAGGTCACGGTGCGTACGACACTGCCTCTCGTGGGGCTCCTCGGAATCCCGCGCACGATGGAGGTGAGCGCACGTGCGCCGGTGGAATCCCTCGATTGAGACCGCGGACCACGAGCCGGGCGAGGGGAGCGGCCTCGGCGAGGCGGGTTCGGCCGCCCTCGAGTTCATCGTCGTGGGTCTGCTTCTGCTCGTCCCCGTCGTGTACCTGATCGTGTCGCTCGGGCTCATCCAAGGGCAGTCGCTCGGCGTCGAGGCCGGCGCGCGTCACATCGCGCGATCGGTGTCGAGCGCACCGGATGCCTCGACTGCGGACGCGCGGGCGCGCCAGGTGCTTGCCGCCGTCGTCGACGAATACGGACTCGACCCCGACTCCCTGAAGATCGAGGTGTCGTGCCGACCCGCCGGCGCCACGTGCCCCGAGGCCGGCGCGACGCTCGTCGTCACGCTCTCCGCAAGGGTCGCTCTGCCGCTCGTTCCTCCGATCCTGGGGCTCGATCGACTGGCTTTGGTGCCGATCGAAGCATCGGCGGTGCAGAAGGTGTCGCGGTTCTGGGGTGTGCCGTGATCGCGATCGTGCGCCGCTTCCGCGCTCGGGTCGCGGCCGGCTCCATCGCGGCCGACGATGAGGGCAGCATCCTGCTGCTCACGATCGGCTATGCCGTGCTGGCCCTCGCGGCAGTGCTCATCTGCGTCGATGCGACGAGCCTCTACCTCGAGCAGAAGCGTCTCGATTCGCTCGCGGATGCTGCGGCACTCGCGGGTGCGGACGGCTTCACGATTGCGATGGATGCCGCCGGCCAGCCGCGCGCCGACCTGACCGACACGGGCGTGCAGGCCCAAGCCGCCGCCCTGGTCGAGGATGCCGGAAGTGGGGCGGTGCTCGTGTCGGCGGCGACTCCGGACGGCGTCTCGGCGCGCGTTACGGTCGCAACGACGTGGCACCCGCCGGTGATCACGCTGTTCGTGCCCGGGGGCGTACCGCTGGAGGCGACTGCGACGAGCCGCACCGCGCTGCGGTGATGTGCAGAAGAAGGGCCGGGTCGCGAGCCGGATCTGACTCAGGGAATCGTGATCGGGATGATCGCGATCGGCTGGGTGAACTCGTCGACGCGGGCTGTGATCTGCAGCTGCCACTCACCGGAGATCGGTGTCGTTAGGACGGCTTGGTAGTCGCCGGTGGCGGAATCGAGCCGGATCGCCGCCTCGAACGGGCCGAGTTGCTGGGCGGGCAGGCGCGCTGAGACGTCGATCTCGTCGATCGCGACCGGTGCGCCGTCATACTCGAGCCGGAACGACAGGGTGTTCTGTCCGGCGGTGGTGGGGCTCAGCCTGCCGTCGACCGTGAGTCCCTGAGATTCGGCGTGCACCGTGGTGTCGGCGGCCACCGGCGCGGCGGCAGAGCTGTTGTGATCGTGCGAGGGGCTGGAATTGGTGAGGAACCCGGTGATGGCGATCACCGCGATCAGCAGAGCGGCTTCGTAGCTGAGGATGCGGCGCAGGCTCGTCCATTGCAGCGCAGCAGTGGGGCGCGCGGTGATCCGCGGCAGCAGGCGGGTGCGGTTCCAGGCGGCGAGCACCACGACGGCGGCGACGATTCCGAGTTTGAGCAGCAGCGTCCGACCGTATCCGGTGCCCAGGACTGCATCCCATGACCCGATGATGAGCACCGCCATGATCGTGCCCGACACAGCGAGCACGACAACGCTCGCGAGGGCGAATCGCGAGAAGCGCACCGCGACGCGCGCGGCGACCACGGGGTCGATGCGCGGCTCGGCGCCGGCCGCCCCGGGTCGTGCGGCGGCGAGGTAGCGGAGCAGTCCGACCACTCCGCCCGCCCAGAACGCTCCGGCGAGCAGATGACCGAGGTCGGCAGTGATGACGAGCCAGCCCGGTTGGACGGTTTGGGTGTGGCCGACCAGCACCGGCGTGACGACTGCCACGGCCGCGGCCGCGACGACCACCCAACCTGCCCCCGTGGGTCGGCGTACGAGGAGCACCGCGAACAGCCCCGCTCCGGTGATGATCAGCGCCGCGGCGACCGGCTGCCACAGGATCCCGGGCAGCCAGGTCGATGGCGAGAACACGTCCGCCAGGTGCCCGCCTACGACCCGCAACGCGGATGCGAGGACGAGGAGCACCGCCGCGAGGGCGGCGACACCGAACGCGGCAGTGACGAGTCTGAGAAAGCCTCGGTCCGCCGCTTCGCGGCGGCGAAGAACTATCCGGTCGAAGAACAACAGGCCCGAAAAGACGAGCAGTCCCAGGTATTGCAGCACTGTCAGCACCGAGACGGCTGTGTCGGTCTCTGCCGGTGTGGTGCCGAAGCCGGCCGCGCTCGGCGTCGTGGCGGTCTCGGCGCCCTGGCCGATGCGGAAGGTGATGCCACCGCCGATGGGGTGCCCGTCGACGGAGACCACTCGGTAGCCGATCACGTAGGAGCCGTCGGCGAGGTCATGCGGCAGGTCGGCGGTCACGGTCGAATCGACGGTGCGGGCATCGAGCACGATGGGCATGCTGCCGTCGCCGGGAAACAGTTGGATGGCACCCTCGATGAGCTGGACGGGTTCGTTGAACCTCAGCTCCGCACTCTCGGGGGCCTTCTCGAGCACAGCGCCGTCGGCGGGCGTGGTGCTCAGCAACTCGGCGTGGGCCGAGGCAGGCAGCGCCCCGGATCCCACGCCGAGCAGCACTCCGAGCATGACCGCGAGCACAGCGAGTGCTCGGCGGCGCATGCGCGGCGCGTGTTTCCCGGCGACGACCCGAGTCATGCCTTCTTGCGGCTTCGGAAGAGCGCGGTCGCTCCGACGACCAGCCCCAGCGCGCCGACCACCAGCGACGTGATCAGCAGTGGGGTCTGCCCGCCGTCGCTCGGTGCGGCGGTGTCGGAGGCCGTCGTCTCGATGGATGCGGTGTCTGCGGTCGTCTCGTCCGACGCGGCGGCCGCCGCGACGACCGCGACAGCGGGAGACGGGTGCTCGAGGTCGTCCTCCGCCTGACCGTCGGCGGGAATCTGCACCCAGCTCGTCTCGCCCTGCTCGCAGGTCTGCACGGTGGGGAAGTACAGCGTGGTACCCGCGGCGTCTTCGGGCAGCTGCACCGACAGCTCGAACGCGTCGCGCTGATCGGCCGGCAGCGGGGTCATGGCCGTGTAGACGATCTGCGCGACACGCTCGGTGACCTGGTTGCCGTGGCTGTCGGTGAGCGGAGTCGCCAGGGTCTCCTTCACCTTCTCCACCGAATAGAAACTGTTGCGGGTCGGGGTGACAGCGTTGATTTCTTGGGGAATCTGGATCGAGACCGATGTCGTGGGCGACCCATCGCAGCCGTGCGGAACGCTCAGCGTCAGGATCGCGTACGCGCCGGCCTCGTCGGTGTTCGGGCTGATCGTCACGTGTGCGCTCGCGGCGGTGGCGCCGGCGAAGGTGAGCGCGACTGCGCCGAGGACGGCAGCGCCGCCGACGAGCAGGGGACGCCTCTTGGTGCGTGAGTGCATCGTTTCTTCTCTCTCTTTCTGTTGCCACCAGAGGTGGTGGACGACAAGGGCGGAAATCAGGCGGCCAGCATCAGCCAGCACATCGCCGCCATTCCGAAACTCATGACCGCGCCGGAGGCGACGTCACCGGTGTGTCCTCGCCAGGTGCGTGCCGGACCACGGACGCAGTCGATGAACTCGACGACCAGCACCACCGCGATGATCAGCAGCGCGGCGGTGGCGGCGATCCCGATCGCCGCGCTGGTTCCCGAGAGCGCGGCGTGCGAATGCCCGGACGTCGGCATCGGGTCGCTCTGGGAAGTGCCGACCATCGGGGCCATGGCGGCGACCATCCACACCATCGCGATCATCATCACCGCGTGTGCGACCTGGTGCCAGGGCCCGTGCCCACCCAGCATCCGGCGGGAGATCACGCGCCGAACCTGCAGCACGAGAAGCACCAGAAACCATGCTGCGCCGGCGGAGAACACGACGATCTGCAACCCCGCCGGGATCGCCGCCCACCACGCCCACGGCATCGCGATCATGTCGGCCGCCATCACCACGTGAAACCCTTGTCCGACTGCTTGCAGGGGTCTCGTCCGGTCGGCGACGATCCGGTACAGCGAATAGAGGGCCAATGCCCCGAATACGACAGTGAACGCCCACTGCGCAGCCGGATCGGTGACCATCAGCATCCTTCTTAGTTCTACAACTCGTAGTGTTGAGCGTAGTAGCGGAAGGCGCCACGGCAAAACTACCTGTTGTAGAGTTGGGTCGGAAGACAGCGAGGTGTGACGATGGCGGAACTCGAGTTCTGGGTCGACGGAATGACGTGCGCGCACTGCGAGCGAGCGGTCACCGCGGAGCTTGCCGCGGTGGACGGGGTGGCCGACGTGCGGGTGGATGTCGCGTCCGGTCGGGTGCAGGTGACCCACGACGCGCCGCTCTCTCGCACCGCGGTCGAGCGGGCTATCGACGATGCCGGCTACGAGTTGAGGTCTTGGTCCGCCGATCTCGGCGGCTGAGACGGTTCCGTCCTCACCTCGGGACGCACCCGCGGCACGAACCGCGGCACCCAGCGCACGAACGCGAGGGCGCCGACCAGCCCGATGACCCCGATCGCGCCGGTCGCGATCGCCAGAGTCGACAGGGCGGCGATGCCCGACACGAGCAGGGGCGCGGCCGCACCGCCGGCGTCCGACAGCGTGCGCCACGACCCGAGGAACGGGGCGGGGTTCTGGTGTGGCGCGACGTCGGCGCCGAGGGTGAGGAGGATGCCGCTGGACAGCCCGTTTCCCACGCCCAGCACGGCGGCGAACAGCGCGAACCACATCGCCGACTGCGGCAGGTCGTGCGTGAATGAGAGGGCGAGGAATCCGAGACCCATCAGGATCATCGCCGGCAGGGCGGCCCACAGCCGGCCGAATCGATCCATCACCTGGCCGCTCGCATAGAACAGCGCGAAGTCGATCGCGCCCGAGATGCCCACGACGAGCGCGAGGGTCTGCGCATCCAGCCCGATCGATACGCCCCAGATCGGCAGTACCGCCTGGCGTGCCGAGCGGACGGCGGAGAGGGATGCCGCGGCCAGCCCCAGCCGCGAGAGCACGACCCGGTACTCCCACATCGTGCGGAAGACGCCCCGGCGGGGTGGCGTGGGCACTGCGCCGGTGATCGGCTCACCCGTGTCGACCGTCTCACCGGCGGCCGCGGCATCCGAGATCCGCCGTGCGCGCTCCTCGGCCTGGAGCCGCTGCTCCGGGTCGGGCGCGACCAGTACGAGCACGACCGTCGCGACCAGGCAACACGTGAAGAACCAGATCGACGCCGTCGTGTCGCCGAACACGCCGATCAGTCCGGCCGAGATGAAGGGTCCGACGAAGACCCCGAGGCGGAACGTGCCGCCCAGCAGCGACAGGGCACGCGCGCGGAACGCGATCGGCACGCGGGTCGTCATGAAGGCGTGGCGAGCCAGGCCGAATGCGGCCGTGCAGAATCCGATGACGAAGACGGATGCCGCGAGCATCGCCACACTCGCCGCGAACACCATGCCCATCGTGCCCACGATCGAGAGCACTCCGGCGGCGACGAGCGTGTAGCGCTCGCCGATGCGGGCGACCGCCCAGCCTGCAGGCAGATTGCCGATCAGCTGGCCGACCACGAGCGCCGAGGCGACCAGCGCCGCCATGGCGATGTCGGCACCGAGCCGTTCGGCGATCACGGGCAGGAGCGGGATGATCGCCCCTTCGCCGAGTGCGAACAGCACGGTGGGGCCGTAGATCATCGGACCGAACCGCCACAGAATGCCGGCGGCCCCGCCTGCATTCGG
Source organism: uncultured Microbacterium sp. (assembly GCF_964244775.1). NCBI lineage: Bacteria > Bacillati > Actinomycetota > Actinomycetes > Micrococcales > Microbacteriaceae > Microbacterium > uncultured Microbacterium sp. Next base: position 351,980 of record NZ_CAXTJR010000001.1, read on the forward strand.
GCGGCCTGCATTCCGGCGATCGGTCACGTGCATCCACGTTAGTCTGGGGAAGCCATGCTCGAACTCGATCTGTCCGCCGACATCCAGGCGCTGCGCTCCACTTTCGCCGATATCCGCGAGGTGGTCGACGTCGAGGGGCTTCGTACCGAGATCGCCCGGCTGAGCGAGGAGGCGGGTGTCCCCGACCTCTGGGACGATCCGGATGCCGCGCAGAAGGTCACCAGTGCGCTCAGCCACCGGCAGTCCGAACTGGGCCGCATCCAGAGCATCGAGAGCCGTCTGGACGACCTGGAGGTTCTGGTCGGGCTCGCGAACGAGATGGGCGACGAGGAGTCGGCCGACGAGGCGCGCAAGGAGCTCACTGACCTGGGCGCGATCATCGGGCAGCTGGAGGTGCAGACGCTCCTGGACGGCGAGTACGACGCGCGCCCCGCGGTCGTCACGATCCGCGCAGGCGCCGGGGGAGTGGATGCCTCGGACTTCGCCGAGATGCTCCTGCGCATGTACCTGCGCTGGGCCGAGCAGCACAAATACCCCGTCACGATCATGGACTCGTCCTATGCCGAAGAGGCGGGCATCAAATCCGCGACGTTCGAGGTCGACGCGCCGTACGCGTTCGGCACGCTCAGCGTCGAGGCCGGCACCCACCGGCTCGTCCGCATGAGCCCGTTCAACTCCGCGGGCAAACGCCAGACCTCGTTCGCCGCGGTGGAGGTCATCCCGCTCCTGGACGAGGCGGTCGAGGTCGAGATCCCCGAGAACGACCTGCGCGTCGACGTCTTCCGTTCCTCCGGCCCCGGCGGTCAGTCCGTCAACACGACCGACTCCGCGGTGCGCCTGACCCACATCCCGACCGGGACGGTCGTGTCGATGCAGAACGAGAAGTCGCAGATCCAGAACCGCGCCGCCGCGATGCGCGTGCTGCAGTCGCGCCTGCTCATCCTCCAGAAAGAGCAGGAGGCGGCGATCAAGAAGGACCTCGCGGGCAACATCACCGCCAGCTGGGGCGACCAGATGCGCTCCTACGTGCTCGCGCCCTATCAGATGGTCAAAGATCTCCGCACCGATTACGAGGTCAACAATCCGACTGCCGTGTTCGACGGCGACCTCGACGGCTTCATCTCGGCGGGCATCCGCTGGCGCAAGCGCCCGACCGACGACTGAAATCCCCGGTCGCGCATACGGCTTTCATAGGATGCCGTTGCCGGGTGTCGCTCGTGGCCCCGATCGAGCCCGCACTTAGGCTCGTTGAGCCATGATCAGGTTCGAGAACGTCAGCAAGCGCTACCGCGGCACGGCCAAGCCCGCACTCGACGATGTCGACTTCGAGGTGCAGCGCGGGGAGTTCGTCTTCCTCGTCGGGCCCTCCGGGTCGGGCAAATCGTCGTGCCTGCGGCTCATTCTGCGCGAGGAGAATCCGAGCGACGGGCGCGTCGTCGTGCTCGGCCGCGACCTGCGCACGCTCTCCAACCGCAAGGTCCCCTACTTCCGTCGCCACATCGGAGCGGTGTTCCAGGACTTCCGGCTGCTGCCCACCAAGACGGTGTTCCAGAATGTCGCGTTCACGCTGCAGGTGATCGGGTCATCCCGGGGCTTCATCCGGCAGGCGGTGCCAGAGGTGCTCGCCCTGGTGGGGCTCGACGGCAAGGAGAAGCGCTTCCCGCACGAGTTGTCCGGCGGCGAGCAGCAGCGTGTGGCGATCGCCCGCGCGCTGGTCAACCGCCCCCAGGTGCTGCTCGCCGACGAGCCCACCGGAAACCTCGACCCCGGCACGTCCGTCGACATCATGCAGCTGCTAGCCCGCATCAACGCGGGCGGGACGACCGTTGTGATGGCCACGCACGAGGCCGGCTTCGTCGACCAGATGCAGCGGCGCGTGATCGAGCTCAGCCGCGGCGAGATGGTGCGCGATGAACGGCACGGCGGATACGGCGACACATCCGGGCTGCCGAGCCTCGCGCCCGAGCCGGTGAAGGGCGCGGCGGCCCTCGCCGCTCTCACCGCCGTGCTCGAGGTGCAGCGCGAGGTCAGCGAAGACGGGGCCGTCGCGCCCGCGGCCGTCGCGGCGGCGGTCGAGGCCGCCGAGGAGGCGGCCGACGCGGCGGTGCACGACATGGCCGTGAACAACATCGCGCAGCAGGCTCGGGATGCAGAAGCCGCCGCCCATGCGCAGGCTCTGGCGACAGCATCCGCACCCGCGGCGAAGCCGACCGCAGAACCCGCGCACCCGCTCTCGCAGCCGATCCCGCTCGTCGACCTGCCCGAACTCGACCTCGCCGACCTCGGCGTCGCCGACCGCCTCGGGCTGGGCGGCGACGCGGACGAAGACCACGGAGTGGGGCCCACGTCATGAGGTTCGGGCTCATCCTCGGCGAGGCCTTCACCGGCCTCCGCCGCAACGCCTCGATGGTGATCTCCGTCGTGCTGGTCACGTTCGTGTCGCTCACGTTCGTCGGCGCCGCGATCCTGATGCAGATGCAGATCGGCGCGATGCGGGGGTACTGGGTGGATCGCGCCCAGGTCGCGGTCTACATGTGCACCGCGACCTCCACGACCGACACGTGTGCGGGGGGTGCCGCGACGCAGGATCAACTCGCCGAGGTGCAGGCCAAGCTCGACGGCCCTGCGTTGGCGCCGCTGATCCGCGACGTGCGGTTCGAGAGCAGTGACGAGGCGTACCAGAACGCCTTGACTCTGCTCGGGAGCGACTACGCCGGCATCCTCAGCGCCGATCAGTTCAACCAGACGTACTGGATCAACCTCGTCGACCAGGGGAAGTCGAACGTGATCGTCGAAGCGTTCTCCGGCACGTCCGGGGTCGAAGAGGTCAAAGACCAGCTGCAGTACCTCGATCCGCTGTTCTCGGCGCTGACCGTCGCCACCTACATCGCGGTCGGCATCGCCGCGCTCATGCTCATCGCGGCGGTGCTGCTGATATCGACGACCATCAGGCTCTCGGCCTTCGCCCGCAGGCGTGAGATCGGCATCATGCGCCTGGTCGGAGCATCCAACCGCTTCATCCAGACCCCGTTCATCCTCGAGGGCGTGATCGCCGCCTTCGTGGGCTCGGTCCTCGCCAGCGCGGCCATCCTGCTGGGCGTGCACTTCGGGGTGGACGGCTACCTGAGCACTCGCATCGACTTCGTCACCACGTGGGTGAGCGTCGGGGATGCGTGGATCGTCGTCCCGGTGATCATCGGGCTGGGGATCGTCCTGGCCGCACTCTCGGCCGGATTCGCGATCCGGCGGTGGCTGCGGGCCTGAGCGGCAGCGAAAGCCGCACCGCGTTGTATGCTGGTGGGCTGCCGCGCCCTCGGACACCTCGAGGTGGCGGCGCCGACAAGGAGTCGTCATGCCCAAGGAACGCGGGGAGAAGGTCGTCGCGACCAATCGTCGCGCGCGCCACGAGTACAACATCGAGAAGACGTACGAGGCCGGACTGGTGCTGACCGGCACCGAGGTGAAGTCGCTGCGGCAGGGCCGCGCGAACCTCTCGGACGGCTATGCCTACATCGATGGCGGCGAAGCATGGCTGGATGCCGTGCACATCCCGGAGTACTCGCAGGGCCATTGGACCAACCACGCCACCAAGCGCACGCGCAAGCTGCTGCTGCACAAGGACGAGATCATCAAACTCTCGCACGCGGTGGCCGCAGGCGGCTACACGCTGGTCCCGTTGAAGCTCTATTTCTCAGACGGGCGCGCCAAGGTCGAGATCGCGATCGCCAAGGGCAAGCACGAGTGGGACAAGCGCCAGACGCTGCGCGAACGGCAGGACAAGCGCGAAGCTGAGCGCGCCATGCGCTCGAAGAATCGCCTCGGCGACTGAGGCTTCGATCTACGGAACCGCCGGCTGGCTCTCAGCCTCGGCCACGGCCTTGTCGGTGAACGCCTGCTTCGGCACGAACGCGAGCAGCACGGCGGCGGCGAGCGCCGTGAGACCGCACACGAGCCACACGGTGAAGTAGCCCGAAAGCGAGCCGGCCGTGCCTTCGGTGGCACCGCCTGCGGCGTGATTGATCAGCGCGATGCCGAAGACGCACGAGGCGATCGCGCCGCCCACGGTCTTGACCGAATTGGTCAGCCCGGTGGCGACCCCCGTCTGCGTCGGGGGAGCAGCGGATGCTGCGGCGGCGGGGAGCGCCGCGACCAGCGCACCGGAGCCGAGGCCCACGATCACCATGTTCGTGATGAGCTGCACATAGCTGTCGTGGAAGGGCAGGAACAGCAGGAAGCCGATCGCGACCAGCACGGACGCGCCCATCAGCGTCACGCGCGGCGTGACGAGCCGGGCGACCGTCGGGAACACGAGCGCGCCGACGATCATCGCGACGAGGTAGACGCCGATGATCAGGGAGGTGGCGAAACCGGTGGTCCCGAGCCCGTATCCGTAGACGGCGGGGTCGGTGCGGGCGAAGGTCGACAGCGGCGCCTGCGCGCCGAGCACGCTCACCCCGAAGAGCCCGGCCGTGAGGAACACCGGCCCAAGGGCGGGCGAGCGGAACATGCGCACATCGATGAGCGGGTCGTCGTGGCGCAGTTCCCAGACCGCGAAGGGCCAGACCAGGAGCACGCCGAGGGCCACGAGCGACCACGCCAGCAGGTCGCCGCCGCCATTGAGGCGCAAGAAGCTGAGACCGCCCGTGAGCGACAGCAGCGCGAGCGAGATGAGGACGAGCCCGACGGTGTCGAGGCGGCCGCCGGTAGGGGCAGGCGATTCTCTCACCCCGAACCAGATGACGAAGAAGCACACCGTGACAGCGATCGCCGGGACCAGCAGCACGACGGTCAGCGGCAGCGAGTCGACCAGTGCCCCGCCGACGAGCGCTCCGGTGATCGCGCCGATTTCGAGAGCGGCGACGAGAAGTCCGGCGGCACGCGCCGTGATGCTCGATCGCCCGGTCATCGAGCGCGAGCGCGACCAGATCAGCGCGATCTCCAGTGGCAGCCAGACCACGTAGAAGCCCTGCAGCGCCCACGCGACGAGGAACACCGCGAAGACGTCGGTGAACGGCAGCACGAGCGAGGCGGCCGCCGTGATCACGGTCGAGATCAACAGCATCCGCTTATGACCGACCATGTCGCCCAGCTTCGCGAATGCCGGCACGACCAGCGCCGACAGCATGAGCTGCGTGCCTTCGAGCCAGTTGACGTCGGCGTCGTGGATGCCGAGGTTGCGTGCGATGTTCGTCAGCATCGGCGTGTAGTAGCCCTGGAGGATGCCGCTGGTGAACTCCACGAAGGCGAGGAAGCCCACGACGCTCGCGAGGGCACCCAGAGTCTTGGCGCGCGTCATCGTTCTCCTTCGAACGGGGTGAAATCGGGTGCGATCACTGTATCCGCTTGGTCAGCGCAGATGTTCGATCGAGGCAGGCGTTCGATCAGAGCAGGCGTTCGATCAGAGCTCGGTGGAACTTCTCGCCGCGTTCGAGCGCGACGATCTCCACGCTCTCGTCGACGCCGTGGATCGACGCGCGCTGCGCGTTCGACATCTCGAGGGGTGCGAAGCGGTAGACGGCGGGCGAGAAGCGGTGGAAGTGGCGCGAATCGGTGGCGGCCATCATCACGTACGGGACGGCGGGGATGCCGGGGTGCGAGGCTCCGAGAGCCTCGGCCAGCAGCGCGAACTGCGCGTTGTCGGTGGGCGATTCGGGCGAGGGCTCACTGGACTCGGTGGCGGTGACCACGACGAGCGGATCGCGGATGCGTCGCCGAACGCGCCGCAGCGTTCCCGCGACGGTCTCGCCGAGCGCGATCCGCAGGTTGAGGATCGCGGATGCCTGCGACGGCAGGACGTTGGCGGCCGTTCCGCCCGACTGCATCGTCGCCGCGACGGTCGTCCGCACGAGGGCGGCCGGCTCGCCGCCGAGGCGGGCGAAGACCTGCGCGGTGAGGGGCGGGACGGCGCCGAGGAGGCGCAGCAGGAGCCGTGCGGGGCCTGAAGTCTCGCCGGCGAACTGCGACAGCATCCGAGTGATCGCCCTCGGTGCGCGCGGGCGGAAGGTCGCGGCGTCAAGACGATCGATGGCGCGCGCGATGCGCCGGACGGCGGTCAGCGGCGGGGGAGCAGAGGGGTGTCCACCCTCGCCGCGGGCGGTGAGGGTGACGGTCAGCACACCCTTCTCGCCGACGCCGATCATCGCGGCGCGCCCGGAGACGAACGGCAGCGGCGAGTCGACGACCGCGCCGCCCTCGTCGACCACGAGCCACGGCACGATGCCGCGAGAGCGGAGGGAAGCGGCGATCTCCTGCGCGGCCGATCCGTACGTCTCCTCGTTGCCGCCGAACGACAGGTAGACGTCGCGCGCGGGCACGAATCCGTCGGCGAGGAGGTTCTCGACCGCCTCGAGGATCACGATGAGCGGGCCCTTGTCGTCGAGTGCCCCGCGCCCGTACACCGAGCCATCGGCGATGCGCCCCTCGAACGGCGGGTGCGTCCAGTCATCGCTCTCGTCGACTGGAACGACGTCGTAGTGCGCCATCAGGAGGAGCGGGCCGTCGGATGCTGTGCGCCGGCCCTTCCAGCGGAAGAGCAGACCGAACTCGCTGTGCCGTTCGAGTTCGAGGTGTGCGTGGGTGAGCGGATACAGCTCAGCCAGGAGCGCGACGAACTCGTCGAACGGTGCGTGCCCGCGCTGCTCGAGCTCGGCCGACACGGTCGGGAGTGAGATCATGCGGGAAAGTCGCTCCGCGATCCCCAGGCGTACGCTCGCGGAGCTCATCGAGTAAAGATATCCCGTCTCTCCGGGCTCAGCGCGCCATGAACCGCGCCTCGACCGCGGCCGTGACGACGATGTCTTCGGGCTGGAATTGGACGGCGGGTGCGGAGCCGTCCATGACCCCCATCGCCATGGCCCGCAGCATCTTCGGGGCCGGTGCGCCGCCGCCGTCAGGTGCGCCATGGGTGAGCAGTCCGAGATCGGCGATCTCGAGCGGTGTGATCGCGGTCAGCCCGATCGCCCCGGCATAGGCGGTGGCGCGGTCGACGGCGACGCGTACGGCCTGGGTCGCGACATCCGCTTCGGTCTGCTTCGCCGTGCCGGGCGTGAGGCGCCACGTCACGCCGTCGACCTGCACGCCCTCGCGTTCGGCGACGTCGCTCACCCACCACGAGAGCGCGGCGAAGTCGGTGAAGGTCGCGGTGATCTCGACCGTCGCGTAGTGCACCAGGGCGAGCTGCTTGCCGTCGTTGTTCCACGGGCGGTTGGCCCAGACGGCGGTGCGCTGGCTCGACCAGTCGACGATCGTGCCCTGCTCCTCGCGGGCGCTCAGGTCGTCGCGGAGAGGCAACACGAGTGCCGCGATGCGCTCGACGACAGTGCCGCGTTGGGGCCCCTCGGCCTTGACCGTGACGCGCGCGACACCCTCTTCCGGTGCGATGCGCGTCTCGTGCTCGCCGCGGACGGTGATGATGACTTCGCTCATGGCACCGACCCTACGCCGGGACCCTGGGCCGCCGTGAAGTGCCACTGAAGAATCTGCATCCACCTGCATCCGAATCATCCGATCGGGGGGAAGAACTCCATGACGGGCGGATCGGCCGCTCGCTGAAGGAGGAACTCGTGCGCAAGACACTCACTCTCGGCCTCGCGGCCGGAATCGTGGCGGCGGTCGGCTTCGTCGCCCCCGCTCAGGCCATCTCGTCGACCAGTGCGGATCTGTCCGTTCTCCACGCCATCCCGGGCCTCACCGTCGACGTGTACGTCGACGGAGCGCTCACTCTGGACGACTTCGCGCCGGGTACCCTCGCCGGGCCCCTCGACGTGCCCGCCGGAGACCATGTCGTCGCGATCACGGCGGCCGACGCCCCCGACGCGAGCGCTCCGGTGCTCGGCCCGGTGACCGTCAGCCTCGCGGCGGGCGCGAGCTATACGGCCGTCGCTCACCTCGATGCGGACGGCAATCCCACTGTCACTGCGTTCAGCAACGACATCAGCGCGACGCCGGCCGGCCAGGGTCGACTGACGGTGCGCCACGTGGCCGCGGCGCCCGCGGTCGACATCATCGCGGGTGGCGCGCCCGTGATCTCGGGGCTGACCAACCCGAATGAGGCGAGCCTCGTGCTGCCCGCCTCGACCGTGTCGGCGTCGGTCGCTCTGGCAGGCACCACCGCTCCGGTGATCGGACCGGCGGACGTGCCGATCAAGGATGGCACGCTGACGATCGTGTACGCCTGGGGGAGTGCGGCTGACGCCAACCTCGCCCTCGCGACACAGGAGGTCACGACCGCGCACACCGATCCGGGTGGGGTCAACTCGGGTACAGCGGGCTACGCCGCCGATCGCGACGCGATGGTGCTCACGACGTGGACCGTCGGGATCGCCGTGCTGTTCGCCGCTCTCGTGGTCGCTCTCGTCCTCGTGCGGCGTCGCCGCACGCAGTCGTGACGCCCACGCTCTGAATCCCGGCTGCGGGCCGCGCACGCGCCCCCCATCGCGGCTTCTCCCGCCGCCCGCAGCCGGGCTCCCCTCTTCTACTCCTTCCCGTTCCGCTCCGCTCTTTGGATTCGAACATCGTCGATGAGAACCATTCAGCTCCCCCTGATCATGATCGCCCTGGCCGCCGCGATGCTGTCCGGGTGCTCGTCACCGGCCCCGCCCGCATCGGCCGTCCCGCCGGTCACCGCCACCTCCGCGCCGGCACAGACTGCGCGCCCGACCGCGGCAGTCAACGTTCCGGTGGCGGCCGCGACGCTCGCGCCGGCAGCAGTCGCCGATCCACCGACACGCGTGAGCATCGCGGCGATCGGCATCGACGTTCCGATCGTGCCGGTGGGTGTGGAGCCTGACGGGCTCATGGAGCTCGATCCCGACCCGGCCATCGCCGGGTGGTATCGGTACGGCCCCGACCCCTCGACCGGGCAGGGCAACACCGTGATTGCGGCGCACATCGATTCGCCCGACTACCCGATCGGCCCCTTCGCGTCGCTGCGCGACGTGCCCGCCGCTTCCGAGGTCGTCCTGGAGACCGCGAGCGGAGGGCAGCTCCGCTACGCCGTCGAGAGCATCACCTACTACCCGAAGGCCGAGCTGCCCACCGCCACGCTGTTCGAGCGCAGCGGCCCGCCGGCCCTCGTCCTCATCACCTGCGGGGGAGACTTCGACTCCGATACCGGGCATTACAGCGATAACGTGGTGATGATCGCGAGGCCCATCCCATGACCGGCGTGGGCATGATCGGGGGTGACGGCATGGACTCGGCATCCCCTCCCGACCGCGAAGCGGCCTTGAGCATCCGCTTCGGCCAGGGTGATGAGCGCGCACTCGAAGAGATCTACCGCCGCTGGTCACCCGTGATCTACACGCTCGCGCTGCGGTCGCTGGGCGATCGGAGCGATGCGGAAGATGTCACGCAGCGCACCTTCGTCTCGGCCTGGACGTCGCGGGCGTCGTACGACTCGGAGAAGGCCCGCCTGTCGACGTGGCTCGTCGCGATCGCCAAGCGGCGGATCGCCGACACCCATGAGACGCGCGCCCGCATTCGGACGCTGCAGGGTGAATTGCAGCGGACGGCGACGCCCGATGAGCTGGTCGTGGAGCCGACCGCCGACCTGGGCGACACGATATTGGTGGCGAGCGAGCTCGAGAGGCTCGAACCCGATGCCCGCACGGTGATGCGCATGGCCTTCTTCGACGATCTGACACATCAGGAGATCGCGACACGACTGGGAATGCCGCTCGGAACGGTCAAGAGCCATATCCGCCGAAGTCTCACCCGCCTGAGAACCCGATTGGAGGTGACCCATGTCGCACCCTGAGGATCACCTCGACCCGGAGCAGCTCGCGCTGCTGGCGATGGGCGAGCCCGTGGCATCCCGAGCCGACTCGGAGCACCTCGCGGTGTGCGTGGACTGCGCGGAAGAACTGCAGGAACTCACGCGCGCCGTGGAGGTGGGTCGCGCGACCATCGACGTCGGCGAGCTCGAAACGCCCGACCCCGTCGTCTGGACGCGTATCGCTCAGGAGCTCAAGCTCGCGTCGCCCCTGGAACCATCGCCGGCCGAACGCGCGGCGCTCACGCAGCCGGCTCGACCCTCGCGACTGCGCACGTTCTGGTCGCTCGCTGCGGCGATCGTGCTGTTGGCGGGAATCGGTCTGGGCGGGTGGGTGCTCGGTCAGGGGTCGACGCTCGTGCCGGTGGCGCAAGCCGCGCTCGCACCGTTCCCCGATCATCCGGGGGCCGAGGGGTCGGCGCTGGTCGAGCAGAAGAGCGACGGCGAGCAGATCGTGCGGGTGACGCTGGATGCCTCTGACACGCCGGACACCTATCGCGAGGTGTGGCTGATCAACGCAGACGCGTCGGCGCTGATCAGTCTCGGGGTGCTCGACGGCACCGAGGCCACGTTCCCGATCCCCTCAGGCGTGGACCTGCGCAATTACGTGCTCGTCGACATCTCGCAGGAGCCGATCGACGGCAATCCGTCGCACTCCGGCGACTCGATCGTGCGGGGGAAGCTGGCGTTCGACTCGGGTCCGGTCTGAAGTGATGCCGTCAGGAATGGGCGAGCCGCGGCATCCGTTGTAGACTGGGATGCTCGGCACCGCGGTGGCGAGCGTGACAAGTCAACAGCGTGACAGTGGCCGCCTTCGAGAGAAGGATCACGGGGATGATCGGTTTCGACATCGTCTTATGATCTGCGAGAAGCGGGCCGAGGATGCAGGGTTATCTCGTAAACGACCTCTGCAAAAACATAATTGCCGATGCAAATCGCAATGAGTTCGCCCTCGCTGCATAAGCGAGCCTGAACTCCGTAAGACCGTAGGCGTTCCCGCTACGGACCCTTGCGTCATCTAGGGGACTTGCTGCGTGACGGCGTCTGGACGTCACGCGGGACTCTTCCCAGGCTGGGCTCGTCGACTTAGGTGTCTGTGACAAATGTCGGAGCCGAGCAGAACGCATTCACAGACTGCGCCCGGAGAATGCGCAGAGACTCAGCGATGGACGGGGGTTCGATTCCCCCCATCTCCACTAGCCGCTGTCACGTGAGCGAATGTCACAGGGTCCAGCCCCTTCGGAGGCTGGGCCCTCTGACGTTCATCATCTCCCTTGCCTCATCCACCCGCCACGCCTCGATTCATCGCTGCGCGAGGTGCCCGTAGTCGGGCAGGTCGATCTCGTCCGCAGGCGGGGTGAAGAGGCGGCCGGTGAGTCGACCGACGAGCGGCGTTGCGGCCAGTCGGACAGCCCCCCGGAGCATGGCGACGCCGGCCCTCGAGGTCGGATGGGCGATGCGGGGTGTCCCGGGCGGCAGGTCCTGCGCGTGATCGACGTACGGTCGCATGATGCGTTCGTACCCGCGGAAGGCATCGCGATGGTCTACGTGCGCGGCGAGTTCACCGGCGAGCACATACGCGCCGGTGAGCGCGAGGCTGGTTCCCATGCCGCTGATCGGAGACGCGCAGTACGCGGCATCTCCGACCACGGCGAATCGCCCTCGCGACCACCGGGGTGCATGCACCTGCCCGATCGATTCGAAGTACAGATCCGAGGCCTGATCGAATCCGTCGAGCACACGACGTGCCTCCCACCCGGCATCCTCGAACTTCGCGCGCAGACGAGCCCGCTGTTGGAAGGCCGTGCGTTCGGCGGCCGATCGACCGGCGGTCTTGTCGATCACGAAGGACATCGCTGCGCGGATCGTCCCGTGGCGATCGGGTCGCAGGGTGATCGCGCGACCTCCTGGGGCGTTGTACCAGCGCCACCAATCGTCGTCTCCCGCGGTGCGCGGAATCGTGGCGTACGACGTCTCGAGCCCCAGGGAGCGGATGACCGGTTCGTCGCCGAACACGAGTCGACGGGTGCTCGACCCGATTCCATCCGCGCCGACGACCAAGTCGAACCGTTCGGCCGGCGCGTGCTCGAAGTCCACCGTGACGCCCGGCTGGTCGGGCTCCTCCGCCCCGCCCGCCTCGCTCAGGGCGGTGATGCGGTCGCCGAATCTGTACTCGGTGCGCGCACGGGTGCGATCCACGAGCAGCTTCGCGAGATCGCCGCGCAGAATCTCCAGCTCTGCCGTGGCTCCGCCGGAGTCGGAGGTTCCCGCGGGAAATTCCGCGACGACGGTGCCGCGCGATCCGATGAATCGCGTGCCCACCTCGCCGGTCGTGGCTGCACGTATGTCGTCTTCCACACCCATTCGCCGCGCCACTTCGCGACCCGCGCCGCGGACGTCGACATTCTGGCCGCCGTCGCGCAGCTGGGGCGCTCGCTCGATGACCGTCGTGTCGTAGCCGTAGCGATCGAGCCAATACGCCAGGGCGGGGCCGGCGATGCTCGCGCCGGAGATCAGTACTCGTCCGCGCGTCACGGTGCCTCATATCTTCGGTAGCCCAAGGTGGGCAATCTATCGGTCTCGATGACCGCTGTGCGGGGGCTTGCGTTCGGGGTCGATCCGGGTGCACACCGTCGCGTTCGTGCGGAGTGCGGCCCGCTACGTGCGCACGTCGCCTACGAGCGACAGGAGATCCTTCAGAACACTGCGCAGTATCGGGAGGCGGGCCATGGGCAGCGCGGTCTTCAGCAATCGCAGACCTCGGTCGAGCAGGCGGCGTGTGCGCGACTGACCGTCCGAGGAGTCGTACACCCAGAAAAGGGCGAGCAGCAGATGTGCCAGGACGAGCGTCCGCGGTAGAAGCGCTCGCAGATCTGCCGGAAGACCCGGTGACTCCGCGCCGTCGACAGCCTCGGCGAAGAGGTTCTGCACGATCGCGAGCGAAGCTGCCGACTCGGCCGATAGCGGGTTTATGGGGGACCGAGGTGAGACGGCCGCGGAGAGGAACTCGCCGGCGTGCGAGTGGTAGGGCCCGAGCTGATCGAGACCCGTCGAGTAGACGATCTTCAGGCGCTTGACCAGGTCGGGCTCTGTGGTGAGCAGCGGCTCGGCGGCCGCTCGGTGCGTCTGCTGCACATCGAGGTACAGCTCCTGGATGAGCTGGTTCTTGGAGGGAAAGTGATAGTTCGTCGCCCCGACCGACATGCCGAGCTCGTCAGCGATCTTGCGGATCGTCGTCGCGTCGTAGCCGTTCTCGCGAAACGACTGCAGTGCCGCCGTGCGAATCCGCAGCCTCGTGCGGTCACCCTTGCGCTCGGGCTCGTCAGCGGGCATGTTCGCGACTCCGTACGTCTCTGAGTGCTGCTTCCAGATCGGGGTGTGCGAAGGCGAACCCCGCCTCGGTGAGCGTTTCGGGTAGCACCCATCTGCTCTTGAGGATGAGTTCGGACTCTGTGCGCAGTGCCCACATGCCGATTTCGAGCATCCATCGGAACGTGGGCACCCCGATCGGAGCGCCGACGACACGGCGCAGAGTGCGCATCAGGGTGCGGTTGTCGGTCGGGTGCGCAGACGCGATATTGATCGGCCCGTCGAGCCGGGCGTCGTCGCGGATGAATAGGATCGCGCGCACGACGTCATCCACGTGCACCCAGCTGAACTTCTGCCGTCCGTGCGTCCGGTACCAGGGAACGCGGGTCGGGCCCGTCGGGCGCGCGCCGATTCCGCGATAGCGCCGGTGCGGCGGGCACCAGCCGTCGAACTGCGTTCCGCCGAGTCCGAGACGAGCGAGACTCAGAAGCATGCGGGTCGCAGGGCCGTCGCCGAGTACGATCGCCATGCGCAGGGCGACGCGACGCGTGCGGGGGAGCGCGCCGACGAAGAGCTCGCGCTCCCACGCGGTGGCGACGTCCACCGAGAAGCCTTCACCGATTCGTCCGTCGGACTCGGTGTTCGGGCGGTCCGTGGAGTGTCGGTAGATCGTGGCCGTCGACGCGTTCATCCAGATGCGGGGTGGGTTCGCTGCTGAGCCGACGGCCTCGTGAAGCGCGCGGGTCGTGTCGACGCGCGAGCGGAGGATCTCGTCGCGATTGGCGTCGGTGTAACGGCAGTTCACTGATTTGCCGGCGAAGTTGATCAGGATCTCGGCGCCGTCGACGGCGCGTCGAAGCGAGTGCGGATCGTCCCACCGCGCCTCAGCGGATCTGCCGATCGTTCGAATCTCATAGCCCTCGTCGGCGAGCGCGGCAGATACCGCCTTGCCGATGAAGCCACTCGCTCCAGCAATCACTGCGATCGGTCGCTCACTGCCGTCCATGCACTCAGGGTAGTACTATTCTGAACGTGTTCAGTAATGGTGATTCCCTGCGAACTGGGACGGCGACGATGTCGGTGTACCAGCGTGTATTGGGCCCGCGTTTCAAGGGGCTCGATCCACAGTTGCAGCGGTATTTCGGCGCCATCCCCGCAGCCTTCGAGGGAAGGGGCGTCGGCCGCTACGAGAGGGCCGGTCTCCGGCGTCGAATCCTGCGGCCCGTCTTCGCCATCCTGGGATGGCGCCACATTGCTTTCTCTGAGTCCGGCAGCGACGTGCCCTTCACCGTGCAGAACGTGGCCCAACCGGACGGTTCTCTGAGCGCCACCCGCACGTTCGAGTTCGCTCGAGGTGTTCGGACGATGCGAGACAGGATGCGCGTCGTCGAGGGCCGGCTCATCGATCGGATAGGGACGCGCGGCGAGATCGAGGTGGAATTCGCCGTCGATGTCGTTCGTGGTGGGCTGAGGATGCAGTCGCGCAGGATCGCTCTGCGTCTCGGCCGCGTGCGACTCCCGCTGGCACCGCTCGTCAGGGTGGTGATCGAGGAGCGCGCTGTCAGGGGCGGATGTGGCCAGCGGGTCGACGTGCGAATGCTCTTACCTCTCGTGGGTGAGATCTATGGCTATTCGGGTGGATTCATCTACAGCCTCGTCCCGAAGGGGACCATCCGCGGAACGTGATTCGTGGTCTGTATCACAGTGTCGGAGGTACGTTCTAATCTATAGGCATGACGAATGAGCCGGCGAATGCTCCCCACGGGCAGCGCCCCGAGGGTTGGGAGCCGCCTGTACTCGATCCGCTCGACCTTGTGGTCGAGGCTGCATCGATGGTTTCGATCATGACGGCTCAGCAGCTGCAGCGCGTCGAGGCGATGCGGCGGGATGCGCTCGATGACGCTGCGGTCCACGGCTACGCGTTGAACGACGTGATCGAGCGATCGGTCCGGCTCGAACTGGCCGCGGCGCTGGCGATCACCGAGGCGGCGGCCGGTTCGATGATCGCTCAGGCCGACGCGCTCGTGAATCGATACCCCGCCGCACTCGACTCGCTGTCTGGAGCGCGCATCACGCCCCGGCATGCGGCCGTCTTGATCGAGGCGCTGGATGCTGTCGATCCCGCGCTCCGCGAGGGTTTGGCGCCGCAGGCTCTGGCATTGGCCGAGGCGCAGCCCCTCGGGACTTTTCGACGTCTCCTGCGCAAACTCGTAGAAACGGTGCAGGTGTCGACGCTGGCAGAGCGATCAGAAAGGGCGGCGCAGTCACGTCGCGCAAGCGTTCAGCCAGTGGCCGATGGGATGGCCGACCTGCTTCTACGGATGCCTGCGGTCGAGGCGTATGCCGCTTTCGCACGCGCGACGGCGATCGCCAAAGTTCTGTCAGCCGTCCCGGGCGAGGAGCGTACCCTCGACCAGCTGAGGCTGGACGTGCTCTGCGATCTGCTGGTCGACGGCGACACCGCCTCGCTGCCGCCCGAAGCCCGTGGCATCCGCGCGACCGTGGCGGTCACCGTGCCGGTGCTCGCCCTGCTCGACGATGACTTTGCCGCCACCGCGGACGGTATCGCGACGGTGGAAGGGATCGGCCCGATCCCGATCGGGCGAGCGCGCGAACTGTGCGGTGGCGCGCGCGACTGGATGCGGGTGCTGACCCATCCCGAGACCGGAGTCGTCCTCTCCGTCGGGCGTGATTGCTATTCGCCGCCGGCGTCGCTGCGCCGACTCCTGAAATGGCGCGCCGAAACATGCATGGCGCCTGGGTGCAACATGCCGGCATCGCGCTGCGAGCTCGATCACACGATCGCCTGGCAGGACGGCGGGTCAACCTCGCTCGCCAACCTCGCCCCGCTGTGCAAGGGGCACCACACCGTCAAACATTACGGGCGATGGTGCGTTGAGCAACCTCCCGACAGTGGTGGCGCACTGGTGTGGACCTCGCCCGCAGGGCGGCACTATCGCACCGAGCCGGAGCGACGAGTGCCGGTCTTCCGTGACAGTGGTTCGCCCCCGCCGTTCTGAGATGTAGCGCGAGACGAGCGAAGGCCGGCGATGACGTGCATGACCCCCGCGTCCTGACTCGAGTCGGCGTTTCGTCGGAGCCGAGATGGGTTGTGGCCGCAGGCATCGACGCCGACGAATATTGCCGCGCCAGTCAGGCCTTCAGGGTCGCTCTCTCCCGCTCGATGGCGAGTGCCTCGTCGACGGCCGCTTGCACCCGCGCCTCCTCGGCTGCTCGAGCAGTCGATCGCCGCCGCCGCGTGAGCCACACGACGAGCACCACAACCGCAGCGATGAGCAGGACGAGGACGAGCAGCGACCACGGCACCGCCGGCGAGACTCTCTGAGCAGTCACATCCGCAAGCTCGGGCGATGAGCCGGGGGGCAGCAGCTCAGGCGCCAGCCGCGGGGTGATGGTCGCGGTCGTGAAAAGCGCGAACGCTGGAACCACCCCCTCCACCTGCTGCGCCACCTGCCACGTCTCGCCCGGGAGCACCTCGGGGGCGGATGCCAGGGCGGGCGCCGCCGCGGTGAAGGCGCCGAGCGGTCCGGTCAGTACGATCGACTGCTCCGCTGACAGGCGCACGTTTCCGGTGTTGCGCAATGTGTAGGTGACCGTCGCGATGCCTGTGCCGAAAGGATTCGGGGTACCGGCATAGTCGACCTGGAGACCTTCGATCGCCAGCGCGGGGGCGAGATCACCGGTCACACGCAGATGCATCCGGATGCCGAGTCTCCGGTCGACGGTGATCCCCTGTGTCGCCGCATCGCGCGTGAGCGTGGTGAGCACTGCTCCGGCATAGTCGCCGGGCGTGACGTCGGCGGGGACGGCGACCGAGAAGGGCACTGAGACCGCCTGTCCGGCAGGGACGCTGATGTGGGGCTCGTTGAAGGTCACCCATACGCCCACTGCCTCAGAAGCCTCGGCGCGCGGCGCGGCATCGAGTTCTCCGCTGGCGTTGGTGAACCCGTCGGCTGCGTAGAGGTCGACTTCAAGGGCCTTTTCGTCGTAGTTGGAGATGATGATCGCGTCGTCGATCCGCCCGCCGGGGGCGACGCTGAGGTCGTAATTCTGCCGGCCCGATCCCTGTGCGCTGTCGCCGGTGCGCACGCCCCATGTCACGTCATCCGGACTGGGGGTGGTCGCCGCGAGGGCGGGGGAGACGCCCCCCAGTCCGAGCAGCGCGAGGGATGCCCCGAGGGCGGCGATGAGGGGGACGCGACGGAGCAAGTTGTGATCCTCCGAAATGCGGATGGGCGTGTACGCGGCATGGGAAGTGCTCGCCGGGCAATGGCGAGAGCCGGGGTGGGCGCCGAGGGGCCCACCCCGGCCGGGTGAGGCCTGATCAGCTGAGACCGGTGAGGGTCAGCGTCGCCGTGTAGGTGCCGTCGGTCACCTCGATCGGGATCTTCAGCTCGAGGGCAGCGCCAAGCTTGGCTGAACCCTGCGCGTGACCGGCGGGCGCCGAGCCGAGCGTTGCGGATCCGGCGAGGCCCGGGCCCCCGTCGAGCTTGGTCGTCACCGGTGCGCCCTGAACCGCGCCAGCACCGGGCTCGATGATCGAAGGGGTCCAGCCGAGGTTCTCGCCCGAGAACGTCTTGGCTCCGGAGTGGAAGGCGCCCACCTGGGCGGAGATCGACCACGACGGCGCCGCGATGCGCGTATCGGTCACCTTGATCGGGTTGATCGAGCCGGTCGCGGTGAAGTGGTCGCCGCTGCCCACCGCGGTGCCGAGGTCGACCACGCCGTTGGTGCCGTCGATGCTCCAGATGAACTCGCCGGGACCCGAGAGGGGGACGACGACCTGCAGCTGCTGCGAGGTGCTGTCGCCCGTTGGCGGCGGGCTCACGCAGTCGATCGTTCCTTCGCGCAACGCGACGCCGTTCGCGCTGCTGTCGTCCGCCCAGAAGACCGGCTTGACGCCGTTCACGCACAGCGCCTGGGGTGCCGTCGTGAAGCCCTCGTTGTTCGAGTTGGGCAGTCCCGCAGGGCGGTCGTATGTGATGGTCTTCGCGAAGTTGCCGTCGACGCCGATCTCGAACAGCGCGAACTGGCCTCCGCAGGTGTCGTCGCAGACCGCCCAGATCGCCGACTTCTCGGGGTCGTACTGGACCTCCATGACGCCGTTGGGGAACGCGGTCGGGATCGTGGCGACCAGCGTGAACTTCGTGCCGTCGGTCTGGTCGAGCGCGAAGGCGTATATCGAACTCGTGCCCTCGAGCCCGACGAAATACAAGCCGGTGCCGTGATCGGCATACGTTGCCGGGTCGTACGTGGCGCCGGTCGCGTTGTCGTGGAAGCCTTCGCCGACCAGGTACGAGTCGGGAACGAAGGTGATGCCCTCCAAGCCGAGGTTGGCGCCCACTGCCGGCAGTGCCGATACGAGGTTCCATTCGATGGCTGCCGTGAGCGCGGGGCCCGTCGTCGCGTCGTAGCGAAGGACGGCGGGGCGGCTGGTGCCATTGGCGCTGTTGTTGCGCTCGGATGAGACGAACAGGCCGTGATCGGTCTGGACGACACCCTCGGCGTCGACATCCCCCGTGCCGTCGGTGTAACGCAAAGGCTTGCCAGTTTCCCAACCGGAGGCCGGAACCCATACCGAGCCGGACTTCTGGAGCGCGAACAGGGCGCCGGGACCATTGCGCACGGCCCACAGGGTGTCAGTCGCGCCGGCGGTGCCCTGCTCGTAGCTCAGACCGCTCATGTTCGAGGTGAACGGAACGAAGTTCGCGACGCTGGCGTCGGCCACCGTCGATCCACCCGGCCATGCGGCCGTGGTGGGCTGAGGCGGAGTCGTCGCTCCGCAGACGTTCGCGGCGCCCTTGGACGGCGTGGCGTTGACGATGAACTCGCCGGTGCCGTCGTCGCAGCGACCCCAGGTCGCGGGGTAGATCGAGTCGCTCGGCCACGTGTAGCCGTCGACCAGCGTGGCGTTGTCCGGCAGGTAAAGGCGCGCGGCGTCGCCGCCCTTGCCGAGTCCGAACACGGCGCCCACATCGAACGTCGCGTAGCCGCCAGCGGCGATGACCGTGCCCGCGGGGATGTTGAAGCGGCTCGTGTCCTTGTCGTCCTTCAGGATGTATCCCGAGGCATCCACGGAGGACGCGCCCGTGTTCTTGATCTCGATCCAATCCTGAGGAACGCCGCTCGCGTCGACTTCGTTGATCACGAGGGTGGGCAGTGTGTCCGCCGAGGCGGCGCTGAGCGCGACGGGAGCGACGATTGCGGCGAACGATGCTGTCAAAGCCACTGCGGTGAGACCGGCCAGAATCGGCCGATGGTGTCTTGTCATGTGGGGGAGTCCAGTCCGGGTAGATGATCGCGTGATCAGGCTGCTCTACGCTCTCGCGAACGAACAAAACGGAAGGTGCGATCAGGAAAACATCGAATGACTCGAAGCTGAACGTCGGGTTCCCGTGCGGCCTGGCCGATGTCGTACGCGAGAGCTAGCGTGTGGCGCACACCGAACTCGCGACGCACCGAGGAGCGCAAATGGGCGCGGCCGACGCCGCGGGCGTGGCGCCGGATATCGACCTGCGGCCCGAGGGCGTCTCGGTCGTCATTCGCCACGACATCGAAGTGAAGATGACGCGGGCGGCGATCGACCTCGCCCAGCGCATCTCCCAGACGGCTGCCGGCCTCGGCCTCGTGGCCGACATCTCGAGGGTCCAGTCGATGCAACTCGCGATCGCTCAGGGCGCCGACACCGACGTCCAGGACTTCTGGGTCGGAGCGCTCGGCTACCGGCTCGTCATGGACGGCGAGGCGATCGATCCGCTCCGTCGCAATCCGCCCCTGTGGTTCCACCGGCTGGAGTCCGGCGCGAACGGCCGCGGGCGCACCCACCTCGACGTCTCGGTTCCTGCGGCGCTCGCCGAAAGCAGGGTCGATGCCGCACTCGCAGCCGGTGGCCGCGTCGCCCCGAGCTCGAACGTGCCGGCATGGTGGAGCCTGGCCTCGCCCGACAACCACGGCGTCGACATCGCCGCGTGGCCCGACAGCCCAGGCAACGTCGACTGAGGCGTGCTGCGACCCGGATGAGGGCCGGTGTTGCGATGATGGGATGTCGCGATGGTTCGTCGCGGCGCATCTCACCGATGAGGAACGCCCGATGCCCCAGACGCCGAACGCCGACAGATTCCGCGACGCGCGCGACCGGCTGCTCGCCGCGCGTGAAGACTACGACCGTGCCACGGCCGAGTTCGTCTGGCCGCAGATCGCGGGCCCCTTCAACTGGGCGATCGAGTGGTTCGACGCGTTCGCCCACGGCAACGATGCGCTCGCGCTGATCATCCTCGAGGAAGACGGCCGGCGCACCACCAGGACATTCGACGAGATGGCGACGCGCTCGGATCAGCTCGCCCGCTGGCTGTCCGGACGCGGGGTCGCGCGCGGAGACGCGGTGCTGCTCATGCTCGGCAACCAGGTCGAGCTGTGGGAATCGATGCTGGCGCTCACCAAGATCGGTGCTGTCATCCTCCCGACGACCCTGGCGATCGGCGGTACCGACCTCGAGGATCGCCTCGTGCGCGGGTCGGTCGCGCACGTGATCGCGGCCGGTGACCACGCCGCCAAGTTCGCCGACCTTTCGGTCGCGGTGAGCGGCATCCGGGTGGGCGACGGCCCTGACGGCTGGGCTCACTACGCGAACGCGTTCGATAGGAAGAGCGAGCGGATGCCGCATCCTGGCACCCTCGCGAGCGACCCTCTGCTGCACTACTTCACGTCGGGCACCACCAGCCGGCCCAAGCTCGTCGAGCACACCCATGCTTCGTACCCGGTCGGCCACCTGACGACGATGTACTGGCTGGGGCTCCGGCCCGGAGACGTCCACCTCGCCATCAGCTCACCGGGCTGGGCGAAGCACGCGTGGAGCTGCTTCTTCGCGCCGTGGATCGCGGAGTCGACGATCTTCGTCTACAACTACGCCCGCTTCGATGCGGATCGGATGCTGCAGACCATCCGCGATGAGGGCGTCACCTCGTTCTGCGCACCGCCGACGGTGTGGCGGATGCTGATCCAGGCCGACCTGTCGGGAGGACCGGGGGCGCTTCGCGAAGTGGTCTCGGCGGGCGAGCCGCTCAACCCCGAGGTCATCTCGCAGGTGCGCGCGCGCTGGGATCTGACCGATCCGCGACGGCTACGGCCAGACCGAGATGACCGCGGTGATCGCGAACTCTCCCGGCCAGCCGATCAGAGCGGGTGCGATGGGTCGCCCGATGCCGGGCTGCCCGGTCGTGCTCCTGGATCCCCTCACCGGCGAAGAGGCGGCGGAGGGTGAGATCTGCATCGATCTTTCGCAGCATCCGACCAACATCATGACCGGCTACGTGGCCGACCCCGAACGGAACGCGGAGTCCAGGGCCGGGGGCTTCTTCCACACCGGTGACATCGCCCACCGAGACGACGAGGGCTATCTCACGTATGTCGGTCGCACCGACGACATCTTCAAAGCGTCGGACTACAAGATCAGCCCGTTCGAACTCGAAAGCGTGCTGGTGGAGCATCCTTCCGTCGTCGAGGCCGCGGTCGTGCCTGCTCCCGATGCGATCCGCCTCGCGGTTCCGAAGGCATATGTGGTGCTTGCCGCAGGCGTAGAGCCGACCACCGAGACCGCGCACGCCATCCTGCTCTACGCGCGCGACCATCTCGCGCCCTACCAGCGCATCCGCCGGATCGAGTTCTTCGATCTGCCCAAGACGATCTCGGGCAAGATCCGACGCGTCGAGCTTCGCCAGCGCGAAGAACGGATCGCGCGAGGAGAAGAGGTCGCCGACGAGTGGCGCGACGACCTGATCCGCGATGCACCGATCGAGGGCGGCAGCCGCTAGCGCATCGCTACCCGGCGCGAAATCCACTCGCGAGGGCCACGCTGACGATGCCCGCGCGCGACTCGACATCCCATCGCCGCAGAACCGCGGTGACATGCTTCTCGACCGTCGACACACCGACGCCGAGATGGCGCGCGATCTCACGGTTCGGCATCCCCGCCACGATGCACTCGACGACTTCGCGCTGGCGGACGGTCAGCTCCGGCGCGGTCATGGTCGCCGACGTCTCGGCCGATCCGAGCGCTGCGGCCACCTCGGCACGCGTGGCCACTCCGAACGCGCTCAGCACGCGCGACACCTGGATCCGCACGGTGTGCCGCGAGAGATAGAGCCGCTCGGCGAGGTCGGCGTTGGAGAATCCTGCGGCGACGAGCATCGCCACTTCGCGCTCGCGCTCCGACAGCCCCTCGAGCCCGCTCGCGGCGGCGGGCGGCAACCGTCGTCCGACCGTGCGCAGTTCGCGCGCCGCCGCGCGCTGCACCGCGAGGTGACCGTGATCGCGGGCAGTGGCGACGACGTCGGCGAGCCGTCTGGCCGCCGGCCCGCGCTTGTCGAGCGCGATGCGGGCTCGCGCGATGAGGATCTCGGCCTCGGCCGCCTCGACGGCGCGACCCGTCGATCGGGCATCGACCACCGCGCGCTCCGCCGCCGTCAGTGCGCGATCGGCGTCGCCGGCCAGGAGCGCCACACGAGCATCCGATCGTGCGACGGCCGGGGCGGCGATCGGATGCTCCGCGAGGCGGGACGCGTGATCGAGCCAGCACTCGGCGGAATCCAGATCCTGGTCGTCGGCGGCGGCGGCCACGAGCATCTCGAGCGCCAGCGCACGATCGATGATGCGCAGATGAGAGAGTGCTTCATCGCCACCGGCGATCAGCGCGAGACGGGCAGCCTCGCGGGTGTCGCCCAGTGCGACGGCGCCGTACGCGGCGAGGATGAGACTGCCGCGGCCCAGCACGTCGTCCGGATCGAGCGGCTCTGCGGATATCTCCGACACGAACGCGCGTGTGATCGCCCGGCGATCGGCGTTGCCCCCGACCAGTGCAGCGCATGCCTGAGCGAACCGTCGCGTCTGCGGCGACGGCGCGCGCTGGATCGCGTCGTCGACGAGGGTCGCCGCGAGCGAGATCTCACCGAGGAAGGCCTGGATCCGCGCGACCAGCAGCCTCCAGAATGTGAGGAACGGATGATCCGGCCGCCCGAACAGGATGTCGGGGACCGGGCCGGCGTCGGCGACGAGTTCGGCGCCCAGCCGGACCCGCCCGGATGCGAGAGCAGCTTCCGCCTGGAGGGCGGTCAGGATCGGCGCGAGATGCGGGCTCATCGCAATGGTTTCCGCCCGCGCGGCGCTCACCGGATCAGCGCCGGTCAACGGATCACGCAATGCAGGATCGGCGTGGGCGCCGGGCCAGCCGGCGAAGGCGAGCCCGGCGGCCGCACGGGCGGCCCCCAGCGCGTCGGCATCCTCCGCGAGCTGCAGGGCGCGAGCCGCGTGCTCGGCTCCCCGCTCGTGCCGACCCGTGGACGACAGTCGAACACTGAGCACTGCGTGGGCGAACGCGTCGCCCGCCGGCGCGTCGAGCTCCGGCATCCCCTCGCCCATGAGCGAGAGGAGGGCTGCGTCGAGCAGGGATTGCCGCGGGTCCCGCGGCAGAGGTCACGGCCGCGAGCCTATCCGCGGACGGGCGATGAATACGCCGATACCCCCGTGACGCGCCGGATCGATCAACCCATAACCTGCAGGAGACGTCGCTAGCCGAGGTCTGGGGCATCGGTATTTCGCACGATCACGAAGACGGGCACGACTCGGGGGGGTCGTGCCCGTCGTCATCTCCGCGTCGTCCGATCAGCTCGCGGGCGGCCACTGCACGAGCAGGAGACCCTGCTTCGTGTCGGCGTACTTCACGAAACCGTCGCCGAACAGATACGTGAGCCCGAAGCCCTGGTCGTCGGTCGCGATCGCCGTCGCGGCACTCTCGGTGAGGTAGACGCCTGTGGCGGCGTCCTCGCGCTTCCATCCGGAGGCGAGCAGATCTGCCTGCGCCGTGGATGCCGCGGTGGGAGTGATGGGCGCCCAGCCGAAGATCTGCACGTGATCGGTCGCGGTCGTGTAGTCGCCCCACGTGCACTGGATGCCGCCGGTGACCTCGACTCCGTCGATGCGGAGCGCCTCGGATTTGAACGTCCAGCCGAGCTTCTGGAACCCCGCGACGACCGACGCCGGAATGATCGTCGTGCAGTCGGGTGCCGCGGTCGGAGTCGCGCCGGGGCCCGCGGTCGGCGCGGGCGAGGTCGGAGCGGGGGCAGCGCCGGTCGGCGCGTTCGACGGATCAGCGGCGGGGGTCGACGCGCAGGCGGTGAAGGCCGCGGCGGAAGCGGCGATGAGCAGCACGGCGCCGATCCTCGCGAGAGAGCGTGTCATCGAGACTCCGTCGGGGTGGTGTCAGGCGTGTGCAGGAGAGCGAGGAACCCGTCGTGCAGGATGCCGTTGGTCGCCAGCGCCGACCGCGCGGAGATCGAGTCGCTGCCGTCGTAGGCGGTGAATCGCCCGCCGGCCTCTGGGATGATGACCGCGTACGGAGCGATGTCGTACTCCTTGACTCCGAACTCGGCGACGAGTTCGAGGCGCCCTTCCGCCAGCAGCATGTACGGCCAGGCGTCGCCGTAGGCGCGGTCGCGCCATGCGGCCGTCGTGAGCCGCTCCAGGGCCGCCAGCTCGCCCGCGTCGCGCCACTGCGCGATGCTCTGGAAGCTCACGCTCGCCTCCGCGACCGTATCCACGGATGACACGGCTAGGCGTCGGGGTTCAGCATCCGCGTGTCCTGTCCACGCTCCCAGGCCCGTCGCACCCCACCACCGGCGCCCGATCGCAGGCTGACTCACCACGCCCACCCGCGGGACGCCGTCGACGGCCAGCGCGATGAGTGTGGCCCACATCGGGATGCCCTTGAGGTAGTTGGCCGTACCGTCGATCGGGTCGATGATCCATTGGCGATGCGTGTCACCGGCCGCACCGAACTCCTCGCCGAACACCCCGTCGGCGGCGCGCTCCGCCTCGAGGATGGCGCGGATCGCCCGCTCGGTCGCGAGGTCGGACTCGGTGACGTGCGTGGCGTCGGCCTTGAGGCTCACATCGAGGTCTGCGGCGTCGAAACGTGCCATGGACACCGCGTCCGCAGCATCCGCGAGCCTCAGCGCGAGCGCGAGATCCTCGGCGATCGACGGCTCGGATGAGGCGGCCGGGTGCGACGGGCGAGGAAAGGTCACCCTTTCGAGGATACTGCAGTGCCCTCGCCTCGATTCGCGGGCGAGGGCATCGTGATGCTAACGTTGACCCTCGGTTCGCCTCTCTGAACAGGTGCGCGAACCATGCACCTCTAGCTCAATCGGCAGAGCAATTGACTCTTAATCAATGGGTTCAGGGTTCAAGTCCCTGGGGGTGCACCACACGAACCGGCTCCGCGACTGCGGGGCCGGTTCTGCGTTCGGCGCGATGGGTCACCGGATCGGCCAGACCACCAGCACCACCATCGCGGCGACGCCGAGCGCGGCTCCGATATATGCCATCCACGAGCCCGAGAGGGTGTTGCGCCGCGCGAGGATGATCGCCACGACGCCGACGATCACCGCAAGCACAGCCACGATGCCGATGAGCGGCTTCGACGCGGCATCGGCGTAGAACGCGAAGCCTGCGGCGACGGCACCGAGGAAGAACGCCACCACCGCCGTCATGCTCAGGGGCGGCGCCGAGGTGGGGACGTTCTTGCTCATGGGCGTCAGGCTACTCCGGATGTCAGCTCAGGCCGCGTCGCCCACCAGCACCGCGGCTGCCTCGTCGGCCGCATCGGCCTCGCGGGCGTCGATCGGAGCGAGCGCCTTGCGCCCGAAGGCGATGACGACAGCGGCGACGACGACGGATGCCGCGGCGAACACGTAGGGAACCGTCGGACCGTACGCGTGCCACAGGAGGGCCGCGATCGGGGGAGCAGCCGCGCCACCGAGGAAGCGCACCGCCGAGTACGACGACGACGCGACCGTGCGCGGCAGGTCGGTGGCCTCCATCACAGACTCGGTCAGCACCGTGTTGAGCACACCCAGGAGCAGCCCGCCTACCACGATGCAGACCACGAGCGCCCACGGGATGTTCACGAAGACTCCGGCGGCGACGAGGTCGAGCGCAAGCAGGGGCAGCATGATCAGCAGGATCGTCGTGCGCGCCAGGCGTCTCGTGAGGATCGGGGCGACCCAGACGCTCGTGGTCGCGAGGGCCACGCCCCACGCGAAGAACGTCAGGCCCAGTCCCATAGCCGAGAAGCCGAGCGGGAACGGCGAGAAAGCGAGCAGCACGAAGAACCCGATGTTGTAGAACAGCGCGGTCACGGCCAGCACGGCGAGGGCGGGGCGGCGGAGCGCTTTGATCGGGGCGGAAAGTGGCATCGGAGCCCGCTTCTCGCCGCGCGTCTTGAGCATCACCGCGATCGCGATGAAGGCGATCGACATCAGCACCGCGACACCGAAGAACGGTCCGCGCCAGCTGATCTCGCCGAGGAGGCCCCCCAGCAGCGGTCCGACCGCGATGCCGAGGCCGAGCGCTGCTTCGTAGAGCACGATGGCGGCGCCACTGCCGCCGGATGCCGCACCCACGATCGTGGCGAGCGCGGTGGAGATGAACAGGGCGTTGCCCAGACCCCAGCCGGCGCGGAAGCCGATGACGGCGTCGACGCTGCCGCTCAATGCGCACGCGAGCGCGAAGACCACGATCAGGGCCAGCCCGATCAGCAGGGTCGCCTTCACGCCGACGCGGCTCGAGACCCAGCTGGTGACGAGCATCGCGAGCCCGGTCACGAGCAGATAGCTCGTGAAGAGCATTTCGGTCTCGACGGGGCTCGCCTGCAGCTGGTCCGCGATCGCGGGAAGGATCGGGTCGACCAGGCCGATGCCCATGAAGGCCACGACGCAGGCGAAGGCCACCGCCCACACCTGCATGGGCTGGCGCCAGATGCTGGCGGTCGGTGCCGCGTGTGCCATCATCGTGCCACTCCCACGGGTGTCGAGGTGCGCGCCGAAAGGATGTCGGCGACGCGCGACAGCGCATCCCAATCCTCATCGTCGAGGTCGGCGAAGCGAGGCTCGAGCGCGTCGCGCAACTGCACGAGCCACATATCGAGGGCGGCACGACCTTCGTCGGTGACGGCGACGACCGTCGCACGGGAGTCGGCCGGATCGGCGGTGCGCTCCACGAGCCCTGCGTCGGCGAGCTGACCGACAAGTCGGGTCATGCCGGGCTGGGTGACGCGACTGGCGGTGGCGAGCTCGCCGAGGCGGATGGGACCTTCGCTGCGCAGGATGCTGAGGGTGCGCCATTGGGCAGCGGGCGCTTCGTTCCCGGTTTCGCGTGCCGCGATGCGGGTGAGCGCGTGGGCGGCGATCACGATCCGCTCGATGTCCTGGGATCTACTCATACCCGAAGTATATACCTCCGGTATGTATGGCCGATGCTTCCATCCATCCACGAGACTGTGGTCGGTGCCGACGGCGCCCGAAGAACGAGGAGACACTCATGGCGGAGCACGATCTTGCAGGTAGGCGGGCACTGGTCACCGGGGGAGCCAGCAGCATCGGGCTCGCGTGCGCCCGCGAGTTCGCATCCCGAGGTGCGCACGTCGTGATCGCCGACCACCACGTGTACCTCACCGAGTCGGTCGCGGCCGAGCTCGACGGGGAGGCGTGGCTCATCGATCTCGCCGACACGTCTGCGCTCGAGGACCTCTCGCTCGACGTCGACATTCTCGTGAACAATGTGGGCATCCAGCACGTGAGCCCGATTCCCGAGTTCGACCCCGAGACCTTCCGCCTCATGCTGCGCCTCATGGTCGAATCGCCCTTCCTGCTCATCCGCGCCGCGCTGCCCGGAATGTACCGGCGGGGGTGGGGCCGCGTGATCAACGTCTCCAGTGCCCATGGGCTGCGGGCGAGCGCCTTCAAATCGGCGTACGTGACGACTAAGCACGCACTCGAAGGACTCTCGAAGGTCACGGCGCTCGAAGGAGCACCGCACGGCGTGACCAGCAACTGCGTCAACCCGTCGTACGTGCGGACACCGCTCGTCGAGAACCAGATCGCCGATCAGGCGCGTGTGCACGGCATCCCCGAAGACGAAGTCGTCGAGAAGGTGATGCTCACCGAGAACGCGATCAAGCGCCTCATCGAACCCGAAGAGGTCGCCTCGCTCGTCGGCTGGCTGGTCTCGGACAACGCGGGAATGGTCACCGGTGCGTCGTACACGATGGACGGCGGCTGGACCGCCCGATGAGCCGGTATCGCACCCTCGATGTCGCGGTCGACGGCGGCGCGCTGCGCGTCGGCGTCTGGGAGCCCGAGAGCGATGAGGATGCCGCCCCCACGCTGTTGCTGATCCACGGGGTGACGGCATCCCACCTGTCGTGGTCGCCCCTGGCCGATCGGCTGCCGCACGTGCGGCTCATCGCGCCCGATCTCCGGGGCCGGGGACGAAGCAGCGGGTTGCCCGTGTCGGCCGGACTCAGCGCGCACGCGAACGACCTCGTCGCGGTGCTCGAGACGCTCGAGGTGGACCGCGCCGTCGTGGTCGGGCATTCGATGGGAGCATTCGTCGCCCTCGTGCTCGGCGAGGAGCACGCCACGCGGGTATCGCGGCTCGTGCTGGTGGATGGAGGCCTGCCCCTCGATCTCCCGGATGGCCTCGCCCCCGAGGAGGTCGTCCGTCTCGTGCTCGGCCCCACCGCCGAGCGGCTCGCGATGCGGTTCGCCTCGGTCGACGCCTACTTCGACTTCTGGCGCGGGCACCCCGCGTTCGCCCGCGACTGGTCGCCCGCGCTCGAGGCATATCTCGCGTACGACCTCGTCGGCGACGCGCCCGAGCTGCGCCCCGCCACGACGCTGGCGACGGTCGAAGCCGACTCCCTCGACCAGAACACGGGCAGCGCCATCGCCGACGCGCTCGCCGCGCTCCGGCATCCGACCCTCGTGCTGACCGCCGAGCGCGGGCTGCTCGACCAGCTGCCGGCGCTGTACGCCGCAGATCGGCTGCCGCGGCTCGTGGCGTCGTACCCCGGCCTCCGGCACGAAGCAGTGCCGGATGTGAACCACTACACTATCGTGCTGTCGGAGCGCGGAGCGGATGCTGTCGCCTCGGCCATCCTCAGCGCGCCGAGGCGATGCGCGTCGTGAGCTGATGCGCGTGCGCGAGCAGCGTGCGACCGAGGTCGGCGAGACGCTCAGGACCGAAGCGGAACTGGACGCCGGTGATGCTCAGCGCCCACTGCGGGTGCCCGTTGCGGTCGAACACCGCGGCGCCCAGGCCGAAGCTGCCCTCGACGATCAGACCGGAGTTCAGGGCGTAGCCGCGCTCGCGCGTCTCGCGCAGGCGTGCGCGCAGGCGGCTCTCGTCGTGCGCGACCCCCCAGCGAGCGGGCAGCTCGGGGTGTCGGTCGAGGTACGCGTCCACATCGTGGGTAGGCAGGAACGCGAGGATCGCGAGACCGGCCGACGCCACGCCGAGCGGGAACCGCACGCCTTCCGAGAGCACGAACGAGCGGATCGGAAAGCTCCCCTCTTCGCGCATGATGCACACCGTCTCGTCTCCGCGCCGCACCGAGAGGAATGCGCTCTCCTCGGTGCGCACCGCGAGCGACCGCACGACATCACGGGCGATCGCGGTGATGTCGTAGCGGGATGCCGCGACCGTCCCCATCAGGTAGAGCTCAGGCCCCGGCATCCACCGCCCGGTCCGTTCGTCGTGATCGACGAGGCCTTCCACGCGCAACGCGGTCAGCAGGCGGTGCGCCGTCGGGCGCGTCAGCTCGGCAGCGCCCGCAAGCTCGGACACGGCGACCCCTTCCGCACCCCCGGCGGTGACCAGACGCAGCAGCCGGGCGGCGCGCGCCACGGATTGCGCACCGGGGATGCCGGTCGCCGAGGAAGGCATGTCCACGATATGGACACTAGCTGCACGGATCTCCACATGGCAACCGGCCGCGTGCACGGTGCCCTCTGCACTCCGAGGATGGAGGCAGAGACATGGAGGAGTGCCCGTGATCGACAAGACATACGCCTCGGCGGCGGAGGCCGTCGCCGACATTCCGGACGGCGCGACGCTCGCCGTCGGAGGGTTCGGTCTCTCCGGAAATCCGACACTGCTCATCGAGGCGCTGCTTGCGCAGGGCACCACCGACCTCAGCATCGTGAGCAACAACTGCGGTACGGATGACTCGGGCCTCGGAATCCTGCTGAACGCCAAGCGCATCCGCAAGATGACGTCTTCCTACGTCGGCGAGAACAAGGAGTTCGAGCGGCAATTCCTCTCCGGTGAGCTCGAGCTCGAACTCACCCCGCAGGGCACGCTCGCCGAGAAGCTGCGGGCGGGCGGATCGGGAATCGCGGCGTTCTTCACGCAGACCGGCGTGGGGACTCAGGTCGCGGAGGGCGGGCTGCCGCGCCGCTACGACGGCTCGGGCGGGGTCGCCGTCGCCTCGCCCGCGAAGGAGGTGCGCGCGTTCGATGTCCGCGCCGAGTCGCGCGACTTCGTGCTGGAGGATGCGATCCAGACAGACTTCGCGCTCGTCCACGCCCTGCGCGGAGACCGATACGGCAACCTCGTCTTCAACAAGGCGGCCCGCAACTTCAACCCGCTCGCCGCGATGGCCGGCCGGGTCTGCATCGCTCAGGTCGAGGAGCTGGTGGAACCCGGCGACCTCGATCCCGACAGCATCCACCTGCCGGGCGTCTACGTGCACCGCATCGTCGAGGTCGGCACCGATATCGACAAGCGCATCGAACGCCGCACCGTTTCCACGGGCACTCTGTCCAGGGGCACTGTGCCTGTGAAGGGAGCCTGACCCATGGCGCTGACCAGAGACCAGATGGCGGCCCGCGCGGCGGCCGAACTCTCCGACGGCTCGTACGTCAACCTGGGCATCGGCCTGCCCACCCTCGTGCCGAACCACGTGCCGACCGGCGTGACGGTCGTGCTGCAGTCGGAGAACGGCATCCTCGGCGTGGGTCCGTACCCGACCGAGGAGAACGTCGACCCCGATCTGATCAATGCGGGCAAGGAGACGGTCACCGTGCTCCCCGGAGCGGCGTACTTCGACTCGGCCACGAGCTTCGGAATGATCCGGGGCGGCAAGATCGACGCGGCGATCCTCGGTGCGATGCAGGTGTCGGCGACGGGCGACATCGCGAACTGGATGATCCCCGGGAAGATGGTCAAGGGACCGGGCGGCGCGATGGATCTCGTCCACGGCGCGCGCAAGGTCATCGTGCTCATGGAGCACGTCGCACGAGACGGATCGGCGAAGATCGTGCACGAGTGCTCGCTCCCGCTCACCGGCAAGGGCGTCGTCGACCGCATCATCACCGATCTGGCCGTGATCGACGTGACAGCCGACGGGCTCGTGCTCGTCGAGACCGCGCCCGGCGTCAGCGTCGACGATGTCGTCGCGGCGACCGAACCCCCGCTCATCACAGAAGGAATGACCTCATGATCCAGGACGACGTCGTCATCGTCGCGGCAGCGCGCACCCCCCAGGGCCGTCTCAAGGGCCAGCTCGCCGCCTTCACCGCACCGCAGCTGGGGGGCTTCGCGATCCGCGGAGCGCTCGAGGCATCCGGCATCCCGGTCGATCAGATCGACGCCGTGATCGTCGGGCAGGTGCTGCCGGCCGGCTCGGGGCAGAACCCCGCCCGGCAGGCGGCGATCAACGCCGGAATCGGATGGGACGTGCCCGCGTCGGGCGTCAACAAGGTGTGCCTGTCGGGTCTCACCGCGATCATCGACGTCACGCGGATGATCCAGGTCGGCGACGCGAAGGTCGTGGTGGCCGCGGGCATGGAGTCGATGACCCGGGCGCCGCACATGCTGATGGGATCGCGTGACGGATGGCAGTACGGCAGCGTCGAGGTGCTCGACCACATGGCGTTCGACGGCCTCACCGACGCGTACGACCACGTCAGCATGGGCGCGTCGACCGAGGCGCTCAACGAGAAGTACGAAGTGACACGCCAGGAGCAGGATGCTGTGGCCGCCCGGTCGCACCAGCGCGCGGCCGCCGCGCAGGCTGCGGGCGTCTTCGACGCCGAGATCGTCACGGTGGAGGTGCCGCAGCGGCGTGGCGAGCCGGTGCTGGTCACGACCGACGAGGGAATCCGGCCCGACACGACCGTCGAGACGCTGGCGACGCTCCGGGGCGCCTTCGCGGAGGGCGGCATGATCACGGCGGGCAACTCATCCCAGATCTCGGACGGCGCCTCCGCCGTGATTCTCACGACCCGCGCGCACGCCGATGAGAACGGGTGGTCGATCCTCGCGGCCGTCGGTGCGTCGGGGCAGGTCGCCGGACCCGACAACTCGCTGCACGCCCAGCCCGCGCACGCGATCGCCCGAGCACTGCAGAAGCAAGGTCTCGCAGCATCCGATCTCGATCTCGTCGAGATCAACGAGGCCTTCGGCGCGGTCGTGGCCAGGTCGCAGCGCGAGCTCGGCGTATCGGATGACGTCGTGAACATCCACGGCGGAGGCATCGCGATCGGTCACCCGATCGGCGCATCGGGCAACCGACTCGTGGTGCACGCGGTGCACGAACTCGTGCGACGCGGCAGCGGTACGGCCGCGGTGGGCTTGTGCGGCGGCGGCGGTCAGGGCGAGGCGCTGATCCTCACCCGCTGACCCGTGGGATCGAAGGGCGGGTGCGCTCAGGCGCGGCGTATGCGCCGCTGGAGCAGCTTCTGCTCCTTGCCCGACACGGGCGAATCGGCCGAGACCAGGTGTCCGCGCGATGCCCGACGGGTGTCGACGATCGCCCCGACAGCGAGCGCGAACGTGATTCCCCAGCTCAGCCAGGCGAGCGCCTCGCGCCAGGTGAACTCCGCATCTCGGGCTCCGCGCAGCAGGGTGATCCCGCTGATGACGGCGCTGATGATCCCGGTGCCGAAGAGGTACTTGCGCATCCCCACACGCTACCGTGCCGGGGCGCGAGCGGGCCACGGGGGAGGGGGCGGCATCCCGCGATGTAGCCTGAAGAACGATCGAAACAGGAGAACCCGTGCCTCAGGCAGAACTGGTCGTCGTCGCTAACCGCCTCCCCGTCGACCGGGTGGAGGGTGCCACCGGGAACGACGTCTGGCGCCGATCGCCCGGCGGACTGGTGACCGCCCTCGAGCCGCTCATGCGCCGAGAAGACGGAGCGTGGGTGGGCTGGCCCGGCCAGGCCGGACTCGAGGTCGAGCCCTTCGACTTCGAAGGCACGCACCTCGTGCCCGTGCCGCTGTCCGAGGAAGAAGTCCAGCTCTACTACGAAGGCTTCTCCAACGACACGATCTGGCCGCTGTATCACGACGTGATCTCCGAGCCGCGCTATCGACGCGTCTGGTGGGATGCGTACGTCAAGGTCAACCGTCGGTTCGCGCAGGCCACGGCAGATGTCACGGCGCAGGGCGGCACCGTCTGGGTGCAGGACTACCAGCTCCAACTCGTGCCGCGCATGCTGCGCGAGCTGCGACCCGATCTGACGATCGGCTACTTCCACCACATTCCCTTCCCGGCATACGGTCTCTATTCGCAGCTGCCCTGGCGTCGCCAGGTGCTGGAGGGACTGCTGGGCGCCGACGTCGTCGGCTTCCAGCGCGTGGCGGATGCCGGAAACTTCGCCCGCGCGATCCGCCGCCAACTCCGCTATGTCACGAAGGCGTCGGGCATCACGGTTCCGCAGGCAGACGGCTCCACGCGGAACGTGCTCGCCAAGGCCTTCCCGATCTCGATCGACACCGCCTCGTACGTCGAGCTCGCCCGCCGCGCCGACGTGCGCGCGCGCGCCGTCGAGATCCGCGAGAGTCTCGGCAACCCGGCCAAGATCCTGCTCGGGGTCGACCGCCTCGACTACACCAAGGGCATCCGTCATCGCCTCAAGGCCTTCGGCGAACTGCTCGAAGACGGGCGCCTCAACGTGGAGGATGTGACGCTCGTGCAGGTCGCGAGCCCCAGCCGCGAGCGTGTCGAGGCCTACGTGCAGTTGCGCGACGAGATCGAGCTCATGGTCAGCCGTATCGGCGGCGACCGCGACACGATGGACCACACCGCGATCCGGTACCTTCACCAGGGTTATCCCCGGGAAGAGATGGTGGCGTTGTTCCTCGCGGCTGACGTGATGCTCGTCACGGCGCTGCGTGACGGCATGAACCTCGTCGCCAAGGAGTACGTCGCGACCCGCACAGACAACCGGGGCGTGCTCATCCTGAGCGAGTTCGCCGGCGCCGCCGACGAACTCGGCACGGCGCTGCGCATCAACCCGCACGACATCGACGCGCTCAAGGACACGATCGTCCGCGCCGTCGAGATGCCACCTGCCGAGCAGGGCCGTCGCATGCGGGCGATGCGGCGCAAGGTGATCGAGAACGATGTCCACGCCTGGTCGTCGTCGTTCCTCGACGCGCTGGCCCAGGCCCGCTCGCAGAAAGAGGACAACGCATGACCGCGCTCGAGACCCCCGACCAGGTGCAGGACGAACTGCGGAGGGTCGCAGCATCCGATCGCCTCCTGGTCGCGCTCGATTTCGACGGCACGCTGTCGCTGCTGCAGGACGAGCCGATGCAGGCGCGGATGCTGCCGGACTCGCGGCGGGCGGTGGAGGCGCTCATCGCCGCACCCGACACGGTGGTCGCGCTCGTCTCCGGGAGGAGCCTGCGCGATCTCGAGGAGATCTCCGAGCATGCCGAGGACTCCGCGATCCTGCTCGCGGGGTCGCACGGCGTGGAGTACTGGTACCCGGGCGAGGGGGCCGTCGAGCCGGACGACGACGACGCGGAGCACGCGCTGCGCGATCATCTGCGCGAGCTCGCGACAGCGGAACTCGGCGACCTCGACGGCGTCTGGGTCGAACCCAAGACGTTCGGCTTCGGCATCCACACGCGCACCGCGTCGGAAGCGGATGCCGAGCAGGCCTGGCAGTACGCCGATGCCCTCGTGTCGCAGAACGCTCCGCACTGGCGCCGCCGCACGGGGCACAACATCGTCGAGTACTCGTTCCGGCACGAGGGCAAGGACAGCGCGATCGCTGCGCTGCGCGAGCGCGTGGGCGCGACGGCCGTCGTGTTCGCCGGAGACGACGTCACCGATGAGGATGCGATCGCGAAGCTCGGCCCCGACGACCTCGGCATCAGGGTGGGACAGGGCCGCACGTCGGCCCGCGTGCGGGTGGCCGACACCAGGGAACTCGCCGCGGCGTTGTCGGCGCTGGCCGAGATGCGCGGCGCCGCACGGGAATAGACTTTCACAATGCCTGAGTTCGATCCTTCTGCCAGCGCGCCCGCAATCGACATCAAACCTCGCAGCCGCGTCGTGACGGACGGCATCGAAGCCACCACGTCACGCGGGATGCTCCGCGCCGTCGGCATGGGCGACGAGGACTGGGACAAGCCCCAGATCGGCATCGCGAGCTCGTGGAACGAGATCACGCCGTGCAACCTGAGCCTGGACCGTCTCGCGCAGGGCGCGAAGGAGGGCGTGCACGCCGGTGGCGGCTACCCCCTCCAGTTCGGCACGATCTCGGTGTCGGACGGCATCTCGATGGGCCACGAGGGCATGCACTTCTCGCTCGTCTCGCGCGAGGTCATCGCCGACTCGGTCGAGACGGTGATGATGGCCGAGCGGCTGGACGGCTCGGTTCTGCTCGCCGGCTGCGACAAATCGATCCCCGGGATGCTCATGGCATCGGCGCGACTGGATCTGTCGAGCGTCTTCCTGTACGCCGGCTCGATCGCGCCGGGCTGGGTCAAGCTCAGCGACGGCACCGAGAAGGACGTCACGATCATCGACTCGTTCGAGGCGGTCGGCGCATGCCTGGCCGGCAAGATGAGCGAGGCCGACCTCAAGCGCATCGAGTGCGCGATCGCCCCCGGCGAGGGTGCGTGCGGAGGCATGTACACCGCCAACACGATGGCATCCGTGGCCGAGGCGCTGGGGCTCAGCCTCCCGGGTTCGGCGGCTCCGCCCAGCGCAGACCGTCGCCGCGACTACTACGCCCACCGTTCGGGCGAGGCGGTCGTGAACCTCCTGCGCCTGGGCATCACGACGCGCGACATCCTGACCCCCGAGTCGTTCGAGAACGCGATCGCGCTGGCCATGGCGCTGGGCGGCTCGACCAACGTCGTCCTGCACCTGCTCGCGATCGCCCGCGAGGCCGAGGTCGAGCTGAACCTCCACGACTTCAACCGCATCGGCGACAAGGTGCCGCACGTGGCCGACATGAAGCCGTTCGGCAAGTACGTCATGAACGACGTCGATCGTCACGGCGGTATCCCGGTGATCATGAAGGCGATGCTCGACGAGGGCCTGCTGCACGGCGACGCCCTGACGGTGACCGGTAAGACGCTCGCGGAGAACCTGGCCGACCTCAACCCCGACCCGGTCGACGGCACCGTCATCCACACGTTCGACAACCCGATCCACAAGAGCGGCGGGATCACGATCCTGCACGGCTCGATCGCCCCCGAGGGCGCGGTCGTGAAATCCGCCGGATTCGACGCCGACGTGTTCGAGGGCCCTGCCCGCGTGTTCGAGCGCGAGCGCGCCGCCATGGACGCCCTCGAGGCGGGTCAGATCGCGGCCGGCGACGTCGTCGTGATCCGGTACGAAGGCCCCAAGGGTGGCCCGGGCATGCGCGAGATGCTCGCGATCACGGCGGCCATCAAGGGCGCGGGGCTCGGAAAAGATGTACTACTCTTGACCGACGGCAGATTCTCAGGCGGCACAACCGGCCTGTGCATCGGCCACATAGCACCCGAAGCGGTGGACGCTGGTCCCATCGCCTTCGTGAGCGATGGTGATCTGATACGGGTCGATATCGCGGCTCGCACTCTCGACCTACTCGTCGATGAGGCTGAGCTCGACTCCCGCCGCTCTGGCTGGGAGCCACTGCCCCCGCGCTACACCCGTGGCGTTCTGGCGAAGTACTCCAAGCTCGTGCGCTCCGCTGCGGAGGGCGCGGTCACGGGGTAGACGGTCTCTTCGAGACCGGCCACCGATATCCGACTTCCCGTCTGAGGATCCTCACCATGTCTGCCGAAAACGCGTCGGCCGTTCCGCGGCCACCCTCTCGTCCCGCCCCCGCGCTCGCGCCCGTGCTCACCGGTGCGCAGGCGGTCGTCCGTTCGCTCGAACTGCTCGGTGTCACCGATGTCTTCGGCCTGCCCGGCGGCGCCATCCTGCCCGTCTACGACCCCCTCATGGACAGCACCGAGCTGCGCCACATCCTCGTCCGCCACGAGCAGGGCGCCGGTCACGCCGCCGAGGGCTATGCCGCAGCATCCAACAGGATCGGGGTCGCGATCGCGACCTCCGGCCCCGGTGCCACCAACCTCGTGACGGCGATCGCCGACGCCTACATGGACTCGGTGCCGATCGTGTGCATCACCGGCCAGGTGTTCTCGAACCTCATGGGAACGGATGCTTTCCAAGAGGCCGACATCGTGGGCATCACGATGCCCATCACCAAGCACTCGTTCCTGGTGAAGAGGGCCGAAGACATCCCCGGTGCGATCGCGGCTGCGTTCGAGGTTGCGGGCACCGGTCGCCCAGGCCCTGTGCTCGTGGACATCACGAAAGACGCGCAGCAGGCCGAGGCGCCCTTCGTCTGGCCGCCCAAGATCGACCTGCCCGGCTACCGGCCCGTGACCAAGGCGCACGGCAAGCAGATCCAGGCGGCGGCCCAGCTGCTCGCCGAGGCGAAGAAGCCCGTGCTCTACGTCGGCGGCGGCGTCATCCGCTCGCAGGCCTCCGCCGAGCTGCTCGCCCTCGCCGAGACGACGGGTGCACCGATCGTGACGACACTCATGGCGCGTGGCGCGTTCCCCGACTCGCACCCTCAGCACCTGGGCATGCCGGGCATGCACGGCACGGTTCCGGCCGTCCTCGCGCTGCAGGAGGCCGATCTGCTCATCTCGCTGGGCGCGCGGTTCGACGATCGGGTGACCGGCAAGGCGTCGCTGTTCGCCCCCAACGCCAAGGTGGTGCACGTCGACATCGACCCGGCCGAGATCGGCAAGATCCGTGCCGCCGAGGTGCCGATCGTGGGCGACCTGAAAGACGTGCTCGTCGACCTCGAGGCCGCCTACCGCGCCTCCAGCGCCGGTGCCGCGCCCGATACGCAGGAGTGGTGGTCGTATCTGGACGGGCTCCGCGCCGAGTTCCCGCTCGGCTACACGCAGCCCGCCGACGGCCTGATGTCGCCGCAGTACGTGATCTCGCGGATCGGTGAGATCACCGGCCCCGAGGGCGTCTTCGCCGCCGGCGTCGGGCAGCACCAGATGTGGGCCGCGCAGTTCATCAAGTACGAGCGCCCCAACGCCTGGCTCAACTCCGGCGGGGCCGGGACGATGGGTTACGCGGTTCCCGCCGCGATGGGCGCGAAGGTCGCCGAACCCGACCGTGACGTGTGGGCGATCGACGGCGACGGCTGCTTCCAGATGACCAACCAGGAGCTCGCCACCTGCGCGATCAACAACATCCCGATCAAGGTCGCGATCATCAACAACTCCTCGCTCGGCATGGTGCGCCAGTGGCAGACCCTGTTCTACGACGGTCGCTACTCGCACACGAGCCTGAACACCGGGCACGGCACGGTGCGCATCCCCGACTTCGTGAAGCTGGCCGAGGCATACGGATGCCTCGCGATCCGCGTCGAGAAGGAAGAGGACGTGGATGCTGCCATCAAGACGGCGCTCGAGACCAATGACCGCCCCGTGGTCATCGACTTCGTCGTGAGCGCCGAGGCGATGGTGTGGCCCATGGTGCCCCAGGGCGTCAGCAACAGCTACGTCCAGTACGCCCGCGACCACTCGCCCGCATTCGACGAGGAGGCCTGATCATGCCCAGTCACGTGCTGAGCCTCCTGGTGGAGGACAAGCCCGGTCTGCTGACGCGTGTCGCCGGCCTTTTCGCGCGCCGCGGCTTCAACATCGAGTCGCTCGCGGTGGGGGTCACCGAGGTCCCGGGGCTCTCGCGCATCACCGTCGTCGTCGACGTCGAAGAACTCCCGCTCGAGCAGGTGACCAAGCAGCTCAACAAGCTGATCAATGTCATCAAGATCGTCGAGCTCGACATGTCGTCCTCGGTGCAGCGCGAGCACATGCTGGTGAAGGTGCGGGCCGACAACGCGAACCGCTCGAGCGTGCTCGAAGTCGTCAGCCTGTTCCGGGCATCGGTCGTGGACTATGCGCCCGACGCCCTCGTGATCGAGGTGACCGGCGACCACGGCAAGGTCGACGCGCTGCTGCGTGCACTCGAGCCGTTCGGCATCAAAGAGCTCGCCCAGTCGGGTCTGCTCGCGATCGGCCGTGGCGGCAAGAGCATCACCGAGCGGGTCCTGCGCAATTAGATCCTCTGTACTCGAGCGTTTCGACTCGCTTCGCTCGCTCAACGACCGGAAACACACAAGGAGAAACAAAGTGACCGAGATCTTCTACGACGCCGACGCCGACCTGTCGCTCATCCAGAGCAAGAAGGTGGCCATCGTCGGCTACGGCTCGCAGGGCCACGCGCACGCGCTCAACCTGCGCGACTCGGGCGTCGAGGTCGTCGTCGCCCTCAAAGAGGGGTCGACGTCGATCCAGAAGGCCGAAGAGGCCGGCTTCGAGGTCAAGTCGGTCGCGGATGCCGCCGACTGGGCCGACGTCATCGTGATCCTGGCGCCCGACCAGCACCAGCGCGGCATCTTCGCCGACTCGATCAAAGACCACCTGGCCGAGGGTAAAACCCTCCTGTTCAGCCACGGATTCAACATCCGCTTCGGCTACATCCAGGCGCCCGACGGCGTCGACGTCGTCATGGTCGCCCCCAAGGGCCCCGGCCACACCGTCCGTCGCGAGTACGAGGCGGGTCGCGGTGTTCCCGTGATCGTCGCGGTCGAGAAGGACGCATCGGGCGGCGCGTGGGAAACGGCGTGGTCGTACGCGAAGGCGATCGGCGGCCTTCGCGCCGGCGGCATCAAGACCACCTTCACCGAAGAGACCGAAACCGACCTGTTCGGTGAGCAGGCCGTGCTCTGCGGCGGCGTGTCGCAGCTGGTCCAGTACGGGTTCGAGACCCTCACCGAGGCCGGCTACCAGCCCCAGATCGCCTACTTCGAGGTGCTGCACGAGCTCAAGCTGATCGTCGACCTCATGTGGGAGGGCGGCATCGCCAAGCAGCGCTGGTCGGTCTCGGACACCGCCGAGTACGGCGACTACGTCTCGGGCCCGCGCGTGATCGACCCGCACGTCAAGGAGAACATGCAGGCCGTCCTCGCAGACATCCAGTCGGGAGCGTTCGCCGAGAAGTTCATCGCAGACCAGGATGCCGGTGCTCCGGAGTTCCTCGAGCTGCGGGCCAAGGGTGCGGCGCACCCGATCGAGGCGACCGGCAAGGAGCTGCGCGCCCTGTTCGCGTGGAAGCAGCAGGACGCCGACTACACCGAGGGTAGCGCCGCGCGCTAGCGCACATGCTCGCGCGCTGAGCCCCGGCATCCAGACCGCCGTCCGATCCGGCACGGCTTCAGGCCCGGCCATCGTCCCCCCAACCAGGGGATCGGTGGCCGGGCCGCTTTCCTGCCGTGGGCATCCCGATGTCGCTACGCTGACCGTGACGGATGGAAGGTGGACCCGATGACCGGTTCCGGCACGAAAGAGGATCCCTGGCAGCTGACCACCGCGCCCGGATCATCGGCGTACACGATGTACCGCGACGACACGGCGGATCCGCCGTTGCTGGTCTGTCAGGTCGGTTCGACGAAGCTCACCTATCTCGCATCCGCGATCGACGACGCCGTCACATGGCTCCGTGCGCAGGGCGATTGGGTCGACCTCGGTGCGACCGACGAGCAGAAGGACGCACCTGAGGGCACCCTCGAGGCGTGGGGTCGGAGTGGAGACAATCCGGTGGACGGCTGGTACGGCCAGCGCAAGGGGTATCGCGGTCGGTTCGGGATGTACGTCCCCCCGCTCCTGGAAGAACTTGGCCTGGTCGAGCTGACACACGAGAAGCGCGGCAACCGACTGCGCGCACTCTGACTTACGCTGAGTGCATGACCGCCCGACATGACGACGCGCTGTCGTGGGACGGCGACGACGATCCCACGCTCGATACCGGTATCGCTGCGACCGCGCGCGACGCGGAACCGGCGGAGATCGAGACCCCCGAGCCCGCGCAGCCCGCTCCTGCACCGCCCGCGCTGCCCACAGGTTTCACCGCCGTCGGCAAAGACAGCGGCACTGTGGGCCATGTCGCGGCGGACGGCACAGTCACCATGCCGACCGATCGCGCTCCGCTCGGCAATGTCGCCCTCATCACGCTCGGCATCCTCGGCGGCATCTACGCGCTCTGGACGGTCGGCTGGATCGTCGGTGGCCTCCGGGTGCACAGCGTTGCCGGATTCCTCGTCTCATCCGACGGCGCCGCATCTCCGCTGTGGACGGGCGGCAACCTCGTCGCGCTGTTGCTCGCCATCCTCGCCCCGGCGATCTGGTTCGGCACAGTCGTGTGGCTCACCCGCGGAGGGCGAGTGTGGCTCCGCTGGCTGCTGCTGTTCGTCGGCGTCGTCCTGCTCGTCCCGTGGCCGTTCATCATGGTGGGGGCGGTGGGTTCGTGATGGGTACTCCAGCTCCGAGCTCGACGCGGCGCGCACCGATCCTGCCGGTCTGGATCGTTGCGACGATCTCCGGCATCTTCGGTCTCCTGTACGCGTATGTCGTCTGGAATGCGGCCACGCTCCTCGCCTATCAGGCGAGCGGAGTGCTCGGCATCAACGGCCTCGGGTGGCTCGTACTGCTCCTGGCTGTGCTGTTCCCGATCATCGTCTTCGCGATCGCCTTCGCCGTGGGGTACCGCCGTCGTGCGCTTCCATTCGCCGCGATCCTGTTGACCGGTCTGGCGCTCGTCGCCGTGTTCTGGATGAGCATCCTCGCCTACGCATATGCCTACGGCGGGTCGCTGCTGGGCTGACCCGCCCCGCAATGCACCCTCACCGAGGGTGCATTGCGACGATCGAGGGTGCACTGCGGGGCGTCATACGGTCCGGGTCGGCAGATCGCCCGAGGTAGGCTGAAAGACGCTGAGCCCCCCTCTGGCGTGCGGCGCGGCATCCGCTCTGCTTCGCGCAATCGCGCACCGCCCCGAAGGAACCTCCGTGTCGCAGCCTGTTGTGTCGAAGCCTGTCGTGCTGATCGCCGAAGAACTGTCTCCCGCCACGATCGATGCACTCGGTCCCGACTTCGCGATCCGGCAGATCGACGGGACCGACCGTGCGGCGCTGCTCGCGGGTCTCGCTGACGCGCACGCGGTTCTGGTGCGGTCGGCGACGAAGATCGATGCCGAGGCGATCGCCGCCTCTCCGGTGCTCAAGGTCGTCGCCCGCGCGGGTGTGGGCCTGGACAACGTGGACATCAAGGCCGCCACGACCGCCGGCGTCATGGTGGTGAACGCCCCCACCTCGAACATCATCTCGGCGGCCGAGCTGACGATCGGCCACATCCTGAGCCTGGCCCGGCACATTCCCGCCGCCCACGCATCGCTCGCCGGCGGTCAGTGGAAGCGCAGCGCCTACACCGGCATGGAGCTGTTCGAGAAGACTGTCGGAATCGTCGGCCTCGGCCGCATCGGCGGCCTGATCAGCGAGCGGCTGCGCGCCTTCGGTGTGCGCGTCGTCGGGTACGACCCCTACGTCACCCCCGCACGTGCACAGCAGCTGCAGGTCGAGCTTCTCTCGTTCGACGAGGTGCTGCGCCAGAGCGACTTCGTCACCGTGCACATGCCCAAGACTCCCGAGACCACGGGCATGATCAGCACCGAGCAGCTCGCGCTCATGAAGCCGACCGCCTATGTCATCAACGTCGCCCGCGGCGGCCTCATCGACGAGGAGGCGCTGTACACGGCGCTCACCACCGGTGTGATCGCCGGCGCCGGACTCGACGTCTTCACGTCCGAGCCCCCGGCCGCCGATTCGTCGGCGTCGCACCTGCTCGCCCTGCCGAACGTAGTCGTGACACCGCACCTCGGCGCCAGCACCGACGAAGCGCAGGAGAAGGCGGGTGTCTCGGTCGCCCGCTCGGTCAAGCTCGCTCTCGAAGGCGACCTCGTTCCGGATGCTGTCAACGTCGCAGGCGGCATCATCGACCCGTTCGTGCGCCCGGGCATCGCCCTCGTCGAGAAGCTCGGCCAGTTCTTCACGGGGCTCGCGTCGGCAGCCCTCACCAGCCTCGACATCGAGGTACGCGGTGAGCTCGCCGCCTACGACGTCAGCGTGTACCGGCTCGCCGCGTTGAAGGGCATCCTCACGAACATCGTGAGCGAGAACGTGTCATACGTGAACGCGCCGCTCTTCGCCGAGCAGCGCGGGATCGAGACGCGGTTGATCGTCGAGGCCGACAGCCCGCTGTACCGCAACCTCACGGTGCTGCGCGGCACGCTCTCGGACGGAACGGTGCTCTCGGTGGCCGGCACTCTCGCCGGAACCCGCATGGTGCCCAAGGTCGTCGGAATCAACGAGTACGAGATCGAGGTGCCGTTCGAGCAGCACCACATCGTCATGCGCTACGCGGACCGCCCCGGAATCGTCGCGATCTACGGCCAGCGCCTGGGTGATGCGGGCATCAACATCGCCGGCCTCCAGGTGGCGCATCCCGACGCGACCGGACGCGCACTGTCGGTGCTCACGGTCGACTCGCTGGTTCCGGATGAGATGCTCACCGAACTGCACCAGGCTGTGCAGGCGGATATGTTCCGTCAGATCGAGATCACCGAGCCGTAGGCGCACGCCGGGCCCGCCGCTACGGTGAGCGCATGCGTCTCCTGAACACCCCGGCGGCCCGCATTCTCGGGTCGGTCGTGTCGTGGTTGCTGTTCTCGTTGTGCTTCACCCTGCTCTTCGAGTCGGGGCGGATGCTGATGGGACTCGGCGGCTCGTGCGCGTCGGGTGGCCCGTACGTGATCGAGACCCCCTGCCCGGACGCGGTGGCGATCTTCACGCCGCTGAGCATCCTCGGGGGCCTCGCGGCGGCCGCGATAGGGCTGATCTTCGCCCGCGGCTTCGGCACACCAGTGGTCTTGTGGGCGTGGCCCGTTCTCTTCGTCGGGCTGGGCATCGACTTCCTGCTCGCCTCGTTCCAGCCGGGGGGCGCAGCGAACCTCGTCGTCGCGATCGTGTTCCTCGTGATGGGACTGGTTCCGCTCGGGTTCGTGTGGCGCGTGGGTGTGCGGCGACTGTTCGTCGGCACGACCGATGCGCGTGACAGGTCGTTCATGGATGAGCGCGGTCCGGTGCGGATCTTCTCCTTCGGCGCTGCACCACCCGACGACAGCAGGCGTGTGACGGCGGGGGACTGGGCGCTCGCACTCGGGATCTGCCTGCCCTGCGTCGCGCTGGGCGTGTGGCTCGGGCTCATCCTCTTCGGTGTGGCTGCGGCAGAGCCTGTTCCGCGCTGAGGCGCACGCCGTCAGCGACCTGCTGCCCTCAGTACGAGGGCGATCAGCGCATCGAGATCTTCGCCGACAGGCACGGGGCCCGGCACGCCCCCGACCGTCAGCGCGTTGTTGAAATACAGACCGTCGCTCACGAGCATGATCAGCTGGAGCGCGGTCTCGTCCTTCGCCTCCGGCCGCACGGCGTCTTCCCACAGGGTGCGCAGATCGCGCAGCGCGTCCGTCGCGGAGGGATGACCGTTCTGCGCGAGTCGCGAGAGTGCGATGATCGTGCGGTCCAGCGCGCTCCCGGTCATGATCGAGGTTCGCATGAAGGCTGCGACGGGTCCCTCCGGCGACGCCCTGATCTCTTCGATGTCTTCGACGGAGAGGGCGCGCAAACGCTCGATCAGCCCTTCGACCAGGG
The DNA here is from genome assembly GCF_964244775.1 of uncultured Microbacterium sp. Classification (NCBI taxonomy): domain Bacteria; kingdom Bacillati; phylum Actinomycetota; class Actinomycetes; order Micrococcales; family Microbacteriaceae; genus Microbacterium; species uncultured Microbacterium sp. The sequence goes on from NZ_CAXTJR010000001.1 coordinate 396,781, forward strand.
CGTCCTTCGATCCGAAGTGGTAGAGCAGGCCGCCCTTGGACACTCCCGCCCGGCGGGCCGAGGCATCCAGAGTCGCCGCTCTTTCGCCGTCTTCCACGAGGAGCGACTCGAACGCGTCGAGCACCACTTCGCGGGCGTGCGGGGGTCGGCTCATGGTTCCGATCGTATCCATCGTTACTACTGGCGACAGCGCAGGGAAGTTTGATACTATACCGGCTGGACGGTTTATAAATCATGGCTTCAACACTCACTCAAGACATCGCGATCGCCGAGGGCGACAGCACCCGCGTCGGCTGGCGCGGCTGGGCGGCGCTCGCCGTGCTCATGCTGCCCGTGCTGCTCGTGTCGGTCGACAACACCGTGCTCAGCTTCGCCCTGCCGCAGATCGCGCTCGACCTCGAGCCCACCGCGACGCAGCAGCTCTGGATCATCGATGCCTACCCGCTCGTGCTGGCGAGCCTCCTGGTGACGATGGGCGTGCTCGGCGACCGATTCGGGCGCCGACGGATGCTGCTGATCGGCGCCGCCGGTTTCGGTGCCGTCTCGGCACTCGCGGCGTTCGCCCCGAGTGCCGAGTGGCTCATCGCCGCGCGCGCCGCGATGGGCATCTTCGGCGCGATGCTCATGCCCTCGACCCTGTCGCTGCTGCGCAGCATCTTCTCCAACCGCGACCAGCGTCGCATGGCCATCGCGATCTGGGCATCGGCCTTCTCGGCCGGCGCCGCGCTCGGACCGGTGGTCGGCGGCATCCTCCTGCAGCACTTCGCGTGGGGGGCCGTCTTCCTGATGGCCGTGCCGGTGCTCGTGCCCCTGCTCATCCTCGTGCCGATCCTCGTGCCCGAGAGCCGTGACCCGCATCCGGGCCGCTTCGACGCGCTCAGCGTCGTGCTGTCGCTCGGGACGATGGTGCCGATCGTCTACGCCATCAAGGAGTTCGCGGTGCACGGCACCGAAAGCGCCCTGCCTCTGGTTCTCGTGGTCGTCGGCGTCGTGTTCGGCGTCTTGTTCGTCCGTCGGCAGAACCGACTCGAGACGCCCATGCTCGACATGCGCCTGTTCCGCCGTGCGAATTTCACCGGGTCGGTGCTCGTCAACCTGCTGAGCGTCATCGGTCTCGTCGGCTTCCTGTACTTCGTCGCGCAGCACCTGCAGCTGGTCGTGGGGCTCTCGCCCCTCGATGCGGCGCTCGCGCTCGTACCCGGACTCCTCGCGATGATCGTCGCCGGAATCGGTGTCGTGCCCATCGCCAAGCGCGTCGCACCGCGCATCGTGGTGCCCACGGCGCTCGGGTTCTCGGTGCTCGGCTATGTCCTGGTGGCCATCGCCGCAGACACGGGTGCGCTGCCGTTGCTGATCGGCGCCTTCGTCTCACTCGGCATCGGGATCGGCTCGGCCGAGACCGTCTCGAACGAGCTGATCCTCGCGAGTGCTCCGCCGGCGAAGGCCGGCGCCGCGAGCGCCGTGTCGGAGACCGCCTATGAACTCGGCGCCGTCCTCGGTACGACGATCATGGGCGGACTCCTCGCCGCGTTCTACCGCGCCAGCCTCGTACTGCCCGCAGGTATCCCCGACTCCGCTGCGGATGCGGCGAGCCAGACGCTCGCCGGTGCGGTCGCCGCATCCGAGACTCTGGACCAGGCGATGGGACAGGCGCTGCGGGATGCAGCGGCACACGCGTTCGACGCGGGCGTCGGTGTCACCGCACTGATCGGTGCGGGGCTCATCGTGGTGGCGGCGCTCATCGCCGCCTTCACGCTGGGCGGTCGACACAAGCCCGTGCCCGTCGACCACTGACCCGGATCCGGCGATGCGGGTGCACCCCGATACGCTGGGAACCGAGAGAAGGAGCGCAATGCCGGGCGTGCAGAGCAGAACCGTGAGACTGGCCGTGATCCCGGGCGACGGGATCGGGCCGGAAGTCATCGCCGAAGCCGAGAAGGTGCTCGATGCGGCGACCGCGGGCTCCGGCATCCGCTTCGACAAGACCCGCTTCGCACTCGGCGCGGCGCGATTCCTCGAGACCGGCGACACGCTGACGGATGCCGATCTCGACGCCATCAAGGAACACGATGCGATCCTGCTCGGCGCCGTCGGGGGAGTGCCCGGCGATGTGCGGCTGAAGGATGCCAACATCGAGCGCGGACTCCTGCTGAAGCTCCGCTTCGAGTTGGACCACTACGTGAACCTGCGTCCGTCGAAACTGTACCCGGGCGCTCCGGGGCCGCTCGCGGCGCCCGGCGACATCGACTTCGTCGTCGTCCGGGAGGGGACCGAAGGGCCGTACGTCGGCAACGGCGGGTCGATCCGCCGCGGCACGCCCCATGAGATCGCCAACGAGACCTCGGTGAACACCGCCTTCGGCGTCGAGCGCGTGGTGCGCTACGCGTTCGACCTCGCCGAGCGGCGCCGGAGGAAGCTGACGCTCGTGCACAAGACGAACGTGCTGGTGCACGCGGGAGGAATCTGGCAGCGCATCGTCGATGAGGTGGCGCGCGAGCATCCAGACGTCACCGTAGACTATCTGCACGTCGACGCGGCGACGATCTTCCTGGTCACGAACCCGGGCCGCTTCGATGTGATCGTCACCGACAACCTCTTCGGAGACATCCTCACCGACCTGGCCGGCGCCGTCACCGGTGGCATCGGTCTCGCCGCATCCGGCAACATCAACCCGGACGGCGCGTTCCCCTCGATGTTCGAGCCCGTTCACGGTTCGGCGCCCGACATCGCGGGACAGCAGAAAGCCGATCCCACCGCTGCGATCCTCTCCATCGCCCTGCTGCTGGACCATCTCGGGCTGCGGGACGAATCCGCTCGCGTCACCCGCGCGGTGGAGGACGACATCGCAGGCCGGGACGACACCGCCGGAACCACCGCCAGAACCACTGCGCAGATCGGCGACGCCATCGCGGCAGGACTCCGGGCGTAACCTGGATCCACCGCCCGATTCGCCCGCGCACGACACGCATGGATGTGACATGACCCTCATCGACACCGAGACCGGACTCCCCTCGCTGGAGTTCGCCGTGACCAAGAACCTCGCGGCCAAGTCGCCCGCGCAGCGCGAAGAGCTGCTGCGCGATCCGATCTTCGGCACGGCCTTCACCGATCACATGGTCGACATCTGCTGGTCGGTCGGCGGCGGCTGGCACCGCCCGCGCGTGCAGCCCTACGGCCCGATCGCGCTCGACCCGGCGGCCGCGGTGCTGCACTACGGGCAGGAGATCTTCGAGGGCATCAAGGCGTACCGCCACGCGGACGGCTCGATCCACACGTTCCGGCCGCGCCAGAACGGGCTGCGGCTCCAGCGCAGCGCCCGCCGGCTCGCGCTGCCCGAGTTACCGGTGGACTACTTCATCCAGTCGCTCAAGGCGCTCATCGCCGTCGACGGCGCCTGGGTTCCGGCATCCGCCGATCAGAGCCTGTATCTGCGCCCCTTCATGTTCGCCAAGGAGGCTTTCCTCGGCGTTCGCCCGGCCAACAAGGTCAACTACTACGTGATCGCCAGCCCCGTCGGCCCCTACTTCAAGGGCGGGGCGAAGCCGGTCTCGATCTGGCTGAGCGAGGACTACGCACGCGCGGGCAAGGGCGGAACGGGGGCCGCCAAGACCGGCGGCAACTACGCGGCGAGCCTGCTGCCCCAGGCCGAAGCGTACGAGGAGGGCTGCGACCAGGTCGTCTTCCTCGACCAGGACGGCAATGTCGAAGAGCTCGGCGGAATGAACATCGTGTTCGTCTACAAGGACGGCACGCTCGTCACGCCGCAGTCGGACTCGATCCTGGAAGGGATCACCCGCGACTCGCTCCTGCAGCTGGCCGCCGACCGCGGACACAAGGTGGTCGGGCGCAACGTCGCGCTCGCGGAGTGGCGCGAAGGTGTGGCATCCGGCGACATCGTCGAGGTGTTCGCGTGCGGTACCGCTGCCGTCGTGGCGCCGATCGGCCTGCTGAAAGGCAAGAACTTCTTCGACGAGCAGCCGATCGGGCCGCTCGCGCTTTCGCTGCGCGAAGAGCTCACCGACATCCAGTACGGGCGCCGCGAAGACACGCACGACTGGCTCGTGCGCCTCGACGGCTGAGTAGGCTCGACGGGTGAGGATCGCCCGCTTCAGCCACCAGAACGCCATCCGCTACGGGATCGTCGACGGGGGCGAGCTCGTCGTCCTCGACGGCGACCCCATGTTCGCCGGCTTCCAGACGACCGATGAGCGCGTGCCGCTCCGCGACATCTCGCTGCTCGCGCCCGTGATACCGCGGTCGAAGGTCGTCTGCGTCGGACGCAATTATCGCGAGCACGCGGCCGAACTCGGCAACGAAGTGCCCGCCGAGCCGCTGCTGTTCTTCAAGCCGAACACCTCGGTGATCGGACCGGGCGACGCGATCGTGCGGCCGACCCAGTCGTCGTTCACCAGCTTCGAGGGCGAGCTCGCCGCCGTCATCGGTCGCATCGCGAAGAACGTGCCGGCACACGACGCGCTGGACTACGTGTTCGGCTACACGATCGCCAACGACGTCACCGCCCGCGACCTGCAGAAGACGGACGGCCAATGGGCCAGGGCGAAGGGCTTCGACACCTTCTGTCCGCTGGGTCCGGCGATCGAGACGGAGTTCGCGCTGGAGGATGCCCGCATCGTCACGCGCCTGAACGGCGAAGTGAAGCAGGACGGCCCGATCAGCGACATGATCCACTCGGTGGCCGACATCATCGCGTATGCGTCGGCCGCGTTCACGCTGCTGCCCGGAGATGTGATCCTCACCGGCACGCCCGCGGGCGTCGGGCCGTTCGTCGGCGGTGATGTCATCGAGGTCGAGATCACCGGCCTCGGCATCCTGCGGAACACCGCGCGGGACGCCTGACTACGTCTCGCGGGTCGACCGCGAACGGGACGCATCCTCAGGGCCACATCTGTACGGCGAGGTCGGAGAGCAGCTGCCCGCCGTCGATGTTGCTCGCGGACATGTAGATCCAGACGTTGTCGCGCGCGTAGATCGTCTCGACCGCATCGACTGGGTACTGCGAGTTGTGGATCGTCATCGTGCAGAGGGGGTTGCCCGCACGCGCGGTCGAGCAGGTGTAACCCAGCCCGGGGAGCGTATCGACCGCAGAGGTGACGGCTGCGGGAGTGGCCTCGCTGATCAGGAGGAGGATGCCGGTGGCATCGCCGACGATCCAATCGCAGCCGAGCCTGAGGGTGGCGCCGTCCGGCGCGGGCCGGACGAACCCGGTGCCGTCGCCCTGCAGAGTCATGCTGTCGACCGTGTCTTTCCGCGACGCCGCGGTGCCCACGGACGCGCAATCGGTGGGGAAGACGGCTGTCTTCGCCACCGTCGAAGTCGGAGTCGAAGTCGGTGTGGGAGTGGGTGTGGGAGTGGGCGTCGGGGCGACGGTCGCGGTGATCGTCGGAGTCGCGGCGGGCGTACCGCCCGCACAGCCTGCGAGTGCGACGGCGGTGACGGCGAAGGCGGCGAGCAGGGCGGCGGCACGGGCACGGATCATCGGCGTCTCCTGGGGGCGAGGTGCAGGGTCGGGCATGAGCCTAGTGCGCTCGGCTACTGCCGGCACCCGATCGAGGCGGCCGGTCGCGTCGCAGCCCCAGGCCGGCTGAGCGCCCGCGCCTAGACTGGGTGCCGATGTCTTCCTCACCAGACCCTCGCACCACGACCGCCACCGGAGCCGACGTCCGCGTCCGCTTCTGCCCGAGCCCGACCGGACTGCCGCATGTCGGCCTCATCCGCACCGTGCTGTTCAACTGGGCCTACGCACGCCACAACGGCGGGGCACTCGTCTTCCGCATCGAAGACACCGATGCGGCACGCGACAGCGAGGAGAGCTACCAGCAGCTGCTGGATGCTCTGCGGTGGCTCGAGATCGACTGGGACGAAGGCGTGGAGGTCGGCGGCCCGCACGCTCCCTACCGGCAGAGCCAGCGGCACGACCTGCACCTCGATGTGCTGGAGAAGCTCAAGGCGACTGGCGCGGTGTACGAGAGCTACTCCACCGCCGAGGAGATCGACGCGCGCAACGATGCCCGCGGCCGTGCCCGCCAGCTCGGCTATGACAACTTCGACCGGGATCTGACCGACCAGGAGCGTGCCGACTTCCGTGCCGCGGGCCGCGAGCCCGCCTGGCGGCTCCGCGTGCCGGACGAAGACCTCACCTACATCGACCTGATCCGCGGCGAGGTCACCTTCCCCGCCGGCTCGTTCCCCGACTTCGTGCTCGTGCGTGCGGGCGGAATCCCGCTGTATCCCTTCGTGAATCCGGTCGACGATGCGCTCATGGGCATCACGCACGTGATCCGCGGCGAAGACCTGATGCCGTCGACGGCGCGGCAGCTCGCGCTGTACGGAGCGCTCGTGGATGCCGGTGTCACGACGTTCATCCCGCGCTTCGCGCACATGCCGCTCGTGCTCGGCGAAGAGGGCAACAAGAAGCTCTCCAAGCGCGATCCGAAAGCCGACCTCTTCCATCAGCGCGAGCGCGGATTCATCCACGAAGGGCTTCTGAACTATCTGGCGCTGCTCGGGTGGTCGATCGGACCCGACCGCGACGTCTTCTCGCTCGACGAACTGGTCGCGGCGTTCGACATCGTCGATGTCAACCCGAACCCCGCACGGTTCGACCAGAAGAAGGCCGAATCCATCAACGGCGATCACATCCGAATGCTGGAGCCCGCCGACTTCGCCGCGCGCCTGGTGCCGTACCTGGCCGCCGCAGGCGTGGTGGCAGACCCGCCTACGGGCGAACAGCAGGCGATGATCACAGCATCCGCACCCCTCGTCCAGGAGCGCATGCAGGTGCTGGGGGACGCACCCGCACTGCTGGGGTTCCTCTTCACCGACACGCTCGACTATGCGGACGACGCGCTGGCCTCGCTGCCGGCCGATGGCGGTGAGGTGCTCGTCGCCTCGGTGGGTGCGCTCGAACTGGTGCCCGAGGCGGAGTTCACCGCGGCCGCGGTGCAGGATGCGCTCTCGTCAGCGCTCATCGACGGGCTCGGCCTGAAGCCGCGCGTCGCCTACGGACCACTGCGGGTGGCGTTGAGCGGGCGACGGATCTCTCCGCCGCTGTTCGAGTCGATGGAGCTCTTGGGCAAGCTGGAGTCGGTCCGCCGGCTCGGCGCGCTGGTGGAGCACCTCGCGGGCTGAGCGCGGTGCGTGCTCGGGTGGGCTGCTCAGTTTGGAGGCGCCGCCCGCGTCGACTAGACTTGATCCTTGGCACGGGCTGGCGCCCACCGCCTTGGGGTATGGTGTAATTGGCAACACGGAGGTTTCTGGTACCTTTGTTCTTGGTTCGAGTCCAGGTACCCCAGCCATACGAACGTTACTCGAACCATGGTCAAATGAACTGGCTATGGAACGATCTGAACTCCCCGCCTTTGTGCGGGGAGTTCTTGTTTTCTCTGACTCTTCAGCTCTCGCGAGTTCGATTCCGCCGGAAATCTCGCGGATTCTGGTGTTCACCGTCTGGCGTTGCCCGGTGACACTGATGCGGTCGTCATCCATCCGGACAGTCAGGTGGTCAAAGAACGCCGTGAGAAGGTCTCTGCGCACTGTGTCTGACGCGCGCTTGTACAGCTCGCCAGGCTCACGCAGCAGGTCGATGTAGGCCAACGCCGTGTCGGTGCCGTAGTTGAGTCGGTCGACGGTCACCTCCAGCTGCTCCTTGATCGCCTCCTTCTGTAGGGTCGCCTTCTCGATCCGCTCGCGGATCTTCGCGATCGGCAGCGACCCGGTCGCGGCGAGCTCGATGAGGCGCTCTTCCTGCGCTTCAAGTTTGTTAAGTTGCTTCGTGAGCTGATTCTTCACGTCGCGGTCTTCGGCGAGAATGTTGGCGATCGACTTCTGTACGGCTCCGCGGATGCCTTCAATGGCTTCCGGTGTTAGTCCTTCGTGTGCGACCTCGGCGATGACTTCGGCCTCGATCTGTTCGACCCGCAGCCACGGCATCGAACACTGCTTGTGCTGCCGACCGGCGCAGACGAGGTACTCGTACGTGCCTCCGTTGCCCGCGTTCTGGCTGTACACCAGCCGGCTCTTGCGCCCCGCATCTTCACACTCACCGCAGACAAGGAGCCCCTTCAGATAATGGAAGTGGGTGATGTCACGGTCGCCTTTGCGGTTGCGGTGGTCGAGAACCTCCTGGACTCGCAAGAAGGTCTCCTTTGAGACCAGCGGCTCATGCCGGCCGACATGAAGGTTGCCTTTGTAGCGCATGATTCCGGTGTAGTACGGGTTGCGCAGGATCAGCGCGAGTCGACTTCGACTGACCGCTTGTGCAGGTCGGGACGGCGACGGCCGCGTGGTGAGTCCGCGCTCTTCCAGCATGTGTGTCATCTGGGAGATCGAGTATCGCCCGGTCGCGTATTGCTCAAAGGCCCACGCGACGAGTGGCGCGCGTTCGTAGTCGACATCGATGGTGTTCACGAGCCGCCCGTTGAAGTCCTTGCGGACGTTGAGGTACCCGAGCTTGGCACGTCCGACCGTGCCGCCTTGCTCGACTTTGTGCGCCATCTTGACCTTCACATCCTCGCCGTTCATACGGACCTGGACTTCGTTCATGATGTCGGTGATGGCCTCCATAGCATCTGCCATGTAGCCCTCTCCGAACTCCTCCTTGGCGGAGATCAAGCGGACACCCTTCTCGAGAAGAGCCCGTTTGGTGATCGCCGCATCGGTGAAGTTTCGGAAGACGCGGCTGCGCATGTAGATGACGACGTACTTCACCTGGGGGTGCTCATCGACGTAGCGCAGGAGCTTTCGGAATTCGGCACGCTTTGATATCGTCTGCGCGGACTGTCCAGGCTCGACGAACTCTTTTGCCACTGTCGCGCTGAGCTCGCGCACCTTGCGGAGCGCTTCTACGCGCTGGGTAGCGATGCTATTTCCATCCTCGTCGAGGTCTGCCGCAGTGTGGAGCTGACGTGGCGTCGAGACACGCAGATAGATGACTGCCTGCGCAACCCCGACGTGTTCGATTGCTGTCGATGGTGCTTTGAGTAGATGTTCGAGCCCGTCGAGTGAATTGACGGCTACCTCGGGACTTGCGATTCCGGGGCTTTGTGGGGTCATGACTGGGTTCCCTCCGCTTAGGTCCTCCGGATTAACGCTCTTCTTGCCCTCGAAGTCCAGTCCCGGAGCGGCGCTCCTGGCTATTTCTTGGGGGTCCACCGGTGTTGGCTCGGCGTTGTAGAAATCACCCCGATTGTCATGATTTTTCATGGCATCCTCCATGTGTTCGTGGAACGACGATTCGGCGTGCGTTACCCGGTTGTGCCCGCTAGGCGGCCTAGCTGGGCCGCGGCGCCACTGGTGCCCCGCGCCCACCTATTCGTGGCTGTGTCGGCCTCGTGGGGCGCCGCAGCGGCCTTAGTGCTGGCAGCGTGATCCTGTGCGTCGTAGTGTTCTTGGGCGAGGCGGAGCAGCGCGCGGCCGAGGTGATGCAGGTCCAGCTCAGTGCGCCGCGTCCCCTCGACGCGAACGCTGCGCCCGGTGAGTACCCGACCGCCCTTCCGAGGGGCGCGGTGGTTTCCCCGCGGACGGGCCGCGCTACTTGACGAAGACATAGAGCACCTCCTCCCGTTCGACGACGTCGTAGATGTCGCGCAACCTGGCCATGAGCGGCGCGTAGTTCCAGTCGAGTGCGTCGTACTCGAGGCCCTGGTCGATGCACCAGTCCACCAGGCTTGTTTCCCAGTCCTCGAGGGGGCTGAGCGCGCGCAGGGCGTCTTCTTCGCTATTGAACGCGCCGGCGAACGCCTCGTGGAAGCTCTCCATGAGATCGTCGGTGCCGACGCTCACGTCGGGAAGCGAGAGGAAGGCTTGGAGCGCGTGGTCCTCGGGGAGCTGCAGGTCGCTCAGGAGTTCGATGAGGCCATCGACCTCGCCGCTGTCCCAGCTGGCCGGGACATTGACGACGAAGTGCTGCCCGCCGACACGGACGCGAGTTCGCACGAGGAGCAGGTCGAGCTTCGGTGGCAGATGTTCGTTCATGAACTGCCGCCCGGTGCCAGTGTTCTCTCGCTGGACGAGATAGGTCCCGAACCAGTCGATGAGTTCCTTTGTGATCGCATCGGCACGCTCGTCGGTGTAGAGCATGAGGTACTCGTCGCGAAGGTTCAGGTACTGGCCGTCTCCGGTGCGCCCGAAGTCCGCCAGGGCGCTCTCGCGTCCGTGGGCGCGGCCGAGGACATGCGCGATGCAGCGGGCGGTGTCGTCATCGACTTCGGTGTGTTCGGCCGTCGCTTGTGCGATACCGTCCGAGATCATCCGCGCGAAGCGACCCTGCGCGACTTCGAGGCGTCGCCAGTCGGGCGTCTGACGCTTGTTAGCCGGTCGTGCTTCCGGAGCGGTATGTGGTTGGTATTCGCTCATGATCGGCCTCCCTTCGTGAGGATGTAGTGGCCAAGCGCGTCGACCCATGCCTCCCGCTCCAGAGGCACGGTGACCTCGTTGAGTTCGTTCAGCGCTCGTTCGGCGTCGAGGTCCCCTGTTGCCGCGAAAGCTTCGAGGGCGCTGCCGGGGCCGTCGTGCATCGTGGCGGCAAGCATGCGGGCTATGCCCTCATCGGCGACGTTTGTGTCGCCGTAGCTCCAGTCGTCGAGGATCTGAAGCGCTGTCTCGGATTGGTCAAGTGACGCCGGGAGCGTCGAGTCGAAGTTGAAATGTGTTTGGGGTGATGAAGTGGTCATGATGAAACCTCCTTTCGGTTAGCTGGTGATGGGTGGAGGAAGCCGGTCAGTGCGTCGAGCGTTGACGCGGCTTCGCAGATGGTGAAGAGCTCGCTCGGCAGATCGCGTTCGGCGCGGATGGCGGACCGGAGCTTGCCTGAGCGCGCTTCGTTGGGCGTGGTCCAAAGCACAGCCGGAAAGATGCCGCTGCGGGCCTGCTCGATGCCGGTCTGCCGATACTGCTGGTAGGTGCGGCACTTCTTAATGACGGTGGGCAGGTGTTCGGTGCCCCGATCGACCTCGACGAAGACGTGAGCCTCAACCTTGTCGTTGGCGATGACGACGAATAGGTCAGGTTTGAGTGTGAGCAGGCCGAGCGGTCCTTGGAAAGGGCGCCAGCAGCTCGGTTCGGCGTCGAGCTCGAGTATGTCGAGTGCTCCGCGCAGCTCCTGTTCATGTAGCGCTACGGCGACCTCAGCTGTCTCGAGTGTGTGTGCGAGAAAGCTCCGCGAGGGGGTGACGTAGCGTCGCCTCCCCGGCTCGCCGCGCAAGGCGCGCAGCAGTCGTTCGCCGGCAGCAGCGAGATGCCAGGTGATGGCGGCCGAGCCTCGAATAGGCCCTCCGACGCGGCGCTCGATGCGCGCGATGAAGCTGTGCGCCTCCAGCCGGAGCAGGACGCGGTTGGCCAGGCGGGTCGCCGTGGGGACAGTGGCGTGCAGGCCATGCGGGCCAGCTGGAAAGTGCAGCCGCTGGATATGCCGCGTCGTGAGCGCCCGGAAACGCTCGAGGTCTTCGAGGATGTGGCGGTCTCGCTCAGTAAGTAGCGCCTCGAGCTTACGGACCATCGAGGGGTTCCAAGAGTCGGTCATGAAGCACCTCCTGCGCCGTCTGTGAGGTCGGCCCCAGCACCGCTCATCTGAGCGGGAGTCCCATCCCAGGACAGACGGAAGAGGCCGGAAAATGGCCGAATGGTGCACCGAGTAAGAGCTGCGACCGGCGCATCGACTGGCGCACCGCCACCACTTGCGAGGAGTGCATAGGGTGAGGCATTCATGCTCGCCTCCGCTTCAGATGTGAGGGAGTTGACGGCTCGACCCCGTCAGGAGTGACTGACGCACGAGGTTCTTCTTTCGTTGGCAGAGATACCTGCTGTCGAAGGCGCTGAGCTGCTCGTATGGCTGCACCGTTCCCAAGACGCTGTGGTGGCGCGAGGGTTCGTGCGGAGAACCAGCCACTGGGTCCGGAGGCCGTCAGGACGTTGGCATAGACCTCGTACTGGGGGAGGATCTGAATGTCCTCGGCGCTCAGATGCGGACTAGAGCTTGCGATGCGCTTGGCCTCGCGCGCACTGGTCGCGTAGGTCACCTTGCTCTTTGTGTTGACCTCGATCGCATCGGCGAGCTCGGTGCTCATTTGGTAGAAGCCTTGCCCAAAGAGTGCCCACCCGACCCCGTACGAGCGGGAGATCTCGAGCGCGGTCTCGAGGGGCACTGGGAGACGAAGGAACTTGCGCACCTCGTCCACATACACGAAGCCGGGGCGCTTCTTGGGCTGGGCCTCCGTGGCGCGTTCCTGCGCAGCAAGGAAGATCTCCGAGCAGATGAGCCCACCGATGAGCTGGCTGGTCTCAGTCCCGCCGAGTGCCTCGTTCACGCTGACCATTACGATCCGGTCACCCTTCCAGATGTCGCGCAGACGAAACTGCGGCTCGGCCTGGCCGAGGATGGCCGTGACACCGCGGCGCATCAGGTACCGACGAAGTTTGTTCATCGGTGCGGCGATCTCGTTCTCCTGCTGAGCTGGCTTCAGCGATTCGAAACGTCCCCAGAAACGAGCGATCTCGGGCTCGGCGGCGACGGACGGGACGACAGAGCGGCGGAAGACGGGGTCAGTCAGCAGTCGAGAGATGTCCAGCAGGGTGTGCGGTGTTTCCCTCGATTGACCGTCGATAGCCAGGCTGAGCACCGATGCGTAGAGGATGTCTTCTGTGCGGGGTCCCCAGCCATTGGCGAACACGCTCTTGAAGACAGCCAGGATGCTGTCGGCCACGGCGTAAGGGTCCCGTCCCCGAGCATCAAGCGGATTGAACCCGGCGGTCCCGTCCGAGTCCGACGGATCGAAAAGCACGACGCGCTCGCCTTCCTCCGGCGTCAGGCAGTCCAGCACGTACGACACGCCCTGTCCTTTCGGATCGATGAAGCAGACGGGTCGGCCCGCGTGCACATCGGCGAGTAGCCAAGGCACAAGCGCTGCCTCCGTCTTCCCTGCCCCTGTGGGTGCGATCACTGACACATGTGACAGTCGGGCGTCGGCTGTGATCCCGACGAGCCGCTCAGGGCCAGGTGCGGTACCTACCGCGAAGACGCTCACAGTGTCTGACACTTCAGTTGGCACCGGGATGCGCTTCGGGTGGAGCGGGTCTGCTCCGGGGAGCTCGCGCTCGCCGAGTGGCCAGCTCAGTAGCGGGGTCAGTTCTGGTGTCGTCAACTCGAGTCGGGCGTACGCCGGGCTGGCTGCGTCGAGCAGGGCACTTGACTCGCGGACGAGCCGCAGTCTGACCCCAATCGCCTCGAGGCCATGAAGACTGCCGAACAGCCCGCGGGCCAGCGCTTCGCGCCGTTTTGGATCAGGGCCATTCACGCCGATTCGTAGCGCCACCTGGAGTCGAGCTTCGGCGGCATGCGCTTGCAGTCGGCGTTTGGTCTCGGGGGCTGCTCTCTTGACGCCGTGCCAGAGTCGCGATGTCGTCGGTTGGAGTGGGTCGGGAGTATCAGAGCGCACTTGTTGCGGCGACCTGGCTCGGCCGAGCACTACTTGAAATACGAGTGTCTCGCCCTTATTCCGAGCGGCCAGCGCACTGTAAATGGCCGAAGTGAGCTGCTCCGGATCGACTGCCCCGGTGGGCAGGCCTCGCTGACGCGCTTCGACTCGAGCACTCGCCGCGATCGAAGCGCGGGTCACCCCGTCGAACACGACGCCGGAGAACGCGTTTCGAAGCAAGTGCTTGAGCTGATGCACGCTCGTAGAGGTGCATCCCAGGATGAACTGGATGCCATCGTCCCCAGCCCGCGTCTCGAACGAGAGCGGCCTCGGTACGTCGGACGCCGTGAGCCGAGCCAGCATAGCGGTGACGGCGAGCGGTTCGATCGGTCGCGGGAGGTAGAGCCTGGTGAAGGCAAATGCATCAGGCACGATGCGCTCCTTCGTCGAAACCGATAGACAAGCCGTCGGCTGAGGTCAGGTCTCTTGCCTGGGGGGCTCGAGACGCGTGCTCCGCCGCAGCTTCCGCTTCGAGAAGCGCCTTCTGGAGTGCGGCGCTCGTAAGGATCTGGGCGGACCGAATAGTCGATTGCTCGTCCGTCTGGGTCGTCACGCGGATTCGCACGGAGCGGCGAGCGCAGTGACGGTGGGTTGGTCGGTTCTTGGTCATGATTCACCTCCTTTCGGGTTGGATTGGATAAGTACGTACTCGGTCGCGGCGGAGGCCTCCGGAGCGCAGAGCGGATTGCCGTTTATGAGGCAAAGCGAGAGATTTGTCAATACATGTTGTGTATTCCGCAACGACTTGACGGGGATGATCCTGTTCATGCTCACCACCGCCGATCCCGGCGCCACCGGACGAACCAAACGGTCACCCACACGATCGCGCCAATGGCGGCGATGAGCAGCAACCACCCCCAGATCTGGCTCAGCAGCTGCAGTCCGAGCCAGAGCACAAACACCCCGCCCAGGGCCAGGAGACAGGCACGGAAGAACTTGGTCATGAGAGGCTCTGGCTTCTTCTCCTCGGGTTTCTTTTCATCCCAGAACACGACTCAGCGCTCGCCTTCTCCATCGGCGGACTGCGCGTCGGCATCGTCCTGACGGGCGAAGTCGCTCGGCACGGGGTAACCCCATTTGGCGAGCGAGACGTCGCTTTCAATCTCGTTGCCCCAGACGCTCCAGTTCGGTATCGGTGGACGGCGACGAGCGAACAGCTCGAGCTTTTCAGCGTCTCGCCCGCTCACCCGGTCGATGACGCTGTAGATCTCATCCGGCTTGACCGAGTGCTCGAGCAGCGGCCAATAGGCCCAGGTGGGTTGGCTCTTGAACTGGACGGGTGCTTTGCCGCGCGTGCCGAAGAGCACGTGCTCGGTGGCGTTACGCAGGTAGTTGCCGAGGGTGAAGCGCGGCTTGATCCAGGTGAGCGGCGAACGCGGCGTGAATCCCCACGCCTCCATGACGTCATACCCGTCGCGCAGCGTCGCGTTCGTGACCCAGAGCCAGAGGTGCGCGTTCTCATCGGAGAGCGCCTGAATCGCTGTGCCCATTCCCTTGATCTGGTCCATCGACATGAGGTCGTAATGGCGTGAGGCACCGAGCGCGCCGGTCTGGTGGGTGGGCCACGGCGGATCGGCGTGGAAGACGCGAAACTTCGGGCCTCGGAACGGCTCGGGACTCTGTTGGACCGTTGCGCTCGCTTCCGGTCTCGTTGTGTTGGCCATGCGGCTGTCGCTGAGGGTCATGATGAGCCTCCTTTCTCGCCCGTGGTTACGGCGGGCAGACGGATGAGTAAGAACGGGCCGAGCGGAACTGTCAATGCACGAGCCGCGAGCGAACGGAGGTGAGATTCGCTTTCGGAGGGTGTGCGACTGGTGCAGGCATGAGATGGCATCGTTCACGAGAGCACCTCATTACCTGTGGAGCCGTGCAACACCGAGTGCCGCCGGCCGCGACGGGTCGCGGTGAGTGACCGGTGAATCGCGGCGGCAAAGGCACCCGGGGGATCGTCGGGGTTGAGCGGTGTGATCGTGACGTTCTCGGCGTCGATGAGATCGGGCGGCACCTGCCCGCCGAGAATGACAGCGTGGACGAGCCCAGGGAACGCGAGGAGCTGCGAGAACAGCTCTGACACGTTGTCGTCGGTCAGCTCGAAGTCCGAGAAGATAGTGGCGCGCACATCGTGATCGGAATGTGCCGCTGCGAGCCGCTCCATGGCGAGAAGGCTTGGCCGAAGGTCGCTGATGCCCGAACCGCGAGGATTCTGAAGCGAACGTTCGAGCCGCCGCATGAGGTGGCGGTCGTTGAGTGCGACGACGCCGCTCGCGCCGACCGGATCGTCGAAGTGAAGGACAGCGACCTTCGAACGATCGGTGAAGCTCCAGTTCGCGGTCAGCCGGATCGCTCGCGCTGCTTCTGCAAAGCGGTTGCCGACCGGATCGGTACCCTGCGGGGCGATGACCGAACCGGAGCTATCGAAGATGAAGACGTCCAGGCACGGGCGTTTGGGCTCGAGTCCGGGCCAGCCGAGCTCGACCCATGGTTCGCGGTGAGCCGGGAAGTCCCGAGTCTGGATGACGCCGCCGGGTAGCACCCCGGATGGCTGGATAAACAGGGTCACTTTGCACCCCCGCTCCGCCGGGTGGTCTGCCCGATCGAGGTCGTCTCGGCAGCAGGGCCGTTCCCCGCAGTCTGCGGATTGCGGCGTAGGATGCCGCTCAGCAGTGCTTGCAGGTGGTGGCCGGCAGCCGCCGCGCGGTGCGTGTGCTCCGCGTGCAGCGAGGTGCCTGTTGTCAGAGCCTCCTCGCGGCGCTGCCACGATGAAGAGGCGGCGAGCGATTTGTGGCGGGCTACCACACGCTGATAATCGGCATTCGCGAGATCCAACGCGTCTGAAATTTCGTCAGCATTCACGTAGGCCTCGATCCAGCTGGCACCCGCGATAGCTGCCGCGATGCCGCCGAAGACCAGCCCGACAAGCGGGTCCTCTAAGGTCGAGCGGAGAGCAAAAATGCCGGTCGCAATCGTGCCCGCGACGCTGACCGACACCCACGTCAGGCCCTTCACAAAGCGCCAGCCTTTGTCAGGGGCTTCGAACAGATGCGCGAAGGGCTGCTGCTTCTCGGTGAGTTGCTCCGGCGTCCGGGCGCGGCGTTCCCGGTTCCGGATGTCGCGCACCTCGGCCCCAGACAAGCCGGCCGTGACGGTTGCCACCGCGGCACTGATGGCCATCACCGCGGCGAGGATCGGTTCCTCGCCGAGCCAGATGAACGATCCGGCGAGGGTGGTGACGTCTCCAACGAGTAGTCCCGCCTTCGTGAGGTAGTGCCACTTCTTCGCGTTCGGCGGGCGCCGTCGAAACGAGGCCAGCGCATCGTGTGCGTCGATATAGCGGGTTTCAGCTGCTCGCAGCAGCGGAGTGTGTCCCTCGACAAGGAGGCTGGCCGCCGCCGCAGCAGGCGCGAGCCCAGCGGCTTCCACCTTGGCCTCACGGGCCACCTCCTCGGCCGTCGCCTGATGCAGATCGTGCTGCTCCAGGGTGAGTTCGTCGTATTCAGGGACGACCCAGAGCTTCGCGACTGAATCCGGCTGTGGTGTGGCGCCCGATTCGTCGACGCGGGGAAGCGCGATCTGCTCGGCGCGGGCGTCTGCCTCGCTGGCTCCGGCGAGCGGGTCGATGAGTTTCGACATCTCGGTCACCTCCCGTCCGTGACGACGAGGCACTGCGCGGCCTGAGTGTTCTGACACAGGCGCGTGTAGAAGAACTTCATGCCCTCGATGAAGTCGGAAGGCAGCGCGTCACCGACCACCCGGCCAATGCCGACCACCGCG
Source organism: uncultured Microbacterium sp. (assembly GCF_964244775.1). Lineage (NCBI taxonomy): Bacteria > Bacillati > Actinomycetota > Actinomycetes > Micrococcales > Microbacteriaceae > Microbacterium > uncultured Microbacterium sp. The sequence goes on from NZ_CAXTJR010000001.1 coordinate 414,042, forward strand.
ACGCTCGCTCCGGCCAGGTTCGGCACGACGACCTGGTCGGCGAGTGCCGTCGCTTCATCGGCGCTCAGGGGGTGGTCGAGGACAACACCCTGATTATTGAGCCCATCCGTGAGCGCTGCAGCTTCCAGCACCATGTCGGCGCGCAGCGTCTTTGATTCGTCGAAGAGGCGGAATAGCCCGATGACATCGGTACCGCCCTCGGGGAGCAGGGCGATCGCGGGGGTGTAATTCTTCTCCACCTCGGTCATGGCGTCGTTAACAATGCCCGGCACGCGGCGAAGCTTTGCCAGGTCGGTGGACCCCGGCACGGCGATGTCGGTCTCGTAGATGGGGGCGGTGACCGAGTTGGGGCCGAAGGCGACCACAGTGACGTGCCCGCCGCCGCAGACCGCGACGCGCTCGATCTTCGTCTCGATGTACGCCAAGTGCTCGCGCATGATGAGCGGGTCGTCGCTCGTTCCTGAGACGTCGACCGCGTTGTAGCTGTTGATCTGCTGGCCATCGGGGCAGGTTTCGAGGATCTGCTGCAGCCGGCCAATGTCTCCGGGGGCATGGGCGGAGCAGCCCGTGACGGCAATCGCGCCGAGGGCGAGGGTGATGCCGAATGTGAGGGTTCGGCGGGATACTGAGAACGTCATTGACGTACCTTTCCTTATTGCTTTCGCAGGTGATGGGTGGGGTGTTACTGACACGGGGCGATCCAGTTGGCGCTGGATCGCCCCGGCCTCTCGGCTCAGGGGCCGAGGGGTCTAGAGACGAATCGTTAGGCCGGCGAGATTCATCCGGGTCGACTGCGCGAACGTCTCCAGGTTGACGAGCAGCTCGTACAGTTCCCGGAATTCGGGAGTGTCGTTGTCGACGAGTACGTCGTTGCGGCTGTTCTCGGTGATTTCGTTGCTCGCTGCGGTGAGTGCCACGAAGGACTGTTCCGCCAGGCCGGTGAGGGCAAAGACGAGAGTTTGGGCGCGGACTTCGGGGTCTGCGATGCGGTCGAGGTTCAGGGTCATGGACTGACTCCCTTTCACTGGGTGGGGTGGGTCGTAGAGGAGGAAGTGTGAACGGGCAGGCGCTCGTTCTAGTTCAAGAATCCAAGAACGCGGAGATGCAGTCACTGACACGAAACTGACACCATGAGTCCTGTGGACGAGGATGAGATTCGCAAGGGTCTGGAGCGTGACCTTCGAGCGCTACGTCGCACCGCTGGTGGGTTCGATGTAGAGAGCGTCGCCGGTATGGCGACGCTGACGAACATGCTTGGTCGTGGTGTCGCCCAAATTGCGCACACGGTGATGTTGGACGTGCACGCGAGAGAAGGCGGTCCTAGTGACAGCGATGTGCGCGCGTATTTCGCGACATGTGGAGTCGAGACCCAGGGAGAGAACCTCGCGCAGCGGCTCCAGGCCTACGCGGCGGCACAGCACTGCGACCCGCGAACCGCGTTACGGCGAAGCGACCGCGGCGCGCGCAAGCTGAGCTCTTTGCTTCGCGCACGGATCGAACATGACGCGCCGCGCGGTCGAGTCGAGGTGGTCGAGCGAGACGGCCTCGTAACGATCGTGGTGCGATTCGAAGCAACGCGCTACACCCGGTGGCTGCGCCCGGTGGTCACCGTCAATGGCGATGATTTAGAGCGGGAGTTCGCGACTCACCCGTCCGAGCGCGATGCAGGATGGCTACAGGCTGAGGAACGGTTCACGGACTTGGATCTGTATTCCGCCGATCGACGCTTCGCCGATATGCAGATCATCGTGTACTGGGCGATGCGCACCACCCCACAGTGGTCGACAGACGCCGTTGCGTATACGCCCGGGATTAGCATCAGCACTGCCATGCCTGGCCCACGGATCATGAATGTGAACCTCTCACGGGTTGAAACGAAATAGAGCCCGTTCACAGAGGAGCGGAGCTCTATTTCGTGAACGGGCTAGTCGGAGATCACACGGATCTCCTCATCGGGAGTGATGCCGATCGGGATCACCTGCCAGAGCAGAGTGTCGTCGAATGGGGCGGGAATGAACAGGCGTACGTGAGCGGGTGGCTGCCGTGGGTTGAAGCCGGACGGCACGACCCATCCTTCTAATCGCCAATCCGGTTGCTCGTAGCATCCGGCTGGAGTGTCGCCGGTGTGCGCAGCGAACGGCACATACTGCGCTGTTGCTGACGTCAACACCACCGGCAGCCGCACGGCGCCGTCATCTGACTCGATGAGGACCGTCCGCGGAGCGGAGTACGTCGATTCGATCAGCGACCGTATGGCGTCCTCTTTCGTGAAGCGCAGGGGGTATTCGTGCACGGACTCGCCGGGCTCGAACCCTCGGTCTCTTAGCGATTGTTGAAAGACAAGGTCCGCGTTCTTCTCGTTCGACGGGGACGTTGGGGGCGTGTCATCCATGGATGACTCCTCTCGTTGAGTGGTGGATGGGCTCACGCGGAATTCCGTGCAAGCTCGACACCCCTCAACGAGGTTCCCTTGTTTTACAACACGAAGTGACTAGTTGCAAGCATGAGCAGCATCCGGACCGCCGCGCTCTGAGACGATGAGCGGGTGAGAACGACCCGATGCGCCTCCACGCTGAACTGGGCAGCATACTGAAGCAGATGGAGTGCTCACGCAGAATATGGTCGACCGGAGACGGCTCGTTCAAGGATGTCGCGACGTCAGCTGAACGCTTCTAGCGACGAGAGAATCGATGCGCCGAGGTTCAGCACCTTCGCGTCTAGGTCTGCGGGGTCGACGTTCGCGGGGGAGCCATCAAAGGTCTGGATATACGCCATCAGCTTGCCGCTTCGCGTGACGGTGGTCGTGTTGCCGCCATCGCATTCGTACATGATCGCGGTCCCGTCGGTCGGGCAGTCCGCATCATATCCGGAGAATGCGGAGAACGCCTCCGCGCCGTCCTCGGCGGTGGCGTAGTGAAAGAGCTGCACTTCCACGCGGTGCGGATAGCTCGGATCGTCGCGGTTGGGTTTCGCCTCGAAGGTGCAGTACACGGTGTCGGAGACGAGACCGTTGGAGCCGCTGTCGCTGCCGGACGTCGCCTCGATGGAGAGCTGCTGCGTCGCGGAGTCGAGGCCCAGGATTGTACCTAGCATTGTGGCGTCAAGCGTCCCACAGACTGCGCGGGAGTCTACCCAGTCCAGCGTGGGGACCGGAGCCGTGCCGACCTCGCCGACCTTTGGCACGTCTCCCGATGCCCAGATCGCGGCGAGCTCTCGTGCGACGGGCATGACCGCGCCCCACAGGTTGTCCTTGCCGCTCCCGTATCGGGCGTCATCGTCGTAGACGGTGATGTCCAGATAGGTTGTGTCATCCAGCTGCAATGTCAGTGGTGCTGGTGGCTCCGCGACGCCGAGGAAGCCTGACAGCTCGACTGGCCCGGCGACACCGGGCTGCGCGCTGCCCGGTTCTGGAGCATCGAAGCTGCGGTCCGGGTCAGACGACAGGGCGACTACGAGTGAGATGGCGCTGGTGTTGTCGTAGAGCAGGTTGCATGAGACCGTAGCCTTCCCTGGGCTGTCTGTGCTCTCGTTCTGGCCCGTCGAGCTGGTGACCTCATGCCACTTGATGGAGCCGCCAGGCTCGGGGATCGCGATAGTCGGGCCGCTCTCAGAAGCAGCGAGCGCCTGGTCTGCCCAGGCGCACACATCGACGTTCTCGATGCCGTTCGTCTCAGTAACTACTGCGGCGTCGGAGCTCTTTGCGGTCGGGCCATTGGATGCGGGCGAGGCTGATGCGCATCCGGAAAGGATGATCGCGCCGACCGCGACGAAAGCGAGCACTCGGGCCCTAGTGAGCAGTGAGGTTGCGTCTACCAATTCGGGCTACCGCCTTCTGGGTGTCCAGGCATGCTGGATGGGCTGAGAGTTGAGGATGTTTTCTGGGCTCCCCCGAAGGATGTGCAACGAGGGCACGGACCCTTAGCTCTTCGGAAAAGTCATGCGTGGTCAACGGCCGGAGGAACGGTGACGGGTTAGCGTGACTAGAAATCTGTCCCAAGAGTAGAGGGACCACGGCCATCGGAATCCCCTACTCCTGCCACGAAAACCCGGGGCTACAACGATGTGGGTGGGTGCTGAGATACTGTTGCGGCTACCCAAGGACCCGACAGGAGAGGCTGACGTGAAGGTCGCGCTGATCGACGATCATGACATCGTTTCGCTCGCCGTTGCGTCGGTTGTTTCGCAGCTCGAAGGGCTGGAGTATGTCGGAGCTGCAGGTACGGTGGCAGATCTGTTCAAGATGTTCCCCGACGTCGGTGTCGCGGTGCTCGATCTTCGGCTGGCAGATGGGTCATCGCCGGTTTCCAATGTTGAGCGTTTGACCGAGGCGGGCATGCGGGTGCTCGTGCTGACATCGGGGGAGTCGCCGTACCTGGTCCGGTCTGTCGCAAAGAGCCCGATCCACGGGCTTGTGCGGAAGTCGGCACCGCTCGCGGACCTCGTCGAGACGTTGCGGAAAGTTGCCGCGGGTGAGACTGAACTGTCAACAGAATGGGCGGCTGCTATCGACAGCGATCCGGACCTCGGCTCGGCGAGACTGAGCGCCCAAGAGCAGCGCGTGCTCGCCCTCGTCGCGCGCGGTGCCAAAGCGCAAGCAGTCGGATACGAGCTTGGGATCACGATTCACACCGTCGATGATTATCTTCGACGCATCCGCGCGAAGTATGCGGGCGTGGGTCGGCCTGCGCACACCCGGATCGATCTCTACAAACGCGCTGTGGAAGACGGTATTCTCCCCTCTCCGGCTCGTCCCTAGCGCGGTGGCATCGACTCAGCCGGTCGCGGCCGCCACCAGCCGGCGGCCGCCGTTTGCAGCGGATCGCGTGATTCGGCTGATGTCCATGGCACTTGCGATGGCCTGCATCGCGATCCTGGCGGCGTATGTTGAGCTCGTTGCGCGCCAATGGCCGCTGCTGTCATGGTCGGTGGTGCCGGGACTGGCCGCAGTTGCCCTGCCACCGGCAGCCATTCTCGCCACGTTCTGGTGGGTGCACCCATCCTTCTTACGTCGGCTATGGGCTCTCCAAGCTGTCTCGCTCTTGCTTGCTTTTCTGGCCGTTCCCGTGGCCCTGGCCGGCTCGAAGCTGCCCACCTCTGCAGGGCCGTGGTGGATCGGCCAGTTCGTAATCATCGGTGCATGCGCCGCTGCTCTTGCCTGGACTGTGCGGTGTGCAGTTGTGTATGCGATCACGCTGGAAGTAGTCGTGTTCGGGATCGCGTTGACGTGTTCCGCCGATCCATTCTTCGGACCAGCCACGGGGGATGCTATGCGCCAGTTGTTCTTCGTGGCGATGTTCATGAGTCTTGCGATGGCGATTCAGCGGGCGGGGCGACTTCTTGATCTCGCGACAGCGACAGCAGTTGCGGAGGCGCGCGCGTCTGCGGAGGCCGATGTCAAGCGTGCCTCGCGTCATCGCGTCGAAATGCTCGTGCACGACAGCGTGATTGTCGCCTTGCTCGCCTACGCGAGTGGTGCCCCTGCGCCGACGACGGTGGGCGAGGCGAAACGAGCGCTGGAGGCCATGCGTTCGTCAGGTAATCTCGCTGCGAACGAGGCTACTCGAACCCCACGTGACTTCACCTGGGAGCTGCAGTCCCTGACGACAACCATTGATCCGCAGGCTCGATTCGACTATCAAACCGACGGAAACGGAGCGATTCCCGGTGCAGTCGTCGCGGCCCTCATCGAAGCCACTTCTGAGGCCTTGCGGAACAGTGTTCGCCACGCTGGACAGGGTCGCCCTGTGCGGAGACAGGTCCGCGTCGTGCTGGCTGAAGGCGAGGCCGACGTCGCGGTGCTCGATGATGGAGACGGATTCGACGTCGCGTCCGTGGGTGCCACGAGGCTCGGCATCCGCCACGGCATCATCGGACGCATGCAGCAGGTTCCCGCAGGTGCAGCCGAGATACGAAGCATCCCGGGGTACGGCACGACCGTGTTGCTCCGCTGGAGCACGTCATGAAGGGCGAAGCGGAAGCACCGGAGGACATCGGGCGTTACCTCGGCTTTTACGGCCCTGCACCATGGATTCTCCTCGGGCTCTTCATGGTCTCCTATACCTATGTCGCTCTCGCGGGCGGAGCTCGAACTGCGGCGGACGTCTTCGCCCTTGTCGTGACGTTCTGCGCCGCCACGCTCCTGGCCTTCCCTGCGCCGACGCCCTTTCCTCTGTGGCGAACGGTCGTTGTCGTGGCGCTGATCCCCATTGCTCTGGCGGCTTCGCTGACCCATCCCATCGACGATCCGACTGGCTACGGCGTCTGGTCGTTGCGGACCGGCATAATCCTCATGTACTGGCTGGCACTTCGAGCGCGCTATCTTGCGGCATGGATCGCAGAAGCAGCATCGCTCGCGGTTGCGTGCAGCTGGAGCATCATCACCACCGGAACTCCGCTTCTCGGTCTCAGAATCAGCTACGGAGGCATCCTTACGCTGCTGGCGGTAACGATCTTTGCCAGAGCGCTTCACGCCACCGCCCGACGGATCGTCGCCCACCGAGCGGCCGAACGAGAGCGAGCCGAACGTGAGGCTCGCGCGGCAACCGCGGATTTCGACGCTGAAGCGGAACTTAGAGCCGTACGGGATATCGCGCAACCGACGCTGGAGCAGATTGCAGCTGGTGCACGCCCAGATCCCATCATGGTCGGTGGACTTGAAGCTGCGCTACGGGACCTCATCCGTGGGCGCAATCTCGCCTCCGAGCCCCTCGTCACGATGCTTCGCACCGTACGTGCATCGGGTACCGACGTGCTCCTCCTTGACGATCTCGCCGATCATGACCTCACGGACGCACAACGCACCGCGACCGCAAAGTGGGCGACGGCTCGTCTAGCGACCACGCGCAACGTGACTAGCGCGACCGTTCGCATCGCCCTCGAGGACGGAAAGCCGCTCGCAAGCATGACTTTCGACGGTGCCGACTACGTCGAATTTGCGCCCTGATAACGTGAGGAAAGTCGGCTGGCTGATCCGATCGGGCCACGAGTTTTCGGGGCAGGACACCCCGGGTCCGACGCGGCTAAATTCGCATGCACCGGGTCGCCCAAAAGTCTCAACTGGACTGGGGCGCCCTGGCCGAACAGACGACGGGCGCACCATAACCGACGCTTATGTGAACAGCGACGAGGTGGTTTCGAGCGGTTGCGCTGCAAGCGAGACGAGGACATTCATGATCAAGATCAAATTGAGTACGCACGCGGCGGTCGCGGCGCTCGCCGGATGCGTCGTCCTGGCCGTTCTAACGGGCTGCAGCACCGTGCGAGACGTTCCAGCCTCGGCCGGAGCCAACGGCGGAGCTGCTGCGTCGGAAGCGGGTTCGCTCGATTGTGATGACAGCGCCACGGTAGATCAAGCGGTGTGTGACGATCTGAACGATGCAACGGCGGACGATCCTGAACAGCCGTGTGATTTTGCGGACGGGAGTGCGGTGTGGACCCCTGCCTTCGCTGACTTCAATCCCGACCGGCCCGTGCGCTGCGCGGTCCCAGGTGAGGCTGAGCTGTTCCAGGCGATGGCAGGCTATGGCGCGCAGGTCGATGGCGTCTCTGACCTCGGTACGGAAGGCTCTGCCGATTACAACATCTTCTATCTCATGAGGGGGAGTTGTGGAGGGGAGCCGACCTACTGGCCGGCCACTGATAGCTGGAGTCGATTTAAGGGCACCTCTCCTCGTCTCACCGATGAGCGGTTCCCTACGGGTAAAGATGTAGTGACTGCCATCTGCGGGTAGCCGCGCGCTGATGGCAGTCGGCCCGTCGCATCTTGGATCCGGTTTGGTTGTTCGCTAGCGACCAGTCCTTTCATATCGAAATTGACATGCGCGCACCATACGCAATTCCTGAATTCGCTATATTTTGTGTGCGGCACGTCGCGCAGCGCTATTAGGTATTGACAAAATACCTGATGAGTGCCATAATACGTGTCGGCTAGCTTCGCGGTGTCACTGCAGGAGCTGGCAAGAGCTCTCTAGCTTTAGATAGTGTCGGGATAGCTCCTCCGCCCATCTTCCCGGGTGTGGGAGCGGCCACATTTCTCTTGAGGTGTGTCCGCTCCTGCAACCGCAGGGACTGGGAACCCGAAACCACTGGGAGCATCATGAACAACAAAGTAGTCGCCGCACGCGCGATGCACGACCTTGAGCGCACCGCTATCGAAACACTCGAGGAGATCACAATCGATGGCGTCACCTACCGTCGGCATTCGTGCGGTGGTGGTCTCGTTGCGCTCACCGCGTTTGTCACGCCTCGGGTCCGTATCTCGCCCAAGGCAATGGTTCGCGACCGTGCTGTCGTCATTGGCAGCGTGCGACTTTTCGACGAGGCCATCATCGAAGAGAACGCCGTAGTCGTCGGTGCGTGCACGCTCCGTGATCGAGCCCGAGTCGGGGGACACGCAGTCCTGCGCGACAATGTCACCCTCGCCGATGCGGCCCGCGCAGATGGCCTGGTGACATTGGCCGGAAGCGTCAAGCTCCGCCACTTTGCGCACATCAGCACCGGCAGTTACACCGGCGGGATGACGATCACTTGATCGCCGGCCGCAATCGAGCCCACCTTGAGAGAAGAGAAGAGCCCCCTCGGCGACTCCTCGTCGCTCGGTGGGCTCTTCTTCGTCTTCGACTGATTGACGTCGAAAGGCGATATTTCTTCGAGTGATGTCTCGGGATGGCCATCTTGACCACCAGGGTGACGGCGTTGCCACCTCGGATGGTAAATTCAGTGCCCCAACATGGGCGATGATGCTCCTCGAGCGTTTGGAACTCGCGTCTACGGCTGTGAGGCGGCGCGGATGATCGCTAGCGTGTCGCTAACGATCCCTTCATCGGCGCGCATGATTCCTGCGTAGGAGATCACCGCCTGCAGTACGCTGACGACCGCGGCGAGGTCGATGGTGTCATTGATCTGCCCTGCGTCGACCGCCGCTCGAAGGCGCGCGTGTAGGTGGATGCGGGCGGGCGCAGCGAACTTTGCCGTCATGCGCTCGAGCATTGCTTCGTCCTCGGAGGCGACGGCCGTGGACACCCGGATCAGGTCTCTGCCGTTCTCTCGGTATCCGTCCTCACCGCTTCGCATCCACGTCTCCAGGTCGGCCCACACGTCGGAGCTATAGGGGACCTCGAGGTCGGGCCCAACGATGAAGTCGTCCAGGATAGCCTCGCCGATGACGGCCACCTTGGTCGGCCACCAGCGATAGACGGTCTGCTTACCGACACCAGCCCTGGCCGCGATCCCGTCCATCGTGACGCCATCGTAACCGCGCTCTGCGAGTAGTGAGGCCGTCGCGGAAAGAATCGCCGTGCGAGCCCCCTCATCGCGCGGGCGGCCACGCTTCGGCGCATCTGCAGGATTTACGGCCGTCATCTTCAGAGGCTACAACCGTCAAGGCCTTGCAATTATGAGACGTCTCGTATTGAATATGAAGAAAGCCGTATCAATAGAGATGACATGTCCGATGATTCGCCGTATCCGATTCCCACTTTTCTCAGCGACCATGCCAAGGCAGTACTGGCCGCGCCCCTCCCGCAAGGCCAGAATCCCGCACTCGACGACACTGACGGATGGCTGCAACTGATCGCATACGGCAACGCCGGCGTGGAGAAGAGATTCGGCGACGTGGAGCTCCCCGTCACTATCGAGCCGCGTGAGATCGCGGGTGTGCCGGTGTACGTGATCCGCTCAGCCGAGGTGTCGGACGAGATCAGCTCGCCTCTGTTGATTGACATCCACGGCGGAGCGCTGATCATCGGTGGCGGCGCACTCGCCGGACTGATGGCGGCGCCCGATGCCTTGGCGTCGGGGATGCTCACGTGGGCGCCCGACTACCGGATGCCGCCTCTTCATCCCTACCCGGCGGGGCTCGATGATGTTCTCGCGGTCTATCGAGCTGCTCTTGACGTCAGATCCCCCGAAGAGATCGCGATCGCTGGAACGTCGGCGGGCGGTAATCTGGCGGCTGCCGTCATCCTGCGAATCAAAGACGAGGGGCTTCCGACGCCAGGGTCGCTGGTACTCCTGAGCCCAGAGGTAGACCTTACCGAATCGGGGGACACCTTCCAGACGCTCGCGAAGGCGAGCAATACGCTCGGGAGCTTGCGGGACATCAACCAACTCTATGCGGCCGGCGTTGACCTCACCGATCCGTACGTATCGCCTCTGTTTGGCGACCTCACAGGCTTTCCGCCCACGTTCGTTCAGGCTGGCACCCGTGATCTGTTCCTCTCCAACGCGGTCAGGTTCCATCGCAAACTGCGCACGGCGGGCGTGGATGCTGAGTTGCACGTATTTGAGGCAATGCCGCACGGCGGGTTTGCTGGCGCTCCGGAGGACGAGGAAGTAGGTCTTGAGCTGCGCCGTTTCCTCGATAAGCATCATCCCCGCGTTTAATCGCCCACATGTCTAGGCCACATCGTCTCGGGACTACCTCGGGGAGTCGGGATCCGTTCACTCAGAGTCGTGGTTCAGATCGATAGATGCTCTATACGCTTCACCCTGTCTTGGCCGCCGATCCCGGACATAGTCAAGAGCGTCCTGACGGTGCACTCCGCGATATCTGCGAGCCGGCCGGCAACGGTCCCATCCGATTGAGTAAGGCTCACGCGCAACATTGGCACACTGTTTGACGAGAGGGGCGCAGAGGCCGCGACGGGAACGGCCGTCGAGACCAAGATGATCCCGTCGACGGCCGCTCCCCGCAAGCGACGTGTTCCGTCGACAGTATCCTCTTGGTGCGAGGTGAACGCCACTAACATCCACATTCCCTGTCGCCTAGCCTCGTTCTCTAGGGCAGGTAGGAGACCGGGCGCGACCATGTGCACTTCGGCTGAAATAAGCGTACCGATAACCCGCGATCGCCGGCTTCGCATGGATCGTGCGCCGTTGTGCGCGACGTAGTTCAGGCGCTGCATTGCCTCGACGACTCGTCCGCGCGTGGCGGCTTTCACGTTCGGGTGGTCATTGAGGACCCTCGACACGGTCTGGTGGGAGACGCCTGCTTCAGCTGCGACGTCTCGGATGCCGACGGAGAGAGCCACTGATCAGGTTCCGCCGTGGTCGGACCGAACGGACTCGTCTTTGGTTCGCGGCTTAAGGGCGCCGGCGAAGACGATGATTATCAAGCCGACCGGGATGAGAATGGCGAGCCCGACGCGCAACTCCGTGAACGCGGTGAGCGCCCCGATCAAGGGGCTTGTGAACAGAAAACCCAATCGCATCAGCCAGCTCACGAGAGTCACTCCGGCGCCTTCGCTCACGCCGGGAAGCTTGCTGGCAGCCGCGAGTGCGCTGGGAGAGATGGTCGCGGATCCGTATCCGGCCAGGGCGAGTCCGATCAGAAGCTGCCAGACAGAGTCGTTGGTTGATACGACCAGGACGCCACCTACGGTGATGGCCGCGCCGCCAATGCGCGCGATAGCGGAACGGCCGAAGCGGGTAATGAGAACATCGCCGGCGAACCGCCCGATGCACTGGCTCCCGATCATTACGGTAAAAGCGATCCCTGCCATCGAGGGGGCCATGCCACCAAGCTGGACGCCGCTCATCGCAGACCAGTTGTTAGCTACGTCCTCGACCATAGAGCCGCTGATGGCCAAGATCACGAGAGGCAGCGCGGCCAGAGCGACCAGTTTCCAATGAACGGCTCCAGCCGGCGTGGCACCGGGTTTTTCTGCGCGCTCCGACGAGGCAGGAAGATCGCGCAAGAGAAGCGCGCCGACCCCGACGAGGAGCACCGCGGCCACGGCTGCACCCGCCAGGTATATACGCACATCTATTCCGGACGTCGCCGCGGCAGTCGCGGCGATCCCGCTGACGACACCGCCCAGGCTCCAAAGCGCATGCATCGACGACAAGATCTTTCGACCCGACGAATCCTCGACACGAATGCCGGCGACGTTCTGTGCGACGTCGACGATGGCATCGAACAGACCGATCAAGAACAAGCTCACTGCCAGAACCCAGCCCACGCCCGCCCACGGCGCGCTGGCCACCGCCGCAGCGAGCAGGATGGTTCCCCAGAACGCTACCTTCACAGGGCCAAAGCGGGCGATCAGAGGTGCCGGCGCAGCCGACGAGGCGATTCCTCCCACAGCGAATGCGGCGACGATGAAGCCGAACTCAACGGGGCCGAGGTTGAGCCGCTCGGACAGAATCGGATACCAGGGGAGGAGAGCCGCGAAGACAGCACCGTTGCTGGCGAACATGACGCCAACGCCGAGCGCGCCGCGAAACGGGGTCATCCGTGCTCTGGTCATGCGAGCATGGTATGGATGATAATGATCACGTGCAACGATCAGAACGCCATAAAACGATCATTCGGGCAGTTGACTCGGGACCGCGCCGCATTCAAGAGCTCGCGGAGCTTACGGGCGCATCCACCATCACCATCCGTCGTGATCTCGCTGAACTGGCGGAAAAGGGAACCCTGCGGCGCACACACGGTGGCGCAGAGACAGCGTTGATGCGAGGCGCAGAGTTCCCGTTTGGTCTGCGCCAGTCAGAAGCTCCGGCAACAAAGAGCGCGCTAGCGGAGGCGGCCGCCCAACTCGTACGCCCCGGACAATCGGTTCTTATCGATAATGGAACGACCGCTCTCGCGGTCGCTCATGAGCTCAGGGGGGTGGGAATCACCGCCCTTGCCCTTTCTCTGCATGCAGCAGCGGCGTTGGCGTCCAAACCTGGCAATGAGGTCATCGTCCCTGGCGGGACCGTTGACGCGGACGACCTCTCGTTCGTCGGTATCGATGCTGTGGATGTTGTTCGCTCGATGCGTTTCGATATTGCGTTCTTAGGCGCATGCTCAGCGGATCCCGCTTCTGGTCTGACCGTCTCGAAGTGGGCAGACGCGAAGATCAAACGTGCGGCGATGGACTCCTCCACGCGCACGGTGCTCGTTGCGACGGCTGAGAAGTTCACGCGGACGTCTGCACACCTGTTCGGAACGTTCGCCGACCTGGACACGATCATCACTACCGTCGATATTTCTCCAGCAGTGCTCTACGAGGTTCGTCAAGCGGGCGCCGCGGTTATCACCGTATGATCTCTCGTTGAGAGCCGCGAGTCCGGCGAGATATCGCCCCGCCGGCCTTGGCGCCAGCACTATTCTCCTGCAATCTAACCTCAGAATTCCCCTCGTCATGTTCGAGCCCGACGAGGATGCGTCGGAAATCACCAATCGGGTCTATCACGCGTCTCCGGTATTTCCTGCAACACGCACCGCGGTGAGGGTCGCGCCGGTCGAGGTGACCGTCGCAAGCTGTGTTGGCGAACCGGCAAGGTCATACATGTCGTTATCCTGGATGCGGCCACCTTCGAGGATTGTGCCCGTTGTAATGAGGACAGCCGACTGATCTCCCGCGATGCCCGCCCTTCCGTTTCCGACCATCTGGTTGTTGGTGACGGCGAGGAATCTGATTTTGCGTCCAGCGGCCGCATAGAACCGGCACGCTGAACGCCCGTTTCCGCGAAAGACATTCGATCGCACGGTGAGGCCGGTGATGTCCTTGCCGTTGTCGTTTGCCGATGCGGCGAGTCCCCACGATTTACTTTCTATCACCTGGTTCGCCACGACGATCGCGTGGATGTAGTCGCGCGTGTTCGTTGTTGCTCCAGAGGGTGTCGAGATGAAGATGCCAATGCCATCCTGCGCTCCTGGGCCAGTGCATCCGCGGATCAGGTTCTCCGTGATAATTGCGTGCAGGCCGGGGTAAGCGTCTGGCAGAGTTGTCTTCCGGAGCGCGATACCGGTGACACATCCGATAATGTCGTTACCCATGATGAGAGTGCCGGTCGCGCCCGCGTCGGATATGCCGTAGTACATGTTGATGATTACGTTGTAGACGACCCGATAGCCTTGGACCCCGAGGTCGGGGTCCGCGCCGGTTTGAGCCTCGGTAAAGATGCCATTTTGGCCAGGCCCATACGCGGAGGCCGTGTTCGTTCCGACGATCACATTGAACGCAATCAGAGTGGGTTCCGTAGCACCCGTTCCTTTCGTCCCTGCTCCGATCCCAGAACCGCCGGGGCCGACACCCGAGGGGGCGAGACGGCCAGGGTTCTTGATGTGGTTATACGTAATTGAGCACTGGTCGTAGGAGTGGTCAAAGGGAACGGCGGTAGCAGGGGTATTCCAAACGTTCATGCGGGTTATGGAGCACCGCTGCACGTAGTAGATGTTCAATGGCTTTACCGCGGAGCCGTAGCCGGCGGTATGGATCATCGCTTCCGCCTCGATGCCGAAGTCGTAGAAGTCGGCACCGATGAGCGGGTTGCTCGCGTTGCGCCCTGCACACGTAAGCCAATCGGATGTTCCGGCCGCCGAGGAGTCTCCAGGACGGTCTGCGATAACGTGCACCCACGACAGATCACGCTGCACGCCTCCCCAGGACACGTAGTTCTGGACGGCGAGGGGCGCCGTGGCTATTGTGCGCCCTTGGGGGATGTGCACTATTCCTCCACCTGCGGCAACTGCGGCAACCTGGGCCGCTGCAAATGCAGCGTCATCGGGGGTGCCAAAGGTGGCTTTGCCCGCCGTAATTGTTGTCGTAGCGTTCGACGCGAGGGTCGCGACCCCACCAGCCACAGACTGGATCGTTGAGATCCACACTCCGTCGTTTGCGTTCGCAACCACCGGACCAGCACTCATTACAGCAATCGTCTTCCCAATGTCGGTGGCGGTAAACGGCCGGGCCGCGGACGCGACGGTCGGCTGTCCAGCAGTGGTTGACACGTCAGTGAGGACAATCGCGTCCATCTTTGCGCCGAAGTCTTTAATGTTGAATCGGCTGTTTCGTCCCGCGGCAAAGTCCACCGAGGCGGGCAGCCGGAGGTTCTCGTCGACAGCAACCATCTTTCGTAGCGAGGTCGGCAGAGCGGACGCCCACTGCCACCTTCCGAACTTCGGTGAGGCACCAGCAGAGGGCGTCGAATATACCCCCGCGAGTGGGTTGGTGCCGAACGTCGTCCATTCTCCCGATGTGAGCGTGTAAGAAAATACCGCGAGGCCGTTGACAAGCAGGCGAAGTAACTGGTCTGCGGTGAGAACCAGCTCTACCTTGTCACCTATCTGCGCGACCACAGACGTAGCGGAGCCAAGCGTGGTCGAAGTCAGCCCGGTCAGGACCGTTCCCGTGGACTTCTGCACGACGTAGACCCGCGATGTGCCCGACACAGCCCATCGGAGCATGCGAATGTCGTTGGTGTTGAAGAGGCCGGCAGTAAACCCACCAAATGACGATGCGGTGCCAACAGCGTTGATGCCGTTTATCGTGACCCGACTGACGCCGACCGCACCGCCCACGTTGATGTATTGACACGTGAGCCCAGAGGTCCCCGCTATGGCCTGCATCGACAGACCATCGGAGGTGACAGAAAATATGCCGGCCGGAGCAGAGTCCGGTTTCACAATGATCGGGACCGCGGTGACAGTAGTGTTCTGCGTCTCTAAGCTCGACGACGCGGCGTAGTGCGTCGGGTCAATCTCATGCACGATGTTCGATACGGGAGTTGAACCCGGGAATGCGTACAGGCCGCCTGCTCCGGCGAAGTCGTTCTTAGTGACAACACCCGCCGTATCGAGGGCCGAAGCGATCGCCGGAGGAACCGCTGATGCGATACCCGCAGTGACTTGACCAGGAATATTCGCTGCGGCAATCTTTCCGTCAGCTATTGCACCACTTAGGGCGGAAAGCTGATCCTCGCCGAGCCGTAACGGCACCTGCCCCTCGGGTAGTCGCCCATCTCCGCCGAGCGAGGCAATCCCATTGGGCGTGCCGACGTCCGAGAGCTTCGTTCGGGATACCGAAGCATTGGCTAGCTGAGCTGCACCCACCGATCCGTCAGCTATTTTGGCGTTTGTGACTGCCCCGTCGGCGAGTTTGGCGGTGGACACCGTGCCGTCTGCAAGTTCTTCATTGAGCTTCGCCTGCACCGAGGAACTGAGCTTCGCCTCCGTCACCGCTGCATCAACGATTTTCACCGTCGACACTGAACCGTCGACGGGCGCCCGGTCGTTGGTAAGTCGACCATCGATGGTCGTGACGACGGGGTTGCCCTCCTGCGTGAGTGCTCCGGTGAACTCCTTGTTTCCCACGATCACCTGGTTGCCCGCGAGCCGAACCACGTCGCTGCCATCAGCTTTGGCAGCGAGTTCGGCAGTAAGTCCCGCTATTTTGCTGATGGCGATGTCGGCGTCGGGAGCGACTTCGGCGTTGGTGAGTGTTCCGCGGGCGACCTTGCTCGCTGTGACGGCGTAGTCGGCGAGCTTGGTCGAGGTGACGCTCCCGTCCGCGATCTCGCTCGGTGCTGCATTGAGCTTGTCTTGTAGCTCGGGTGAGAGGTGCGCCTCAACGACGGAACCGAGGCGAAGTTTCGCAGTGGAGACCGTGTTATCCGCGAGCTGGTCGGTTCCAACAGCACCGTCCACAATCTTGGCACTCGTCACCTGTCCGTCTGCCAGCGCAATGTTCTTGACCGAGCCCGGCCGTAGTTGTGGAGCCCCGACTGTGCCCGGCTTCAAAGATCCGTCGCTCGCGAGGGATTGTCCGAGGTAGTCGTTGAGTATGTCGCCCCAGCTACCGAGATCGCCGCCGACCTGGGGGAGCCTCGGCACTACGCGGTTCCTCCCGGATACGGCCCAGTGCTGTACGGCAGCGCGGATGGCGGAAGGATCTGCTCGAGTTGGTGTGGAGTGTGTTGGTTCCTCATATCTGCGCCTGACTATGAAGCACGAGCGCGATGCTGACAAGACTGAACGCCGTGTAGAAAATACAACGGCTCCTCGCATCGACCCTCTGGCGGCGGCCTCGCCGGGCGCCCCAATCACCACCAGTCCCGGCGCGTCAGGGTGTCGTTGTTCTGCCATGGTCGGCGTGGCCTCAGCACACGAAGCCGTATCCGCCTCGTGTCTGCAATCCAACATCGGCACGATTCGGTCGGGTTCCCCGCGTCGTGGTGAACGGGCGCCGATGCGACGCGACCACGCTCGACTCAAGCGGGCTTCGAGCGCCAGCTTGGCACCACTCAGATCCGCGCATTCACAACGTTGTCTGCACCGATTGGCGGCAACTAATGTTGACAACTGGCGCATTAGATGCTACAATATCGCCAGCGTTGGAGCTCCCCAATAGTTGGGTTTGAGCCAGTCCAACGTGCACCACTAACCGACACGACGCACCTCTGCCGTCGCATCGACAGCCAGTTCGGTCAGTCGCCTCACCGCGAGCTGCCGACCGACCTGGCTGCCGATGTGTGCAGCCTTCCGTGAATGAATTTCCCGAAAGGACGCACCATGATGGTCAGTGCATATGAAAACAACGAGGTCGTCGAGAAAGTATGGAGAACCTCGGATCAGACCTGTCGCCGGCACGTCAACCCTGACGGATCAGCAGGAGGTTGGGTCGCACTCACCGCGAACGTCGCTCCTACCGTGTATATCGGCCCGGATGCGATTGTTCTGGACTATGCCCAGGTCTCCGGTAACGCCCAGATCTACGGCAAAACGCAGATTCACGACCATGCCCAGGTCTCGGGTGACACTCGGATTTATGGCGGTGCCAAGATTTCCGGCAGTGCCCAGATCTACGGCCGCGCCCAGATTTTCGGCCGCGCCCAGATCTACGGCAGTGCCCGAGTCTTCGACGACGCCCAGGTTTACGACGACGCCCGGGTCTACGGACACGGGTTTGTCTACGACCACGCTCGGATCTTCGGCTCTGCCAAAGTCCTCGGCAGGACAGAAATCTGGGGCAGCGCTCAGATCTACGACAGCGCCCAGATCTCCGGCACCGCCCAGATCTACGACACCGCCCATGTCTCCGGCACCGCCCAGATTTTCGGGGACAGCCGGGTTTTCGGCCACGCCGAAATTTTTGGGCACGCGCGAATTTATGGTGATGCCCGAATCTCTGGTCACGCCAATGTGTACGGCAGTGCCCGAATACTCGGCAAAACCCGCCTATCCGGTCGCGCGCAGGTCTATAGCAACGCCTGATTCGCTGGTTCCGCTTGTGGGTGCAACACCTATGCCCCTTCCTCCACGCCCTGTGCGCGGAGGAAGGGGCTCTTTTTCATTTCAGTCCACCTAGCGGCGAGAGATTAGCCAACGTCCACCGCGGTGACTCTAGGCCTTCACATCCGGTTGCTCCGGATAGTAGCGCCAGCCTCGACTAACGCCTTTTTGATCGATTTATCTTTGAATCCAAGGGGCTGGGAGAGCTGGCGCGGGGAGTTTTCAGATGCATACATTGATCTTTGCGTCTGTGCGCGCAATTGCGACTAGTCGACGTTACGGTTCGCCGGTGATCGTCGGATGTGACGACCGCGCATCGTCAATGATCTGTGGCTTGATGGCCGGAGATGTGCTCGTTTCGGGTCGAGGTGTTGCATTGAGGAAGTCGAGCTGTTGTCGGTAGTAGTGGACCTTCGCGTTGTCGCCCCTGCTTTCAGCATCAGTGAGTGATGCTTCGAAGGCGGTGCGCGCTCGGTCGTAGTTGCCCTTCGACAGCAACTCTTCCCCTGTAGCTCCGTCAGAAGGCGACGTGGATCCTTCTTGTTGACCCTGATCGCTGTGCGGCGGGTTCAGCCACGTGAGAATGAGGGCGGTCGCGCTCGCTACGAGAACAAAACCGACTGCTGCGATGGCGGTGAGAATGATTGCCTTCCGAGTAATTCGTAGTCGATTCATGATTAGTACCATTGCTGCCAGCTCGAGAGTGCGGGTGCTCCGATGGCCTGCTCTCCAGTTGTTGTATTGATGCACGCGTAGCGGGCGTAGGCGCGCACTGCGCGGAGATAAGTGCTGTTTCCGTCGAGATACACAATGGAGCCGCCGACGGACACTCTGCTACTGCTGGTGATTGCCCAGGTCTTCCATTGATAGGTATCGCTGAGGCTGTCGGCGTCCGCGGCAGTACGGAATCGTGGCTGCATCTTGTCGTACCCGTCCGTGCGCCAGCGGTATTCGTGTTGGCCACCACCCAGGTTGCTACTTGGCGTGTTGGAATCGATCGGGTACGCCGCCGTACCACCACCACCGGCATATCCACCGAAATTACTGGCAGGCATCGCCGGCGATGTGTAGTTTGACCAGCCGAAGACTTGCAGACGACGCGAAGTCCCCACGCCACAGGTTGGGGTGACATCCCACCAGACTCTTGATGCTTCATAGGTCCCGCCACCGGACGGTGCGGGGAAAGTTTCTTTCTCGACGTGAAAACCGCTGACGGTGCCAGGTGTGTCAACGACGCGCGCGAAGGCCGGCTCGTTGCTGTCGGCGCTGTAGTTGCTCGTGGCGTAGGTGTTCTTGCACCGCGTCTTCGCCTTGACCCGGTACTCGAAGCCTTGGTAGTTCGTCGCGTAGGTGTAGCTCAGGCTCGTGGTTGGAGCCGCCCAGGCGCGCCAACCAGTTGCGTCGTCACGGTAGTACGCGGTCGCATACTCGGCCGATGTGCCGCTTGGACAGAGAGTCGCTGCCCAAGACCAGGTGACGCTATCGACCGTGCCGTCGCCTATCGCGGTGGCCGTCAAGATCGGGGCCTCTGGTGCGGTGATCGGCCGAACCGCGACAGCGGTGTTGCTGGTGGCAACAGCGCCTTTCGTGCCGTCCTTGAACGCGCATTGCGTGTCTGCTTGGAAGCTGTATTGGGATCCCTCGTGTGCCGGGACGGTCATGGTTCGTGCCGTTGACCATAGGCTCTCGGTCCACGAACCATTGTTCACTTTTGAACGCAAGCGATACAGCGCGTCGGCGGTACCGCAGTTGACACTAGATGCAGCACCCATCGCGGTGGCATCAGAAACGGAGGCGATCACGACGCTCGCGGCGGCATCCGGTGCGACAGAGACGGTGCCGGTGCGGCGGCTGGTAATGCTCTCGATCTCGTTACTGCCTTCGGCCTTGTACTTCAGTACCCAGGAAACACACGCGAGCCCGGTCTTGCATTGGGTAGAACCGTCCCCGACGTAGGCAAGGACGTCGACGTCAGACGTTGCGGTGAGATCGGCGCAGGAGATCGAGTTGCTCGACGCTGCTCCTGGTAGTTTCAGGGCTGACTCATCAACTCGCAGGGTGGTGCTGACGCTGGATGCGTCGGCGGTCATGGTGGGGCAACTGGGATATTCACCGTTCTGGTCGTAGTACTTTTCCAAAGCCTCCGCGAGTGTCGTGGCTGCGGCTGTACGTTGGGCGTCGCGACCCTCGGCCAGGAAATGCATGCTTCCCAGCGTCGCGATGGTGGCGAGGATAGCGATGAGGACGACGACGATGAGCACCTCCACAATCGTGAAGCCGCCGCGGTACCCCCGAGCGGCGGCTCGTTTAGAGTCGAAAACGAAACAGAAAGTGTTGCGGGGTGCCCGGCGCGTCATATCTGCGCCTGACTATGAAGCACGAGCGCGATGCTGACAAGACTGAACGCCGTGTAGAAAATACAACGGCTCCTCGCATCGACCCTCTGGCGGCGGCCTCGCCGGGCGCCCCAATCACCACCAGTCCCGGCGCGTCAGGGTGTCGTTGTTCTGCCATGGCCGGCGTGGCCTATGTAGTTGGAGTCGTAGCTGGCTGGTGTCTTGAATCCTCCGTTGGCTCGATTCGGTCGGACCTTATCCTGTGCCTCGGAGTCGACTGGCAAACTGTAACGATGCGCAGCGACTTCAGTAAGCTCTGGCCTCCGTTCGGGCTGCGGTTGTCATGCGGTCCGATCGAGCTCAGCGCTATCCGAGACAGCGATCTGCTCGAGCTGGTAGATGCCGCCGCCGACATTCACCCCGATTCTCTACGTCCCTTCCCGGAAAACTGGGCCGGCCTTCCCGCTGATGCACGTGCAGCAACACTGGCCCGGAAGTACTGGGCGCAGCGCAGCTCGTTCTCTCCCAATGATTGGCAGCTGTCGCTTGTCGTGCGCCTCGACGGCCAGATAGTCGGAGTGCAGGGCGCGGAGGCAAAAGCATTCCCAGCTCTTCGCACCCCTGACACCTATTCTTGGCTCGCACGGGGCGTGCAGGGACGCGGGGTCGGGACGTTGATGCGTCAGATCATCTGCTCATTCCTGTTCGACGAACTCGGTGCCACTGCCGTCACGAGCGGCGCCTACGACGACAATCCGGCGTCAATCGCAGTCAGCAAAAAGGTCGGCTACGTGCCCAACGGGCGGCGCCTCGAACTCAGGGATGGCGTGGCCGCCGCACACACGAAGTTCATCCTTCATCCGTCGAACTTTGTGCGCCCACCACTGCCCGTGGAAATCCACGGCGCGGATCAGTTTCGTGCCTACCTCGGACTCCAGATGTGCGACCCGGGTGCTGCTCCACAGCCCGCGGAGACGTGTGTCGATGACGCGCGTTGACCGTGTGCGCTGCGCGTGGCGAACCCGGCGCTGCATCTCTCCTCTCTCCGCCTGCAGGCAGATAGTAGGAGGTCTCCACACCGGCCTATCCGACCAATCACGCACTAAATCGCGGTGCGTCGCTCTGACTGGCTTTCACCTTGTCGGGGGAGAGACGTGGGCGTATAGGTTCCGCTGGCGGGAGCGATGGCAAGTGTGATCGGCCGTGCACTCGACTGCGAGAGATGACACTTGCGCAGCGCGTCGTGAAAGGCGTCTGCGAGACCGGCCCGAATGCATCATCGGGCGGACCATCGCTGCCGCCGTGCCCGATGTGTACAATTCGTCTAGACATTGGGTGATTCGTCTAGTTTGGTGGTTGGGTGCATGGTGAGTTCCGCGGATGCAGTTTTGGCGGCGATGGTGTCGGTGGCGCCTGGTCTCGCGCGAACGTTCGGACAGTATTGCGAGGTCGTCGTGCACGACTATCGCGACCCGGACGCATCCGTTATCGCTGTCGGCGGCGATGTCACGGGGCGTCAGGTCGGTGACGCGATGAGCGATATCGGGCTGCGGGTCCTGGCTGCCGGTGACGCGGCGGTGCCGGACATCGACTACATCACACGGGCAGAGGATGGGCGGCTCTTGAAGTGCTCGACCTTCCCGCTCTTCGATGCTGATGCCCACCTGATCGGTGCGCTCTGTGTGAACCTGGACGTGTCGGCGTTGCATCGCGCCGCGGCGATGCTCTCCGACCTGGGGGGAGCGAACGTCGCGACGGCGAACCCACCGCGGACTGACTTTTCGGGTGATCTGGGCGCGCTCATCGACTCGGTCACAGATGCCGCTGCGGCACGATCGAGCGCACCGATCGCGAGCCTGCCACGTGCCGAGCGCCTGGAAGTGGTCCGTGCGTTGCAGGACGCGGGTGCCTTCGCGTTACGCGGTGCCGCTGTGGGTATCGCTGCTCGGCTGGGTGTTTCGCGTGCCGCGCTCTACAACGACCTGTCGACGATCGCCGAGGAGGCGTCCTGATGATCATCATGACTGAAGAGCGATCCGCGAGTCTCATATCCGAGGAGCTGGCGCTGGAGGCCGCGCGGCTGGCGCTGAGCTCGGTGGGCCAATCCGTGCTGCTGCCGGTCGTGGTCGGGTTCGTGGCCGGGACGCAGAATCGGTTCACGATCAAGTCGGGCTCCGCACCGGGTCTTTCGGGCGCGAAGATCGGCAGCTTCTGGCCCGACAACCCAGCCCTCGGTCTGCCCCGGCACAGCTCGACCATCATCTTGCTCGATGCCGCCACCGGACGGTTGGCCGCGGTGATCGAAGCCGCCGCGGGCAACGCGTATCGCACGGCGGCGGCGGATGCAGTCGCTGTGGAGACCCTCGCCCGCAAGAATGCGCGGGTACTTGCGGTCATCGGCTCGGGCAACCAGGCGCGCTATGAGGCGCGCGCGGTCGCCCGGGTGCGACCGATCGCTGAGATCCTTGTCGCCGGCCGCAACCGTGCGGCCGCTGAGGGGCTCGCCGCGCAGGTGCAGGTTGAGACGGGTGTCCGTGCGCGGGCGGCCGGAATTGAGGAGGCCTGCCACGAAGCTGACATCGTTGTGACGGCGACGACCGCGACGCGGCCGCTATTCCATGCCAACTGGATCCGCCCGGGTACGCACGTGTCGGCGATGGGGGCCGATGGCCAGGGTAAACAGGAGCTGCCTCCCGAGCTGTATAGATCTGCGCGCCTGTTCTGCGACATCGTGGACCAATCCCGCAGCATCGGCGAGTTCCAACACGCGCCGCACGATGTCCCGATCACGGCGCTCGGCGACGTGCTCAACGGCGTCGGGGTCGGGCGAGCCGACGACGAGGAGATCACCGTGTTCGACAGCTCTGGCTTCGCGCTCCAGGACCTCGCCTTGGCCACCGCCCTGCTCAGCCGCGCCGACAAAGAGGAGACCTGAGGATGACTGCCACCGACACCGACACTGATCGGAGCGACCCGTTTGCTGAGGTTTCTCTCGTCGAACGGTCGGGTGCGACGCACCCGCTGACCGATCCACGCTGGCGTGGCGATGACGACGCCCCGTTGGCGCTCACCCCGATCCCAGGGCTGACGCCGACGGACATCGACTCGACCGAGCGCTCCCTCTGGCGATACGCCCGCGCCTTGCCCGTCGATCGGGCACATCGCATCAGCCTCGGTGAGGGCCTGACGCCTCTGATCGGCGCGCCATGGATGACGGGAGATATCCGGTTCAAACTCGAATGGTTCAACCCCACCTCGAGCTTCAAAGACCGCGGCGTCTCCGTGATGATGTCCCACCTGCACAGCCAGGGCGTCACGCAGGTCCTCGAAGACAGCTCCGGCAACGGCGGTTCATCGGTCGCCTGCTACGCCGCAGCGGCTGGCATCGCCGCGAAGATCATCGTGCCCGAAGCCACGTCGCCCGCGAAGATCCTGCAGGCGCGTTCTTTCGGTGCGGACATCGAACTTGTCGCCGGCACCCGCGACGACGTATCGGACGAAGCGATCCGCCAATCCGGGACGATCCCCTACGCGAGCCATAACTGGCATCCGTTCTTCCTGCAGGGCACCAAGACCATCGCCTACGAGATGTGGGAGCAGCTCGGATTCCGCGCCCCCGATAACGTCGTGCTCGTCGCGGGCGCGGGAAGCAACATCCTTGGCTGCGACCTCGCGTTCCGGGAGCTGTTGGATGCCGGCCAGATCCAGCGCCTGCCACGGTTGCTCATCGGCCAGCCGGAACACTGGGGTACCATCTCCGACGCGATCAACGGCGTCGACCCCGCATCGCACGGCGAACGCGTCCCGACGATCGCGGAAGGCGCATCGATAGCACGTCCCATCCGTCTCCCCGAGACCGTCGCCGCCATCCGCCGCTCCGGGGGTGCGGCCGTATCGGTGTCGGATGACGAGATCCGTTCGGCGGTGCGCTCCTTGACCGCGCGCGGACTCTATGCGGAACCCACTAGCGCGGTCGCCGCGGCTGCGCTGGACCGCTTTCTTGCCGACGGAACCATCACCGCCGGTCAAACCACGGTGGTCATTCTCACCGGATCCGGGTTGAAATCGGCCGATCGCATGACGACGATCTTCGACGGATCACGGTCGTGACCGGCGAGGTTGAAGTCGTCCTCCTTGCCACGGGCGGAACGATTGACAAGGTCTACGGGCTGAGCGGTGAACTCGAGATCGGTCCGCCGGTGGCCGCTGCGCTCTTGGCGGCCGCCGGAATCGAGATCTCGATCGAAAGCATCCTGACGAAGGACTCTCTTGAACTCACCCCCGCTGATCGCGCGGCGATCGTTGAGTGCGTTCGCAGCCGACCGGCCTGTCGTTTCCTGATCACTCACGGCACAGACACGATGACCGACACCGCTGCGGCCCTGCTTGAGAGTGGCGTCGTCACGGACCGAACGGTCGTGCTGACGGGAGCAATGCGCCCAGCAGCCATGATCGACAGTGACGCGGCATTCAATCTCGGCGCCGCGATGGTTGCCGCGCGGATGCTGCCAGCGGGCGTGTATATCGTCATGCACGGGACGGTGTTCGCCGGCGATGCCGTGACCAAGAATCCTGCCGCAGGGCGGTTCGTCGAGGTCCCGCGCCAAGGCTAGGCGAATATCTCGGGAAGATCAGTTCTCTGGGATGCGCGGACCGCTCGCTGTCTGGCCCACAGGCCTTGTCTTGACATGGGGCACTTGGACCCGGTCATCCCGCAGGACGAACCGTTGTCCGGTGCGGTGCGGTGTTGCGACAGTCACGAACGATTGTCCGTGTTCACAACCTCTATGGGACCAGCAGGTAGCAGATGGTGAGAGTGACTCGGTGGAGCCTTGGTGTTACCGAACTCGGAAGATACGGCGCAAGGAGTCGGAGAGGATGGGGGCGAGCTCTTCGTCGGTCAGATGCGCGAACGACGGCAGCGCTGCGAAGGACATGAATGCCACGTTGACGGCCCAGAGCTGCTCGGGCGTGGGTGTGCGTGAGTAGATCGCGACGGCGACGCGGTCGAAGAAGTCAGGACCATCGCCGGGTAGCGTGCGCAGGCCAAGGTTGGCTACGAGAAAGTCGATCGGGCGACGCTGGCTCAACCCTGAGGCGATCAGTGCATCGATGACCGCATCGATCCGCGCCGGTCGGGTCGGAATGGCAGCGATCTCGTTGAGCGTGGCGGCGAAGCGTGCCGTCTCTGCGTCGATGATCGCTTGCAGGATGTCGCCCTTGGCGGGGTAGTGGTAGTACAGCGCCGCGCGAGTGAGTCCGAGTTCGGCCGCGAGGTCCTGCATCGCGGTAGCCGCGTAGCCGCGCTCCGCGAACATCCGTGCGGCCGCGTCGAGGATGCGCTGCTTGGCCTGCACGGTCTGCTCTGCTCGGGTGGTGCGGACGAGTGCCATGGCCGATACTCCTTCGAAAACGGGTCTCACCGATTCTATCTATACAGACTGTTAGGAAAATGACTGACAGCATGTATAGTCAATCGCTATACAGGTTGTATAGCGGGTGGGTCGTGATAATTCCACGGCTTGCCCTCGACAGAATGGGTTTCGGCACATGGCTGGTCTTCTTTACCGTCTCGGACGTTTCTCCGCACGTCGCCGCTGGACCGTGATCCTCTCGTGGCTGCTGATCATCGCGCTCTCCGGGGTCGGCTACTCCCTTTTCGCTGGCACGATCTCCCCGTCGATCACCATCCCTGGCACGCCGACGGCGAAGGTCGCCAGCGAACTTGCCGACACCCTTCCGGAGGTGAGTGGCGGAAGCGGCAGCTTGGTCTTCTCGACCACGGATAGCGCCCCCTTCACCGAAGAGCAGAAGGCCGGAGTTGCCTCCCTCCTCGAGCAGATCAGTGGGTTCGCGGGCGTCAAATCGGCAACTGATCCGTTCACCATCGACTCGCAGCTCGCAACTGAGCGTCAGCAGGCCGTCGACGGGCGCGAACAGGTACTCGCGGGTCAGCAGCAGCTGGCCGAGTCGCAGGCTCAGCTCGATCAGCTGCGGGAGATCGATCCCTCCAACGCAGCCCTCGCCGCGAGTCAGGCGGAGCTCGACGCCAGCGCCGCAACACTGACCGCACAGAGCACGCAACTCAACCTCGGCCAGCAGCTGCTCGACATGTCGACAAACATCCGCTTTGTTTCCGAAGACCAGACGGCCGCCCTCGCGACCGTCCAGTTTGTCGACGACGCATTCGTCGTACCGCCCGCCCTCAAGGAGAAGGTGGTGGCGGCGACTGAGGATGCGACCATCGCTGGTGTCGAGGTGACTGTTTCGAATGAGCTGGTGCAGGGAGTCCCCAACCTCATCGGCCCCGGTGAGATCGCGGGCATCATCTTCGCTGCCGTCGTGCTGCTCGCGTTGCTCGGCACCGCGCTCGGAGCGGCGCTTCCGCTTGTGAGCGCCCTGGTGGGTATCGCGGTAACCCTCATCGGGTCGCTAGCGTTCTCCGGAATCGTACAGTTCACCTCGATCACGCCATTGCTCGCGCTGATGCTGGGCCTTGCGGTGGGGATCGACTATTCCCTATTCATCATCAACCGGCACCGGACGCAACTGAAAGCGGGAACGACGGTGCCCGAGTCGATCGGACTCGCCAATGGCACCTCCGGTAACGCCGTCGTTTTCGCAGGGACGACGGTCATCGTCGCGTTGGTCGCTCTGAACATCACGGGCATCCCATTTCTCGGACTGATGGGCACCGTCGGAGCTGTCGCGGTTGCTGTCGCGGTCCTCGTCGCCGTGACTCTCACTCCCGCCATGCTGTCCGTCGCCGGAATGCGGATCCTCCGCACGAAGGAGCGCCGTGCGATCGGTTCAACCGAAGCCACGGCGGCGTCGACGAACGCCATGTCGATGCGGCGGGCCGTCCTCACGCTGATCGCAGGCATCGCCGTCCTTGGAAGCGTCGCACTGCCGGCGCTGGGCATGCGGCTGGGTCTGCCCGACGGATCCTCCGAGGCCACCACCTCCAGCCAGTACGCGACGTTCACGACCATCGCCGACAAGTTCGGCGCGGGGCAGAATGGCGCGCTCGTGATCGTTGCCGACCTGCCCGAATCGGCTTCAGGTGTGATGCTCCTCCAGCAGCAAGTTGCGATCGCCACCGTGATCGCCGAGCAGGATCACGTGAGCGCTGTCGCACCGATCGGTGTCCCATCCGGCGGCGACGTGATCGCATTTCAGATCATCCCCACAAACGGCCCGTCCAGCGTTGAGACGGAAGAACTCGTGCATGATCTGCGCGATATCTCACCGCTCAGCACGAGCGAGGGCGCCGTGTCGCTCGGCGTCGCAGGCAACGCGAGCGCACAGATCGACATCTCCGAGAAACTGGGGGAGGTGCTGCCGATCTACCTCGCCGTCGTCATCGGCTTGTCGCTGATCATCCTCCTCATCGTCTTCCGATCCATCCTCGTACCCGTGATCGCGACTGCCGGGTTCGTGCTGTCGTTGGTGGCCACCTTCGGCGGGCTCACCGCGATCTACCAACTCGGCTGGCTCAGCACGATCTTCGGGGTACACGACCCCGCGCCCATCTTGAGTTTCCTGCCGGTGCTCGAGATCGGTATCCTCTTCGGCCTCGCCATGGACTACCAGCTCTTCCTCGTTTCTGGGATGCGGGAGGCGTACGCGAAGGGCGCGCCCGCCCGGATCGCGGTCCAGCGCGGACTGCAGGTCGGTCGCCCGGTGGTCACCGCTGCCGCGATCATCATGGTCTCCGTCTTCGCCGGATTCGTGTTCTCCGACTCCTCGACGATCCGACCGATCGGATTCGGGCTGGCGTTTGGCGTGCTGATCGACGCCTTCGTCGTACGGATGCTCCTGGTACCGGCTGCGATGACTTTGCTCGGCGACGCCGTCTGGTGGATGCCGAAATGCCTCGAACGGGTGGTGCCGAACATCGACGTCGAAGGTTCCTCCCTTGAACGACTGCACGCGAAGCCGGACGTCGAGGATTGGCGAGAGCCGACCCGGGAGTTAACGACATCGCGGCCGTAGGTACGCGCAGTGCTCGATAGTCCTTCGACGACGCAGCGAGCTACGCCTCCACTCGCTGCTTTCGCAGGCGTGACAGCGAGCAGGGGGCACGCCGAGGGGCCGAGGAGCTTCGGAGGAAGGTGTCCGGTGCGGGCTTGCCGAGCACGACGTGCGCTGGTGTGACGATCGTTTCGAACGTGGGGCGGGTTCGAATCACCTGGAGGGGATCGCTTCCCACTCAGGAAGCGAACGCTTTGATCTCGGCCAATCCGACGTTGTTCCCGGCCCCCGCGGTGATTGTGAAGCGGACCCAGGCTACAGAGCGGGAGCTGAAGGTGACCGTGGTGCCCGCGCCGGTGGCGTCGAGCTGCTCGACACTTACTGCCGAACCGCTGGAGAACGTAAGCGTGCCACCAAGTATGTTGTCGGTGCTGTTGGGCCGGTCGTAAAGCGTGATGCGTGCCAGGGCCTGGGGTGTGTCCCAGCGCAACTCGATCCATCCGCCGATGCGTTCACCAAGAGTTGCCCATTCTTTGGTGTAGTCGCCCGGATAGCCGTCGATGACGCCATCGATGGCGCGGACCCCCAGCTGGGTATCGCCTGCGTTCTCTGAAGACACGAGAACGCGAGCGGACATCGCGACGTTTGGCCCGCCGCCACCCGGCCCTCCGATCGGAACGACAGGTGCGGGCGGGTCCGTCGTGTACTGGCGTTCGAGCCAGTCGGTCGCGATCGGTTGTACGGCAGGATCGTAGGGTGAGTATGCCTCCATGGCTGCACGCTTGCGGTCGCAGAGGCTGCTGTTCACATTTGCCGCGCGGTCGGAGATGCCGTAACCCTGGTACGCAGCGAGTGCTGGTACGAAGCCGGCGAGTGCTGAGACCGTGAAGCGACTTGTCATCTGATGATCGGGATGGTCGTGCGTCGATTCCGCGCCATCCAGTGTGCGCACCATGACTGGATCGGCTTCGTCGGCGATAGCGCGAAGGACGGCCAACAGCTCTGCTTTGGTGAACGTGGTCGAGAAATCTAAAGAGTGGATCGTTGTGATCGCGCCAGTCCAGAGCATCGCGAGAGATACAGCACCAGTTGATGGGAACCCCTCACCCTGTCCGCCCCCGTCAGGGAGGCGAACATAGATGTGTTTCACGGATGCAATGGACGCGACATGGAGGGCCTTTCCGGCAATGATCTCAGTCCCGGTCGACCATGCATCGACGGAACCGGTCATCTGTGAGTAGGCGGCACGCGCGCCCACTTCTCTGCTATGCCAGTAGGTTTCATCACTATCGCCGGAGTCGCCCGCCGTGAGGTAGACGACCACAAGTCTTCGTCCTGCATCGATGTCTGTCAGGATGTCCGGGTTCATGAAGTAGAGATCGTCGTCTTGATGAGCGTTGACGATCACCACGCGCTCGTCTGGTCGTGTTTCCCACACGTCAACATTGGCTATCCGAATGGCGAGCGCATTGGCGTCACCGATGCGTATTTCCACGGCGTTAGAGAAATCAAGGTCAGGCATCAGGAACCTTGACGTAGATGTGGAGCGGGTTAGGATCAGCGGCCGGTGGCCACAACGCGGCAGGAACCAGTTGGACGGTGACCGAATCTCCCGCCTCGCCTGCGGGTCCTGGCGTCTGTATTTGCGCCACAACCGCCGGGTCAAGGTCCGCCTCGCCGATCCCACTGAGAGGTTTGATGTACGCCCCGGCGTTTCGGATGGCGTCGGCTGTTAGCGTTCCGTCATCATCGTGCGCCACACTCAGGAAATCGTTGAGAATGTCCCCCCAACTTCCGCTGTCGCCACCGACTTGGGGAAGCCGTGCCATTAAAGGGCAGGTCCTGTTGAGATTGACGCGTTTGGTGAGCCGTCCCATATCCAGCCCGAGGTGGCACCGTCAGCATACGCGCTGACCTGGTCGCTGAGGAAGACGTTATCGACGTAGAAGACATCGCCTGATGCTGGGCTGGTCGTGGTTCCGCGGTTGGCGTTCACGCCGACAGATTGCGTGTTTGGCGGAGCGGTGCTCGTCACTGAGGTCGTTGTGCAGGCGCCAGGTGCGAGCACTGCGGCGTTAGAATGCGAGATCGAGAGTTCTGTCCCGAGCGTGGATGATGTTCCTGGTTGATCATAAAAGCGAGCATTGATTGTGAAGGCTCTACTTGAGGCAGTGCCGTTACAGATGGTGGCTGCAACATAGACAGCCTGACCGGCGCTGATAGTCCAGCGCTGCGTGAGGGGCTGGAGGCGGATGCTCGCTCCGCTCGCCGTGGTCGTTGTCCCTTGCGCCATTAGAGACCCGTTGAAGGTTGTGATCGTTGCGGTGGCGCCTGTCTGGCTGGTCGGAAGAGCGGCGCCTTCAAAACGCGGATTCATGAAGCGGTTGGTGACGACGACGCCCCCGGGCGGGGCGTGCCCTGCGCAGACTCCCGCAGTTGGAGAGAGCGCTGAACTCGTGACGTAGTAGCTGATGTTGTTGGTCGTGGCGGTAAGGCAGAACGTTCTTGGGTTCGCGGTATTGTCCACGCGGTACTGGTAGCTCGTCGAACCGGAGTCGGCTAGACCTGTGTCGCTCAGGGCGGATGGGTAGGTATCGGCGTTAATGACGGCATACGCCATCACCTTCTTCGCGGCTTGTTCTGCGGTGGACGCCGAAGCCGCCTCCTTCGCTCGGCTGTTGATTCCGTTGTAGGCGACGATCGTGATTGCAGCTAGGATCGCGATTACCACGACCACGATGAGCAACTCGACGATCGTAAAACCGCGATGCCTATCTCGAACAACCTCACCCAGAAGAACCGACGAGTGAACACTCTCGAAATCTGCGCCGCATAGCGGCCGATGCGAGTGACTTGAAGTAGTGCGTGGAGCTGCGGACCTCATTACTACGCATGACTATGAAGCATGAGCAAGATCCTGGCAAGGCACTGCCCGTTGTGAAAATCGCTACGGCGTCGTTGAGATAGGCAGCAACGGCATCTGGTTCCTGTGCACGCCATCAGGGCGTGTGTGATAAATCTCGGTATTGCTGGCCGGCCCTCGCATCGTCCAGATTCTGATGGCTGTGACAGGCAGGAGCCCCGTGCGGCACTGCGCTCGTCATCGTTGAGTATCGGCGACTGATCAGCCGGTCGGCGAGCTTGTAGACGGCTCCTACTGCCAGTAAGAGCAAGGTAATTCCCGCTCCGTTCGAGGCGACGGTGAGAAGGATGTATGCCAACGGCCAGATGAGTGCAAGGAAGAGCGCTTTCCAGGTGACATGCAGGTCCGGCCTGAATAGTACCCAGCCGATGATCGTGAATGCGGGCACGACATAGTGGAGTCCGATGTTCGATGTTGCGGCGATTCCGGTGAAGTTCGCGAGGGGCCTGAGCGCGAGGTGGTACATGATCAGGGTCACGGTGATACCGAACATCGAGCCGACGCGGAGCACACGGAAGAATCCGCCGTCTCGGTCGGGCCTCGCGGTGAGGACTCCTGCAGCGAGCCCCACGAAGATGTTCGACTGGACCGTGAAGTAACTGACGAATTCGAACAGGCGCTGGCTCAGCGGTGCGTTAGATGGGCCGAAGTCGACATTCACGTTGCCGACAACGAGCACGAGTTGCGTGCCTACGGACAGGATTACTACCAGCGGTGAGTGCCTGCCACGCACGGGCCCCGATTCGGCTTGGAATGACTCCGATCATCTGGCCAGCTTAAAGGCGACACAGCAGCAGGTCTTCGAAGCATGTGCGTAGCTCCCAACGGCCAGTGGCAAGGCTTGCGCGGCTGTAGCGAGGAGAACCGCACATGGGCCAGGGCCCTAATCGAAGGTGAAGACGGCTGTACGAAAGCGCGCTTTAACGATCAGGCGTCACTGACGATCCAGTCAACTGCCCGATCGTGGAGAGTCGAGGGTCGGCATCTCTGATTCCGTCGGCGGGTCCGCTCCCTCGCGCGAGACCGTGATGGCGGCGGCGTGGACGGCCCAGTCCCCGTACACGGCAAGATCGGACGCGCCAGGCTCCCAGCTGTCCAGACGTACAACAGCTGAGATCAGCGCGGACATGAAACTGTCTCCGGCACCGACGGTGTCGATGGTCTGTACCGCGCGAGCGGCCACTTCGACCCGCTCGTTGGCTGTCGCAAGCACGGCGCCACGTGATCCACGTGTGACTACAACCAATCGTGGACCAATAGCGCGTATTCGCTGCACCACTTCGTCGATGTCTCGACCTGGATATAACACATCGGCGTCTTCGTCGCTCAGTTTTACGATGTCTGCAACCGCAAAGAATTGCTCGAAGCGCTCGGTCGCGCGTGTTGAGGGAAGGAAGGCAGCACGTATATTCGGGTCGACGGTGAGACGGACACGCTCCGGACGGTCGCGGAGCAGCTGAAGAAGCTTTGACGCTCCCGGCTCGAGGATCAGGGCGATTGACCCAACATGCGCGAGGTCGACCGCGTCCCAATCCAGCTTTGGTGGAAGGTCCCAGGCGACTGAGAAGCGGTAGGTTGCGTTGCCTGTCTGGTCGAGTTCGACCTCCGCGATCGATGTGTGAGGGGCCCTGTCACTCTTCGGATGGAGCGCCACTGACGCGGCCGCCATGTGGCTGCGCAGCAGTTCGCCATCGTCGTCTTGACCCAGATAACAAAGAAGAGTGACGTCTTGTCCCAAACGCGCCAACCCCACCGCAACGTTGGCTGGGCTCCCGCCGGGACGTCTCTCCTTGTTCTCGCCACGTTGGATGACATCTACGAGGGCCTCGCCGATGACGAGGGTTCGCGGTCCGCCCACGGCTATCGTGCCGCAATCAGCCTGCGGAGCGCGTTCCTGGTCGCCCCTTCACCGGATGTCAGCGCTATGAAGGTTCTCGCAAAGTCGTCCGCGAACTGTTCATCGTCTGCGAGATCGCCGAACCAGTCTCGATTTCGAAGGAACCCGTTCGGTTCCGTCCGCTGGAGCTCTACCGCGTTACGGACGGCTGGCTCTTGACGGTCGCGGAACGGCAGTGGCTCGCCGTCGACGTACATCGTCGCGTAGGCTGCCCAACTCGCGATCACCGCAGCGCATAGGGCCGCGGGCTTACCGGACGCTATGAGGGATCGTGCAATCGGTACAACGAACTTTGGAATCCTGTCAGAGGCGTCTGTTGCCAGTCGGCTGAGAGTGTCGCCCACGTAGGGGTTCGCGAAACGCTCGATGAGCTGTCGCTTGTACTCGTCAAGACTCACCCCTGGCACCGGGTCGAGAGTCAGTTCTGCTTCGTCGCTCATGAAACGCGTGAGTAGGGTGACGATGTCCCGGTCGGTCGCTGCCTCTTGGACGTATGTGTGGCCGGCGAGAATCCCGAAGTAGGCCATTGCCTGATGACTGCCGTTTAGGAGTCGGAGCTTCATCAGTTCATAGGGTCTGACGTCCTGAACTAGTTGCACGCCGACCTCTTCCCAGGTGGGACGACCGAGCGGGAAGTCGTCTTCGAGCACCCACTGCTCGAAGCCTTCAGAAAGTACCGGCCATGCGTCGTCGACTCCGAATCGGTTGTGGACCCAGTCGCGATCCGCGTCCGTGGTGACGGGCGTGATCCGATCAACCATGCTGTTGGGGAACCTCACCTCATGGGCGACCCATTCGCCGAGTTCCCGGTCGATGAGGCCAGCGAACGCACAGAAACTTGCTCTTGCTACGTTGCCGTTCTCCTCGATGTTGTCGCACGACATAATGGTGAACGGTGCTGTTCCGCGGTCCCGTCGAAGTTGAAGGCCAGCGAGAACGATGCCAAAGACCGTCGACGGGATCGCACCGGGAACGGCGTCCGCGATAATCGCCGGGGTTGTCGTGTCGAATAGTCCGGTGGCATCGCTGATGTTGTAACCGCCCTCGGTGATGGTCAGCGACACGATCCGAGTCGCGGGATCGGCAAGCCGCTCCAAGACGGATTCGAGTTCGGTTGGAGCGGACAGGTACTCCACAATTGACCCGATGCGAGTCGCCGGGGTGGACCCGTCCGGGTGTCGCTCCACGAGAGTGTATTCGAGTGCTTGTCCGCGGAGCGCCTCTCGCATGCGAGTGTCTGAGGGCAGGACGCCGACGCCGCAGATTCCCCATTCCTTCGATCCGCCCGCCCGTAGGAGCTTGTCGACGTACATTGCCTCGTGCGAGCGGTGGAAGTTACCCACTCCGAAGTGCACGATGCCGACCTGAACTGCGGAGCGGTCGTAGTTGATGGCGACAATGGGCTCGTTCTTGGTCGCTTCAGAATCTGCGGACATGAGATCTCCCTGGAGATGTGGTTTGGGGGTCAACAAATTGAGGTGGATGGTTCGACGAGAACTCAGTGAGCTGCGGACCTGCGTCCCTCGCGAGTGCTGTGGCTTGCGAGCTACGGTCGGCTAACGGTGGAGCCGCGAATCGCCAGTTCGAACGACACCTGGACGTCCTCAATCGCAGACTCGTCACCATCGATTAGCCGGAGCAGTCGATCGACACTCAGTTCTGCGATCTCACGCACGGCTGGTGCAATTGTCGTGAGCGGCGGGTAGGAGAATCGGGACTCCGCAGTGTCGTCCCAGCCGAGGATCGCAACGTCCTCGGGCACTCGGATGCCTTGGGAGTGCAGTGCGCTGAGGGCACCGAATGCAAGCGTGTCATTGAAGCAGAACAGGGCATCGAATTTCACGCCGCGGTCGAGCAAATCATTGACGGCCGCGAATCCGTCGGGTGCTTTCCACTGTTTCACGCTGACGCGAAGCTCCGGAGGAGAAGAGAGTCCGGCGCTGTGGAGGGCTGAGAGGTATCCCTGAGTTCGTCGCACTCCAGGGCCCGCGCTCGCGGAAAGTGGTTCAACCGCGGCGATAGCGGCGATGCGCGTGCGTCCGAGACCGATCAGGTGGTCGGTGGCAACTCGGGCCGCTTCGACGTTGTCGATTGAGATGTGGGCGAAGCGACCGCCGACGCTGTCAGCGGTGAGGTCGATGCGTTCACCGAGCAAGACCGTAGGAACTCCATCTCCGTATTCAGCAAGGTCCTCTGAGGTGATGGAGTTCGGATTGATGATGAGGCCATCGATCATCGCTGATGGGTATCCGGAGAGCACAGAAATTTCTCGCTGACGCGTTCCGCCGGTCTGCTCAATCAGAATCACCTGATCGCGCTCGGCTGCGTGCTGCTGGATCCTGTCGGCTAGTTCCGCGAAGTAAGGGGCTGCAATCTCCGGAAGAGCCAGGGCAACGAGGCCTGATCGTCCTCCTCGCAGCTTTCGAGCACTCAGATTCGGCTTGTAGCCAAGCATTTCGATCGCGCGCTGCACGCGTGCCCTGGTGTCCGGCTTGACGTGCACGAAGTCATTGACGACGTTGGACACCGTGCGCTGAGACACGTTTGCGAGAGCCGCGACATCACGCATTGAAACAGACATCGTCTTCTTCCTCGTGTGCGCTGATGCTGAGTGCGGGACCAGCGCGGCCTGATGGTGCGACGGGACGGTGCAGGTCGCCCGACGAGATGCTTCGTCGGGCGACCTGTGAGTCAGTGCTCGAGCACGTCGTCGATTTTAGCGTTCCCGTCTTTCAGAGCCTGGTCGATCGGGACTCCTTGGAACCAGATCGACTCGACAGCTTGCACTGCTGCAGATTCAACGGCCGACCAGTTCTGCACGCGCGGCAGTGTTGTGGTCGCGTCCGCGGCAGACGATGCGTAGTTCGCTCGCTGCGGAGCTTCCTGGTACGCGGCGGAGTCGATGACCGACGTGCGCGCCGCGATATGACCGGTGCCCAGAGCCCAGGCTTCGTCGTTGGCGTACAGGTAGGAGATGAACTCCAGCGCGGCGCGGTACTTCACCGGATCTGCGTTCTTCTGCACGGGAACGGCCCAGGTGTGCTGGTTCGCCCAACCATTCGGCGTGCCGTACAGGTTGGGGAACGTGTGCGCCTGGTAGTTGAAGGTAGCTGTGCTGTTCAGAGAGTCCACGACCCAGGTCCCGTTGAAGAGGATGGCCGCGTCTCCGTTTGTGAAGCTCTGGTTTGCTGCGTCGTAATTCTGGTTTCCGTCAGTGAAACCCCCATCGAGGAGAGACTGCTTGAACTCCAATGCAGTCTTGGCCTCCGGGCTGTCCAGGTTCGCCTCGGTGAGGTCCTTGTTCAAGACTGATCCACCCTGTTGCATGATCAGCGTGTTGATGAAGTGCCAGCCGAGATTGTCACCGACCGTCGGAATCGCGATGAAGTTCTTGCCGGTCTTTTCCTTAACCTGCGCTGCCTCGGAGAGGAATTCTTCGGGGGAGGTTGGCAGGATGGGGTTGCCGTCGGCGTCGACTAGACCGGCCGCCTTGAAGAGATCCACGTTCACGTGAGCGAGCGCCGTGTGGTAGTCGAAGGGCACCGCGTAGGTCTTGCCGTCGGAGGTGATCGCCTTCTCCTCTACCGGCAGTGCATCTGAGAGATCGATGCCGACGGACTCGACCTCATCGTCGAGCGGCAGCAGCAACTGCCGCTCCGCATAGTCTGGCAGGCTCTGTCCGTGCATGACCGTGACGTCGGGAGGCGTCCCGCCGGCGATAGACGCATTCAGTTGATCGTAGAACGAGTCCCACGCTGCACCGCCGAGGCGTTCTACCTTGATGCCGAACTTGTTCTCAGCGTTGAACTTGTTCGCAAGCGTTGTGATCGTTGCGCACTCGCCGACCGCCTTCGAGAGGTCGGTGTTGTCGCCGACCTCATCAGCGCAGTTTCCGAAGAAGTGTGCGAACTGAATGGTCGTGCCGTTCAACTGGTCATCAGTGACCTTGTTGATGGCGTCAGCGACGTTGCTGCTGTCAGCTGTCGATGTGCCGCCGGTGCAGGCGGAGAGCAGCAACGCCGCCAGGGCGAGCCCCGCGATTGCAGGGATTCGGGTTTTCATGATTGAACTCCTTGTCCGAGATGGGTTAGGTGGGGTTGAGATTTACTTTTCGCCACTGCCGAGGGTGATTCCTCGGATCAGTTGGCGCTGGAAAACGAAGAACACGATGATGAGCGGAAGGCTTCCGATGAGGCCGCGAGCCATGAGATCGCCGAGGTTTGTTGCGGAGGCGAAGTTGGACTGCAGCGAAGCAAGCCCGGTAGTGATGGTGAACCACTCGGTGCGGGTCGACGCAACGAGCGGCCACAGGTAGTCATTCCACGTCAGCACGAAGGTGAAGATTGCCAACGAAGCCATCGCGGGCCGGGCAAGTGGCACCATGATCGAGGAGAACGTGCGCCAGCGGGTCGCGCCGTCAATCCGCGCAGCCTCTTCGAGTTCCGGGGGGACCTTACTGAAGAACTGGGTCATCAAGAAGACGCCGAGCGGTGCCGCGAGTCTCGGAAGAATGAGAGCCGGGTAGCTGTTCTGGAGATCTGCGCTGGAGATCATCAGGAACAGTGGAATGAACATCGCTTCCTTCGGCACCATCAGGCCCGCGAGTACCGCGGCGAACACGAGGCGTTTGCCGCGGAACGAGATGCGAGCGAACGCGTAGCCAGCCATGGCACAAAACAACACGGTCACGACGGTGGTGACGATGCTGACCACCGCACTGTTCAAGAACCATCGAGGCAGTTCACTGCCGCGCAGTACTGTCACGAAGTTGTCGAAGGTAACCGCTGACGGGAACAGACTCGTCGACGACTTCTGCAGCACCTCGTTAGGGGTTAGCGCCATCGACAGCATCCAGATGATCGGGATTAGCCACGTCAGTGCCGCTACTGCAAGCAACACGTGCAGGCCGAGTGAACCGCGTTTGCGGGGGCGACGCACGAGCCCCGGTGTGCCGTCAGCAGGAGTTGACGTGTCGAGCGACTTGAGAACTGTCATGAGTTTTTTCCCATCACTCTGAACTGGATGGCGGCCACCGCGGCCATGATGACGAACAAGAACACGGAGATGGCCGCCGCGTAGCCCAGCTGGTAGTCCTTGAAGCCGGCTTCATAGATCTGCTGAATCAACACGATCGTTGACGTGCCCGGGCCGCCGCGGGTCATGATGTACACCTGACCAAAAATCTGGAACGACGCGATGAACTGCGTCACTGTCACGAGGATGGTGACGTGGGAGAGCCCGGGCACCGTGATGTGGCGGAACCGCTGCCACCATCCGGCACCGTCGAGTGACGCCG
Organism: uncultured Microbacterium sp.; assembly: GCF_964244775.1. Taxonomy (NCBI): domain Bacteria; kingdom Bacillati; phylum Actinomycetota; class Actinomycetes; order Micrococcales; family Microbacteriaceae; genus Microbacterium; species uncultured Microbacterium sp. The sequence continues at coordinate 452,469 of NZ_CAXTJR010000001.1, forward strand.
CCTCGTAGTAAGCGGGTTCGATGTCCTGCAGACCGGCTAAGAACAGGACCATGTTGAATCCGACTGACCACCAGACCGTCGTGACAATGATCGAAGGCATCGCAAGAGAAGGGTCGGAGAGGAACGGAATGCCGTCGAGTCCGAACCAGCCGAGGAAACCGGCGATGAGCCCTCGGTCTGGGTTGAGCAGGTAGCTCCAGATGAGGGTGACCGCTGAGATTGGGAGCACATACGGGAGGAAGAACGCTGCGCGGTAGACGGCCCTGCCGCGTCCCTTGGTGTTGAGCAGCAGTGCCAGCCCGAGCCCGACGATGATCAGCAGCGGCGTCGAAACGACCGTGAAAACTAGCGTGTTGCGAAACGCCGTCCAGAATGTCTCGTCGGAGAACATGCGCGTGTAGTTGTCGAAGCCTATGAACTCTCGCACAGGGCTGAGCAAGTCCCAGTCGTAGCCGCTCATGAAGACGGCCTGGAACACCGGGGCGAGTAGGAATATCGCGTATACAACCAGGAACGGGGCGAGGAACAGGGCCGCAGTGACCGCCTCGCGCCCCTGACTTCCCTTGGCGGGTCGGCGTTTCGCTGCCGTTCGGCCGCCAGTCGCACCCCGGATTCCCGCCGGTGGTGAGGACACAGTCATCTTCGACTCCTTTGCTGCGTAGCAAACTTTGCTGTTGCTCTATATTCAATGACCTGAGGCCTCTTGTCAATCGCAGATTTGCTGCGTTGCAAATTCGTGATCCGTGAGGCATGCTCTTGGCATGTCTGAAACATCTGCGCCGACGGCGGCGCTCTTCACCGACGATTACCCACGACCACAACTGGTTCGCGCGGAGTGGCTCAGCCTCAACGGTACTTGGGAGTTTGGCTTCGACAACGAGGTCTCCGATGTCCCGCTCAGCTCCCCACTCCCGCGTCAAATCCAAGTACCGTTCCCCCCGGAATCGCCCGCTTCCGGCATAGCTGAGCTTGGCTTCCATCCTGTTGTTTGGTACCGCAGGTCTGTGTCGGCCGAAGAGATCGCGGCAGCCGGGGGAGCTTCGGCAGACGACGTCCTACTGCTTCACTTCGGTGCGGTTGACTACCGCGCCCAGGTGTGGGTCGATGGATCGCTCGTCGGCCGGCACGAGGGTGGCCACACACCATTCTCCTTCGACATCAGCGAGCATGTGCGTCCTGGGCAGCCACTGGTGATTGTGGTGCGCGCTGAGGACGATCCTCTGGACGTCGGCCAGCCCCGAGGCAAGCAGGACTGGCAAGAGGTGCCCCACGGGATTTGGTACGAGCGCACGACCGGGATCTGGCAGACCGTGTGGCTCGAGCGTGTTCCCCGTCTTCACGTGGACCGTTTGGCATGGAGTTCAGACTTGACACGATCGACGGTCACACTCGAGCTTGAGCTCGCAGGCATTTCTGACGCGCCCGCAGAGGTAACGGTGGAGCTGTCGTACGAGGGCGAACGCCTGGGCTCCGCGGTGTGGACGACGACCCGTCCTCGATCAACAGGGACGGTGACGCTCAGCCGGCAAGAGAACGGTCAAGCATACGAGGCCTTGTTGTGGACGCCGGAGACGCCCCGTCTTGTCGAGGCGACGCTGCGCGTGCGATCTGCAAGTGGGGCGCTGGACCAGGTTCGTTCGTACTTGGGACTTCGAAGCGTCGGTGCGGCTGGAGGGCACTTCCTGCTGAACGATCGGCCGTACTACGTGCGTTCTGTTCTCGGACAGGGTTACTGGTCGGAGAGCCATTTGGCGGCACCATCCGCAGATGCGCTCAGGCAAGAGATCGAACTCGCGAAGTCGCTCGGCTTCAACGCGATGCGAATCCATCAAAAGGTCGAGGATCCTCGCATGTTGATGTGGGCTGATGTACTGGGCTTGCTCATTTGGGAGGAGGCACCCAGTCACTTTGAATACTCGGTCACCGCAGTACAGCGGCTCACAGCTGAGTGGACAGAGACGATCCTCCGGGACCGTTCACACCCGTCGATCGTTACCTGGGTACCGCTAAACGAAAGCTGGGGAGTGCAGCACATTGCTCATGACCCTGCTCAACTCGATTACGCTCGCGCGCTCTATCACCTGACCAAGGCGCTGGACCCCACCCGTCCGGTGGTCAGTAACGATGGGTGGGAGCACGCCGAGTCAGACCTGCTCACTATACACGACTACGCGGTGACCGGCCCCGAACTCGCTGCAAGCTATGTGGACGCCGAAACTCTCGAGTCTGTTCTCTCTGGCCTTGGCCCATTGGGACGCAGGATGCGCTTGCTCCCGAACGCCTCGGCCGGACTACCCGTCATGGTGAGCGAGTTTGGCGGCCTGAGCTACGCACCAACTCATGACGGAGCAGCATGGGGCTACGCCAACATGGCATCGGAGGGTGAGTTTGAGGCTCGCCTCCGCGAGCTTTTCACCGCCCTGCACAGCAGCCCCATCCTCGCGGGATTCTGCTACACGCAGTTGGCTGACACAAGACAAGAGGCAAACGGCTTGGCCGACCCAGACAGACACCCAAAGCTTGATGCCTCTACCATCCGTGCAATTGTTCGCGGCGACGGCATCGACATCAGCTCGCACCGGCGACCGAAGCGTCCAGTGGAACATGCCCACGATCTCGAAGAGTAGAGCGGGCACCTATCCCGCGGGATGCTGCGTCGATTGTGTTTAGGTCGATTACGAGGTAACGAATCGTGGGCCGGCCCCTCGTCTGCCGGGGTCGGTTCACGAACTGCGTCTATTCGAGTTGAGACAGGCGAGCTCATCAGCCGGGTGTCGTCACTGGAGCACTACGAAATGGCGTACCCGGCGAAGCTTGGACAGAGGCCGACTCACCTCCCGTCGAAACCGAGCTCACGACACCAGCTAGCGAGTAAAAACTCAAGGAATGGCGCCAGGAGCGAGCCAACCAGCTGGTCAAGCGCGGGACGACCGCTTTCGGACCGATGTCCCCGTGTCTCCTGCGGCGATGGTCGACTCGTCTAGTCGGACCTGTCCGCAGCTGCACACAACGCGTACGTTGCGATCCGACTAGCGACCGCGTTCTGCCCCACGAACGGTGCGAAAGAGTGTTGGTGTCCGGCAGTGGATCAATCCGACACCGTGATCGGCAAGTTCGTGAAGCTTTCTAATGATGGAGCTGAGCGCCGTACCGCCGCGGAGACAACTCAACCGAGGTGGACCGTTGTGGAATAGACAACGGGCATTGACTTTCCAGAGCAACTGTCCATACTCAGTCATCCGCTCCTCGTTGGGCTGCGGTGTAGAGGATCCCACCCAGGGATCGTCCGCCGCTTCCGATGAGGAGGCTCACGATGAGTGAGAATGAACCACCCGAGGTGCCGGCGACGGCTCTCGGCCCGATCCGCCCGCTGAGCGTGCGGATCACCGATGGCCTCCGGGCGCAGCTGGAAGTGATTGCCCAGCTCAACGACCGCAGTGTCACTGAAGAGATCCGTCTGGCCCTGGAGGCCTGGGTTGAGACGAGCAAGTCTGACCCGAAGGTGCTGCAGCGTGCCGAGACGGTACGAGCCGAGATCGAACGCGACGCCCAAACGAAGCAGAGCGCGATCGAGGCCATCTTCGGCGGCCCCGCGGCCGGGGGAGCGAAGTCTCCCGCACCGCGCGGCAAAACCGCCTGACGACGCAGCGCGAGCTGCGCCTCGTCGGACACCAATCTCCTTCCCTCGTTTGTGGGAGTACGGGAGAGGGGCGGCCGTCCCGGGCATCAAGTGCTTCCATGCACCCTGCCCGGACGGCTGCCCAGAAGAACTAGTTATGCGTCGGGAACGTATTGCACTTTGACGACAGGCACGGCTGCAACGATCCAGTCCTCATGACGGGTGACTTGAGCGCTGAGCGCCAGACGTTCGACGTAGTTGTCTTCGATTCGGTTCGCGACGCCGTCGAGGGTCGTATTGACGCGATCGAAACCGTCACGCATGTCGTCTTCGATTCGTTCGAAACGAGCCTCAAAGCGATCGAAACGAACGTCGATCTGCTGGAAGCGCGCATCATGCGCGTCGAGTCGTTCATTGATCTTGTCGAACTCGCCCTGCAGCTGTGCCTGCATGTCGGTGAGCATCGTGGTCAGTGCCGTGATGTCTTGTTGCGTCATATCTGCTGCTCATTATGAGCATTCGCCTTCGGACTGAGAAGCCGTAGAAATCACAACACCCCCACTCATTTATGTGTCTCGTTGCTGCCCCGCGGCTTGTCAGAGAACCCAAGAGGGTTCTCGGCCGCGACAACAGTAAGGAGGTGGGAGCGATGGTCAAAAGCATCGTCATCCCGCACGACCCGTCACGTTCACCGCGCCTGAAGCACCTGGCTACGGCCGACGAATTCCAGGAAGCGGTGGACGGCTGGTTGGAGCCAATCGAGATGCCCGCCGTAGGCGTCACTATGTACGTGAACGAGGCAGCCCGGCGTGAACGCCAGCCGATCAACTGCCGAGCCATGGCCCTTTGGTGGCTCTACACCGCCGACCCGTCGCAGCATCCGATCTTCCTCGGCGACGTCGTGCTCACCTGCACAAGCGATCAGGGAGAACCCACTGCCCTGCTGGAGCGAATCGTTGGCGATATTTTCGAAGCCCGCGAGTTCGTCGTGCAGGTCAAATCGCTGCGGCAGGAAACCTGGAGCGACACTTTCGCACGTTTCGAGAACGTCTTCGACGCCGCGACCTGGTGCATGGTGTTCACCGGCACGCTTCGTCCTGGCGCCCAGCTTCGGCTTGCCAGCCGGGTACCTGCGCCAGAGGGCGTCGACGAGACCTTTCGGGGGAGTGACGCAACGTGGTGAGGGCCCTGCGGATCCTGCCCGATCCTGGCGAACCGATTGAGAAAATCGAGATCGAGCGTCTGGAGGACTACCAAGCGGTGGTGGGTGGCTGGATCGAGCCGGTCGACATCCCGAATCTCGGGGTGACGATCTTCGTCAATGAGGAGGGGCTGCTGCGGCACCTGCCGTTCAACTCCCGTGCGACCTTCCTATGGTGGTATCTCGAACCAGCGGCCCGCCAGCAGGCAATGCTGGTCGGACCGGCACTCGTCGTTGGGCTCCCGGACCGAAGTGGCGACGCTACCGACGTCCCCGATACGGCGATCGAGCTTCTGACCAGGCTAGGTGAGTACGCGGTGTTAGTGAAAATCGGCGATGGCCCTGCCTGGGTTACCGAACCGCTCGGGAAGTTTGGCAGCACGGTCATGCCAATGGCGGCCGGAGAACCAAACTGGTTCCTGTCCGCCGCTCGCTACGAGGACTACTTCACCGCTGCTGCATGGGCGATGGTGCTCCTTGAGCGCTGGGACGAAGCGATCGACACCCGAGTGGTGCCGGTGGCTCATCTCCCGATCCACCTCCAACACGTGCATCGCCCTGTCACCGAGACGGATTGAGCGCACCACCCAGGGCGGCGACTGCCCGGACTTGAGAACCAGCGAGTTCTTGTCCGGCGCGGTCGCCGCCCTATTCAATGTGGTCGTCTGACGATTGCTACAGACGAAGGCCCACTATGGCGGTGGCGAACGATTGACGGAAGCGCTTTTGCTGCCCACTCCCAGGAAAAGTGATGAATTGCTCGTGGAGCACTGGCAGCGCAAGTCGGCGAAGTGGTTCAGCTAAAAGCTCGAAGACGTTCTTCTTGATGAGGACGATTCCGTTTGGTTGGAGAGCCTCCGCGACCTGGATTGTCTTGTCGATGTTTGCCTTCAGCGCCCCAGCGCGTGCTTGTGGGTCGTCGTAGTTCACGGGACGCGAGGCTAAGTCGATCAAGTAGACGCCGTCACGTTGCAACTGCGCGAGCCAGGGCACCTTTTGCCCAGGTCCACTCGCGAGGGATGGGCTGTCGTACAGGACCTTCACGACTTCACGAAACAGGCTGTCGTCGCCGGTTAGTCGCTCGTCGTAGAAGAAGCGACGAGCGGACACGTCGCCGCCACTATCCGGTGCACTCTCCGCGATCATGAGGAGGCGCACCCGATCCGGCTTCCACCTGGCGCGCCGCGATGCGTACCAAGTATCTTCTTCCATCTCAGCCGTGTCAGAGCGTTATCAGCGTTTTCGCTGGGAACCCGGCAACGGTAAGCGGCGCCTTCGCCTGTACCGCCGCAAGATAGCCATTGAACGCCCCACCGTAAATGAACGGGAAAGCGGCCAGTGCGACGACTCCCACATGCTCTCCAATCACGTCGAGAAGTCGCCAGGTCTGAAGCTGAGTCAGCTGCACTCCGTGCGACATATAGGCGCGGTGGTCGACGAGGCCAAGCGCCGCTTCCTCCGGCGTCTCGGGGCCATCGATGCCGAGCACCTTTACGTGCGCGGCGAATTCTGCACGACCTGCGTCAGTGCGGAGCTCATCGCGGAGATGTGCCAACTTGTTTCTGATCCAGAGCGCAGCTTCAAGCTTGGGTGGAGTGACGTCCACGCCAATGTAGTGCGTGTAGAAGGCCTGGCATTCGGGCCAACGCCACGAGTTTTCAGTCTGGAGATTTGTGAGCCGTGCGCCGAAACGGCATAGTACTGCGTTCGCCATCTGCTCGAGGAAGATCTCAAAGAGCGCGACAGCATCTTTCACGACTGCGCTGGAAAGTTGCCAGAAGTAGTCAGACGGCCAGACGCCGACGTCGCGATCAAACAGGACGGCTTGCAGATCTTCGCCGTGTTGCTCGGGATCGAAGATCCGGGATGCTTCGGAGTCGGCGAACTCCCAACGCTCATCGAACCACGCGCCCATCCCGCGGTTAGTCGATGTCGTGAAGGCCCGGATGCGCGCCTCTTCCATCTGCCAGTAGACATACTCTGCGGAGACACTGTGTGAATCAAGGTACGTGATCATCGCTAGTCCTTGGCGGGCTGCTGCGACGTCATGTGCGCGATGAGATCGTCCAGGGTGTCGAAGTGCTGAACCCGTGGCTTGCCGTCATCCTTGAGGCCCCAGAGCGTGTATCCATCGGGACTGAGCTTTTCGAACTGCCCGTTGAACTCGCCCACAGTGACGAATCGAATGACCAACTGTTGGACGTCAGTGCGGGGCTTGACGCTCAGAAGCTTCCGGCCGGCGTCGTCACGGAGAAGATGCGGCCCCTTGGTATCGATGCAGATGACTTCACCGGCCGTCCAGACGACGAAATCAGGGTAGAAGTTCTCTGTGTCGCCGATCGAGATCAACGGGATTCCGTAGCCGGATCGAGGAGGGTTGCGCGCCCAGGTAAGCCCCGTCTTGTCTAGTGCCCTGGCAAATGACTTCTCGGTCCCATTGAGCCCTTCATACCCTGCGTGAAGCGCGTTCTCGAATCGTTCGATTTCGCTCTCACGTACAAGGATTGGTCCCACGACGTAGGGATTTGGCTTGCGCTGTACCAGCGAGACGTTCTCGATGAAGGTGTGCACCACTTTGCTCGCGAGATCCTTGATCTGCGCGAATGCGGGGCTACCGACGCCGACTTGCGCGTCGAACCTTGGGTCTGCGGTGCTGGCAACGTCGAGTGCTCGGGGAAGGAGGCGCAGTATCTCGCGGTGAAACACCCAGCGAGCAGCCACCCGACTCGGCTCTTCGTAGTCTTCCCAGTCTGACGCCACGGCCGCGCCGCCCACTGTCTGCGTCACGATACGGCGGCTGCCTCCGCCCGCCACGTTGGAGCCACCGCCCGAGTAGTCGATCATGTGCTCGAGAAGCTTCTCGACCGGCGTGACAGCGTACGTGGGATCGGTTGCAGTTTTGGGGATCTCACGCTTCAGCTTTGGCTTCAGCTGCTTGGCTCGAGCTGTTTGCGGCGCGCTCGATATGAGCTTCACGTCAGGCAGGTCGGTGCCGAGGCGCTCGGCCACGTCCGCGAGGATGTCGTTGAAGACTTCATTGCGGTCGACGCGAACGTAGAAATGTGCGGTGTTGAGACGGTCGGCTGGATAGTGCGTCGCGCCCGGCTGGCGAAGCACGCGCCCGATGACTTGCGTCACCTGAACCGTCGATTCCATTGACTTGTCAATGTAGGCGAAATAGGCCTGCGGGTCGTCCCACCCCTCTTGCAGAGTGAGGTTGAAGATAATGTGCCGGAAGGCACCACTGGTGAATTCCTTGTAGTCGTTATCCGCGCCCTTGAATAGGACCAGCTCTTCCGGAAGTGGATAGTCCTTGTGGGTGTCGAGGTTCGCGTAGATGGCGACGGTGGCTGGGTCGATGCCCTGCTGCTCGACGAGGTAGCGCCAGATGAGGATCGGGGGAGCCTGACGTTGCGCGAAGGGCTGTGCCGGATCGTCTCGGCGGTAGGAGTCGTCGGCGGTGACGTTTGTTTTGCACACGTAGATCGCCTTCGGCGTGACCTCCGCTCCGTAATCGAGTGCGTCCTGTTCGGCCTCGGCCATGTCAGCAAGCAACGCCGCGATGGCCTCCTCCATAGGAGTCTTGTATCCCGCCATGCTGAGAGCGTTCTTGACCAGCCCCTCCGAGACCACCTCCGACGACCGAACCTTCGTGACGAGCCACTCGTCCGAGCGGCCGGCGGCTCGAAGGCGCTCGATCTCCGCTGACATGAGCGGGGGAAGCTGCATCGTGGCGCTGGCCAGAAGAATCGCCTCTGGCTGCAGCTTCAAGAGGAGTTCGGTCTGCTGCTCTGAGAGGTTATGGGCTTCGTCGTAGACGATGAATAGTGGTCGGCGGTTACCATCGGCGTCTTCACGTTCGCGCAGCGCATCCCACGTCGACGTGCCCGTGCCGTCAATGTCGGACTTGTAAATGGTCAGGGTGCCCTGCTCCATGTCCTTGCGGTTGAAGGTGCCGACGGTTGCGAAGTAGAGCGATGGTGTCTCGGCAACCTCAACCTCACTCGAGGAGTACTCGCTTAGGAGCCTCACACTCGCGTTTCCGAGCACGTGGTTGTACTTGCCTCCTGGCTGGAGATTGGCGTACGTCTGGGCGACGACGACGCGACCCCGAGAGAGCCAAAGAATGACCGGTGATGCTTCGGTCACGGCGCTCATTTGCGCTACGGCATCTGCCAGAATCACGGTCTTTCCGGCTCCTGTCAGCGCAGCAAGCGACTGGAAGAAGGGCACCCACTCAGGTGCCTTGCGGGTGCCCTTGGACACCTCGTTTCCCTGGTACTCGATGAAGCGGTCGCTGATCTGGGTCGAAGCTTCGCGCTGGAACTTGAATGGCTTGATCATGCGTCGCCTCCTGTGGAGTACGCCTCTGTGCGCATGTCGAGTCCGAAGTCGATGAGGATTTGATCGGGGATCCGGTAGAAGCGGACGTCCTCAGTGCCGAACAGGTTGTAACGGGCGTAGACGTGGTAGATCGGCTCGAGCTTTGCCCGCTTGCCTTCTGCAACGCACGCCTCGTAGACGTCTTCGGTGAGGTCGGTGTTCCCGTCTGGCCCGTCCCAGACCAGGTAGAAGCCGTGCCCCTCGGAGTTGCGACCGACCAGGTATTTGTAGTCGAGCGTGTCGTAGGTGATCAGCGACCCGCCGCGGCGACGGTTGGCATCGTGATGCGATGCAATGACGGTGTCGACCATCTCATCGCGTTCCATGCGCAGCACGATGTTTGCATCGACCTGCTTCGTCAGCGCCTTGAAGCTAAAGCCCCCGTCTAGAGGCTTGCCCTTCCCGTTCGCCCAGTCACCCGAAATGACGCGCTTGAGTCGGTCCGCGGTCAGCGTCTTGGCATATGAGTCGCCACGTTCTGGGCGCCCCTGCTCGATGAGAATGAACCTGCGGTCGCTGCCGGAGATTTCGTTCAAGGCAAGAACGGCGTGACCGGTCGTGCCTGAACCCGCGAACGGGTCGAGTACCAGCCCGTCGGGTGGACACCAAAGCTGGAGGATCTTCTCCATGAGGCGGAGCGGCTTGACTGTACGGAAGCCATGGTCTCGTCCGACGATCGCGCTGAGCTCGTCGACGCCGGTCTGGCTGTGGCCTGACTGCTCGTGCTCCCACGAGATCGAACCCAATACGGCTGGGAAGTCATGGTCGTCATCAGCCCAGTAGGTCATGGGAACTACTCCGCGTTTGACGTTCTCGAGGTAGCGCTTGTGCTGTGGTCGACCCTGTCCACCAATGCCGAAGTAAACGATGGGCCAAGGACCCTTCTTCAACACAGTTTCCGCACGTGGAAGCGAGTTCTCGATCGGATCCTTGAGCATGAGTGCCTTGACGCCCGGCTTGACTTCGGCGACGGGCACGCCTGCGATCTGAGCACGTTTTGCGTCATCCTTTAGATCACGCTCGACGTACTGAGTGCCCCAGCCCTCTAGTGACCGCTTGACCTGGGCGCGCGCTAGCGACCAGCATCGGCCCTCCGGCGGATAATGAAGCTCTCCTGTGAACGGGGACTGGATGGCGTAGACCATCGGCTGGTTCTTCGCAGCCTTTCCGGCCGAGAGATCGCCAGATTTCCATACCTGAACATCGCCATCGCGATTCTGGTATCGGGCGTCCATGTCCTCTTCGCGAGGGAGTAGCGAGGTCTTTGCTCGCTCGTCGTCGCGAGCGTAGATGAGCACATACTCGGTGGCTGTGCTGACGTGGGACTTGTCCGAGCGGGGCGAGTAGGACTTCTGCCAGTTCAGGATGGCGAGCCGGTTACCCTCACCGAAAATTTCATCCATCATCTGCCCGAGGTGGAAAAGCTCTCGGTGATCGATGCAGATAGCCATGACGCCTGATGTCTTGAGCATCGAGTGCATCATCTGCAGGCGCGGGTACATGAACTTCATCCACTTGGTGTGCCGGGCTGGATCGTCCCCTGGCACCCACTCGCCGAGCCCTGAATCGTTTGGATCCTCATCCCAGCGATCGTTGTACCGGAAGTCATTGCCGGTGTTGTAGGGAGGGTCCGTGACAACTACGTCAACCTGACCGCGCCAGCGGTACAGCGATGCGAGCGCCTGAAGATTGTCGCCCTCGATGAGCAAGTTCTTCGCCTGAGCCTCTCGACTTCCCACTGACAGTCCCGCGTTCGACCTCTGTACGCGAGGGCGTACGAGACGCGCGATTCGACGCGCCTGCTGCTTGCCGAGGAAGGAAATGTTCACTCCACGCTGGGTCTTCTCTGCCACGATCTCCCTGAGATCGTCGACTGACAGCTCGCGTCCGGCTGCCTCGCTGAGCTGCGCAATCAGCTCTTCCAATGTCGGCGGGGCTGCTTCGGTGGCGTCAGTCATGGGGTCCTCAAAATGCTTGCAGTCGTCGATCGAGCGGCCGTTGTGATGGCACGACGAAGCGTGCCGAGTGGCTCGCCTTACACTATCGGGCCGACATCTCGCGGGCGGTGGGGTTGGAGCTAGAACACCACCAACCACTGACACTGGAGGTCTGGCGCGCCAAATGGCGAGGGTCCGATCTCTCAGAGCCTGCTAAGCCGCGTAGCGGGCAGCCGGCTGCTTGTCGGGACTCTTAAACTGCGTTGCGACTGACTGTCCGGTGTGTCCGACAGTTATTCTCGGATGGCGAGCTGGCGCCCTCGAAGGCCGAACTGGTCGGAACGGCGGGCGCGGAAGGGCATCATAATGACGTCGTCGGGTTCAAAAACTCGCCGCTCGGCGCATGCAGCGAAAGTCACCGCTCGCAGCGCGCAGAGCTCCGGCACGATCAAATGCTACGTCGAGTCGTTCGAGCGCCCCGATGGAGTGCCAGACCTCCGCCTTCGCGAGAAGCTGACTGGGCGAACGGTGCGCGTTGTCACTGGCCAGCTGATCCTGCAGCACGTCGCGCCCTTGTCGAATCTGCTCCAGGACTGCTTTGCCCACGGTGGCGGCCTCGTTGAGCCCCGGAGTCGCAAGGAATATGTGGCTATCGCCTCACCGATCGTGAGGCAAAACGCTCAAGAGATCGTCGCGTCCATCGATGACAAGTTCTCTGTGACGGTCAATATTCAGACCGTGGGCATGGCCTCCCCGCCGGTGTCCGTCTGGTGCTACGTCGAGCAGTATTCGGGTGGAGAGGAGAGCCTTGGTCTTCGACTCCGGCAGAAGATGACTGGCAGAAAGGTCGAGATGTACGGGAAGACCCAAGACCATCTGGCCGAGTTCCTTGCCAGTCCTCAGATAACCGGTGCCGACAAGGTCATGTCGAATCTCTACGAGAAGGACGGCTACGACGACTACGTGCTTGTCTCTGGCGGAACTGCCGTGGATTCGTACGACGTTCTTCTCTTCAAGGACGGCGCCCGGCTCACGTATCTGCTCGGCCCATCACCCGACACCGCGTATCGCGATGCCTTCCGTGTCCTAGAAGAGGAGTCGGCGGCCGTGACCCACGCCCGCACGGCTCGGACGAACTTCGAGCGTGGTTTGTATCGCGAGGCAGTTCTCTTTGCGCGTCTCGCTGTCGAGATGGCGTGCGGCGGGACTGGGAAGGACATCCAGCGTCGACTCGCGGATGCCCCCGATGACGTCGCGACTGCAGGTAGCTCCCTGTTCGATAAGCGCAACACAGCAGTACACGAGGGCGGGACGAGGGTTGAGCAGTCGGACGGTCGAGAAGCGGTTCGCTGGATGGAGCTGATCTTCGACTACCTGGAGCTGCAGTATGTCGGTCGATGACTACCGGCGGCAGCCCGATATGAGGCTCCCGCAGGGATCAAAATTAGTCGTCCGCGAGCAGGCCGAATGCGACAAGTGGCCGTGCGCAGGCTCGAGTTGACCGGTGGCACCCGGGGTAGAGTCAGGCGATGTGGCAAGGTAATTGGCGGCCCTGACTTGGCAGTGATCACGCCTCCTTCCTTCGTGGGGCCTTCGCTCGCATCTCAACTCCCGCTCGATGCAGCGCGCGGAGCACTGCCCCATGGGAGAGCTTAAACTGCATTTCCAGCTCGGCGATCGTACTGCCCGTCTCGTACTGCCTTGCCATGTTTTGGGCCTCAGCGTCGGTGACGCGCCCCCTCTTCACTACGACGGAGTTGTCACGCAGCAGGTTGATGAGGGCCGAGGTCGACACGCCATACTTTTCGGCAATGCAGCGGGCGCTCTCACCCGCTTCATAGCGGCGAATAATGTCCTGAACTTTCTTCTCTCCAAGACGCTTGGCTAGCCCATGCGCTTGGTACCGAGCTGGCTCGTTTGAACCGTCATCTCTGACGCCTACTTCCGCCAGTTTCTGCAGTTCATCGGCGGTGAACGGGAGGTTCCAATGGTTAGAACAGAGAGCTTTTACGTCAGCAAGAAAAAGCCCCGCTCAGCGGGGCTTTTCTTTTTCCTGTCGCGCATCTTCAGCGCGGAGATCACGGCACGCAGTCGTAGACGCCCGGCTGGTTCGATCGCGACACCGCGATGAGGCTCGGCGTGCTCGCGACGACGGCGCCGGCGATCAGGCCGGCCGTCCGCGAGAGCCTGAGTCGTTCTGTGTAAATCTGCGTATTCCACTTCCCGCTCTTGTGAATAGTTGGGTATGTGTTGTACTGTGTGGGAAATCCAGGGAGGATTTCGCAATGTACGCAACGGAGCGGCAAGAACTGATCGAGCGCATCCTGCTTGATGAAGGGCGCGTCGCCGTTCTCGAACTGGCGGGGCGATTCGAGGTCACCACCGAGACCGTGCGCCGCGATCTCGACGCGTTGGAGCGGGCTGGCGCCCTTCGCCGCGTGCACGGCGGCGCGGTCGCCCTCGAGCGGGGGAGCACCTCCGAGCCGTCGATCGCCGACCGCACGCACCAGCGGAGCGCGGCCAAGCGGGCCATCGGGCGACGAGCCCTGGATCTGCTGGGCGACGACTTCCGTGGCTCGATCTTCCTCGATGCCGGCACCACGACTGCCGCGGTGGCCGACCAGCTCGTCGCACGTCTGTCGTCGACCGGCGGCACGGCCGAGGTCGTCACCCACTCGCTCACTCTGGCGCACGCGCTGGCGCCCGCCGATGCCATCTCGCTGTCCCTGATCGGGGGAAGGGTGCGGGGCGTCACTGCCGCCGCCGTCGGCGCCGACACCGTGCGCGCCATCGAGGGCCTCCGCCCCGATATCGCCTTCATCGGCGCCAACGGCGTCTCAGCCGGCTTCGGCATCAGCACCCCCGACCCGGAAGAGGCCGCCGTCAAGCGCGCGATCGTGCGTTCTGCTCGGCGAGTGGTCGTCGTCGCCGACGCTGCCAAGCTCGGGCGCGAACTGCTCGTCTCGTTCGCGCCGCTCACCGCGGTCGATGTGCTGGTCACCGATGCAGAGCCGGACGACGCGCTGGCGGCAGCTCTCGCCGACGACGGAGTGGAGGTGTGGGTCGCGTGATCGTCACCGTCACAGCGAACCCCTCCATCGATCGCGCCGTGCGCCTGGACGCACCGCTCGAGCACGGCGAGGTGCAGCGGGCGCTGGATGCGCGGGAGGATGCCGGGGGCAAGGGCGTCAACGTCGCGCGCGCGCTCCGCTCGGCCGGCGTCGAGACCATCGCCGTCGTTCCCTGCGGGGACGAGGATCCCTTCCGGCTCCTCCTCGAGCACGAGGGAGTGCCTGCCGTGCGCGTGCCGATCGCGGGCCGCGTCAGGGCGAACCTCACCGTCACCGACCCCGACGGCACGACCACGAAGATCAACATGCCCGGACCGACCATCACCGAGGCCGAGGCATCCGCTCTCATCGACGCGATCGCCACAGCGGCCGACGGCGCGGAGTGGATCGTGTTCGCGGGTTCGCTCCCGCCCGGGCTGGGCGAGGACTTCTACTCCGTCGCGATCGCGGCGGTGCGTGAGCGCTGGGGTGAGCGGGCGCCGAAGATCGCCGTCGACACCTCCGGCGCCGCGCTCGATCGGGTCGTGGCGGACGGCAGGCCGGATCTGATCAAGCCCAACGAGATCGAACTCGCCGAACTGGTCGGAGAAGTGCTCGACGCCACGGGCGACGTGGTTCCGGTCGCCGCCCGGCTGGCGCGCATGATCGTACCCGGTCAGGTCGGCACCGCACTCGTGACCCTCGGTGGCGATGGTGCGCTGCTGGTCACCGCCGACGGCGTCCTGCGCGCGCACGCGCCGCGCATCACGGTTGCCAGCACTGTCGGGGCGGGCGACAGCTCGCTCGCCGGCTACCTCATCGCCGACGTCGCCCGCGCCGACGCCCCCGCGCGCCTGCGTCGAGCGGTGAGCTACGGCGCGGCCGCAGCATCCCTTCCCGGTACGCAGATCCCGACTCCGAGCGACGTCCCCGCGTGGGACGTCGCCGTCACCCCGTACCTCGCCTGATAGCCCACCCCACGACTCGCCACTCCTCAAACGACCACGGAGGTCAACGAAATGTCCGAAATCATCACTCCAGCGCTGGTGTCGCTCGATGTCGGCCTCGGTGCCGACAAGTCGTCCGTCATCCGCGCCCTCGCCCAGCGCGTCGTCGCGCAGGGTCGCGCCGTCGACGCCGACGCGCTCTATGCCGATGCCTGGGCCCGCGAGCAGAAGGACGAGACCGGCCTGCCGGGCGGCATCGCCATTCCGCACGCCCGCAGCAGTTCGGTCACCGAACCCACGCTGGCCTTCGCCCGGCTGAGCCCGGGCGTCGATTTCGGCGCGCCGGACGGCCCCGCCGACATCGTCTTCCTGATCGCCGCGCCCGCCGGCGCCGACGAAGCACACCTCGCGGTGCTGTCGAAACTCGCCCGCAGCCTGATGCGTCCCGAATTCACGGCCGGCTTGCGCGCCGCATCGACCTCCGACGAAGCTGTCGAGATCGTCCGTGCGGCCATCGAGCCCGATGCCGTGACTCCCGCAGCGGCCGCGGCGGCGCCGCCGACGGTCGCCGCTGCCGACGACGCGATCTCGGTGAACGGCCACCGTGCCCGGATCGTCGCGGTCACCGCATGCGCGACGGGTATCGCGCACACCTTCATGGCCGCGGATGCGCTCACCGCGGCGGGCAAGGACGCCGGCATCGACCTGTCGGTCGAGCCGCAGGGCTCCAGCGGCTATCAGCCGCTGCCGCAGTCGGTCATCGACAACGCGGACGCGGTCATCTTCGCCGTCGACGTCGACGTCCGCGAGCAGGCCCGCTTCGCCGGCAAGCCGGTGATCCGCTCCGGGGTCAAGCGCGGTATCGAGCAGCCGACGCAGATGCTCGCCGAAGCGGTCGCGGCGGCTAGAGATCCGCACGCCGCGCGCGTGGGCGGCGACGCACCCACGGCGCGAACCGCCACCGCAGCGCCGGTCTCGTTCGGCGCCCGCATCCAGCGGATCCTGCTCACCGGTGTGAGCTACATGATCCCGTTCGTCGCAGGTGGGGGTCTGCTCATCGCCCTCGGGTTCTTCTTCGGCGGCTACGAGGTCACCACGAACGCAGCCACCGTCATCACGCAGAACTCGCTGTGGGACCTGCCGACCACCGACATCACATCGAACTTCGGGCCGCTGGGCCAGTACCTCGGCTCGGTGTTCTTCATGATCGGCGCGACCTCGATGGGCTTCCTGGTTGCGGCCCTCGCCGGCTACATCTCGTTCGCGATCGCCGACCGCCCGGGCATCGCGCCCGGCTTCGTCGCCGGGGCAGTGGCAGTCCTCATGCAGGCCGGGTTCATCGGCGGCATCGTCGGCGGCCTCCTGGCGGGCGTGGTGGCATGGTGGCTCGGGCGCCTGCCCGCACCGCGCTGGCTGCGCGGCCTGATGCCCGTCGTGATCATTCCGCTCCTCGGCTCGGTCGTGGCCTCGGGGCTGCTCATCCTCTTCCTCGGCCGACCGATCGCGACGCTCATGACATGGCTGACCGACTGGCTCACGAGCCTCACCGAATCGGGCGGCTCCGCCATCGGCCTGGGGATCATCCTCGGTCTCATGATGTGCTTCGACCTCGGTGGCCCGATCAACAAGGTCGCCTACTCGTTCGCCGTGGCCGGCCTTGCTGCAGGCTCCGCCGACAACCCGGCTCCGCTGCTGATCATGGGTGCCGTCATGTGCGCCGGAATGGTGCCGCCCCTCGCGATGGCCCTGGCCTCGACCGTGCTCGCACGCAGGATCTTCACGCCGGTCGAACGCGAGAACGGCAAGGCGGCGTGGCTGCTCGGAGCATCCTTCATCTCTGAAGGAGCCATCCCGTTCGCCGCGGCCGACCCGCTCCGCGTCATCCCGGCCTCGATGGTCGGCGGCGCGGTCACCGGAGCGCTGTGCATGGTGTTCAACGTGCAGTCCTACGCCCCGCACGGCGGCCTCTTCGTGCTCTTCGCCATCCAGCCGATCTGGGGCTTCCTCATCGCCCTCGTCGCGGGGACGATCGTGTCGGCTTTCCTGGTGGTGGCGTTCAAGCGCTTCATCGCTCCGAAGGAGCTCGAAGAGGCCGAGGCGAACCTCTCGGCTGTCGCCGTTCCGGCCTGACCCCTCGCATCTGCATGCGCCATGCGGAATGCTGTTCATGAGTACGCAAGACAGAGCAAAGGAGTTTCCATGGCAGAGCGCCAGGCCACCATCGCGAGCAGTTCAGGACTGCACGCGCGTCCCGCGAAGCTTTTCGTGCAGGCCGTGCAGGAGAAGAAGATCCCCGTCACGATCGCGGTCGAAGGCGGCCCCGACCTCAACGCGGGCAGCATCCTCTCGCTCATGGGGCTGGGAGCAGCCAACGGCACGGTCGTGACCCTCAAGGCCGAGGGCGACGGGGCCGATCAGGCGCTCGACGATCTCGTCGCACTTCTCGAAACCGACCTCGACGCGCAGTAGGGCACGAACGACGGATGCTGCGGCCATTTCGGTCGCGGCATCCGTCGCCTCCGGGGTCAGATGTCGGCGGTGCCGTCCGGGTCGAGGGCGAGGAATTCGCCGCCGCCCTGCTCGACCGCCCACTTCAGCCGGGCGCGGTGCATATCGCGCCCGATGACCGACAGCGTCATGTCGTGCGTACCGAAGGCCAGTCGCGGCGCGACCGCGAGGACGAAGTCCATCGCCTCGCTGACTTTGAGCCACGGGGCGCCCAGGGGAGCGGCGAGCAGGTCGACCTTCACGCCCTTCGGCACGGCGAACGAATCACCCGGGTAGTACAGCGCGTCGTTCACGAGCACCCCGACGTTGTCGATCACGGGGATCGATTCGTGGATCACGGCGTGCGTGCCTCCGAAGAACGTGAGCGAGAACGGGGTGAGTTCGAGGGTGTCGCCGGGACTCACGACCGTCACGTCGTAGCCGGCCGCCGCGTCGGCGAACCCCTGCGGACCATAGATCGGGATGCCGGGCACCGCCTTCGTGATCCGGTCGAGCTGGTCGGGGGTCCAGTGGTCGGGATGCTCGTGCGTGACGATCACCCCGACGGCCTGGGCGATGTCGATGAGCGGGTTCGTGAAACCGCCCGGATCGATGATCAGCAGGCGTCCGGAGTCTTCGACGGTCAGGCAGGCGTGTTCGTGCTTTGTCACTCGCATGCCTCGAGTCAACATCCCGGCGGAGGGGCGGGCAAGGCGCCACGTCGAATGCGGCCTCGATTTTGCCGCCCTCACGGGGCCATGGCATACTTGTACGGTTGTACTGAGCGGCCCCATCGTATAGCGGCCTAGTACGCCGCCCTCTCACGGCGGTAACGCGGGTTCGAATCCCGCTGGGGTCACTGTTCCATATCGCCCTCCGGTCTGCCGGGGGGCGATATTCGTGTGCGCCGCTACGGCGAGCCGGTGAAGGCTGTGACGGCTGCGTCGCCGGTGTTGATGACGACTACGTTGCTGAGGCTGACCGTAGTCATGGCAGCCAGTACAGCGGGGAGGGAATATCCCCGCGCCGCCCCGGTTTCCCCAGACATGACGCGTATCGGAACCAGCACCCTCGACATCCTTCCCCTCTCGCTCGGCGGCAACGTGTTCGGCTGGACCGCCGACCGCGACGAGTCGTTCGCGATCCTCGACGCCTTCGCCGCCGGCGGCGGCGACTTCATCGACACCGCCGACAGCTACAGTGCGTGGGTTCCGGGCAACAGCGGGGGCGACAGCGAACGGATCATCGGCGAATGGCTGGCCTCGCGCCGGCCGGAGGGTGTCGTCGTGGCGACCAAGGTCAGCCAGCATCCCGAATTCAAGGGTCTGTCGGCGCGGAACATCCGCGCCGCGGCTGAGGCGTCGCTCAAGCGGCTGGGGGTCGATGCGATCGACCTTTACTACGCCCACTTCGACGACGCGAGCGTGCCGCTGGAAGAGACCGTCGGCGCTTTCGGCGAACTCGTCACGGACGGCCTGGTGCGCTACACCGCTGTTTCGAATTACAGCGCCGATCGTATCCGCGAGTGGGTGGGCATCGCGAAGGCTGCGGGCAGTGCGCTGCCGGTCGCCATCCAGCCGCACTACAACCTCGTGCACCGTGGCGATGTGGAACAGAACATCGTTCCGGTCGCCGACGAGTTCGGCATGAGCCTCGTGCCGTACTACGCGCTCGCGAGCGGGTTCCTGACCGGCAAGTACCGTTCGACGGATGCCGCGGGCCAGGCTTCACCACGAGCCGGCGGGGCGGCCAAGTACGCCACCGCTCAGGGCCTTGCGATCATCGACGCGCTCGACGGGGTCGGCAAGGCTCACGACATCTCGATCGCCGCGACGGCGCTCGCGTGGTTGCGCGCGCAGCCGGCGGTGGCCGCTCCGATCGCCAGCGCGTCGCGTGTCGCGCAGGTGGCAGACCTCCTCGACGGAGCTCGAGTCGAGCTCACGCCCGACCAGGTCGCCGCGCTGAACGCGGTGTCGGAGTGGAGTCCCGCGGGGGTGTGATCCAGGCGCGGGATTGCGTCACTTGCTCCAGCGCGGCATCGACGGGATCGTGCGTACGGTGAGTCCCTCGTCGTCGAGCACGTGCATCATGCGCTTGACGGGTTGAAGACGCATCGCGCGATCGACGATGCGCGCGTCGGGGTAGCGCTCCTCGACCGCCTGCTCGATGCTCTGGAGCTGTCCGAAGTCCCGCAGCCAGAACACGCTCATGAGGTTCGCGGCTCCCGCGAGCACCGTGGCCGTCCAGCGGGTCTCCGCGATGCCGGCGAGGAACGTCGCCGCGCTGTGGAGCGCGCGAGCGGGAAGAGAGAACCAGATCGTCGCGCCGTACGGAAGGCCCACGAGGTGGGGCGGCGCCTCGACGCGCAGTACCAGGAGGCCCGACCGCACGAGCGACGATATCCTGCGGCGCACCACGGTCTCGCTCACCCCGAGCTTCGCGGCGAGGTCGATTGCAGGCGCGCGGACATCGTCGACCAGGAGTTCGACGAGCGCGGGGTCGATCGCGTGGAGCCGGTCGGAATGGGCGCGTCGATCGGCGGAGTCGACGTGCAGCACGCGCTCGGCGACCGCGGTCAGGGCGCCGGGTCTCCAGTTGCTGCCCTGGGCGAACACTCGGTCCACGAGCTGCGATTCGATGGAGATGAGGCCGGGGATAGCCAGCAGGTCACGGGAGAGGAGTCGGGTCAAGGTGTCCATGTCGTCCACGACGACAGTGCACCGCAGGTCATGGCGTCCGATGATCGTCTCGATCGTCACCACGAACGGGCTCTCCGCGAGCTCGCGGGCGACGGACAGAGCCGATCCGGCGGCGCACTGGGCCGTGACGGTCGCCGTTACCTGGCCGGGCCAGTTTCCCGTGGAAACCGTGGTCCAGGCGTGACGCCGCTCCACGATGCGGTTCCAGCGTCGGCGGGCGGTGACGCCATCGACGCCGACCGCCTGGCCGATCGCCTCCCACGGTGCGCGCGGGTTCGCTCGCAGCGCTTCGAGGAGTGCGATGTTGGTTTCATCGAAGTGGACGGAATTCTTCATCGTGCGCATCTTCTCGGCCGATCTCGACACATATCAGGGTGAAAGTCGGGGGACTCTAACACACTTGGCCATTGTGAAAGGACTCACAATGAGCAGCGTCGCCCATTCGGTACTCGTGCCGCCTACGAGGTCGAGGTCGTGACAGCGGGGGTTGCGCTCATCACGGGCGCGGCTGGGGGGCTCGGCTCCGCGATCGCGCACGAGATGGCCCGGCGCGGATGGTCCCTCGTGCTGACGGGTCTGCCGGGCGATCCGTGCGGCGCGCTGGCGGAGGAGCTCCGGGTCCGGTACAGCGTGGAGACCCTGGTTTTACCGGCCGACCTCGCCGACCCTGGGCAGATCCCGCCGCTGATAGACGCCGCAGCGGCATGGCGTGGCGGTATCCGCTGTCTCGTCAACAATGCCGGTCGACCCACGCGCTCGTCGCTTGCAGACATCGGAACCGAAGAGTGGGATGCGGCACTGGCCGTCAACCTGCGAGCACCGATGCTGCTCATCCAATCATTCGCTCGCAACTACTCCGACGACAACTCCGGCGGCTCCGTCGTCAACATCGCGTCGCGCACCTACGCGACCGGTGGGCCGGTCGCCTACGTAGCGAGCAAGGCGGGTCTTGTGGGCATCACTCGTGCCGCGGCCTTCGAGTTGGGTCCGCGCGGTATTCGCGTCAACGCGGTAGCGCCCAGCCTGGTCGAAACCGCCTTCGTCGCCGGCTCACGCACGCCCGAGCAGATGAACGCCGCTCGCGATCGGCAGTCGGCGCTGTCGGCCCTGAAACGACCACCCCACGCCTCCGAGGTCGCGACGGCCGTAGCTTTCCTGGCCGGGCCCGAGGCATCGTTCATCACCGGCGATGTACTCCACGTCGCCGGTGGTCTCCAACTACCGCCGATGCCCTGAGCCATCAGGTCCAATAATCGAATCACCCGCCGGAGGAAAGGAGCGCTCGATGAGCGACATCGTTGCACTCGCAATAGTCGACACGCCTGGCGGTCCTGGCGCAGACTGGCCCTTTCCGGCAGTGGTGCTCGTGCACGGATGGTGCTGCGATGCGACGGATTGGGACGAGTTCGTCGCGCACATCGCACGCCACGCTCGGGTGGTGACCGTCGAACTGCGTGGCCATGGACACTCGCCCGACGGCGCCTCGTGGGACCTCGCGTCGATGGCGGCGGATGTCGCGGCCGTGCTTGACCGCCTCGACATCGCCGGCGCGATGCTCGTCGGCCACTCAGCGGGCGCGGAGGTCGTCGGTCAAATCGCCGCCGACCGGCCCGACCTGGCCGCCCGCCTGGTCGCCATCGATCCGGCGTTCGGAGTCGCCGAGCGAGATCGCGCCCGCGCAGAACTCGCGAGTGAGCGCATGGTCACGAGCGACCCGCGCGAGGTCGTCGCCGAATACTTCGCGGCGCTGATCGAACCCGCTGAGCTCGCCGCACGCCACCGCAGGCTCGCGCTGCGTGCCCGCCCACGGGCTGCCCGCGGGATGTTCGATGCGGTGAACCTTGGCCCCGACAGCTGGCACTTCGCGCGAGAGGCGTCTCGATTTCTCGCGCGCGTGCAGCAGCCGCTGCTCACCATCTACCGGAACGCCGACCGCGCCGAGGCCGGACGTCGGCTGCGTCAGAACCCTGCCGACCGCGTGCTCGAGTACGGCGGCACGGGGCACTGGCCCCATCAGCAGCATCCGGACCGCTTCCTCGCCGATCTCGACGAGTGGGCGCGTGCCGCCCACGGGTCGTGACCCACCCGTAACGCCCCATCCGAACACACCCAGTCCAATGGAGGACACCATGAAGACAGTCATCACCGCAGAGACCGCAGACGGTCGCTCGATCGTCGCGCGGGAAGAGCGCCCCATCGAGCTCGTTGCTTCGGGATTCCCGCAGTTCGGCAACGTGCCGCTCGACGCGAGCGACGGCCCCATCCCTCTGCCCAACGACGGAACGCGCCACCGCAACCCGAGCTTCTTTCCGCCGGCCGGAGGCTACCGGTTCTTCCTGCTGCGGATCGATCCGCAGAACAACGAGCCGACCGAGCCGCCGTCGGTCGACCAGTGGGCGGAAGCTGAAGCGATGTTCCCTGGTCTCTTCTCGGGGTACGGCGACGACGGCCTCGAGCGAACCGACACGGTCGACTTCGGTTACGTGGTCGAGGGTTCGGCGACGCTGGTGCTCGGCGACGGCAGCGAGACCCGACTCGAAGCGGGCGACGCGTTCGTTCAGAACGGCACACGCCACCGCTGGTATAACCCGGGTGACGCTCCGGCGACGCTGGTGATCGTCATCACCGGCCAGCCACGCGGATGACCGGGTTCGGGGTGGGGATCGCCGCACGCGGGCAGGGCAACCACGTCGACGACGTGATCGCTCAGGCACTTGAGTCTCGTGCCGCCGGAGTCGGGTCGGCATGGTTCGGCCAGCGGTGGGACTACGACGCCGTGACACTCGCTGCTCTCGTCGGCCGGGCGGTCCCTGACGTGATGGTCGGCACGGCCGCGATCCCGATCTTCGGGCGCCACCCCTTGCACGTGGCCATGTCCACGCAAACGGCGCAGGCCGCGACCGGCGGACGTTTCCAGCTCGGCCTCGCGCTCGGCGCTCCCAGCCTGATCGCGCAGGGCCTGGGCGTGGCCCACGACCGACCGATCGGCCTGCTGCGGGAGTTCTTGACGGTGATCCGCGACGTGCAGCTGACCGGCACGGCGGACTTCCACGGCGGTCGCATCACCGCGGCGCCGCCATGGCCGATGGCGCTCCCGGGCGCGACTGCGGCACCGGTGTATGTCGCCGCGATGGGGCCACAGGCGGTCCGGGTCAGTGGCGAACTCGCCGACGGCATCCTGCCGTTCCTCGCGGGGCCGCGCACGCTCGGAGAGGAGATCGTGCCGGTGCTGAGCGCCGCGGCGCAGGCCGCCGGTCGGCCCGCCCCCCGCGTCTTCGCGTTCATGGCCGGCGTCGTCACTTCGGATGTCGACCGAGCCCGCGCCGCGGCCACGGCCGCGCTCGAGCACTACGAGTCGATTCCGTCGTATCGCCGCGTGCTCGATCTGGAGGGCGTTCGCAAGGCCGGCGACCTTGCCGTCATCGGCGACGAGGAGGCGGTGGCGGCGAGAGTGCGGAGCCACCTCGACGCGGGCGCGACGGATATCGTCTTCACGCAGACCCACCTCTTCTCTGACGAGGACCGGCTGCGCACCTACCGCCTGCTCGGGGATCTCGGCCGGGCAGCCTAAGACAGGGCGGTTCGCTGATCGACGGCGAAGGTCACGCGCCGGCGACGGTCGAAGGGGGGTGCAGGCCGTGAGCTCGGGTCGACAGAACCCGAAGCCGACCCGAAAGCCGACCCGATCGGGGATCTCGATGAGCGATCAAGAGCGCGTGACCTGGATCCTCGTGGACGGCGAGAACATCGACGCGACGCTGGGCACGTCGATCCTGGGGCGTCGACCGCAGCCCGACGAGCGCCCGCGCTGGGACCGCCTGCTGGCGTTCGCCGAGCGCACGTGGCATCAGGCCGCCAGGGGCGTGTTCTACCTCAACGCCTCCACCGGCATCCCGATGCCGTTCGTGCAGGCTCTGAAGGCGATGGACTACGTCGTCGTGCCGCTCGCCGGCGACCCCGACGAGAAGGTCGTCGACATCGCCATCCAGCGCACGCTCCAGGCGCTGGCCGACCGCCCGGGCGACGTGATCCTCGTCAGCCACGACGGCGACTTCCTGGACGACATGGAGGCGCTCACCGACGGCGAACGCCGAGTGGCCGTCGCATCGTTCTCCGAGTTCCGCAACTCCGGCTTCGCGGCGCTGCCGGGCATCCAGAAATTCGATCTCGAGTTCGACGCGCACGTGTTCGACGCGCCGCTGCCGCGCATCCGCATCATCCCGATCGATGAGTTCGACCCGCGGATGTTCTTGGGCTGATCCAGCTCACTCGTCCTGGAGGATGCCGGCGAGCAATGCCTCGACTCGCGTCCTGATGTCATCGCGGATCCGTCGCACCGTCACGATGTCTCGGCCGGCCGGGTCATCCAGTTCCCAATCCTCGTAGCGCTTCCCGGGAAACACCGGGCAGGTGTCGCCGCACCCCATCGTGATGACGACGTCGGAGGCTTGCACCGCGGATGTGGTGAGGATGCGCGGGCGGTTCGCGGAGATGTCGATGCCGATCTCCTCCATCACCGCGACCGCGACCGGGTTGATGCGGTCGCTGGGCTCGGATCCGGCCGACAGCACCTCGACCGCGCCGGCCGAAAGGGCGGCCGTGAACGCGGCCGCCATCTGAGAGCGGCCGGCGTTGTGGACGCAGACGAACAGCACGGTCGGTTTCGTCGACATCGATCTCTCGTTTCATCGGATGCTGCGGCACGTCGTGTGCCCAGACCATCCTGCCCGTTCGACCAGACGCGGAGATTCCAATCCGTCGAGGCGACCGCTCCGAAACACCTAGAACCATCGCCGTCACTACCCGACGTCGCGTGCGATGGGTGAGCCGAATGTGGGAGTTCCGCGATGAACCAGTCCAACCCGCTGCCTCCGACGGGTTCCACAGTGCCGTCGAGCAGCAACAAGCCAAGCCCTTCAATGCCGAGCCCTGTGAAAATGCCGAGCACTGTAAAGAAGCCGAACGCTGTAAAGAAGCCGAACACTGCGAACAAGCCCCTGCCCGCCCCGAAGCCGGCGATCAAGAAGCCGGCGATCAAGAAGCCGGGGCCGGCGCCGAGGTCTGCTGCCTCTCAGAAGCCGACAACCAAGAAGCCCGCCCCTCGCTCGAGGCCCGCGCCTGCTCAGCAGCCGGTGACCAAGAAGCCGGCCCCGATGCCGCCGAGCGTGTCGCCCGTCGATGTCGCACCCCCGGTGGCCGCGACAGCCCCCGCCGCCACGGCCGCCCCGATGGTCCTGCCGCCGCCGAAGCCGTCGGTCGTGGTGGTGACCGCGGCAGCGGACCGCCAGGCGCGCGCTCAGAAGCTCGCGGCCGAGCAGGCTCCGGCCATCTCGCCCGCGCCCCGTCGGCCGACACCCGCCAAGACCGCCAGCGTGAAGCCCTCGTGGTTCGCGAAGAACCGGGGAACGCTGCTCAGTCTCATCCCCGTGTACGTCCTGGTCGTCCTTCTCGGCGTCTCCGCGGCGGTCGCGCTCCAGGGACCGCGCGCTCCCGAGCCCGAGATTGCACGAACTGCTCCTGAGACCGGACTGATCGCCTCTGAGGATGCTGCCCAGACCTGGCTGATCGACAACGCCGCCCCGACCCAGCCGTTGATCATCGACGACCGCATGTCTGCGCTCCTGGTCGCCGCAGGCTGGTCGGCCGACGACCTGTTCGTCTACGCGACCGCGTCCGACGCGGTGTCATTCGAAGAGCCCACCAATTGGCGCGACGCGGCGTTCGTCGTCACCACACCCGCAACGGCTGCGGCCGCCGCTGACGCACCACAGGTGAGCCAGGCGATCGACAACTCCACACTCGTCGCGTCGTTCGGTACGGGAGCCGATCTCGTGCAGGTGCGAATGGTGACGCCCGAAGGAGCATCCCTGGCCGCAGCCGAGACTCGCAGCGCGGCAGCGACCCGCGCCCAGTTCGGCGCACAGCTGGCCGAGAACGCCGAGGTGCGTTTGTCGGACGTCGATCGGGCGAGCCTCTCGAATGGCATTGTCGACGAGCGCATCGCCGCCGTGCTCGGCACGTTGGCGGCGACGGGGGACGTCACCGTGACCTCGTTCCCCGTGATCGTCGGCGAAGCCGATCGGCCGCTCCGCCAGGTCGCCATCAGCGACGTCGGCGGCACTCCCCTCGTAAAGGACGGAGCCGTCACACCCGAGGCATCCGCGCTCCTGGACGGTCTTCAGGGTACCTATGCCCCGCAAGACATCACCGTCGACGGCGAGAGCGTCGTGCTTCGCTACTCCGTCGCCCCGGCCATCGACTGATCACAACGGAAGGAACCACCATGAATCTCCACGTCTCACGGCGAGCGCGCGTGCTCGCCGCCGCCGGTGCACTGGTGCTCGGCGCTGCACTCGCCGTACCCGCCGCCGCGTCCGCGGCACCGATCGACGCGGCGCGTACGGCGCCGGCTGCCGCCGGCGACACCGGCTGGCTGCGGCTCGGGCACTTCTCGCCCGACACGAAGGACGTCGACATCCGCGTGTCGGCGCTGCGAGGCGGATCGGTCGTCTTCGAGCTCGACGGCGTCGGTTACGGTGATGTGTCGCCGTACAAGGCGCTCCAGCCCGGCGACTACACCGTGAGCATGATCGCATCGGGCACGGGCGACTGGAGCAAGCTCGCGATCTCGGGCACCGTCACTGTCGGCGCCTCCACAGCCACCACAATGGCCGCCTACGGTCCGAGCAAGAGACTGCAGATCAAGCCCTTCACCGACGATCTGACGAGCCCGGCGAGCGGTAACGCGCGCATCCGGGTCATCCAGGCCTCGACGATCACCCCGACCGTCGACGTGCGGACCTCGACGGGCACATCGATCGCCAGGGCCGCACGTGCCGGATCTGCCTCCTCGTACGCGGAGGTTCCTGCCGGGAACTGGACTCTCCAGTTGACCGGCACCGGCGTCAGCGACACGGCGGATGTCGCCGTCGCCGCGGGCAGCGTCACGTCGCTCTTCGTGCTCGACAACGCCAAGGGGGGCCTCACCATCCTCCCGATCCTCGACAGCGCCGCGGCGCCTGTCGTGCCCATCGGGGGAGTGCAGACGGGCGGAGGATGGCTCGCCGGTCACCCGCTCTCGGGACATCTCGCTCGCCTGGGCGCCTCCGCGGTCGTCGCCGGGTCAGCGGTGGCCGGCTGATGCGATCCCCGCGGCGTCTCGTCGCGGGCCTGGCAGGAGCCATCGTGGCGGCGACGCTCCTGAGCGGCTGCACGAGCGCACCGGGCGCTGCGGGCGCCCCGGGAGCGATCGCCTCACCGAGCGCGACGGCACCGGAGAACCCGTTCGCCGCGGGCGGCCTCCAGGATCCGAGCGGGGCGACGACGACGGATGCCACAGCATCCGCTCTGTCACCCACGCGCGTGCGCATCCCCTCGATCGGCGTGGACTCGGGGCTGGAGGCGCTGGCGATCGGCGACGGCGGGCGGCTGGACGCTCCGGTCGACTACGACTCGGCGGGATGGTTCGCCGGGGGAGTGCGGCCGGGACAGATCGGACCGGCGATCATCGCGGGTCACGTCGACTCGCCGACGGCTCCTGCCGTGTTCGCCCGCATCGGCGAACTCGCGGCAGGCGCGGATGTGATCGTCACGATGTCGGACGGATCCGACATCACGTTCCGCGTCACCGGCACCGCGCAGTCGGCGAAGTCGCAGTTCCCGACCGCCGAGGTCTACAGCAATGTTCCCGCACCGGAGCTCCGCCTGATCACGTGCGCCGGGTCGTTCGACACCGCGATCGGCCACTACACCGACAATCTGATCGTCTTCGCCGTGCGCCTCTGAGCGAGCTCAGTCGTGGCGGGGCTCGTCGTGGGATGCCCCCGTCGATGCCTTCGCACGGCGGCGCGCGCGACCCCGTCGCACCAGTGAGACGATCGCCCACACGACGGCCGCGATGATCGCGATGACCACGACCCACGGAATCAGGAAGCCGATCGCGATGACGATGCCGTTGAGCGTCGCGATCAGGCCGTTCCAGCCCGCCGCGATCCCGTCGCCGAATCCGGCGGGATCGGCGGTCACCGGAGCGCTGCTCGAAGTCAGGTTCACCGACAGTGTCGAGCTCTCGACCTGGCCGGACAGGTAGTCCAGCTGCTGCTGGTACGACTCCAGCGTCGCCTGCCGCTCGGCGAGGGCCGCCTCGGCGGCGATGAGGTCTGCGGTGCTCGTGGCCTGGGCCATCAGCTGGGTGAGGCGATCGACCGAGACCTGGCTCGCGTCGATCCGGGCCTGCAGGTCGATGGTCTGATCGGTGACATCCTGGCGCGAGATCGAGGATGCCGTCACCTCGCCGATGCTCGGCAGCTGCGCGATCAGCGCGGTGAGCTGATCCGAGGGCACACGCACGGTCACCCACCCGCCATCGGCGGACGGGGCGAGGGAAAGGCCGTCGGAAGCGCCGCCCATGGGGGTGACCGCGCCCGACTGCCCCACGGTCATCGATTCGACCGAACCGCCGAGCGCCGCCGCGGCCGCCGCGACGCTCTGGGCGCCCCCGGCGACGTCGTCGACCGCGATCGTCGCGGACGCGGTCGTGATGACCTGCCTGTCGACGGCGCTCGTGGCGCCGGGCGCCGTCGATCCTCCCGCGACGAGCGCGCTGTCGCCGGCCGCGTCCTTGGCGACTTCGCTGCCGGCGACTGCGCCGCTCAGCCCGACCGGGGCGGTCGCCACGGTGGACGAGGCGGAGCCTGAGGGCGAGACCAGTCCGACGACCATCGGCGCGATCACCGCGGCGACGACGATCACGGCCGCCGCCGCTCCGGCTCCCACCCAGACACGGCGTCGGCGCGATCCGGATCGGGATCGTTCCCCGGCGATGTCGGCGAAGAGGGCGTCCTCGATGGCGTCGATGCGTGCGTCGCTGAGCTCCGGCAGGCGCCGGGGTGCGGCATCCGGTGCCGAGGGGATGGATGCGGTGGTCATGTGCTCTCCGTTTCGGTGACGACCGTCCGCAGACGGCCGCGAATGCGAGAGAGACGATTGCGCACGGTGCCGTGCGCGACACCGAGTTCGTCGGCGGCCGCCTGGTAGGCGTACCCCTCCACCGCGCACAGCCGGAAGATCTCGCGATCGGTCGGAGTAAGCCGGCCGACCTCCGCGACGATCAGCGCGGCGACCTCGGCGTCGATGACCTGCTGCGCGACATCGACCGTGGCGGGCAACGAGTCCTGGGCGGCATCCGTCGTGTGCGCCCGCTCGCGCTGCTGCCGGCGCACGCGGTTGGCCGCCTGGAAGCGGCACACCGTCACGAGCCACGGCAGGAGCGAGTCGCCCGCCAGCTGGAGGCCGGGAAGCTTGCGCCAGGCCGCCATGAAGGTTTCCTGGGTGACGTCTTCCGCATCCGCCTGATTGCCCACCAGGCCGTGGGCCAGCCAGTAGACCGGTCGTGCGTAGGCGCGGTACAGCGTGCGGAACGCGTGCTCGCTGCCGCCGGCGGCCAACGCCACGAGTGTCGCGTCGTCCGTCATCACTGGTTCGCCCATGACCTGCCCGTTCGGTGATCCATTGTCTCTCACCCGTAAGTGTCGGCCAGAGCGTGATCGTCTCACATGTCTGTTCGCCCGGGTCTGGCCACAGCATCCGCCCTGTATCCTGGGAGGGCGAGAGGGAGTATCCCATCATCGCGTGTCCGTCATCACGGGAGCCCGAGGGCGACCCGGGCACGCACCGCGGCAGCAGATTCGGCTTCCACGGGGGAGAGACTTTCGACGATTCTTCGTCCCCTCCTTCGAAAGGCCCGCAATGGACCTCGCTCTCCCGCTCTGGTTCGAGATCGGCTCGCTCGTCGTGCTGACCCTGATCCTGGCCGCCGACCTGCTGCTGATCCTGAAGCGGCCGCACATCCCGTCGACGCGGGAGTCGACCCTCTGGGTGGTCTTCTACATCTGCCTGGCCCTCGTGTTCGCGGGCCTCATGTGGATCTTCGCGGGCGGAGAGTATGCCGGGCAGTTCGTCGCCGGCTGGCTGACGGAGTACAGCCTCTCGATCGACAACCTGTTCGTGTTCGTGCTGATCATGGCCCAGTTCGCCGTGCCGCGTCGCTACCAGCAGGAAGTGCTGATGGTGGGCATCATCATCGCCCTCATCCTCCGCGGAGCGTTCATCCTCGTGGGCGCGACGGTGATCGAGAACTTCAGCCCGATCTTCTATGTCTTCGGCGCGTTCCTGGTGTGGACCGCGTACCGCCAGGCGTTCCCGGCCGGCGGAGCGCACGATGACGAGGTGCAGCGTGAGAACTTCATCGTCCGGCTGATCCGGCGCACCGTCGACGTCAGCGACGACTACGACGGAGCGAAGCTGCGGACCGTCGTGAACGGCAAGAAGATCTTCACGCCGATGCTCATCGTCTTCGCGGCGATCGGCGTGACCGACCTGCTCTTCGCGATCGATTCGATCCCCGCGATCTTCGGCATCACGCAGAGTCCGTTCATCGTGTTCACGGCGAACATCTTCGCGCTGATGGGGCTGCGCCAGCTGTATTTCCTGCTCGGCGACCTGCTCGATCGCCTGCGCTACCTGCACTACGGCATCGCGTTCATCCTGGCGTTCATCGGTCTGAAGCTCGTCTTCCATGCGATGCACGTGAACGAACTCCCGTTCATCAACAACGGCCACCCCATCGAGTGGGCGCCGGAGATCTCCACCTGGATGTCGCTGGGCGTGATCATCGCGTCGATGGCGGTCGCCACCATCGCCAGTCTCATCGCCTCGGCGCGAGACGCGAAGAAGGCCGAGCTGAGCAGCTAGAACGCGCGCAAGTTCGCCTGCAGCCCGCCGGGCACGTACTCGGTGCGCAGGATTCCCCGGCGCCGCAGGATCGGCACCAGCTCGTCGAGGATGCGGTGCACGGTGACCGGATGCAGGTCGCCCCACAGCAGCACACCGTCATTGCCCCACGACCCGAGCTCTTCGATGAGATCGGCGAACTCGTCCGCCGTTCCGACGAACCCCGAGCGGTCCGAGATCCGTCCCAGCTTCGCGTGTGCGGCGAGGATGGCTCGCAGCGGTGTGCCGGCATCGTGCCCGCCGACGAGGCGGCGGATGCTCCCGTGCGACACGTGGTCGCCGAAGGCGGACAGATCCAGCGGGGCATCCAGGTCCAGCGCCGTCAGATCGGTCTCGAGGTCGCTGGACTGCCGCTCGGCGATGTACCGAATCGCCGCGTCGTCGGGCCGGAGGGATGCGGCGACCAGCCGATCGGCCTCCTCGGGCGACGAGACGATCACGGGCTGGATCGCGAACAGGATCTTGATGTCCTCCGGCGAGCGTCCGTGCTCCACCGCCGAGGCGTGGATCTTCGCACGGTACTCAGTGATGCTCTTCTCATCGAGCGGCGCGAGCGCGAGCTGGACGGCGGAGTTGGCGCCCGCGAAGGCGAGACCACGGCCCGATCCGCCGGGCGAGACGATCGCCGGCTCGCCGTCGGTGAACGGGATGGCGTTGAGCGGTCCGTCGAACGAGAAGTACTCGCCGCGATGCTGCACTGCGTCCAGGAGCGTGCCGTCGGCGTAGCGGCCACGCGCGGGATCGGCGATGAGCGCTCCATCGCCCCAGCTGTTCCACAGCGCCCGGATGCCGGCGAGCCACTCCTCGGCACGGTCGTACGCCCCGTCGTGGTCGAGCTGCGGTGCGGTGCCGAAGTGACGCGCGCTGCCGGTGTCGGTGACGACATTGAGCCCGAGCCGATGACCGCTCAGATGCTGGAGGGTCGCGAACTGACGGGCCGCGGTGTACGGCAGATACCCGGCCGGGTTCACCGTCGGCACGACCCCGAGATGCTGCGTCGCGGCGAACAGGTACGGCGCGAGTAGAAGCGGATCGTGCTTGGGGCCCCCGAAGGCCTGCCGGATCCGCAGGTCGATCGTGCTCGGCGAGCCGAGCGACGGGGCGTCCTCGATGATCAGCAGGTCGAAGCCGGCCTGCTCGAGCGCACGCGCCGAGTCCTGGTAGAGCGCGGGCTCGGTCCAGCGGTAGTTCCAGTCGAGGTAGGGATGACCCCACCCGTGCGGACCGAAACCGCGAGCCAGAAACCAGCCGAAGTGTTGGGGGCGGCTCACGCCGCGACCTCGACGGCCAGTTCGATGCGCTCCTCGATCGCACTGCTCTGTTCGATCGCACCGCTGACCGTCGCGACGCGCGGGTGCGAGGCATCCAGCCCCCGCGCCAGATCGGCGATGAGGTCGGCGGAGTCTTCGATGCCGATCGACACGCGCAGCGTGCCGGGCAGTACGCCGTGCGCTTCGCGCTCTTCGGGGGTGCGGCGCACGTGGCTGGTCGTGCCGGGATGCAGGATGAGCGACCGCACGTCGCCGAGGTGGGTCATGTGCGTGATCACCTGCAGCGCCTCGACGAACGCACGCGCTTCGTCGATGCCACCGCGGAGGGTGAAGGTGAACACCGAGCCGTTGCCGCGCGGCAGGTAGCGGCCGGCGAGAGCGTGGTGCGGATGGGAGGGCAGCCCGATGTAGTCGACGGATGCGATCTCGGGGCGGGTGCTCAGCCACTCGGCGACGACGAGGGCGTTCTCGGACTGCCGCTGCACCCGGAGGCTGAGGGTCTCAAGGCCCTGGCCGACGAGGAAGGCGTTCAGGGGCGACGGGGTCGGTCCGAGCCGGGGTGCGACCGTCTCGCGGAGGTATGCGATGCGGGCAAGGCCGCCGTGACGATCGGCCAGACTGGGGCCGCCCAGGCGTCCGGTCTCGGTGAACTGCGGGAACAGTGCGCCCGAGCGCGCGACATCGAAGCGTCCGTCATCGATGATGACGCCCCCGAGCACCGAACCCTGGCCGGCCAGGAACTTGCTGGCGGAGTGCACGACGATCGCGGCGCCGTGCTCGATCGGACGGAGCAGGTACGGCGTCGCGAAGGTGTTGTCCACGACGAGGGGGATGCCGTGGCCATCGGCCACCCGGGCGATCGAGGCGATGTCGAGCAGGTCGTTGCGGGCGTTGGCGATCGACTCGGCGAACAGCACCCTGGTCGTGGGCCTTATCTTCGACTCCCACTCGGCGGGATCGTTGACGTCGTCGACGAAGTCGACCTCGATGTTCAGGCGCGCCAGATTGTCGATGATGAGCCCACGGGTGCCCTCGTAGATGTGCGTGGCGCACACGATGTGCTCACCCGCCGACAGCAGGCCGAGCAGCACGACCGTCACGGCCGCCTGACCGCTTGCCACCAGCAGCGCCTGCGCGCCGCCTTCGAGTGAGGCGATCTTGCGCTCGACGGCGTCGACGGTCGGGTTGCCGGTGCGGGTGTAGCCGAACCCGTCGCCCTGGTCGAAGTGCGCCGCGGCATCGTCGAACCCGTCGAAGGGGAACCCCGCGGTCATGTAGATGGGCAGCGCGCGCGGTCGTGCGGCGCGAGCATCCGATCCTGCGTGGACCTGTCGAGTGGTGAAACCCTCGTCGGCGGACTGAGTCATCGTGGCCTTCCCCGGGTGGTGCGTGAACAACCCAGGGTGACACGAACGCGCCGAAACCGCCGTCCAATGAGTAGCAGTGTTACAACCCGCGAGCATGCGCACGAACCCGGCACGCGGACGGGCGCCGGCGTGCCAGTGGTAGTCTGCTCAGGTGCGGATCGCTCGCCTTCTCCTTAGCAGCCGCGACGAGTCCTAGTTTCCAGGCCTCCCTCGTCGCGGAGTTCACTGCGGGCTTGATCCTCTTCCCCAGGAGAACGACTGAGCAATGAGCACCCCTATTTCCACGATCCCCGACCGCCCGCGCACCCTCGCCGAGAAGGTGTGGGACGACCATCTGGTCGTCAAGGGCGAGAACGGCGAGCCCGACCTGATCTACATCGATCTGCATCTGGTGCACGAGGTGACCAGCCCGCAGGCGTTCGACGGTCTCCGTGCCGAGGGCCGGCCGCTCCGCCGCGTCGACCTGACGATCGCGACCGAAGACCACAACACCCCCACGCTCGCGATCGACAAGCCGATCGCCGATCTCACCAGCCGCACGCAGATCGAGACGCTGCGGCGCAACGCGGCGGAGTTCGGCGTGCGCATCCACTCGCTCGGCGACAAGGAGCAGGGGATCGTGCACGTCGTCGGCCCGCAGCTCGGCCTGACGATGCCCGGCATCACGGTCGTGTGCGGCGACTCGCACACCTCGACGCACGGCGCGTTCGGCGCGATGGCGTTCGGCATCGGCACGAGCGAGGTCGAGCACGTGATGGCGACGCAGACCCTTCCGCTCAAGCCGTTCCAGACGATGGCGATCACCGTCGAGGGCGAGCTCAGGCCCGGCGTCAGCGCGAAGGACATCATCCTCGCCGTGATCGCCAAGATCGGCACCGGCGGCGGGCAGGGCTACGTGCTCGAGTTCCGCGGCAGCGCGATCCGCGCCCTCTCGATGGAGGGGCGCATGACGATCTGCAACATGTCGATCGAGGCGGGAGCGCGTGCCGGAATGGTCGCGCCCGACGAGACGACCTTCGCCTACGTGAAAGACAAGCCGCACGCCCCGCAGGGCGCCGACTGGGACGAGGCGGTCGCCTACTGGCGGACCCTCCCCACCGACGAGGGAGCGGCCTTCGACGCCGAGGTGTACCTCGACGCGAACGAGCTCGAGCCGTTCGTGACGTGGGGCACCAACCCCGGTCAGGGCGTGTCGCTCTCGGGGGTCGTGCCCACGCCCGCCGAGATCGCCGACGCCAATGAGCGGGCCGCCGCGGAGCGCGCGCTCGAGTACATGGACCTCGCCGCCGGCACCCCCATGAAGGACGTGCCAGTGGATGCTGTCTTCATGGGCTCGTGCACGAACAGCCGCATCGAAGACCTGCGTGCCTTCGCGTCGATCATCCAGGGGCGCACGAAGGCCCCCGGCGTGCGCGTCATGGTGGTCCCGGGCTCTGCCCGGGTGCGGCTCGAGGCCGAGGCCGAGGGGATCGACAAGATCGTGGAGGAGTTCGGCGCCGAATGGCGTTTCGCCGGCTGCTCGATGTGCCTGGGCATGAACCCCGATCAGCTCGCCCCCGGCGAGCGGTGCGCGTCGACCTCCAATCGCAACTTCGAGGGCCGTCAGGGCAAGGGCGGTCGTACCCACCTGGTTTCACCGCTCGTCGCGGCGGCCACCGCCGTGCGCGGCACGCTGTCGAGCCCGAGCGATCTCCCGGTGCTTCGACACGCTCAGCAGCCGGCGGGAGCGGAGGCCTGACATGGACAAGTTCGTGACCCACACCGGCATCGCCGCTCCCCTGAAGCGCTCCAACGTCGACACCGACCAGATCATCCCCGCCGTCTACCTCAAGCGCGTCACCAAGACCGGCTTCGACGACGCACTGTTCGCCGCCTGGCGGCAGGACCCCGCGTTCGTGCTGAACCAGCCCGCGTTCCAGGGCGCGAGCATCCTGGTCGCCGGAGCCGACTTCGGCACCGGCTCGAGCCGCGAGCACGCCGTGTGGGCCCTCCGCGACTTCGGCTTCGCCGTCATCCTGAGCCCCCGCTTCGGCGATATCTTCCGCGGCAACTCCGGCAAGCAGGGCCTGGTCACCGGCCTGATCACCGAAGAAGACCTCGAGCGCATCTGGACCCGCATCGACGCCGAGCCGGGCATCACCATGACCGTCGACCTGCACGCACGGCGCGCGGTAATCGGCGACCTCACGGTGCCATTCGACATCGACGATTACACTAGGTGGCGGCTTCTCGAAGGGCTCGATGACATCGGGCTCACGCTGCGCAGCGAGGACAAGATCGCGCAGTTCGAGGCCCGCCGGGAGGCGTGGCGGCCCAGGACGATCCCCGTCCCGTGACGCGGGAGGACACCCCACGAGGGTGTGCCCACCGAAAGCCGTCCCCCTTGATACACCCAAGGCATATACAAGCGAGGTTCCACCGGATGAAGACACTTCTGGGCGACGCAGCCGATTCGAAGGCGGGCGAGAAGGAGTTGTCCGGAGAGACGCTGGCCATCCGTGGTGGTCGTCCGCTCGTGGGGCGCGTGGAGGTGAAGGGTGCGAAGAACCTCGTCACGAAGGCGATGGTCGCCGCCCTGCTCGGCGAGACGCCCAGCGTGCTGCGCGATGTCCCCGACATCAGTGACGTCAAAGTGGTCCGCTCGCTGCTCGAGGTCCACGGCGTGCGCGTCGTGGACGGCGAGGAGGAGGGCACTCTGCACCTCGATCCCGCCGGCGCCGTGTCGGCGCACTTCGAAGAGATCGACGCCCACGCCGGAGCATCCCGCATCCCGATCCTGTTCTGCGGACCGCTGCTGCACCTGCTCGGCGAGGCGCTGATCCCCGACCTCGGCGGATGCCGGATCGGCGATCGGCCGATCAACTTCCATATGGACGCACTGCGCGCGTTCGGCGCCGTCGTGGATAAGAGCTACGAGGGCATCCGGATCACCGCGCCCAACGGTCTGCACGGCGCCGATATCGAGCTGCCCTACCCGAGCGTCGGCGCCACCGAGCAGGTGCTGCTCACCGCGGTGCGCGCCAAGGGCACCACGGAGCTGCGCAACGCCGCCATCGAGCCCGAGATCATGGACCTGATCGCCGTCCTGCAGAAGATGGGCGCGATCATCTCCTACGAGCCCAACCGGGTGATCCTCATCGAGGGCGTCGAGTCGCTGAAGGGGTATGACCACCGGGCGATCTTCGACCGCAACGAGGCCGCCTCGTGGGCGTGCGCGGCGCTGGCGACCGACGGCGACATCTTCGTCGGCGGCGCCAAGCAGCAGGAGATGCTCACCTTCCTCAACGTCTTCCGCAAGGTCGGGGGCGACTTCGATGTCCGCGAAGACGGGATCCGGTTCCACCGCGGCGGCGCACTCAAGCCCGTCGTCGTCGAGACGGATGTGCACCCCGGATTCATGACCGACTGGCAGCAGCCCCTCATCGTGGCGCTCACCCAGGCCGAGGGCGAATCGGTCGTGCACGAGACCGTGTACGAGAACCGGCTCGGCTTCACCGAGGCGCTCGTGCAGATGGGCGCCGACATCGTCGTGCACAAACAGGGCATCGACGCTCCGGGACGCCGCGTGCCGCGCCGCGCCCTCGAGCAGGCGGCGGTCATCGTGGGCCCGACGCCGCTGCACGGCGCCGAGGTCGAGGTGCCCGACCTGCGCGGCGGCTACAGCTACGTCATCGCGGCCCTCGCGGCCGAGGGCCAGTCCGTGGTGAGCAACGTTGGCATCATCCGCCGCGGATACGAAAAGTTCTTCGCCAAGCTCCAGGCCCTCGGCGCCGACTTCGACGTCATCGGCTGACCCGCGTGACCAAGACTGCTCCCACGACCGGATCCGACGCGCGCGAACCGCGGCCGTTCGTGTTCCGGATGCTGGCGGCCATCGTCGTGCCGGTGTTCGGCCTCCTCGCGAAGGTGCGGATCCGCAAGGGCGATTCGCTGCCCCGCAACGGCGCGTACATCCTCGCGCCGAACCACTACACCGAGATCGATCCGCTCGTCGTGGCCGTCGCGGTGTGGCGCCTGGGCAGGCCGCCGCGCTTCATGGCCAAGGAGAGCCTCTTCACGGTTCCTGTCGTGGGGTGGGCGCTGCGCGCCACGGGCATGGTGCCCGTCGCGCGCTCGAGCTCTAGCGTGTCGGCGCGCAAGACCATCGTCGCATCCGCGGCGCTCGTCGAACACGGTCGCGGCGTCATCGTCTACCCCGAGGGCACCCTGACCCGCGACCCCGACATGTGGCCGATGCGCGGCAAGACCGGCGCGGTCCGGCTCGCGCTGGAGGCCGGCATCCCGCTCATCCCGATGGCGCAGTGGGGCGCGCAGGAGCTCATGGCGCGCTACGGGAAGAAGATCAGCCTGTGGCCGCCCCGCAAGCTGGTCACGGTGGCCGTGGGCGAGCCGGTCGACCTCTCCGACCTGGCCGGCCGGCACACCCAGCCCGCAGCACTGGCCGAGGCGACCGATCGGCTCATGGCGGCCATCACCGCGCTGTTGGAAGACCTCCGTGACGAGAAGGCGCCCGCCGAGCGGTGGAACCCTGCCGCGCACGGTCAGAAGGAAACGGGCCGCCTTGAGCCGTAAGCAGGAGGCCGCCCTGCCCAGGGTCGCCGTGGTGGGCGCCGGCAGCTGGGGCACCACGTTCGGCAAGGTGCTCGCCGACGGCGGCGCGCACGTCACGATGTGGGCGCGCCGGCCGGAGCTTGCGAGCGAGATCAACGAGGCCAAGCGCAACAGCGGCTACCTGCCGGGGGTGAATCTGCCGCGGGAGATGAGCGCGAGCCACCACCTCGCGGAGGCGCTGGAGGGTGCCGAGCAGATCTACCTGTCGATCCCCAGTCAGGCGGTGCGCGAGAACCTCAAAGCAGTGCGCGCGCTCGTCGCATCCAGCGACGTTCCGATCGTCTCGCTCATGAAGGGCGTCGAGCGGCGCACGGGGCTGCGGATGAGCCAGGTGATCGAGCAGGAGCTCGGATGCGACCCGACGCGGATCGCGGTGGCCTCGGGGCCCAACCTCGCGCTCGAGATCGCCCGCGAGCAGCCCACCGCGGCGGTCATCTCATCGATCAGCCAGGAGACGGCCGAGGCGGTCGCCCGGCGCGCCCGCAACCGCTACTTCCGTACGTTCGTCAACACCGACGTGATCGGCACCGAGTTCGGCGGGGTGCTGAAGAACCTCATCGCCGTGGCGATCGGCATCGTCGACGGTGTGGGCTATGGGGAGAACACGAAGGCGTCGATCATCACGCGCGGCCTCGTGGAGATGACCGACTTCGCCGTCGCGCAGGGTGCCGAGCCCGAGACGCTGCAGGGACTGGCGGGCCTCGGCGACCTGATCGCGACGTGCCAGTCGCCGCTCAGTCGCAACAACACGGCGGGACGTCTGCTGGGTCAGGGACTCAGCCTCGCCGACGTCGTGAAGCAGATGAACCAGACAGCCGAAGGACTCGCCTCGGTAGCGCCGATCCTCCAACTCGCCCGCGAAGCAGGGGTCGAGATGCCGATCGTCGAGCAGGTCAAGCGCGTGCTGGATGGCACGATGGACCCTCGCCAGATCGCACCCCACCTCACGACAGACGACGACGAGCCGCAAGGCGAGAGGACGCAGAATGGACAAGCCGGCGGTGGCGGTGCTCTTTGGAGGTCGCTCCAGCGAACACTCGATCAGTTCCGCAACGGCGGGCGGCGTGCTCCGCGCGATCAACCGTGACCGCTACCGGGTGATCCCGGTCGGCATCACGCGCGACGGCGCGTTCGTGCTCGAAGACGACGATCCCGGCAAGTTCGCGCTCGACCCTGCCGCGATGCCCGCAGTCCTCGACAACGGCACGCGCATCGTGTGGCCGGAGGCGGCCGGAGCCCACGGGTTCACCGTGCGCCGCGCGGACGGCACTGTCGAAGATCTCGGCGGCGTCGACGTCGTGCTGCCGATCCTGCACGGCCCGCACGGCGAGGACGGCAGCATCCAGGGGTTCTTCGACACGATCGAAGTACCGTACGCGGGTGGCGGGGTGCTCGATTCCGCACTGTGCATGGACAAGCACTTCATGAAGATCGCGCTGCAGCACGCGGGCGTGCCGG
Source organism: uncultured Microbacterium sp. (assembly GCF_964244775.1). Taxonomy (NCBI): domain Bacteria; kingdom Bacillati; phylum Actinomycetota; class Actinomycetes; order Micrococcales; family Microbacteriaceae; genus Microbacterium; species uncultured Microbacterium sp. The sequence goes on from NZ_CAXTJR010000001.1 coordinate 492,290, forward strand.
TCGCGCCGTGGATCACGGTGCGGCAGTCGGAATGGCGAGGAGATGCGGATGCTGTGGCCGCGCGTGCGGCTCATCTGGCGCTTCCGTGGTTCGTGAAGCCCGCCAGGGCAGGGTCGAGCGTCGGCGTGTCGAAGGTGCACGGCCTCGATGAGCTGCGCGCGGCGCTGGAGGTCGCATTCGCCGAAGACGACAAAGTCCTCGTCGAGCAGGGGCTGTCCGGACGGGAGATCGAGGTGGGCGTGCTGGAGGGTTGCGGCGGCGCGGATCCACGAGCATCCCTTCCCGGCGAGATCGTCCTGACCACGCGAGAGTTCTACGACTTCGAGGGCAAGTACCTCGGGGGCGACGGCGTCGATGTGGTCTGCCCCGCCGACCTGGACGATCGCGACCGCGACGCCGTGCAGGAGATGGCGCTCCGGGCCTTCGCGGCCGTCGACGGACGCGGTCTCGCGCGGGTCGACTTCTTCGTGACCGCCGACGGGCCCGTCGTCAACGAGCTGAACACGATGCCGGGATTCACGCCCATCTCGATGTTCCCGAAGTGCTGGATCGCGTCGGGGCTGTCGTACTCAGACCTGATCTCGGAGCTCATCGATACGGCCTTGGAGCGCGCGGCCGGCTAGGGGCTGGGGGCCGCCGTCGTATCGGCCGTGTCGGTGCACACCGCGCCGTCTGTAGGGAGCGCCGCGACGATACGCGAGAGCGTGTCGAGCACTTCGGCGCTGCTGACGACGTCGTTGTCGAGGTAGATCTGGACCGCCGGAACCCGACCGAACGTGGTCACGCGGTAGCGCGGTGCGTCCGTGTCGTCGATGATCCAGTCGACTCCGGCGACCGGGGTGCACGGGAGGGTGGTGGGGCCTGGGGGGGTGAGGCCGCAGGTGAGGATCACCGAGGCGGGATCGCCCCATGCGCCGGTCGCCTGCGCATCCGTCCAGCGCCGGCTCTCACCGGCGACGGATGCCGGAAGGTGCACGGTGACGGCCGCGCACGCCGGGTCGTTCGCTGCCACGGCGGGCTCGAGCGAGACGGTGGACGCGCATCCGGCGAGAGCGGCGGCCATGGCGACCCCGATGGCGACGGCGCCGGCAGTGGCGAAGAGGCGGCGGAGGCGGAGCATCCATCCAGGTTAACCCGGTCGTTCGATGGCGGCAGACGAGGAGCCGGTACGTTTTCAGGATGACAACTCGCGATGACCCCACCGTCGGCGAGCTGAGCGAGGGAGCGATTCTGCGCCGCATCCTCGACCGACTGGGTCCCTCGGCCGCGCTCGTCGGCCCGGGCGACGACGCGGCGGTGCTGACGGTGCCCGACGGCAGGGTGGTCGCGACGACCGACACGCTCGTACACGGGCCCGACTTTCGCCTCGCCTGGTCGAGCGCGTACGACATCGGCTGGAAGGCCGCGGCGGTCAACCTCGCCGACGTCGCGGCGATGGGGGCGCGCCCGACGGCGCTGCTGGTCGCCCTGGCGATGCCGGACGACACGCGCATCTCGTTCGTGGAGGCGCTTGCCGACGGGCTCCGCGCCGCGTGCGACGACCTCGCGCCGGGATGCGTGGTCGAGGGCGGCGATCTGACCGTCTCCGACACGCTCACCATCGCCGTGACGGCGCTCGGAACGCTCGACGGTCGCGCACCGGTGCTGCGCTCGGGAGCGCGACCGGGCGACGTCGTGGCGATCGCCGGAGACATGGGCGTCGCGGCTCGCGGACTGGAGCTGCTGTTCGCGCGGTTCACCGACCCGGACGGGACTCCGAACGCACTCACCCCGGAGACGTTCGTGGAGCGGCTGGTCGATTCGGCCGATGCCGCCGCGGTGAGCCGTCAGCTGCGGCCGCGGCCGCCCATCTCGATGGGCGCACTCGCCGCAGACCGCGGCGCGACGGCGATGATGGACGTCTCGGACGGCCTCGCCCTGGATGCCACGCGGTTGGCGGATGCCTCGGGCGTGACGATCGACCTCGAGGCGAGGTGGCTCGGCCCCGACGCGGCCCGGGCGCTGGCAGGTGGGGAGGACCACGCGCTGCTGGCCACGTTTCCCTCCGAGGTGGATCTCACCGGCGGATTCATGCGGATCGGCCGTGTGCGCGATCGCGCAGACGCCGCGCTGCTGGTGGACGGTGCCCCCTACCAGGAGCGAAGCGGGTGGGACCCCTATCGCGACTGGGATGCCGGGCGCGGCTGACCCCACCAGAGCGTGGTGTCGCCGTATCGGCGGTCGCGGAGGGCGTGCAGGCCGGCGACCTCCCAGTCCGGCGCGGGCGAGCGGCGCGCGCGCTCGACGACGACGATCGCGTGGGCGCGCAGCGACGGGCCGAGTGCGACGAGGTCCGCGGTGAGGTCTGGCTCGGGGAGGTCGTACGGCGGATCGATGAACACCAGGCTGTACGGACCGCGCACGGCGCGTAGGAACAGCTCGCTGCTCGCGCGATGGACCCGGACCCCGGCATCCACCGCTCCGAGCGATTTGGCGACGCGGCCGGCGTTGCGCTCCGCGACGGCCGCGGCTTTGGGCGACTTCTCGACGAGGTCGGCCGATGCGGCGCCGCGACTCATCGCCTCGAGCGCGAGCGCTCCCGATCCCGCGTACAGATCGAGCACCGTGGCGCCGCGGAGCGCGTCGACGGATTCGAGTGCGCCGAACAGCGACTCCCGCACGCGGTCGCTCGTGGGGCGGGTTCCCGCCTCCGGGACCTCGAGGGTCACCGAGCCGGCTCGCCCGGCGATGATGCGTGTCACGAGATCATACGGGGGAGTCCCGCACGGATTCGTCGTCTGCCCTGAGCTCCTCGCGGAGCCGCGGCTCGGTGCGGAACTCCGGTCGGAGCCCCGCTTTGTCGGCGTAGAAGGCCCTGATGCGGCCCATGTCGGCGCTGATGTCGCCGCTCAGCTCGATCGTCGGCCCGAGGCCGGTCGTCATCGTCGTGCGATCGACGTACCCGAGCGTGACGGGCAGCCCCGCTTCGCGTGCGATGCGATAGAAGCCCGACTTCCAGCGGTCGCTCGAGGCTCGCGTCCCTTCGGGGGTGATGACGAGCCCGAAGACCTCGCCTGCCTTGATTCGCGCCACGAGGTCATCGACCACGCCGAACGCGTTGGAGCGATCGACCGGGATCCCCCCGATGCTGCGCATGATCGGGCCGCGCCAGCCGCGGAACAGTGACGCCTTGCCCAGCCAGCGGATGCTCATGCGCAGGCGCCAGGCGATGGCGAGCATGAGCAGGAAATCCCAGTTGGAAGTGTGCGGCGCGCCCAGCACGACGGTCGGCTGAGTCGGCGGGGGCTCGGTGGCGAGGGTCCAGCGGCTGCCTGCCCAGTACAGGCGCGACACGAGGCGTCGGATCATTCCGCCACAATATTGGACGCGGCTGCCCCGCGCATCGCGGGTGCGGCGACGCAGCCGCACGCCGTCCATGCCCCTGCCTAGACTCTCAGCATGTCGTTCACCCTCGATTCGCGCCTCGACGGCGCCGTCGGCGGCAAGACGGCAACGGCGCTGCAGCGCGCTTTCGGCATGAAGACGACGGGAGATCTGCTCGCCCATTACCCCCGCCGTTACGCGCGCCGGGGCGAGCTCACCCCGATCTCGTCCCTCCCGCTCGGCGAGCCCGTCACGATCGTCGCCGAGATCCGCCGCGCGAACGAGCGACGCATGCAGAACCGCAAGGGATCGATCCTCGAGGTCGTGATCAGCGACGGCCAGGGCGAGCTGTCCCTCACGTTCTTCAATCAGTCGTGGCGCATCAAAGACCTCCACGCCGGGCGCCGGGGCATCTTCTCGGGAAAGGTGGGCGAATACCGCGGCGCGAAGCAGCTGGCCCATCCCGATTACGAGCTGTTCGACGACGAAGCCGAGGCGCGGCTGACGGCCGAGGCGTATGCGAACCTCCCGATTCCTATCTATCCGGCCACCAGCACGATCGCGAGCTGGCAGTTCCAGAAGATCGCCGCGCTCGTGCTCGACGGGCTCGGCGAGGTCGAAGACCCGCTGCCGGAGGCCTTCCGCGCCGGTCACGGACTGCTCGACGCGCGCACTGCGCTCCTGCGCATCCATCGCCCCGACTTCGAAGACCAGATCGAGCAGGCCAGGGCCACCTTGCGGATGCACGAGGCTTTCGTTCTGCAGGCGGCCCTCCTGCAGCAGCGGCAGTTCGTCCGCGCCCTCTCGGCGACCGCGCGGCCCGCTTCGCCCGGCGGGCTGCTCGAGCGCTTCGACGCGATGCTCCCGTTCGAGCGCACCGTCGATCAGGTGACCGTCGGCACCCAGGTCGCCGGAGATCTGGTGGGCGACTGGCCGATGAACCGCCTCGTCCAAGGGGAGGTGGGTTCGGGCAAGACCCTCGTGGCGCTTCGCGCGATGCTGCAGGTCGCCGAGACCGGCGGCCAGTCGGCGCTCATCGCGCCCACAGAGGTGCTCGCCGGTCAGCACGTGCGCTCGATCGCGCGGATGCTCGGGCCGCAGCTCGCTCCCGAACTCATGCCCACGCTGCTCACCGGTCAGCTGAATGCGGCCGAGCGCCGCAAGGCGGCGCTGCGCGTGGCGTCCGGCCAGGCGCTGATCGTCATAGGCACCCACGCCCTGCTCAGCGAAACGACGACCTTCGCCGAGCTCGGACTCGTCGTCGTCGACGAACAGCACCGATTCGGCGTCGAACAGCGCGAGACCCTGCGCGCCAAAGGCCTTTCTCCGCACGCGCTCGTGCTCACCGCGACGCCGATCCCGCGCACCGTCGCGATGACGGTGTTCGGCGACCTCGACGTCTCGACGATCCGCACGCTTCCGGAAGGCCGCGCCGGCATTCAGACGTTCGTGACGCCGCTCGCGGAGCGTCCGGCCTGGTTCGGCCGGGTGTGGGACCGCATCGCGGAAGAGGTGGCGCTCGGCCGGCAGGCGTTCGTGGTGTGTCCTGCGATCGACGCCGAAGCATCCGCGAAAGACGACACCGCCGACGGACCCGTGGCGTTCGCCGAGGGTGCAGCGGTCGTCGACGGCGAGGCGACGCGGATCCGATGGGGGGTCGTGCAGGCGGCCGACCTGCTGTCGCGGCATCCCTCGTTCCAGCACGTGCGCGTGGCGATCCTGCACGGCAAGATGCCGTCGGACGAGAAGGATGCCGTCATGCAGCGCTTCTCGCGCGGCGAGCTGGACGTGCTCGTGGCGACGACAGTGGTCGAGGTGGGTGTGGACGTGCCCAACGCGTCGACGATGGCGATCCTGGAGGCCGATCGGTTCGGCGTGTCGCAGCTGCATCAGCTGCGCGGCAGGGTGGGTCGGGGCGGCGTGCCCGGGCTCTGCCTGCTGGTGACCGAGGCGCCGGCCGGCACCCCGGCCCGCGCGCGGGTGGACGCGGTTGCGGCGACCACAGACGGTTTCGCGCTCGCCGAGGTCGATCTGGAACTGCGGGGCGAGGGCGATGTGCTGGGCGGCGCCCAGTCGGGTGCACGGTCGTCGCTGCGGCTGCTGCGGGTGGTGAAGGATGCCGATCTGATCGCCGAAGCCCGCGCCGAGGCCGAACGGGTGCTCGCCCACGATCCGGCGCTTCTGCGACACCCGGGCCTCACCGCATCGATCGAGCGCCGCGTCGGGATGCAGGAGCGCGCCGCCCTGGCGAAGAACTAGACCCCGCCGCTCGCTAGGGTGGGTGCATGAACAGCCGGATCGCCGTCGTACCCGGGTCATTCGATCCTCCGACCCTCGGTCATCTCGACGTGATCCGGCGCGCGGCCGCGCTCTACGATCAGCTGCACGTGCTCGTGGTGCACAACCCGGGCAAAGAGGCCATGCTCCCCATCGCGCAGCGCCTCGTGCTGCTGGAGAAGTCGATCGCCGAGAGCGACATCGAGGGCGAAGTGATCATCGCCGCGTGGAGCATGGGACTGCTGGTCGACTACGCGACGGATGTGGGTGCGGGAGTGCTCGTGAAGGGCATCCGATCTCAGATCGACGTGGCGTACGAGACGCCGATGGCGATCGTGAACCGTCATCTCGCGCATGTCGAGACGGTCTTCCTGCTGCCCGACCCCGCCCACGCGCTCGTGTCCAGTTCACTCGTCCGCCAGGTCTCCGCGCTCGGCGGAGATGTGTCGCCGTTCGTGCCCCCTGCCGTCGCGCGCTTCCTCGACACGGGCGCCGAGCGGGGCTGACTCGGCGCCCTCCCATCCGGGCGCCGGTACGATTGACCCCCGTGAGAAGACATCGCCCCGGACCGTTCGCCCTTCAGGTGCGAGACATCGTCCACCGCGCCGGAGAGATGCGCGAGTTCATGATCGACACCCCCGCTCCCGACAAGTGGGGAGAGGGTCTCGTCGCCGTCGCGGAGGGCGAACCACTCGAGCTGGACGTGCGCGCGGAGTCGGTGCACGAGGGCATTCTGATCTCCGGCAGCGTCGAGACGGAGTACACCGGGATCTGCGGACGCTGCCTCATCGACATCACCGAACCGCTCGAAGTCGAGTTTCAGGAGCTTTTCGCGTATCCTGGTGACGAAGCAACTGACTTCGAGGTTCAAGACGACCACGTGGATCTTGAAACTCTCGTCAGGGATGCGATCGTCCTGTCGCTCCCGTTTCAGCCGGTGTGTCAGCCGGATTGCCCCGGTCTCGATGCGAGCACGGGCGAACGACTGGCCGATATGGCCGGTGAAGAGCAGCGCACGCCCTCCGATCCACGCTGGGCAGTGCTCCAGGAATACACCCCAGACCACGACGATGAAGCGCCGCGCCCTGCGTAGCACCTCATCGCCGCCGTATACATCGAAGACAGCACGGAAGAGAGCAAGCCATGGCAGGTAACCCCCCGAAGCGGAAGGTCTCCCGCTCGAACACCCGGTCGCGCCGCGCGCAGTGGAAGGCGGCGCCCATCACGCTGACCGCCACCGTCGAGAACGGCAAGACGGTCTACAGCCGTCCGCACCAGGCGAAGGTCGTCACCGACTCGCAGGGCACCGAGCTGTTCCTCGAATACAAGGGCCGCAAGGTCGCCGACGTCTGATCGCCCCTTCCGGCGAATCTTGACCGACGTCACGCTGGAGCGGCGCATGCTCACCGACAAGCTCGGGGTCGTCATCGACCCCGAGCTTCTGTCGCTTGCGCTCACCCACCGTTCCTTCGCGTACGAGAACGGCCAGCTGCCGCATAACGAACGGCTCGAGTTCCTCGGCGATTCCGTTCTCGGGCAGGCAGTGACGGTTCGGCTGTTCACCGCGAACCCCGAACTCGACGAGGGTGAGCTCGCGAAGCGGCGGGCGAGCGTCGTGTCGACGGTCGCACTCGCGGAGGTCGCGAGGCGGATCGGTCTGGGGCAGTACATCCTGCTCGGCCGTGGTGAGAACCAGACCGGTGGCCGCGACAAGGACTCGATCCTCGCCGACACGATGGAGGCGATCATCGGGGCGACGTTCCTGTCTGCAGGCGCGGACGCCGCCACGACGCTGGTCCTGCGGCTCGTCGAGCCGCTGCTGGCCGACCCGGAGCGCTACGGCGCTGCCATGGATCCGAAGACGAGCCTCCAAGAACTCGCCGCCCACCGGGGGGCCGCTCCGCCGGTCTACGGCGTGGAGTCATCGGGCCCAGACCACGACCGCACGTTCATCGCGACCGTCTCGGTCGACGGCGTGCAGATGCAGGGCACCGGTACGAGCAAGAAGCACGCCGAGATGGCCGCCGCATTGCTCGCGTGGCGCACGCTCGCCGACCGTGCTTGAGCTCCGTCGTGCCTGAGTTTCGTCGTGCCTGAACTTCCCGAGGTCGAGGTCGTCCGCGCCGGCCTCGAGCCTGCGGTGACGGATGCCGTCATCGCGAGCGTGAGCGCGGACGATGAACGGGCGCTGACCCGGCATGCCGGCGGAGCCGCCCACTTCGAGGCGGCCCTCACCGGCAGAGCTCTCACGGGCGCGGCGCGACGCGGAAAATTCCTCTGGCTGCCGCTGGCACCGGCGCCCGGCCTGCCCGATGAGGCACTCATCGCCCATCTGGGCATGAGCGGGCAGCTGCTGCTGCGCGAGCCCGGTGCCCCCGCCGAGCGTCACGAGCGCGTGCGCCTCTCCCTGGAGCATCCGCGTCACGGCGAACTCGCCCTCGTCTTCGCCGATCAGCGCACATTCGGCTCACTCGCGATCGACCGGCTCGTGGCGACACCGGATGCCGCGCCCGGCGGTCGAGGGACCCTCGAGTCGAGCGTCCCCACCCAGGTCGCACACATCGCCCGCGATCCGCTCGACCCTGCGTTCGACGACGCGCGATTCCGCGAGGCGCTGCGGCGCAAGGCATCGGCGATCAAGCGGGTACTGCTGGATCAGACCGTGATCAGCGGCGTGGGCAACATCTACGCCGACGAAGCGCTCTGGGCCGCGCGCGTGCACCCCGAGACTCCCGCCCAGCAGCTGTCCACCCGGACCGTGCATCGCCTGCTCGCCGAAGTGCGGGCGGTGCTGGAAAAGGCGCTGGCCGAAGGCGGTACGAGTTTCGATGCCCAGTACGTCAACGTGAACGGCCAGGCGGGGTACTTCGCGCACTCCCTCCACGCGTACGGCCGCACGGCTCAGCCGTGCGATCGCTGCGGCAGGGCGATCGTTCGCGCCTCGTTCATGAACAGGTCGAGCCACTACTGCCCGTACTGTCAGCGGATGCCGGCGGCCGCGGCATCCGAGTGAGGGCTAGTCCAGCACCTTCTTCCAGGCGGCCGCGTACGAGGCCGCGGTGAATCCGATCGCTTCGTTGATGTCGAGCATCGGCCGGTTCTCCTCTGCGTTGAACGTCGAGACCCGCGGCGAGTCGGGCACCAGCTCGCGCCAGCGCAGGAGGTTCGCCGTCTTCACGAGCATCCCGAGACGATGCCCGCGATGCTCTGTGAGCACGAGCGTGCCGTACTGGTGGGTGGAACGCGAGTGATCAGAGCCGATCATGAGCTCATTGAAGGCGACGATGCGCCCGCTCGGAACGTGCTGCGCACACGCGACCGAGACGGTGTGGCCGCCCGCCAGGAGCCGAGCATCCCGTCGCTCTACGCGCGCCGCATCCCACGCCTCCTCCTCGAAGACCATGTCGCCGCTCGGCACATCGGTGGCCATGCGCGAGATCGCGTACGCGAACCCCTCGGCGTACTCGGCAGGTGTCGGCGTAGTCCACGTGACCAGCCGGTATCGGTCGCCTGCCACGCGAAGTGCGTCGCGCTGCATGCGCTGGACCAGATCGATCGGGCCGTGCAGGTCGAACGTGCTGTTGCGCTCGGTCTGCTCGAACGTGTACCCCGAATCGATCATGAACACCGTCTGGCGATCGTCCGCGGGAATCGTGCCGAAGCCGGTCGGCGGCCTCAGGCGCCGCCCTCCCTGGTCGCTGCGGTGCAGCGTCCAGGTCTGGATGATGTCGCGCGATCGCTCCCGCGCGACCTGCTCCGTCACCGCGAGCAGCGCCTCCTCCACGCCCTCTCCCCAATGATCGGGGTGCACGCACAGGTCGAACTCGGCGGTCGTGGTGCCCTCGTCGTTCGGGATCGTGAGTGTCACGGCGCCGATGTCGACGCCGTCGCGGCGGGCGATGTAGGCGAGGCGGGTCGCATCCGTCTGGTCGAGCCACAACGGCAGCTCTTCGGCCGGCTCCTGGTCGAAATGGTCGTGACCTGCGTCGTGACGGCAGAGCAGGTTGCCGAGATGGATGACGCTGCGGAAGTCGTCGGAGTACGGTCCATCCAGATCCGGCGGGATCCGCACCGGCACGATCGTGACCTCGACGCGTTGCCGCGCCCTCGTGTCAGGCATCGAGCACCTTCTTCCATGCGCCCTCGTAGGCGATCGGAACGAAGCCCATCGCCTCGTTGATGTCGAGCATCGGCCGATTCTCCTCCGCGTTGTAGGTGAGCACACGGGCGGACTCGGGCGCGAATTCGCGCCACGCCAACAGCGCAGCGCACTTGACCAGCAGGCCCAGTCGGTGGCCGCGATGCTCCTTCAGCACCAGCGTATCCTCCTGGTGCGTCGCCTCGGTGCGGTCGTTCCCGATCACCAGCTCGTTGAAGGCGCACAGTTCGCCCGTGGCGATGTGCCGAGCGGCGGTCACCTGGAGCGGCCGGCCGGCATCGAGGTAGATCGCCTCGTGGCGGCCCAGACGGGCGGCGTCCCACTCCTCCTCGTCGAACTCCATGGCGGCGGCGGGGGCGTCGGTGATCATGCGCGACTTCATCCAGGCATAGCCCGCCACGAATTCCGGGGGAGTGGGCAGGAACCACTGCACGACCTCGTAGTCCGCGGACGCGGCGACCGCCTGGGCGAGGAGTTCCTCCAGCCGCGGCACGGCGTCGCGCAGGTCCAGCGCGCTGTTGCGTTCGACCTGCTCGAGCGAATATCCGTGGTGCCGATAGAAGCGTGCGGCATGATCGTCGGGGATGCTGCCGAACCCGGTCGGCGGCGACAGGCGCGGGCCGGCGATGTCGGGGTGTGCGGCCCAGGACTGGAGCACGGTTCTGCCGTGCTCGCGGGCGACGCGCTCCACGAGGTCGTGCCCGGCGCTGCCGATTCCCTTGCCCCACGACGAGCGGAGCAGCTCGATGCGCCAGAACGCGACCTTCGAGCCCTCTTCGAGTGGGATGTCGACGACGGCGCGCCCGATCGCTTCGCCGTCGAGTAGGACGAGCCACAAGAGGCGGATCTCGTACTCGGTCGGCTGCATGGCGGGCAGAAGCTCCTCGGGAGTGATCCGCTCGTCGTCGTGCCCGTTGATCTCGAGGTAGACGAGGTTGCGCACGCGCACCATTTCGATGAAGTCGGCGGCGTCGGGTGAATCGATCGAGGCGGGGATGGGGATGAGCCGGAATTCGAGGTCTGTCGGCGGAGAGTACATGGGCGGTTCCTTCGGATGCGTCGATGGTGTCCGGAAAAGGGAATGGGTGCAGTTCTGCCGCGGTGCGGGTGACCCGGGATCGCCGAAGCGATCCCGGGTCACAGAGCGGTCATGCGCGGACATGCCGCAGCAGGTGCTCGCCGACGGAGCCGCGCTCGCGCTCCGCGCGTGCACGCTCGTTGGCGAGCACTCGGTACTGCTCGGCGTGGTCGGCGCTGCGATTCAGGCGCCGCTGACCGCGCAGGAGCAACCAGAGGCCGACCCGCAGCGAGAGCCGATCGACCAGTGACGGGCGCGGGCCGAGCCGGGGCGGATGGGACAGGATGTGCTGCCGTTCCTGGTCGGGCGACCGGACGGGAGCGAGGAGGTCGTTCATGATCTTCTCTTTCGAGTGGAAGCGATGTCGTCGGGAGTACCCGAACAGGCCGTCGGCCGGGCGCGGAATGCGCGAGGCGGACGGGATGCGCGCGGCGGGGCGATGAACGCGGTCGCGGTCGCTGAGGCCACCGGCAGGTGTCGCCGAGAAGGCGGAGCTCTCGCGGGGTGCGGTTACGCCGTCGCGGGTGCGAATGCGCGGAAGGAGGGGGTCACCCCACGGGCGACTCCTCCGAACGGAGTGTGGCGCGATGGCGCAGCGATCGCAGCAGTACCGGTGGGGGTGGCTGCACAGCTGGCGGCGTGGTTCATGTTGATCATGATGGGTGACCTCCTTTCGACTTCTGACGCGAAGAGTGACGCTAGCGCGCCCGGGATACGCGCGTCAAGCTGATTCCCAGAATCGGTGGAGAGCCGGGCGTGTCCCCGCACGGAACGCCGAGCGCGGTGCTGCGGGGCTGTCGGCCCGCCTGCCTCGTCGTGGGCAGGTTGTCGGGTAGCGTGAAACGCGCTATCCATCGGCCGGAAAGGGCGCGTTCATGCACCTGAAGAGCGTGACGCTCAAAGGGTTCAAGTCGTTCGCGCAGTCGACGACCTTCGCCTTCGAGCAGGGCGTGACCGCGATCGTCGGGCCGAACGGCTCCGGAAAGTCCAACGTCGTCGACGCGCTCGCGTGGGTGATGGGGGAGCAGGGAGCCAAGACCCTCCGCGGCGGGAAGATGGAAGACGTCATCTTCGCCGGTACGGCGACTCGAGGGCCGCTCGGCCGCGCCGAGGTGCAGCTGACGATCGACAATCACGACGGTGTTCTGCCGATCGAGTACTCCGAGGTGACGATCAGCCGCACCCTGTTCCGCAACGGCGCGAGCGAATACGCGATCAACGGATCGACCTGCCGCCTGCTGGATGTGCAGGAGCTGCTCAGCGACTCGGGTCTCGGTCGCGAGATGCACGTGATCGTCGGGCAGGGTCGCCTCGACAGCGTGCTGCAGGCGTCCCCCGAAGATCGGCGGGGGTTCATCGAGGAGGCCGCGGGCATCCTCAAGCACCGTCGCCGCAAGGAGAAGACGCTTCGCAAGCTCGACGCCATGGAGGCCAACCTCACGCGCCTGAGTGACTTGGCCGGCGAGTTGCGTCGCCAGCTGAAGCCTCTCGGCCGTCAGGCCGAGATCGCGCGCGAGGCCGCGACGATCGCTTCGGTCGTGCGCGACGCCAAAGCGCGGCTGTTCGCCGATGAGCTGCTCACCCTGCGCGCGGAGCTCGCCGGGCACGCCCGCAGCGAGCAGGAGCGTCACACCGAGCGGCTCGTGCTTCAGGATCAGGGCGAGAACGTGCGTGCACGCATCGCTCAGCTCGAGTCCGGGCAGCAGTCGATCGCCGTCGACGAGGCCCGCGGCGTAACCTTCGCGCTCGAGCGCGTGCAGGAGCGGCTCCGCTCGCTCTATTCCCTGACGGGGCAGCGGCTCGCGCTGCTCGGTGCGGACGACGACGCCGCGCTCGAGCATCCGACCGTTTCGCAGGCCACGATCGATGAGGCCCGCGCCGAGATCGATGAGATCTCGGACGGCCTGGGCGGAGCTCAGGATGCTGCAGCCTCCGCCGGCCGCGATGTCGTGCGCGCCCGCGCCGAGCTCGACGCGCTCGACGTGGACATCGCCGAGCAGAGTGCTCTGGTCTCTGAGCACGACATGCGCCTGACCTCCCTGCGCGGCGGCGCCGAAGCCGCCGCGTCCACCCTCGCCGCAGTGCGCGCGGGACTGGAGCGGCAGCGCGCCGCACTGGATGCGGCGACCGCCCGCAGAGCCGAGACCGAGCAGGTGCTCGCGGGCGTCGACCCGGATCTGGTTCCCGAGGACGGTTCGGCGGCGCACGCCGGCGCGTACGAGCAGGCGCAGCGCGCGGCCACTGAGGCCGAGACCCAGGTAGGCGCACTGCGCGAGCGGCTGCACGCCGCCGAGCGCGAGGCGGAGGCCTTGACCGCGCAGACCCGGGCACTCGGGCGCGCGCTCGAGATCCGTAACGCCGCGGCCGAGCTCGTCGCGCGGGGTGGCGCGGGGATCCTGGGCCTCATCGGCGACTCGGTCAAGGTGACCCCCGGGTTCGAAGCGGCGATCGCTGCCGCGCTCGGCCCCCTCGCCGAGGGCGTGCTGGTCGGCACCCGCGACGAGGCCTACGACCTCGCACGGGCGGCGCGCAGCGACGACCTGGGCGTCGTCGACATCGCGATCGCCGAAGCCGATACCGGGCCCGATCGCGCACCGGCCCTACCCGCGATTTCGGGCATCGTGGCGGCGACCGACGTCGTGCGCGCCCCCGACGGGATCCTCGCGATCCTGGCGGGCACGATGATCGCCGATGATCTGGATGCCGCTGCCGCCGCGGCACCTTCGCTCGCTGCGATCGCGACCTCATCGGCACGCGTGACGATCGTCACCCGTGCCGGTGAGGTCGTCACCGCGCACACCGTCCGCGCCGGTTCCGGCGGCGGCCGATCACGACTGGAACTCGCGGCGGAACGCGATGCCGCGACCGATCGCCTCGCCGAGGTCTCGGTGATCGTCGACACGTTGCGCGAAGCCCTCGCGGAGGGCGTGCGGGGCCTGGAAGATGCGCGACGCCACACCAAGGCGGCACTGGAGACCCTCCGTGCGCACGATGCGGCGCTGGCCGCGCACGCGGAGCACGTGAACCGCGCGACAGTCCGGCACGAGGCGGCCGTCGCCGAGTGCGATCGGCTCGCCGCCGGCGTGCGGCAGGCCGAGGCGGCGGTGGAGGATGCGGAAGCGGCGGCTCGCGTCGCCGGCGACAGGTACGCCGCGGCAGTCGAAGCGCCGCGGCCCATCCTCGACGCATCCGCCCGCGACGGCTTGCTCAGCGCGCTCGAGGTCGCGCGAGACGCCGAGATGCGCGCGCGACTGGATGTGGAGACGCTCAAGGAGCGGATGCGCGCGGGCGAAGCGCGTGTGACGGGACTCGTCCGCCAGCGCGAACGCGAACGATCGGCGGCCGAAGAGGCCGCGCGTCGCGCCGTGATCCGGCGGGCGCAGCGCGACATCGCGGCAGAGGTCGCCGCGCAGCTGCCGGCGCTCCTGGATTCGGCCGACCGTTCGGTGAGCCAGGCGAGGGTCGACCTCGCCACGGCGGAATCGGCCCGCACTGCGGTGACCGCTGAGCTCACCGACCTGCGCAGGAGCGAGGCATCCGTCCGCGAACGCCTCGCCGGCCTCACCGAGGTGGTGCACGGACTCGAGCTGAAGATCCACGAGAAGCGGCTGCACGCCTCGAGCCTGCTCGAACGCGTGCTCTCCGAGCTGAGCCTCGAGGAAGATATTCTGATCTCGGAATATGGTCCGGACGCTGAGGGATCCGAGAACTTCGATCGGGCCGCGCAGCGCAGGCGTCTGCAGGATGCGGAGCGCACGCTCGCTCAGCTCGGGCGGGTCAATCCGCTCGCGCTCGAGGAGTTCTCCGCCCTCGAGCAGCGACACAAGTTCCTGACCGAGCAGCTCGCCGATCTGACCCAGACGCGCAAAGACCTCATGACCATCATCGACGAGCTCGACGAACGGATGCAGGTCATCTTCCTCGCCGCGTTCGAAGACACCAGGATCGCGTTCGGCGAGGTGTTCCCGATCCTGTTCCCGGGCGGGACGGGCAGCATTTCGCTGACCGATCCCGATTCGCCCCTCACCACCGGGATCGAGGTGATGGTGCGCCCGGTCGGCAAGAAGATCGAGCGACTGTCGCTCCTGTCCGGAGGGGAGCGCTCGCTCGCGGCGGTCGCCCTGCTCACCGCGATCTTCAAGGCGCGTCCGAGCCCCTTCTACATCCTCGACGAGGTGGAGGCGGCACTCGACGACGCGAACCTCGGGCGCCTTCTGGGAGTGTTCGAGCAGCTGCGCGAGAGCAGCCAGCTGATCGTGATCACGC
The DNA here is from genome assembly GCF_964244775.1 of uncultured Microbacterium sp. Lineage (NCBI taxonomy): Bacteria > Bacillati > Actinomycetota > Actinomycetes > Micrococcales > Microbacteriaceae > Microbacterium > uncultured Microbacterium sp. Next base: position 507,433 of record NZ_CAXTJR010000001.1, read on the forward strand.
ACCAGAAGCGCACGATGGAGATCGCCGATGCGCTCTACGGTGTCTCGATGAGACAGGACGGCGTCTCCGCGGTGGTCGGCCAGCGCGTCGGCGACCGCGTCGCCTCGTAAGCTTCTCGGCATGGCAGAAAGCTCCTGGTCGCTCGGCCGCGCGCTGCGCGGCGTCTTCGTCAAGCCGACGATCGATGAGACCACGTGGGACGACCTGGAGACCGCGCTGCTGACCGCCGACTTCGGCCCGGACATCACCGAGCGCATCGTCGACGAGTTGCATGAGAAGGTCGATCGGTACCGCACCACGGATCCGAAGGATCTGCAGCGGATGCTGCGCGAAACGCTCGAGGAGCACTTCGCGAAGTTCGACACGACGCTGCGGCTCACCGAGCGTCCCGCGGTCGTGCTCGTGGTCGGGGTGAACGGGGTCGGCAAGACCACGACGATCGGCAAGTTCGCGAAGTTCCTCCAGCGCTACGGGCGCTCGGTCGTGGTCGGCGCGGCCGACACCTTCCGCGCCGCCGCGGTGGACCAGCTGGCGACGTGGGCCGAGCGCGGGGGAGCCGCGATCGTGCGCCCTCAGCAGGAAGGCCAGGATCCGGCATCCGTCGCCTTCCAGACGATCGAGTACGCGAAGCGGACCGGCACCGAGATCGTGCTCGTCGACACCGCCGGCCGCCTGCACACCAAGGGCGGCCTGATGGACGAGCTGACGAAGATCCGTCGGGTGATCGAGAAGCAGGCGCCCATCAGCGAGGTGCTCCTGGTGCTGGACGCGACGACGGGTCAGAACGGTGTACTGCAGGCCCAGGCGTTCCTCGAGCACGCCGGGGTCACGGGCCTCGTGCTGACCAAACTCGACGGCTCGGCCAAGGGTGGGTTCGTGCTGGCAGTCCAGGAGAAGACCGGAATACCGGTCAAGCTGCTGGGGCAGGGCGAAGGGATCGGCGATCTGACCGGTTTCACGCCGCACGTGTTCGCCGCGTCGCTGGTGGAGTGATTCTTCCGCTCTCAGGAAAACAATGCCGGACACGCGCATCCGCACTACCGTCCGGGGCGCCGCGCTGGTTTCATGGGGAGATGGCGATCGAACACGACTTCTTCGGGCTCTTGGAGTCCGGACCTGACGGATCGATCTTCTGGTCGGAGAACGTCGAATTCGGAGACCAGACGGTCACCGTCGACCTGACCGCGCCCGATCAGGACGACGTGTCGCAGGCAGCCCTCGATGTCGCCGCGGCCATGGTGTCATCGATCGAGGCGATCGACCTCGCTGCGCGCAACGCAATGGTCTCGGAGCTGGATGACCGCGCGAGCGAGGTGACCGAATACACCCTGCAGCAGCAGGAGGCGCTCGGCGACCAGATCGAGGAGCTGCTCGTCGACATCTCCGGAGACACGCCGATCGACATCATCCGCTCGCTGCAGTTGATGAGCATGACGATCCTGGCCGATGAGCACGGCGGCTCAGACCCGTTCGCGGTGCTCGAGTATGCCCTCGACCCCGACGCCACCGACGACGTGCTGCTGGTCAACCTCAGCTCCGAGGGCGAAGTCCAATCGGTCACCAGCGCCGATTAGTCGTCCCTCGCTGACTCACACCGCCTGGGCGAAGCCGAGGTCGGCCGCCTCGGCGATGTGGGCGAGGTGCGGCGGGATCTCGCGGCCCTTCGAGATCATCGACTGCGCCCAGAGCCGCCCCGCGCGGTACGACGAGCGGACGAGCGGGCCCGCCAGCACTCCGAGGAATCCGATCCGCTCGGCTTCCTCCTTGAACTCTACGAACTCCTGCGGCCTGACCCAGCGGGCCACCGGGAGGTGCCGCGGGGTGGGGCGGAGGTACTGGGTGATCGTGATGATGTCGGTGCCCGCGTCGTGGAGATCCTGCAGCGCCTGCACCACTTCCTCGGGCTCTTCGCCCATCCCGAGGATGAGGTTGGACTTCGTGATGAGGCCGAAATCGCGCGCCTGGGTGAGGACGTCCAGAGAGCGCTCGTAACGGAACGCCGGACGGATGCGCTTGAAGATCCGCGGAACGGTCTCGACGTTGTGCGCGAACACCTCCGGGCGAGACTCGAAGACCTCGCCCAGCAGCGCGGGATTGCCCGAGAAGTCGGTGGCGAGGATCTCGACCCCGGTGCCGGGATTGTCTGCGTGGATCCGGCGCACTGTCTCGGCGTGCAGCCACGCGCCCTCGTCCGGAAGGTCGTCGCGCGCCACCCCGGTGACCGTGGCGTACCGGAGGCGCATCTGCCGTACGCTCTCGGCGACGCGCCGCGGCTCATCGGTGTCGTAGTCGGCCGGCTTGCCGGTGTCGATCTGGCAGAAGTCGCAGCGACGGGTGCACTGCGAGCCGCCGATCAGGAACGTGGCCTCGCGGTCTTCCCAGCACTCGAAGATGTTGGGGCATCCGGCTTCCTGGCAGACCGTGTGCAGACCTTCGTCTTTCACCAGGTGCTGCAGGGCGGTGTATTCCGGTCCCATGCGGGCGGTGGTCTTGATCCATTCCGGTTTGCGCTCGATCGGCGTCTCGGCGTTGCGGACCTCGAGCCGCAGGAGCTTGCGCCCGTCCGGTCCCGACGCGCTCATGCTCGTGCTCCTTCGTACTCCGCGGCGTACTCGGCGCGGAACGTGCCGGTCACCGTGTCGAGGATGTCGGCCGGCGCGATGTCGGCGCCGACGATCTCGCTGACGGTCGTGACCCCGGCATCCGTGATCCCGCACGGGATGATGCCGCGGAAGCCCGCGAGCGAGTTGTCGCAGTTGATCGCGAACCCGTGCATCGTCACGCCCTTTTCGACGCGGACCCCGATCGCAGCGACCTTGTCCTCTGACAGGGGGCGGCGGACCCAGACGCCGCTGCGCCCTGCGACCTGGTAACCCTCGACGCCGTGCGTGCGGAGGGCGTCGATGAGCAGTCGCTCCAGGCGACGGACGTGGGCGACGACGTCCATCGGCTCGGGCAGCCGGACGATCGGGTATCCCACCAGCTGGCCCGGGCCGTGCCAGGTGATCTTGCCGCCCCGATCGACGTCGATGACCGGGGTGCCGTCGGTGGGCCGCTCCTGCGGCTCGGTGCGCTTGCCCGCCGTGTACACCGCCTCGTGCTCGAGCACGATGAGCGTGTCGGGTCGCGCACCGGCGACGACTTCGGCATGGACGCGTCGCTGCAGCGCCCAGCCGTCGTGATAGGCGATGTACGCCGGTGCCAGCCCGGCGTTCAGGATCTCGAGCACGTCCGCTCCTCGCTCGTGGCGTTATTGGATCGCGTCCAACAATACGCGTCACTCGGGCTGTCGCGCCCCCTACCCTGGAGGCATGAGCTCCGAGCCGCGGACCGGCAGGCCCCGCGCATCGTCGCGCGAGGTGCTCGCCGAGGCCGCGTGCGAACTCTTCCTGGAGCGCGGCTACGACGCGACGTCGATCGCCGACATCACCTCGCGCGCCGGCGTGAGCCGTTCGAGCTTCTTCAACTACTTTTCCTCGAAGGGCGATGTGCTCTGGGCCGCCCTCGACGAGCGCATCGCCGCCCTCCGCACACGCCTGCACTCGGACGAGGGACCGGATGCTGCGACCACCGTGCGCGCCGCGGTCGCCGAGATCGCCGACGACTTCGAGCCGGAAAGCCTCGCGCTGGCGATGGCGAACTCCGCCGCGATGGGAATCGAGGACGAGCTGGAACGCGAGTCCGCTCTCCGACGAGCCAGGATCGCGCGCGCGGTCGCCGATCGGCTGCGCCGCGGAGGCGAGGATGCCCTGCGGGCCGAGGTGCTCGCCGCGGCCTACGGCGGTGCGGTGCTGGCGTCCGTGGAACTGTGGGCCGACGAAGGCCCGGGGCGCAGGGCGCTCGGGAGTGTGCTGGATCGAGCGCTGACGGTCGTGGCAACACTTCCAGCCGCCGCGGTGCTTCCGGCCGCCGCATCCTGATCCACGATCCCGTCGCGTAAACTTGGCGGATCATGGCGACTTTCGGCACTCTCTCCGACCGACTCACCGAGACCTTCCGCAACCTTCGCAAGAAGGGTCAGCTCACGCCGGCCGACATCGACGGAACCGTCCGCGAGATCCGGCGCGCACTGCTGGACGCCGACGTGGCCCTGCCCGTCGTCAAGGAGTTCACCGCGAAGGTGCGTGAGCGCGCTCTCGGCGATGAGGTCAACCGTGCGCTGAACCCCGCGCAGCAGGTCGTTCAGATCGTCAACGAAGAGCTCGTCGCGATCCTCGGCGGACAGCAGCGGCGCCTGCAGTTAGCGAAGAACCCGCCGACGGTGATCATGCTCGCCGGCCTCCAGGGATCCGGAAAGACGACGTTCGCCGGCAAGCTCGCGAAGCTCCTCGAGAAGGAGGGGCACACGCCACTTCTCGTCGCCGCTGACCTGCAGCGTCCGAATGCGGTGAATCAGCTCCAGGTGGTCGCCGCGCAGGCAGGCGCCGCCGTCTACGCGCCCGAACCCGGCAACGGCGTCGGAAACCCCGTGCAGGTCGCGCGCGACGGTGTCGAGGTTGCACGCCGTCAGCAGCACGACGTCGTCATCATCGACACCGCCGGCCGCCTGGGTGTCGACGCCGAGCTCATGAAGCAGGCATCCGACATCCGCAAGGCGACCGATCCGGACGAGGTCTTGTTCGTCATCGACGCGATGATCGGTCAGGATGCCGTCAACACCGCCAAGGCGTTCCAGGACGGCGTCGATTTCACCGGCGTGGTCCTCTCGAAGCTCGACGGCGATGCCCGAGGCGGTGCCGCACTGTCGGTGGCTTCGATCACTGGACGACCGATCATCTACGCCTCCACAGGTGAAGGGCTCGACGATCTCGAGCCGTTCCACCCCGACCGCATGGCCTCACGCATCCTCGATCTCGGCGACATCCTGACCCTGATCGAGCAGGCGCAGAACGCGTTCGACGAGGCCGAGGCGCTCAAGGTCGCCGAAAAGCTCGCGAGCGACAGCTTCACCCTCGAGGACTTCCTCGAGCAGATGCAGCAGATGAAGAAGATGGGCTCGATGAAGAAGATGCTCGGCATGCTGCCGGGCATGGGCCAGATGAAGCAGCAGCTCGACGACTTCGACGAGAAGGAGATCGACCGCACCGAGGCGATCATCCGCTCGATGACGCTGGGGGAGCGGCGCAATCCGAAGATCCTCAACGGTTCTCGTCGCCTGCGCATCGCCCGCGGCTCGGGGATGACCGTCACGGATGTCAATGCGCTCGTGAACCGATTCGACCAAGCCGCCAAGATGATGAAGACCGTCGCGCGCGGGGGCGTTCCCCAGATCCCCGGAATGGGCCCGGTACCCGGTGCCGGGCGACCCGGCGCATCCTCCAAGCGGGGCAAGCAGCAGAAAGCCCGCGCCGTGTCGCGGTCGGGTAACCCCGCCAAGCGCGCAGCGGAGGCCGCCGGAGCCGCGAACGCTGCGCCGGCGGCACCCACCGGCTCGGGCTTCGGGCTCGGAACGGGAGCGAAGGGTGCGCCGACCGCCGCCGACATCGCCGAGCTGCAGAAGCTGCTCGGGAACGGCTGATCGTTAGACGAAAATGCCCGCGCCGGCCAATGCCGACGTGATCGCATCCAGCAGCACCTGCTGACCGGCGGCGGTGGGGTGCTCGTCGTCGAACTGCATGAGCCCCTCCCCGTTCTGCAGCGGCTGACCGATGTCGACGAAGGTGCCGCCGACCGCCTCCACCGCGGTCTGCAGCGCGATCGAGCTCGACGCGACCTCGTCCGGTTCGTCGTACGGCTGGTTCCACAGCGTGCTGATCCCGATGATGCTGGTGTGCGGTAGTGCGGTGCGAAGGGCCACCACGATAGACATGGCCGCGTCGTCGAGGCTTTCATCGCTCTCGCCGTCGTCGTTGTCGGAGGACTGCAGGATCACCACGGTGGGAGACGCCGCGATCGCGGCGTCGATCAGGCCCGAGTAATCGGTGCCGCAGTCGCCCTCGGCGATGAACCCCGCACCGCTGCACGCGAGGTTCGTGACCGAGGCGCCGGTGCGGGCGGCCATGAGCGAAGGCCAGTCGTCGCCGGTGTCCAGGCCGTAGCCCGCCATGATCGAGTCGCCGATCGTGACGATCACGGGTGCGTCGAGGGTCGGCGGCGCGGTCTGGTCAGGATCCGGAGTGCGCTCGGGCGCAGCCGGGAGCGGTGTCGCCGACGGGGTCGAGTCCGCGGCGGGCATCATGGCCGCGCATCCGCTGCTCGCCATGAGTGCCACGAGCAGGAGCGCGACGGCTGCTCGCGACCGGAGGGAAGACACGCGTCCACGGTACGCACACTGGCTGGGTGGATTCCTGGTGGGATCGCGGCCCTGGCTGTGCGCGGGTCGTCAGTGTCTCAGTGCAGCGAGGTGATCGCGCAGCGTCGGACCCGCGCGGAACTCTCGGATCAGGTGCTGCACCACCTCACGCAGGTCGCCGCCGGCGGCGTCCGCGACCAGGACCTGACGCGTGGAACTCGCCCCCTGGGTCAGGATCGACTCCAGACCGGCGAACTCGCGCGCGCACCTGAGGTCGACGGCGACATCGCCGAGCCGCTCGACGAGGTCGCGGAGGTGACGGGTCACCTCCACCTGGGTGCCGTCGCTGTCGACGATCACCCGGGCGTCCAGCCCGTATCGGGCCGAGCGCCACTTGTTCTCGCGCACGAACCACGGCTGGATGGTCGGCAGCTCGCGCCCGGCATCCAACTCGCGTGAGAAGTGCTCCACGAGCACCTGCACGAGCGAGGCCACCGCGGCCAGTTCGGGCAGCGTCGACATGCCGTCGCACGCGCGCACCTCGATCGTGCCCCACCGAGGAGCGGGGCGGATGTCCCAGCGCACCTCGGTGGCGTCGGCCATCACGCCGGTGCGCTCCATGTCGTGGAGGTAGTCCTCGTACTGCGACCAATTCTCCAGCGGCCATGGGAGCCCCGCGGTGGGGAGCTGCTGGAACACGAGGGAACGATTCGAGGCGTACCCGGTGCGCTCGCCCGCCCAGAACGGGCTGGAGGCCGACAGTGCCTGCAGGTGGGGCAGGTAGACGGAGAGGGCGTTGATGATCGGGAAGACCTTGTTGACGTCTTCGACGCCGACGTGCACGTGGATGCCCCAGATCATCATGTTCCGGCCCCACCACTGGGTGCGCTCGATGAGGGTGTGGTACCGCGTCTTGTCGGTCACCTGCTGGTCGTACCACTGTGCGAAGGGGTGGCTGCCGGCGCACAGCAGCTCGATCTGCATCGGGTCGGTGACTGCCCGGACGGCGGCGATGGCATCCGCGATGTCTTCGACCGCGGCCTCGACCGTGTCACCGATTCCGCTCGTCACCTCGACGGTGTTGGTCAGTAGCTCACCGGTGACGGTGAAGCGCTCCAGCGCGGTCGAATCCTCGAGGGCATCGATCACCTCGGGCCCGCGGGGGACGAGGTCGCCCGTCTCGCCGTCGGCGAGCATGAGTTCCCACTCGATACCCACCGATGAGCGGGCGGATGTCGCAAACGGCACCGTCATCGGCCCAGTCTGGCACGCGACATCCGATCCGCCCCGCACGCGGCAGTGTTCGTGAAACGGTGTGTCATGTGGGAGAATGGGGGGTCGGACGTGGTGCTCGACCCTCTATCCAGCACCGCTGTCCTCCTCTGAGCTTCCGCCGGGTGTGCACCCCACTCTCCCGGACGACCGGTTCCTTCCTCATCACACCATTCAGGAGAATTGTGGCTGTCAAGATCCGTCTCAAGCGCCTCGGCAAGATCCGTGCGCCCTACTACCGCATCGTCGTGGCCGACTCGCGCACCAAGCGCGACGGTCGCGTGATCGAAGAGATCGGCAAGTATCACCCCACCGAGGAGCCCTCGTTCATCGAGGTCGACTCCGAGCGCGCGCAGTACTGGCTGTCGGTCGGCGCGCAGCCGACCGAGCAGGTCGCGGCGCTGCTGAAGCTCACGGGCGACTGGGGCAAGTTCAAGGGTGACGCCAACGCGGTCTCGACCGTCAAGGTGCGCGCGCCGAAGGCTCCGTTCGAGATCGACTCCGCCAAGAAGTCGGTCCTCCAGCCCAAGGCCGAGAAGACGTCGGCGAAGGTCGAGGCTCCGGCCGACGACACCGCTGACGCGACCGACGCAGAGTAGTCGTCGTGCTGTCCGCCGCGCTCGAGCACGTCGTCAAGGGGATCGTCGATCACCCGGACGACGTGACCATCCGCGCCTCCTCGTCGCCGCGCGGCGACGTCCTGGAGGTGCGTGTGCACCCCGATGACCGGGGTCGCGTCATCGGGCGCGGCGGTCGCACGGCCAAGGCTCTGCGCACGCTCATCTCGGCCCTCGCCGATGGTCGGCGCGTCCGCGTCGACGTCGCCGATGACTGACGTGGCGACATCCGAAGAACCCGTCCAGGCAGACAAGACCCCCCGCGCGCAGCTGCGCGTCGGCAGGCTGGTCAAGGCCCACGGGCTCAAGGGCGCCCTCAAGCTGGAGCTGTTCACCGACGATCCCGACGGCAGATTCGTGCCGGGAGCGACGTTCACGCTGCAGGTGCCCGAGGCATCGCCTTGGCACGGCAAACCGCTCACGGTGCGCGAGTTCCGCTGGATGAACAGCCACCCCGTTGCGTTCTTCGAGGGCGTCGAGGATCGTGACGTCGCCGAGAGCCTCGTCAAAGCGATCCTCTGGATCGACGAGGACGACGACGCCGCTGTGGCCGAGGACGACGCCTGGTACGACCATCAACTCGTCGGGCTCGATGTGGTGCGGGACGGGCTCGTGGCGGGCCGCGTGATCCGCGTCGATCACTTCCCCGCCCAAGACCTGCTCATCGTGCGGACCCCCGGTGGGGCCGACGGTGAGGCGGAAGTGCTCGTCCCGTTCGTGAAGGCGATCGTGCCGGTGGTCGATATCGCCGGCGGCCGAGTGATCGTCACGCCTCCGCCCGGACTGTTCGAAGAGCTCCCCGACGATGCGGAGCCCGAGCCGACCGAGGACGACTCCGCGAAGGACTGACGTGCGCATCGATGTCGTGACGATCTTCCCGTCATTCTTCGACGTCCTCGAGGTGTCGCTGCTGGGTCGGGCGCGGGAGCGAGGCCTGCTCGACGTGCGGGTGCACGACCTGCGCGACTGGGCGCATGATCGTCATCGCACGGTCGATGACACCCCGTACGGCGGAGGCGCCGGCATGGTGATGAAGCCCGAGCCGTGGGGCGAGGCGCTCGAGGCGATCGCCGCCGATGCTCCGGCAGACCAACCGCCGATCTTCATCTTCCCGTCGCCGGCGGGCGAACTGTTCACGCAGGCGGCCGCGCGCGAGATGTCCGAGGCATCGCATCTGGTCTTCGGATGCGGTCGCTACGAGGGCATCGACGAGCGCGTGTTCACGCACGCGGCGTCACTGGGTGAGGTACGTCTCCTGAGTCTCGGCGATTACGTGCTCAATGGCGGCGAGGTCGCGGCGATGGCGATGATCGAGGCGGTCGGGCGTCTCGTTCCGGGCGTCGTCGGCAACCCGGCGAGCCTCGTCGAGGAGTCGCACGAAGACGGGCTGCTGGAGTACCCCTCGTACACGAAGCCGGCGCAGTGGCGTGGGCAGGACGTGCCACCCGTGCTGCTGAGCGGCAACCACGGCGCGATCGCAGGCTGGCGGCGGGAACAGCAGGTGGAGCGCACGAGGACGCGACGCCCGGATCTCCTCGGGCAATAGCGACTCGCGCGACACGATTCGTCACGACTCGTTCACCTGGGGGTGTCCTCGCTCCGCGATGATCGGCAGCATCCCGCCACGACAGGAGTCTCGATGCGCCGTGCCAAGATCGTCGCCACCCTCGGCCCGTCCTCGTCTTCCTACGAGGCGATCGAGGGCCTCATGCGCGCGGGGATGGATGTCGCGAGACTCAACCTCAGTCACGGCACGCACTCAGACCACGAGAGCGCCTATCACCACGTCCGCCGTGCCGGGGATGCCACAGGCCACGCCGTGGGCGTCCTCGCCGACCTGCAGGGTCCGAAGATCCGCTTCGGCCGGTTCGCCGACGGCCCGCACCTCCTCGCCAAGGGCGATGTCTTCACGATTACGACGGAGGACGTGCAGGGCACCCGCGAGCTGGTCGGCACGACCTTCGCCGGCCTCCCCGCCGAGGTCGAGCCGGGCGATGCGATCCTCGTCGACGACGGCAGAGTCCGGCTGCGCGTGCTCGACACCGACGGCACCCGCGTGCGGACCGAAGTGGTCGTCGGCGGGGCGGTGTCCAACAACAAGGGCATGAACCTGCCCGACCGCGCCCTGAGCGTCGCGGCGCTGAGCCCCAAAGACGAGGCCGACCTGCGCTGGGCGCTGCGTCTGGGCGTCGACCTCGTCGCCCTCTCGTTCGTGCGGTCGGCGGAGGATGTCGTGCCGGTGCACCGGATCATGGCCGAAGAGGGCCGACGCGTCCCGGTCATCGCGAAGGTCGAGAAGCCGCAGGCGGTCGACGCGCTCCACGAGATCATCGACGCGTTCGACGGCGTCATGGTCGCCCGGGGAGATCTCGGCGTCGAGATGCCGCTCGAGGAGGTGCCGATCGTGCAGAAGCGTGCGGTCGAGGAGTTGCGGCGCTGGGCCAAGCCCGTGATCGTCGCGACGCAGATGCTGGAGTCGATGATCACCGCCGCGGTGCCGACGCGCGCCGAGACGTCGGATGTCGCCAACGCCGTACTCGATGGCGCGGATGCCGTGATGCTTTCGGGCGAGACCGGCGTGGGTCATGATCCGATCGCCGTCGTCAGGACGATGGCGAGGATCATCGAGTCGACGGAGGATCACGGCCTCGACCGCATCGCGCCGCTCGGCACGCGGCCGAAGACCCAGGGCGGCGCATTGACGCTCGCTGCCGCGAAGATCGCCGACTTCGTCGATGCGAAGTATGTGTGCGTGTTCAGTCAGTCCGGCGACTCGTCGCGGCGGATGTCGCGGCTGCGCCACCGCGTGCCGATCCTCGCGTTCACCGATCTCGCCGAGACGCGCTCCAAGATGGCGCTCACCTGGGGTGTCGAGACGTTCCTCGTTCCGCGCGTGGGCACCACCGACGCGCTCATGCGGATCGTGGACGAAGTTCTGCTCGGCAACGGCCGTGCCGTCACGGGCGATGTCGTCGTCGTCACGGCCGGGGCGCCTCCGGGGATCGAAGGCTCGACCAACAACGTCCACGTCCATCGCATCGGCGAGAGCGTCGTGATCGGAAGCGCGCAGGAGCACCCCGCCTCGCAGGACTGATCGCGGCCCTGCGGACCGGTCAGCGATCCTTCGGATTCCAGCGGAACGTGAGCGCGCACACGATGAGCCCGACTACGAGCCAGGCAGTGCACACGATCGCGACCAGGGGAAGCGCCCACGTGCCTCCGGGTTCGGCGCTCTCGAAGTCGGTGGGGAGGAAGACCGCACGCATCCCGGCGGCGGTCCACCGCAGCGGGAACACGCTCGCGATCTGCTGCATCCACTCCGGCAGGACGTCGAAGGCGATGTACACGCCCGAGATGAACTGCAGCACCAGCGCGATCGGCACGATGACGGACTGCGCCGACTTGCCGGATCGCGGGACCGCACTGACCGCGATACCCAGCACCGCAGAGCACGACACCCCCAGCACGAAAACCCACGCGAACGTCCCCCACGCCTGGGCCGTCGAGGGCAGTTCGACCTTCCACACCGCCCACGCGACGACGATGAGCACCGCGGCCTGCAGGGATGCCGTCACGGCGACCTGGCCCATCTTGCCCATGAAGTAGCTGCCGATCGGCATCGGCGAGCCGGCGTAGCGCTTCAGCGTCCCATCCGCCCGCTCGACGGCGATGTCGACTCCCAGATTCTGCAGACCCGAGAGCAGGATGCCGGCGGCCAGCATCCCCGGAAGGTAGTACGCCGCCGCGCTGATCGTTGCACCCGGCGGTCCGAACGACTGGCTGCTGAACGCGGTGGCGAAGATCGCGAGCATCAGCACCGGGAAGAGGAAGGTGAAAAAGAGCGTGTCGGTCTGACGGAAGTACGCACGCACCTCGTAGCCGACGCGGAGTCCGCCGATCCGTGCCGATCGGCCGCGGGGGAGCGGGGCGATCCCGTCAGGGGCGCCGGAGTTCACGCCGCCGACTCGCGTGCCGGTTCGGCATCGACCGCGCCGATCATCGCGAGGTACACGTCTTCGAGGCTCGGTCGCATCACCTCGAGCCCGGCCACCTCGCCGAGCTCGCGGAAGAGGCGCGCGGTCAGCGCACCCGGTTCGGACGTCCGCTCCTCGTACCTCACGCCCTCCTTCCACCATCGGACCACCGGCATCCGCGCCTCCTCGCCGCCGAGCTGATCGATGGGCGCGATGTCGATGAGCGCCCCTCCGGCGATGACGCCTGCGCGGTCGGCGAGCTGGGCGGCCTCGTCGAGGTAGTGGGTGGTCAGCAGGATCGTCGTCCCTTCGTCTTTGAGCGAGTGGATGAGGTCCCAGAACTGGCGACGCGCGGCCGGGTCGAACCCCGTGGTGGGTTCGTCGAGGAAGAGGAGGGCCGGTCGGCCGATGATGCCCACGGCCACATCCACGCGTCGCCGCTGACCTCCGGAGAGACGGCGGATGAGCGTGTTGCGCTGCGATTCCAGCCCGACCGCGGCGATGACTTCGTCGACGTCGCGCGGGCGGGGGTACATCGCCGCGAAGTGCGCGATCTGCTCGCGCACGGTGACCGGTCCGCTCTCACCCGTCGTCTGCAGCACGATCCCGAGTCGCGCCTTCCACTCCAAGCCGCCTCGGTGGGGATCCACTCCGAGCACCCGCACCGCACCGTGGCTGCGGTGCCGGTAGCCCTCCAGGATCTCGATCGTGGTGGACTTGCCCGCCCCGTTGGGCCCGAGCAGCGCAAAGGTCTCGGCGGGCTGGATCTGGAACGAGACGCCGTCGACCGCGACCTTGTGCCCGTAGGCCTTGACCAGGCCCTCGACCTCGACCGCGGCGGGCATATCAGTCCACGCCGAGGAAGCTGCGGTCTGTCAGCACGATCGGGCCTTCATCGGTCACCGCGATCGTATGCTCCGAATGCGCCCCGCGCGAGCCGTCTGCGCTGCGCAGCGTCCAGCCGTCCGCGTCGGTGATGAGTTCGTCCGTGGTCTGCAGGAACCACGGTTCGAGGGCCACCACGAGCCCGGCGCGAAGCGGATATCCCCGTCCTGCCCTGCCGTCGTTCGCGATGTGCGGGTCGCCGTGCATGATGTGACCGACGCCGTGGCCGCCGAAGTCGGTGTTGATCGAATACCCGTCAGCGCGTGCGACGGCCGCGATGGCCGCGGAGATGTCGCCGACGCGATTGCCGACCGTCGCTGCGGCGATCGCGGCATCCAGAGCGCGCTGCGTGGTGTCGATGAGCGCGAGGTCTTCCTCGCGCGGCGTTCCCACCACGAATGAGACGGCTGAATCGGCCACCCAGCCGTCGATCGACACCGCGAGATCGAGTGACACGAGATCGCCGTCGCGGATCGCGTAATCGTGCGGGAGCCCGTGGAGCACCCCATCGTTGATCGACGTGCAGATGACCTTTCCGAACGGGCTGGCGCCGAACGAGGGGTGGTAATCGATGTAGCAGGATTCGGCGCCGGCGCGCCGGATCAGCTCGTGGACCCGGCGATCGATCGCCAGGAGGTTCGTTCCCACCTTCGTTTCGTCGCGCAGCGCTGCCAGCGTCTCGGCGACGAAGCGTCCGGCCGGACGCATGGCGTCGATCTCGGCCGGCGTGCGCAGTTCGATCATCGTGATCCCTTCAACCCCTCCATTCTGTCGGATGCGGGAGGCTCGGGCTGAGAGGCTGCTCAGCGTCTCCCGTCCGCCGGTGCCAGGCGCCTGCGGCGGGCGTACGATCAGTCCCATGTGGGTTCGTCGGGCGTTCTACGGGTGGCTGATTCCTGCCGCCTTCCTCCTTCCCCTGTGGCTGCTGGTCGGCTGGGGCATCTTCAACGCCGGGGGCTGGGCGTTCGCCTGGGTGCTGTTCCTCGCGATTCCGTCCGTGTTCATCGGGCAGCTCCTCCTCACGCTCCTCGTGCGAGCCAGGGGGACCGTGCGCGCGCATCGGGCCGTCTCGTGGTGGGATGTCGCGGGCTTCGCCGTATGGCACCTGCTCACGATCTCGCTCGGATTCTTCAATCAGGCGTGGTGGGCACCGGTGATGGTGCTGACGGTCTTCGTCGCGGTCGGGCTGTTCTGGCTCGAGCTGTGGCAGTTGTGGCGCGAAGCCCGCGGGTCGGCCGCTATCGTGCTCCGCACCGCCGAAGGGGTCGGCTACATCCCACCGCAGCCCCCGCGGACAGAGCCCGTGAGCGACGATGTGTTCGTCATCGCCGAGAAGCAGCCGCCCACCGCCTGACCCGTTTTTGACGGATGACGCATCCGTGGCAGAATGGATCTTTGTGCCCTGACCCGGCTCTGCCTCAGGGGAGTCCGTCGTCCGGCTTTCTCCGGCGACATCGGGCACGCGACATCCTTTCCCTCTCTCTCGCGGTCGACCTGTGGCGGCCTCAGGAAGTGATCGACCATGCAGATCCTCGACTCCGTCGACGCGGCTTCGCTGCGCTCCGACATCCCCGAATTCCACCCCGGTGACACCGTGAAGGTGCACGTGAACATCACCGAGGGCACCCGCTCCCGCATCCAGGTGTTCCAGGGCATCGTCATCGGCCGTTCCGGCGATGGCGTGCGCGAGACCTTCACGGTCCGCAAGATCAGCTTCCAGGTGGGCGTGGAGCGCACGTTCCCCGTGCACAGCCCGGTCATCGACCACATCGAGGTCGTCACCCGCGGTGATGTCCGTCGCGCGAAGCTCTACTACCTGCGCAACCTCCGCGGCAAGAAGGCCAAGATCAAGGAGAAGCGCGACCGCTGACGCTCTCTTTTCAGCGAAACCCCGTGGCCATCGGCCGCGGGGTTTCGCCGTCTGCGGGGAGTACGCCGTGTACGATTCTTCACGGTGCGGCTCTCCGATTCACGGTGACCGGTGAAGGATCCCATGACGACCGAGAAGACAGCCTCGACCGGCCCCACGCCGTCATCGGACGCATCCACAGCGCAGGCCCCGCGTCGCCGGGGGTGGCTGATCTTCCTGCGCGATGTGCTGGTCATCGTGCTGATCGCCGTCCTGGTCTCCTTCCTCGTGAAGACCTTCCTGGTGCGGTCGTTCTACATCCCCTCCGGGTCGATGAAGGACACCCTGCAGATCGACGACCGCATCCTGGTGGATGAGATCACGCCGAAGTTCGGCGGGTTCTCCCGCGGCGACATCGTGGTGTTCCGTGATCCGGGCGGCTGGCTGACCGCACCCGCCAAGCCCGCACGGCCGGCGTTCGTCGAGGCTGCGGACTGGGCGCTGTCGCTCGTCGGCCTGTCGGCGCCAGACAGCGACGACCACCTCATCAAGCGGATCATCGGCCTGCCGGGTGATCACGTCGTGTGCTGCAACGGCATCGGCCAGGTCACCGTCAACGACGTGCCGATCAACGAGTCGTCGTACCTGCGGCTACGGCCCGGCGACCCCGCTTCGTCGGTTCCCTTCGACGTGACCGTTCCTGCGGGTTCGCTCTGGGTGCTCGGCGACAACCGGAACGAGTCGCGCGACTCCCGCTACAACACCGATCAGCCCGGTAAGGGCTTCGTTCCGCTCGACAACGTCGTGGGGCGCGCGTTCCTCACGACCTGGCCGCTCGCGCGGTTCGGTGTCCTCGATTTCCACCACGAGGTCTTCGCCGGTGTTCCGACCCCCGCAACGGCCGTGGTCACGGGGAGTACGACGTCTCCATGACGGTCATCGAGCCGCGCCTGACGCTCGAACGACGCCTGCTGCGCGAGCATCCCCTCGTCATCGCCTGCGACGAGGTCGGTCGCGGCTCGCTCGCCGGGCCCGTCGCGGTGGGTGCGGCCGTCGTCGATGCCGCCGACGCGCGTCGGCGCGTGCCCGCGGGCCTGCGCGACTCCAAGCTCGTCCCCGAGGCTCGGCGAGCGGATGTCGCGGCCCGCGCGTCGTCGTGGGTGTCGGCCAGCGCCGTGGGATGGGCGAGTTCGGCCGAGATCGACGAGGTCGGGATCATGCGGGCCCTCGGCAACGCCGCGATCAGGGCCATCGCCGAGCTGCGCGTCTTCGGGGTGGTTCCCGAGGATGCGATCGTGCTGCTGGACGGCAACTACGACTACATCCGGCCCGCCGGCGCGACGGAGCTGACCGTGCGGCCCGTGATCAAGGCCGACCGCGACTGCGCGAGCGCGGCCGCGGCATCGGTGATCGCCAAAGTCGCGCGTGACGCGCTCATGGTCGAGCTGCACCACGAGCTGCCGGCATATCAGTGGGCGCGCAACAAGGGATACGCGAGCCCCGAGCACCGTGAGGCGATCCGGGCGCACGGCATCAGTGCCCACCACCGGGCGTCCTGGTCGATCACCGACGCCCCGACGCTGTTCTGAGGCCGATCAGGAGTCGAGCGACAGCTCTTCCGGTAGGTGGAAGTCGCGACGCGACAGCTCCTCGACGTTGACGTCCTTGAAGGTCAGCACCCGCACGGACTTGACGAAGCGGTCGGCCCGGTAGATGTCCCACACCCACACGTCGGTCATCGAGATCTCGAAGTAGAAGTCGTGCTCGGTGTCCTTGCGGACGACGTTCACCTCGTTCGCAAGATAGAACCGGCGCTCGGTCTCGATCACGTACTGGAACTGTGCGACGACATCCCGGTACTCGCGGTAGAGGGCGAGCTCCAGTTCGCGGTCATAGTCTTCGAAGACTTCGTCATCCATGGTGCATCCATCTTAGGCGCGCGCCCGCTCGGCGTGATCGCCTCAGATTCCACCCCGGAATTCACCCCGGAGCCTTGTGCGGGACTCCTCCCCAGGACGTGTTTTCGACGGCCCCTGCACCGGTTGCCGCGGTCTCGGGTCGCGGGCGTGCGCGCGGCGTCACGATCGATCCATGGCTGATAAAGATGTCCTGGGTCGCGCGGGCGAGGAGCGCGCGGCGCGGCACTTCCAAGAGCGCGGGTTCGTCGTGCTCGATCGCAACTGGCGCGCACCCGGCGGTGAGCTCGACCTGGTCGTGGCGAGCGCCGGCCACATCGTGGTCGTCGAGGTCAAGACGAGACGGACCGCAGGATTCGGGCATCCGCTCGAAGCCGTCGACGCCCGCAAGCGCAGCCGGCTCTGGCGGCTGACGATGGCATGGGTCGCGGCCCACCCCGAGGCGGTGCAGGGTCGACGGCTGCGCATCGACGCGATCGGTATCATCGGCCCGGATCCGCTGACCGGCTCGATCGAGCACATCGAGAACGTCGCGTGACCGTCGCCAGGACCCTCTCGGTCGCTCTCGTGGGGCTCGACGGCGAGCTCGTCGAGGTCGAAGCCGACCTCTCGAACCAGATTCCCGACTTCAAGATCATCGGGCTGCCGGACAAGGCTCTCGGCGAAGCCGTCCAGCGGGTGTTCAACGCGTGCGCGAACAGTGATCTCCCTCTGCCGCGTCGGCGCCTGACCGTGAACCTTTCGCCGGCGAGCCTGCCCAAGCAGGGATCGGGGTTCGACATCGCGATCGCGATCGCGTCGCTGGCCACCGAAGGCCGGATGGATGCCGGCTCCGTGGCGTCGGCCGTCCACATCGGCGAGCTCGGCCTCGATGGCCGGCTTCGCCCCGTTCCGGGCGTGCTTCCCGCCGTGCTCGCCGCGGCCCGCTCCGGCATCCGGCGCGTCGTCGTCCCCTTCGGCAATCTCGACGAGGCCCGCTTGGTCGAGGGCGTCGAGGTGCTCGGAGCGGTCTGTCTCGCCGACGTCGCGCGGTGGCACGGAGCCGACGTCGAGGAGCGGATGCTCGAGCCCGTGCTCGCGGCCGCGTCGGCGCCCGCTGCGTCAGAGGTGCTCGATCTCGAGGATGTGATCGGGCAGGCCGACGCCGTGGAAGCCATGATCGTCGCGGCCGCGGGGGGCCATCACATGATCATGAGCGGGCCACCGGGAGCGGGCAAGACCATGCTCGCGCGCCGTCTTCCCGGGATCCTTCCGCCCCTGGACGATCGACAGGCCCTCGCCGTGGCCTCGATCCGGTCGCTGTCGGGCGAGCCCGTCGGCGCGCTCACTCATACACCGCCGTTCGAGGCCCCCCACCACAGCGCGAGTGCCGCGGCCCTCGTCGGCGGCGGCAGCCGGGTGATCCGGCCCGGAGCGATCGCGCGGGCGAGCGAGGGGGTGCTCTTCCTCGACGAGGCCGGCGAGTTCGCCTCGCATGCCCTGGACGCGCTGCGTCAGCCCCTGGAGAGCGGAACCATCAGGATCCATCGCTCGGGGGTCGCAGCATCCTTCCCCGCACGATTTCAACTGGTCCTCGCGACCAATCCGTGCCCGTGCGGCAACTACGGCGTGGTCGGCGGCGCGTGCGTGTGCCCGGCCAATGCGATCCGTCGGTACGCGGCGCGGCTCTCGGGTCCGCTCCTGGACCGGATGGACATCGAGTTGGCCATGCAGCGCGTCTCGTCGCTGCTCGGGCCCGGTTCCTCTCCTGCGGTGTCGACGCACACGGCCAGGGAGCGCGTGCGCGGTGCACGCGACCGGGCGACCCGACGACTGCGCTCCACGGCATGGCGGCTCAACGCCGACGTGGCCGGCACGTGGCTGCGCAACGGGCCGGTCGCTCCGGACCAGGCCGTCCGGAGGCCTTTGGACGTCGCGCTTCAGCGCGGCGCGCTGACCCTCCGCGGTTACGACCGCGTGCTGAGGGTCGCCTGGTCGATCGCCGACCTCGCCGGCGACGAGCGTCTCACTCTGGGTCACGTCGGCCGTGCGCTGTACCTCAAGAAGGGAATCACCCCGTGACCTCGATCGATCCGTCGCCGGCCTCCGCTCGCACGCACCTCGTCGGGCTCGTCGATCCCGGCGCGCTCGTCGACGACGACGAAGCCACGGCGCGGCACGCCCTCGCGATCTGGAACGCGCTGACAGAGCCGGGCGATGGCGTGGCCGGCAGCCTGATCGCGGCGCTCGGGGCAGCAGAAGCCCTCGCCGCTGTGCGGTCGAGCCGACCGGGCAGTGGCCTGATCGCCGAGGTCGCGAGCGTGTCGCCCGACGAGTTCCGCGCGGGCCTGAAGCGTTGGCGTCCACGGCTGGATCCGGCGGCGGTGAGTGCGGGGTGGGACGTCGCGCGGCGGCACGGCGTCCGTCTGGTCCAGCCCGGCGACGCCTTCTGGCCCGGACAGCTCGATGATCTCGGGTCGCATGCGCCGCTGGCACTGTGGGTGCGCGGCGACCCGGCGATCCTCGAGAGGCTCCGCCCCTCCATCGCCCTGGTCGGAGCCCGCGCGGCGACCGGCTACGGCGAGCGCGTCGCGGTCGACTTCGCCGGCGACCTCGCCGCACGCGGCGTGCCGCGTGATCTCGGGCGCCGCGTACGGGATCGACGGGGCGGCTCACCGCGCCGCGCTTGGCGCCGGGGGCATCACGGTCGCCCTCCTCGCCGGCGGTGTCGAACGCCCCTACCCTTCGGGCCACGCACACCTCATCCAGCAGATCGCCGCGAACGGTGTGGTCGCCAGCGAGGTGCCGTGCGGGTCGGCGCCGACCCGTTGGCGCTTTCTGCAGCGCAACAGACTCATCGCCGCGCTCAGCGACGCGACCGTGGTCGTCGAAGCGGGATGGCGCAGCGGGTCGCTCAACACCGCCGCCCACGCCTCGGCGCTCAGCCGCCCACTCGGCGCCGTCCCCGGCCCCATCACGAGCGCCACGTCTGCGGGCTGCCATCGATTGATCCGCGAGGTCGACGCGCGGTGTGTGACGAGCGTAGATGAGGTTCGCGAGCTGGCCGGGATCGACGCGTCGCCCGCCGATCGCGACGGTACCGCCCGCACGGACGACTCGACACGCGTGCGCGACGCGCTGAGCACCCGGGCATGGCGCGAAACGATCGACATCGCACGCCAGGCGGGTATGGATCCCGACCATGTGGGCGCCGTCCTGGGCTTCTTCGCGCTCGACGGCGATGTGGAACGCGGGCCGAGAGGATGGCGCCTGGTCGCCGACGCGCGGTGACCGGTGCCGGCCGCACCGGAGCGTCGGCGACCGGGCGCGCACGGGCAGCGCCATGCTGTGATCATGCGGATCGATGAGGCGGCGGATGCGTGGGCCACCCACCTGCGCGATGTGCGGCGTCTCTCACCCGCGACCGTGCGCGCCTACCGTTCGGATCTCGCCGATCTGGTCGCCGTGATCGGGGATCGGGAGCTGGCCGATGTCGACCTCGAGCGCCTCAGGGAATGGCTGTGGGCCGGCACGAAGGCGGGTCTTGCCCGTTCGACGATCGGCCGGCGCACTGCGGCCGTCCGGGCCTTCTTCGACTGGGCGCTGGAGGCCGGACACATCGCCGTCGACCCGAGCCTGCGACTGATGGCACCCAAGCGCGGACGAACCCTTCCGCGGATCGCCACGGCCGCAGCGATGTCCGACCTTCTGGACGACGCCGCCCGTCGGGCCGCGGACGGCGATCCGATCGCGCTCCGCGATCACGCTGTCCTCGAGCTGCTGTACGGCGCGGCGATCCGCGTGTCCGAGCTGCGGGGTCTGGACCTCGACGATCTCGACAGCCAGCGCGCCACCGTGCGGGTGCTCGGCAAGGGATCGAAGGAGCGCGTGGTTCCTTTCGGGCTCCCGGCGCTGCGCGCCGCGGATGCGTATCTCGTCCGAGGCCGCCCTGCACTCGCCGCCCGCCGCCCCGCCGACGCACCCGCGGAACGAGCGATGCTGCTCGGCGCCCGCGGCGGGCGCATCTCCGCCCGCTCCGTCTACGACGTCGTCGCGCGCACCCTCGGACCGGTCGTCGGTTCGGGCACGGTCGGGCCGCACGCTCTCCGGCACTCCGCTGCGACCCACCTGCTCGACGGCGGCGCCGATCTCCGCGCCGTCCAGGAGATGCTCGGCCACGCGAGCCTCGGGACGACGCAGATCTACACCCACGTCTCGAGCGAGCGACTCGCCGCGACCTACCGGCTGGCACACCCCCGCGCCTAGTTCGCGCCGAGGCTCAGCAGCACGGCAGCAGCACCGCGCGCGGAACGGAGTCCAGCAACAGCATCGGGTTGATGTATTCGCCGTTGAGCCGGACGCCGAAGTGGAGGGTCGACGGCGCGGCGTGGCCCCCCACGGAGATCGTCGCGACCTCCTCGCCGCGCGCGACCGCTGCCCCGGCCTCCAGCGTGCTCTCCACCGGTTCGAAGGTCGTCACCAACCCGTCGCCGTGATCGATGGTGACGATTCCCCGACCTGCGATCGCCCCGACGTACGCGATCGTGCCGGCCGCCGGCGCCCGTACAGGTGCTCCGATGTCGCCGGCGAGGTCGATGCCGCGATGGCCTGCGCCGTACGGATGCGGTGGGGCGACGTAGGGGGCGGTCACCACCGCGGCGAGCGGCCACACCCAGCCGAGCGAGCGGAGATCACCGGCCGAGCCGGCCGGTGAGGGGGCGGAGGCCGACGCGCCTGTCACCGCCGTGCCGAGAAAGATCCCCATCACAAGCACGGCGGCGCTTACGCGTGTCATCACCATCGCCCCATCGTGCGGGGCGCGGCTCTCGTCGGTGCAGGGATCCGGCAAACGGCGGAGAGCCGTCGTGCGCGACCGGGGTGGGGAGGACCGAGCTCGCCCAGGCCCACCTGATACACTTGCGGCAGCACCCCGCTCGTCGGGGTGACTTCGCGTGCTCACAGTGCTTCTCGAGAACAATGCTCCCCGAGCAGCACGGCATCCACCCCCATCGGTCTCCCACGACACATCGTGGAAGCGGGCGTGCGCCGAGCAACAGGATCGCCGGCCACCAGGCACGGCGGAAAAACCGCAAGCGGCGCCCGCGCGCCGAGAACAGGAGAACGGCCATGGCCGTCGTCACCATCCGCCAGCTGCTGGACAGCGGCGTGCACTTCGGACACCAGACCCGCCGGTGGAACCCGAAGGTGAAGCGCTTCATCCTCACCGAGCGCAGTGGCATCCACATCATCGACCTACAGCAGTCGCTCGCCTACATCGACAAGGCGTACGAGTTCGTCAAAGAGACTGTCGCCCACGGGGGCACGATCCTCTTCGTCGGCACCAAGAAGCAGGCACAGGAGATCCTCGCCGAGCAGGCGACGCGCGTCGGCCAGCCCTACGTGAACCAGCGCTGGCTCGGTGGTCTGCTGACCAACTTCCAGACCGTGTCCAAGCGCCTCGCTCGCATGAAGGAGCTCGAGGAGCTCGACTACGAGAACCCGGCCGACAGCGGCTTCACGAAGAAGGAGCTCCTGCTCAAGAAGCGCGAGCTCGACAAGCTGCACAAGTCGCTGGGCGGCATCCGCAACCTGACCAAGACGCCCTCGGCGATCTGGGTCGTCGACGCCAAGCGCGAGCACCTCGCGGTCAACGAGGCGACCAAGCTCGGCATCCCCGTCATCGGCATCCTCGACACGAACGCCGACCCCGACGAGTTCCAGTACCCGATCCCCGGCAACGACGACGCGATCCGCTCCGTCGGACTGCTCACCCGCATCATTGCGGATGCTGCGGCCGAAGGTCTGATCCAGCGTCACAACCCGACCGACGAGTCGGCCGAGGCCGAGCCGCTGGCCGACTGGGAGCGCGAGCTGCTCGAGTCGGGCGCGCCGGAGCAGTCCTCCGCCGAGACCGAGAAGGTCGCCGACGAGGCGATCGCCGCTGAGGACCTCGCCGAGGCCGTCGAGGCCGAGCAGGCCGTCGAAGGCGAAGCGGCCACCGAGTCCGCCGCTGACGCCGCGGGCGCAGAAGCGCACGACGAGGCCATCGCGGCCGCCGCCGGCGAAACCGCCGACGAGGTCGCTGCAGCCGAGGCCGCCGACTCCAAGTAGTTCCGACGCGAGACCCTCGCGTGGTGTCTGTCCGTCCAGCCTTCCGGAGAGCAGTCTTCGAGAAGGCACCGGGCCGACACCCCCACGGGCTACGATCGGCGAGGCCCGAGCGGGGCTCGCCGCCGCATCCACGACACGCATCAGCGTGCATCAGAACTAGGACCTGCATCAGAAAGAGGAGCCGCCACACCATGGCAAACTTCACGATCGCCGACATCAAGGCGCTGCGCGAGCAGCTCGGCACCGGAATGGTCGACACCAAGAAGGCGCTCGAAGAGGCCGACGGTGACGTCGAGAAGGCCGTCGAGATCCTGCGCCTGAAGGGCGCGAAGGGCAACGCGAAGCGCGCAGACCGTTCCACCAGCGAAGGACTCGTCGCCGCACGCGAGGTCGACGGCAAGGTGACGCTCATCGAGCTCGCCTGCGAGACCGACTTCGTCGCCAAGAACGACCGCTTCATCGCATTGGCAGACAAGGTCGCGGATGCTGCGGCCGCCGTCGCCGCGGACTCCGTCGAGGCCGCGCTGACAGCCCCCGCCGGCGCGTCGACGGTTCAGACGCTGATCTCCGACGAGGCCGCCATCATCGGCGAGAAGGTCGAACTGCGCCGCGTGCGCACGCTGCCGGGCGATCACTTCGAGATCTACCTGCACAAGACCAGCAAGGACCTGCCGCCGCAGGTCGGCGTCGTGCTGGCCTACTCGGGCGAGAACGCCGAGACGGCGCGGAGCATCGCTCAGCACATCTCGTTCGCGAACCCGTCCTACCTCTCGCGCGACCTCGTCCCCGAAGAGGATGTCGAGCGGGAGCGTCAGATCGTCACCGAGATCTCGCGCAACGAGGGCAAGCCCGAGGCCGCGCTGCCGAAGATCGTCGACGGCCGCGTCAACGCGTTCTTCAAGCAGGTCTCGCTGCTCGACCAGGATTACGCGAAGGACAACAAGCTCTCCGTGGCGCAGGTCGCCAAGGACGCCGGCATCACCCTGACCGACTTCGCTCGGTTCAAGGTCGGCGCGTAGCACCGCATGAAGGCCCGCATCGGAATCGGTGCGGGCCTTTTGCATGCCCGGACGCACGGGCTTGGATAGCTTTGGACTCGACGAGAGGATGACACGTGATCGATGAGGCGACCAAGACACGACGAGTGGTGCTCAAGCTTTCGGGTGAGGCGTTCGGAGGTGGGCAGCTCGGGGTGAACCCCGACATCGTCAGCCAGATCGCCCGCGAGATCGCCGCTGCCGTGGATCGCGTGGAGATCGCGATCGTCGTCGGTGGAGGCAACTTCTTCCGCGGTGCCGAGTTGAGCCAGCGGGGGATGGACAGGGGGCGCGCCGACTACATGGGCATGCTCGGCACCGTCATGAACGCGCTCGCGCTGCAGGACTTCCTCGAGCAGGCGGGCGCGGCGACCCGCGTGCAGTCGGCGATCGCAATGACCCAGGTCGCCGAGCCCTACATCCCACGCCGCGCCGAGCGGCATATGGAGAAGGGCCGCGTCGTGATCTTCGGCGCCGGCGCAGGCCTGCCCTACTTCTCGACCGACACGGTCGCCGCGCAGCGCGCGTTGGAGATCGGTGCATCCGAGGTGCTCGTCGCGAAGAACGGCGTGGACGGCGTCTACACGGCAGATCCGCGCCGTGACGCGAGCGCCACGAAGCTCGACAGGATCACCTACCTCGATGCGCTGCAGCGGGGTCTCAAGGTCGTCGACTCGACCGCGTTCAGCCTCTGCATGGACAACGGCATGGACATGCGCGTGTTCGGCATGGAGCCGGCGGGGAACGTGACCCGCGCCCTCCTCGGCGAATCCATCGGAACCCTCGTCACCGTCTGAGCGGTCCACATCGCCCGAGACCCCCCGTCTAGACTGGGCTCGAGCATCAATCGAATGGAGTCACAGTGATCGCCGACGTCTTGGCTGATGCCGGAGTGCGCATGGATCGCGCCGTGGAAGCCGCGAAGGAGGACTTCAGCACCGTCCGCACGGGGCGAGCCAACCCGCAGATGTTCCAGAAGATCCTGGTCGACTACTACGGGTCGCCCACGCCGCTGGCGCAGCTCGCCTCGCTGAACAACCCTGAGGCCCGCACGATCCTGGTGACCCCGTACGACAAGTCGGCGCTGAAGGCGATCGAGCAGGCGATCCGCGACACGCCCAACCTGGGCGCGAACCCGACCAACGACGGCAACCTGATCCGCGTCACGCTCCCCGAGCTGACCGAGGAGCGCCGCAAGGAATTCGTCAAGCTCGTGCGCACCAAGGGCGAAGATGCGAAGGTGCACGTGCGCGGCATCCGCCGCAAGTCCAAGGACGACCTCGACGAGCTCAAGAGCGACGTCGGCGAAGACGAGCTGGCCCGCGCGGAGAAGGAACTCGATGCGCTCACGCGTGCCCATGTCGATGCGATCGACGAGGCACTCAAGCGCAAAGAGATCGAGCTCCTCGAAGTCTGACGTCCCGACATGTCCGACTCATCCGGCGCGCAAGCCGGTGGCGATCCGCCCGAGGGGGTGGAGCCCCCGCTGACGCGCCGCGAGGCGAGCGCCCGACGTGAGCCGGTCGTTCCTGAACCGCTGGTTGTCGAAGCGCCCGTGGTCGCGCAAGTGCCCGTGTCGTCGCATATCCGACAGGCGCGCAGCGACTTCGAGCACCAGGTCGCGCACGCGCGTGCGGAGTTCGATCAGGCCAACGAGCGGATCATCGAGCGCACCGGGCGCAATCTCATCCTGGCGATCCTCATCGGAGTCGCGATCGGCGCGGTCCTCGTGCTCTCGCTGGTGTTCCTGAAGTGGGTCTTCATCCTGTTCGCCCTCGCGGCGAGCATCCTGGGGATCTTCGAGTTCTCCCGGGCGCTGCAGAAGGCGGGGCGGCGAGTCGATCTCGTGCCGCAGCTCATCGCCGGCACACTCCTCGCGATCGCGGGATACTTCTTCCCGCAACTGTGGCTGCTGTGGGTCAGCGTGTTCGTGGCCGTCGCGTTCGTGATCGTGTGGCGCCTCGTGGCCCAGATGGTCGCGAAAGACGGCAGGACATACGGTGCCGTGCTCAGCGATGCCCTGATCGCGGGCTTCCTGCAGCTGTACGTCGCGCTCCTGACGAGCCTGTGCGTCGTCCTGCTCAGCCAGGAAGGCGGCGAATGGTGGGTGCTGGCGTTCATCATCACCGTGGTCGCCGCCGACACCGGCGCATATGCCGCGGGTCTGACGTTCGGCAAGCATCCGATGGCGCCGAGGATCAGCCCGAAGAAGACGTGGGAGGGCCTGGCCGGGGCGATGATCGCGGCGCTGATCGCCGGCGCCCTGCTCGCTCAGTTCATGCTCGGACTGCCGTGGTGGGCCGGCCTCATCATCGGCGTGGTGATCCTCGCCACCGCCACCGTCGGCGATCTCGGCGAATCGATGATCAAGCGCGACCTCGGCATCAAGGACATGAGCTCATGGCTGCCCGGGCATGGGGGAGTGCTCGACCGGCTCGACTCGATCCTCCCCTCCGCGGCGGCGGCTCTCGCCCTCTACTATCTGCTCTCCCCTCTGGCGGCATCATGACGACGACTCCCGGTACCGAGGCCTCGACGGCAACCCGCGCAGCAGCGCCGGCCCCTGCCCCCTTCCCGCTCGCGACGGGTCGCACGAAGGGGTACGAGCGGCGTGCCGTCGACGACTTCCTCGCCCGCGCACGCAGCGCGTTCGAGGCGGACTCGTTCGACGCCGGCGGGGGGCCCGCGCTCACAGCGGCCGACGTGCGCAGCGTCGCCTTCCCGCTCGCGCGCCGGGGGTACCTGATCGCCGCCGTCGACGCCGCACTCTCGCGAATCGAGGACGCGTTCGCGGCGCAGGAGCGCGAGCAGGCGCTCGAGGTCGCCGGCGCGCGGGAATGGGTCGGTCGCACGCGCGAGACCGCCCAGGTGGTCCTTGATCGGCTGGCCCGCCGGCGCGGGCGGCGCTTCCAGCGAGTGAGCGCTCTGCGCTACGGCTACCGCATCGACGAGGTCGATCTGGTGACCGACAAGCTCGCCCGCTACCTCGAGACCGGCGACTCGGTCACCGTCGAGCAGGTGCGTGCGGTCGCCTTCCGGATGCAGCGCGGCGGCTATCGAGAAGTGCAGGTGGATGCTGTGCTGGACGCAGTCGTCGAGGTCATGCTCGCCGTCGCATGACGTCGCCACCTCGCATCGGATGGCGACTCCGCCCTGGTCTGGGTAGACTCGCTTCACTGTGACTTCCGGCGACGAGATGATCCCTGCGCCATCCCGACGGGCGAACCGCGGCATGGCCGGTCGTACGCGTCAGCCGACCGCAGCGCCGCGCACATCCGCGCCCACCCCGCGCTGGAGCCGTCGCCGCGGGGTCCTGGCGGCATTCGCCGCCTTCGCCGTCATTGGCTTCGCCGTCGCCTACGTGGGCCCGACCGGCGCCGCCCTCGTCGGTGCTCAGCAGGCCTCCGCGGTGTCGCTGTACTCCAGCGCGATGAGCGACAGCCAGCAGTTCGCCGCCGGGTACGCCGCCGGTCAGGCAGCTGCCGCTGTCGACCTTGACCGCGGCAACTACGACGTCTACGTCACACCCAAGCCGACTCCGACGCCGGAGCCCTCGCCATCGAGCGTCGGCTCCAGCGCGAGCACCGAAGAAGACACCGGCCAGGCCGAGGTGTCCACCCCGCTGTACACCGGCGGAGGGTCCTCGGCCGACTGGATGACGGCGGCGGGGATCGCGCAGAGCGACTGGGGCTACGTCGACTACATCGTCAGCCACGAGAGCGGCTGGAACCCGAACGCCACCAACAGCTCATCGGGAGCCTGTGGACTGGTCCAGGCGCTGCCGTGCAGCAAGGTACCCGGCAACGGGTACGACCCCGTCGACAATCTGCGGTGGGGCACCGGCTACGCCGTCGGTCGCTACGGCAGTTGGGCCGGAGCCTACGCGTTCTGGATCTCCAACAACTGGTGGTAGCCGGCACCCCATGCCCCGCTCTCACCGCCACCGCTCGAACGCGGCGGGCGACGACTCGTTCGAACGTCTGCTCGCCGGTTGGAAGCGCACCGAGATGCGTCGCGGGGTGGAGTGGACGGTTCAGCCGATCTCGGCCGTCCAGGCCACGAAGGCGTACACCTGCCCCGGCTGTGGGCGCTCTGTCGAGCCGGGCGTCGCGCATCTCGTGACGTGGCGGGCCGACGGGGTCCTCGGACCCGATGCCGACCTCGCCGCCCGCCGGCACTGGCACACGCACTGTTGGAGGATCGCCTGACATGGAGATTCGTGGCCCGATGCAGCTTCCCGCCCTGCGCGAAGACATCGAACTCGTGACCCTCGACGGTCTGCGCCTGGTCGGAGAACTGGCGCGGCCGATCCTGGCCGAGTCGGTCGCGACGCTCGTCACACTGCATCCGCTTCCCACTGCGGGCGGCTTCATGGACTCGCACATCTTCCGCAAGGCCGCCGCGCGGCTCCCCGCCCTCGCCGATCTGGCGGTGCTGCGGTTCAACACCAGGGGAACGGCCTCTCCTCGGGGCGTGAGCGAGGGCACGTTCGACGGAGGGCGGGCCGAGGCGTTCGACGTCGCCGCCGCGATGGACTTCGTGCGCGAGCGGGGTCTGCCGCATCCGTGGATCGTCGGCTGGTCTTTCGGCACCGAGCTCGCGCTCAAGTACGGCCGCGACCACGACGTGGAGGGCGCGATCCTGCTGTCGCCCCCACTCCATCGCGCCACCGATGCCGACGTCGCCGCCTGGCACGGCGAGGACCGCAGGCTGATCGTGCTGGTGCCGGAGTTCGACGACTATCTGAGACCGGATACTGCGGCCGAGCGTTTCGCATCGGTCCCCGACGCCGTGCTCATCACCGTCGAGGGCGGCAAGCACCTCTGGGTCGGCGAGCAGCAGACCCGCCGGGTGCTGACGGAGATCGTCGCGGCGGTCAATCCCGCGGCGCTGCCGCTTCCGACGGAGTGGGACGAGCAGATCGAGCGGTGATCACCGTTCGTTCATTCGCGGGATCACGACCTGGCGGTAGATGATCAGGACGCTCGCCGCGACCGGGATCGCGATCAGGGCGCCGAGGAGCCCCAGGAGCGAGCCGCCGGCGAGCGCGGCGATCACGACGACCGCCCCGGGCACCGAGACGGCCCGATTCATGATGCGCGGCGAGATCACGTACGCCTCGACCTGCATGTAGATCAGGTAGTAGATCGCCCCGATCAGCGCCGTGGTGGGGGAGCCGAGGCCCGGGAGGAGGCAGGTCAGCACGATGATCGTCGAGCCGGTGAGCGTACCTACGAGCGGGATCAGCGAGAAGAAGAACGCGATGACCGCGAGCACCGCGGGAAACGGGGCGCCGATGATCGTCAGGAGGATGGCGCTCAGCACGCCGTTGATCACGCCCATGCTGACCTGACCCATGACGTAGTACCCGACCGAGTCGGTGATCTGCTCGGAAAGATCGATGAAGCGCGCGCGCTTGGATGCCGGCACCAGCTGGTAGACGGCCGCCTTGAGGGAGGGGGTGGAGGCCGTGAAGTAGATCGTGAGGATGAGGATCACGAATGCCCCGGCGAACCCGGAGAGGATCGACGCCCCGACCGCGATGACACCCTGGCCGATCGAGCCGACATCCAGGTGGGTGACGAAGTCCTGCACGTACGCGAACACGGCGTCTACGTCGAGATTCGGGAAGACGCCGTGTGCCCAGGTCTTGAAGTCGTCGATGTTGGGGTTGCGCGCCACGAACTGGGTGATGGCATCCACCAGCTGGCTGACCTGATCGGTGATGATCGGGATCACCAGCAGCACGATCCCGGCGAACAGGGCCAGCACGGCGAGGATCGTGATGAGCACCGCGAGCCACCGCTTCAGCTTGCGACGCTCGAGGAACGCCACGATCGGCTCGAGGCCCAGCGAGACGAACAGCGCGGTGCCGATATACAGCAGGATCGTCGAGAGCGTCGTGACGCTGCTGATGAAGAGCAGCCCCAACCCGACGCCGAGAGTGGCGACGAACGCGATGCCGAACGGGTTCTGAACCTTCACGAAGAAACTCCCTGTGGTCCCGGCGAGGGGGTGGACGTGTCACGTCAGGATACGCATACAACACGTCCAGCTTCGCGAATGGCGCCTCCCGGGCTGTTTTCAGGTGGTCTTCGCTAGTCTGAAACGTCGAGTCGACGATCCGCCTGCTCCATCGCGGATCTCTGAGAGGTGTTATTCGTGCGTTTCGTGTGGGCGGTGGCTGCCTTCGTGTTGGCCGCCGTGATGATCGGGGCGGGCATCGCGCAGCGCACGGTCTTCCAGGGACCGAAGACCGAGACGGCGACGATCTCCGCCGAGCAGGCGCCGTTCATCCTCATCGACGGAGCGGTGCTCAACAAGCTTCCCGGGTCGCAGACCCTGCGCGCGGAGGGCGACGGCACCATCTTCGCGTCGTACGGCCGCACCGCAGACCTCGAGGCATGGCTCTCGGACTCCGACTACGCATCGGTCACGCTCGGCAGTGACGGACAGGTCGTCACGACCACCATCCAGCAGCAGTCGGATCCGAGCCCGAGCCCGTCGGCCACTGCCGGTGCAACAGATCCCGCCGCGACAGGTTCCGCGACGACGCCGGCCACCGCGCGCAGTCCGGTCGGGTCCGACCTCTGGCTGGACGAATTCCAGCAGGAGGGCGTGCTCATCGCGCCTCTCCAACTCCCCGACACGATGAGCGTGCTGGTCGCGACCGACGGCACCGCGCCCGCTCCTTCGCAGGTCTCCGTGTCGTGGCCGGTCGGCAACGCCACCCCATGGGCGGGCCCGCTCATCGTCGGCGGCGCGATTCTGATGGCGATCGGGGTGTTCTTGTACATCCTCGGCATCCGTCATCTCCGACGGTCTCGTGGACCGCGTCGCAAGGGTCTGCCGATGCCCGTCACCGAGCCGATCGACCTCGCCGTCGAGGGCGCAGACAAGGGCGTCGTGTCGGCGGGCACCCCGCAGCGCTCGCTCACGCGGCGCCGCGCGTTCGCGGTCGTGCCCGTCGTCGCGGTCTCGGCGCTGCTGTTGTCGGGATGCTCCGCAGACCTGTGGCCCGACTTCGCCGGTACCCCGTCGCCGTCGCCGACCCAGAGCGTCATCATTCCGGAGGGCCAGAAACCACCCGCGGTGACCTCGGCGCAGGCCGATCGGATCATCACGCGGATCGCCCAGACTGCCGCGGATGCCGACGCCGCGCGCGACGAGGTGCTCGCGTCCTCGCGGTTGGACGGCGCCGTACTGGCCGAGCGCGCGACCAACTACAAGCTCCGCGGCGCAATCCCCGACTTCGCCGCTCCCGCCGCCATCCCCACGACCCCGCTGCGGATCTTCCTTCCCCAGGCGGTCGATGGCTGGCCCCGCACCGTGATGGCGGTCATCGACGACGCGGCGGACAAGACCGCCAGCATCATGCTGCTCACCCAGCAGGACGCCTGGTCGCAGTACAAGCTGTCGTACATGTCGAGTCTGGAGGCGGCGACGCAGATGCCCGACCTCGCCGCGGAATATGTCGGTGCGAGCCAGGTGCCACCGGATTCTTCGTTCCTGCGGATGGAGCCGAACCAGCTCGCAGCCGCCTATGCCGACATCTTGAACAAGGGCGATGACAGCGTGCACGCGTCGGAGTTCGCCATGGAAGGCGATCAGTTCCGCACGAGCGTCGTCGCCGATCGTCAGAAGCGCCTCGACTCGTTCAACCAGACAGCGGCCTCCACGGGCAGTCTGACGTTCGAATCGACCGCGGGGGCGCAGGCCCCGATGGCGCTGGCCACCCTCGAAAGCGGCGCGATCGTCGCCGTGAACGTCAACGAGATCGACACCGTCAAGCCCACGAACACGGACGCGGTCATCAAGGCGAACAACAATGCGACGGTGAAGGCGCTGGCCGGCGCCGAGCAGTCTTCGACCGGCTTCACCACCACGTACAGCGATCAGCTCTTCTTCTACGTGCCCGGACAAGGTTCCACCGAGAAGATCCGGCTTCTCGGCTACTCCTCCAACATCCTCGACGCGAAAGTGATCCCGTGACCGATCCCGCCCCCGGTGCCGTCCTGCGCGGCGCCGTCGACCTGTCGTCGCTCCGCAACCGCCCGCAGCCGCCCGTCGCGGGCGACGGGGTTCCGGCTCCGGCTTCGGACGGCGCGAGTGCATCCGTTCCGTCGCTCGTGATCGACGTCACGGACGAGACATTCGCCCAGGTGCTCGAGCTGTCGCGCGTCGTGCCGATCGTCGTAGACCTGTGGGCGGAGTGGTGCGGCCCCTGCAAGCAGCTCAGCCCCATCCTCGAGAAGGTGGTGCTCGAACTCGGCGGCCGCCTCGTACTCGCGAAGGTCGATGTCGACGCGAACCCGCAGCTGTCGCAGGCCTTCCGGGCTCAGTCGATCCCGCTCGTGGTCGCCCTGGTCGCCGGTCAGCCGGTGCCGATGTTCACCGGCGCCGTTCCCGAGCAGCAGGTGCGCGAGGTCTTCGCCCAGCTCCTGCAGCTCGCTGCGCAGCAGGGTGTGACCGGCACGGCTGCCGTGTCGGGCGACCCGGCGCCCGACGCTCCGGCCGAGCCCGAGCTCCCTCCGCTGCACGCCGAGGCGTTCGACGCGATCGAAGCGGGCGACTACGCCCGCGCCGTGAACGCGTACGAGCAGGCCCTGGCGGAGAACCCGCGCGACGCCGATGCGCGCGCGGGCCTCGGGCAGGTGCGCCTCCTCGCGCGGGTGCAGGATGCCGATCTCCAGGCAGTCCGTGACGCGGCGGCCGCGGAACCGCGCGCAGTCGACGCGCAGTTCGCCGCCGCTGACCTGGACATGACCGGTGGTCACGTCGAAGACGCCTTCGACCGCCTCCTCGACCTGTTCGGCGCGCTCGATGAGCCGGAGCGCGCACCGGTGCGCGAGCGTCTCCTCGAGCTGTTCGCGCTCGTCGGTGACGCCGACCCGCGCGTCATCCGCGCCCGCGGGCGCCTCGCGTCACTGCTCTTCTAGCAGCTCCGCGAGGCACCGACCCGGGGCGCGCTCAGCCCTGGGTGGGCGACGGGATGTGCGCCTGGGACTCATGGCTGAGCCAGAGCACGCCCAGCGGGGGCAGCACCATCGTGGCCCGGCGATCGTCGCCGGCGTGCACGATCCCCATGTTGCCGACGCCCGAGCCACCGTAGGCCTCAGCATCCGAATTGAGGATCTCGTGCCATGCGCCCTGCTCGGGCAGGTCGAGCTCGTACCCGTGCACCGGGACGCCGGAGAAGTTGCAGACCACCACGATCGTGTTGCCGTGCCAGTCGCGTCGTGAGAATGCCACGACGTTCGGGTTCCAGGTCGGGGCGCCCAGGCGTGAGAAGGCCGCCCCGTCGCTGTCGCGCGCCCAGAGCGCCGATTGGTCGCGGTAGGTCGCGTTGAGCGCGGCGACGAAGTCCTGCAGCTGCGCGTGCGACGGCTGATCCAGGAGCCACCAGTCCAGCCCCCGCCCCTCGGACCACTCGGACATCTGCCCGAACTCCTGGCCCATGAACAGCAGCTGCTTGCCCGGGTGCCCCCACATGTAGGCCAGGAACGCGCGCATGTTGGCGAGCTTCTGCCAGTGGTCGCCGGGCATGCGCCCGAACAGGCTGCCCTTGCCGTGGACGACCTCGTCGTGGCTGATCGGCAGGATGTAGTTCTCGCTGAACGCGTACACGAACGAGAACGACAGCTCGCCCTCGTGGTGGGCGCGATACATCGGGTCCCGCGCGATGTACTGCAGCGAGTCGTTCATCCAGCCCATGTTCCACTTGAAACCGAAACCGAGACCGGCGGCGTTGGTGGGGGCGGTGACGCCCGGGAAGCTGGTCGACTCCTCGGCGATCATCGAGATACCCGGGTATCGCTTGTAGGCGGTCGCGTTGACCTCTTGGAGGAAATGGATCGCCTCGAGGTTCTCGCGCCCGCCGTGGATGTTCGCGATCCACTCGCCCTCTTCGCGGGAGTAGTCGAGGTAGAGCATCGACGCCACGGCGTCGACGCGGAGACCGTCGACGTGGAACTCCTCGAACCAGTACAGCGCGTTGGCCACGAGGAAGTTGCGGACCTCGCTGCGCCCGTAGTCGAAGATCAGCGTGCCCCAGTCCTTGTGCTCGCCGCGGCGGGGGTCGCTGTGCTCGTAGAGCGGTTCGCCGTCGAAGCGGGCGAGGGCGAAGGCGTCCTTCGGGAAGTGGCCGGGAACCCAGTCCATGATGATGCCGATACCGGCCTGGTGCAGGCGGTCGAACAGGTAGCGCAGGTCGTCGGGCGTGCCGAACCTGCTGGTCGGCGCGTAGTAGCCGGTCACCTGATAGCCCCACGATCCGCCGAACGGATGCTCGGCCAGCGGCAGGAATTCGATGTGGGTGAAGCCCTGCGAGGTGACGTGGTCGATGATCTGGTCGGCCGCATCGCGATACGAGAGGCCGGGCCGCCACGAGCCGAGATGGAGTTCGTAGATCGACATGGGCCGCGACACCGGGGTGCTGCGTGCGCGCTGCGCCATCCACTCGTCGTCGCCCCACGTGTACGACGAGTCTGTGACGATGGATGCTGTGGCCGGAGGCACTTCCGCGTACCGCGCCATCGGGTCGGCCTTCACGACCCACTCGCCGCGCCGCGAGAGCAGCTCGAACTTGTACGTCGAACCGGCCTCGAGGCCCGGGACGAAAATCTCCCACACCCCGCTGCCGCCCATCGACCGCATCGCGTGGCCGTTGCCGTCCCAGCTGTTGAAATCGCCGACCACCCGCACGGCGCGGGCGTTGGGCGCCCACACCGCGAAGGACGTGCCGGGGGAGCCGTCGAGTTCGCGGACGTGCGCGCCCAGCACACGCCAGAGCTCTTCGTGACGGCCCTCGCCGATCAGGTGCAGGTCGAGCTCGCCGATCGAGGGGAGATGGCGGTAGGGGTCGTCCGTGACGTAGTCGGGGCCGTCGGGGTAGGAGGTCAGCAGGACGTAGGCCCCGGCATCCCCCTCTCGCGTGCCCTGCCAGATGCCGGACCGTTCGTGCGAGAGCGGCACGTGGGTGCCGTCGGCGAAGATCGCGGTGACGCTCGACGCGAGCGGGCGGCGGGCCCGGATGCTCCAGACGCGAGCGCCGGTCGCGGCGGTGTCTCCGTGATCGGTGTCTTCGTGGATGCCGAGCACGCCGTGCGGATCGTGGTGGCGTCCGCCGGCAACGGCGTCGAGGAGGTCATCGGCTGGTGTGGTCATGGCGTCTTCCTGACGGTCACTGAGTGTCAATAGTCACTGGGTTGTGAGAGTGACTCGGTCTTGCGGACGTGGAGGATGTGCACGGGCTCGTGGAACGCGTCGAGCCGGACGAAGTTGTGGTCGGCCCACGTCCAGACCGCGCCTGTGAGCAGTTCCTCGACCTCGAAGGGCTCACCCGGGGCGATTCCCCAGATGCTCGTGTCGAGGTGCACCATCGTCTGGCGCACCGAGTGCGGGTCGACGTTCGCGACGACGATGATCGTGTCGGCCTCACCGGTGGGCGACGTCGCGGCATCCAGATGCTTGGAGAAGACGAGGATCGCGTCATCGTCGCTCCAGTGCACGCGCAGATTGCGCAGCTGACGGAGCGCCGGGTGAAGGCGCCGGATCTCATTGAGTCGCCGCAGGTACGGAGCGAGCGAGTCGCCGCGTTCCTCGGCTCCGGCCCAGTCGCGCAGCTTGTACTCGTACTTCTCGTTGTCGATGTTCTCCTCGGAGCCCGGTCGGGCCACGTTCTCGTACAGCTCGTAGCCCGCGTACACGCCGTACGACGGGGCGGCGGTGGCCGCAAGTGCCGCGCGGATCTTGTACGCCGGCCGGCCGCCGTACTGGAGGTACTCGGTGAGGATGTCGGGGGTGTTGACGAACAGGTTCGGACGCAGGAAGTCGGCCGTGTCTTCGGCCAGCGCACGGAAGAACTCCTCCAGCTCGGCTTTCGTGTTCCGCCAGGTGAAGTACGTGTAGCTCTGCTGGAAACCAGCCATCGCGAGTCCTTGCAGGGGCGCGGGGCGGGTGAAGGCCTCGGCGAGGAACACGACGCCGGGGCTCTCCGCCTCGACCGTGGCGATCAGCCACTCCCAGAATTGGAGCGGCTTGGTGTGGGGGTTGTCGACGCGGAAGATCCGCACGCCCTGCGCGATCCAGTGCCGCACGACCCGCAGCACCTCGGCCCTGATGCCCTCCGGGTCGTTGTCGAAGTTGATCGGGTAGATGTCCTGGTACTTCTTGGGCGGATTCTCCGCGTACGCGATGGAACCGTCCGGGAGGGTCGTGAACCATTCGGGATGCGCCGCCACCCACGGGTGGTCGGGTGCGGCCTGCAGGGCGAGATCGAGCGCGACCTCGACGCCGACCTCACGCGCGGCGCGCACGAACGCGCGGAAGTCGGCGAGCGTGCCCAGATCGGGGTGCACCGTATCGTGCCCGCCCTCGTCGGATCCGATCGCCCAGGGGCTGCCCGGATCGCCCTCACGCGGGTCGAGGGTGTTGTTCGGCCCCTTGCGGTTGAGTCGGCCGATCGGGTGGATCGGCGGCAGGTACAGCACGTCGAAGCCCATCCCCGCGACACCGGGCAGGCGCCCCGCTGCACTGCGGAACGTGCCGCTCTTGATCTCGCCGGTCTTGAGGCGCTTGGCGCCCTCGGATCGGGGGAAGAACTCGTACCAGGCGCCCACTCCGGCCCGCTCACGCTCCACGGCCAGCTCCAGCGTGGGGCCGATGGTAGTGAGCGATGCTAGCGGGCGCTCGGCGAAGAACGCGGCGATCGCCGGATCCCGCACGATCGTGAGTGCGGTGTCGTCGCCCATCGCGCCGTCCCGGAGCGCCGCGGCGGCGCCCTCCAGCGTCTGACGCTCCGGAAGGGGACGCTGCGTGTCTGCTGCGGCGCGTTGGAACAGCGACGCTCCGATCTCGCGCATGAGGGCAGCATCCACATCCGCGGCGATCTTCAGATCGGCGGCGTGCTCCCACGTCGCGAAATCGTCGGCGAACGCTTCGTAGCGAAACGACCAGACGCCCTCCTCGGCAGGCGCGATGAGGGTCTCCCACCGGTCGAACCCATCGTGGAGCGGCCGCAGGCGATGCAGCGACTCGTCGCCGCTCGGCGAGAACAGGCGCACGTGCACGCCGATCAGATCGTGCCCCTCGCGGAACGCGGTCACCCGGAACGGCACGACCTCGCCCGCGAACGCGCGCGGGCGGAAGAGCCCGCCGGGCACCGACGGGCTGGCTAGCGCGATCGGGATGCGACCGGTCACCGTGTTCACAGACACGTCACTCACAGACGTGTCGTGCACGGGCGGCGGCTCGACGGCCGGCCGAACGGGAATGGGGTAAAGGGATCGCCAGGGGCGTTGCGTCGCAGGACGCGTCTTCGTGGCCACGTGTCGAACCTACCGCGCACTGGTGCGCGTGACAGCAGGGAGGGCGTCACGTAGCGCGGAACAGGTGCATCGATGTAGCCTCTACGGTCACGGTGTCGCCGGGCGCGAAAATCGTCACCTGAACGCCCGGGCGTTCATCGGCGCTCGACCAGAGCGACTCGTAGGCGATGACGCCGTCGATGATCGGCAGGGTCACCTCGATCGGCTGCTCGGTGCCGTGCACGATGAGCAGGATGCGGTTGAACTCCTCCGTCTCCGGAGTGGAGGCGGCGACGTACTGCAGGGTGCGGTTGGCCGGGCTCGTCCAGCGATCGCCCGACATCGCCTGGCCGCGCTCGTCGTACCAGTCCATCGACGAAGAGCTGGGGATGTCCCTGCCCTCGTGGGCGAACCGGATCGGGCGCAGTGCGGGGTTCTCGTGGCGCAGCCGGATGAGGCGCTGCACGTGCGCGTGGAGGTCTTCCTGCCAGGGCTCGTGCTCCCACGACAGCCAGGTCAACGACGAGTCGTGGCAGTATGCGTTGTTGTTGCCGCGCTGCGAGCGCGCGAACTCATCGCCCGCCGTCAGCATCGGTACCCCGGCGGATAGGAGCAGCGTGCCCAGCAGGTTCCGCATCGCCTTGCGCCGCACGCCGAGGATCCCCGGGTCGTCGGTCGGCCCCTCGGCGCCGTGATTGAACGACCGGTTGGTGTCGGCGCCGTCGCGGTTCTGCTCGCCGTTGCCCAGGTTGTGCTTCACGTCGTAGCTGACGAGGTCGCGCAGGGTGAAGCCGTCGTGCGCGGTCACGAAATTCACGCTCGCCAGGGGACCGCGCTCGTCGCTGAAGGTATTGGACGACCCGGCCAGCCGCGACGCGAAACCGCCGATGCCGACGGGCGCCGACGACGCGCGCCGGGCGTAGTCGACGTCGCTCAGCCAGAAGTTGCGGACACGGTCGCGATACCGGTCGTTCCACTCCATCCAGCCGTCGCCGAAGTTGCCGGTCTGCCAGCCCCCCATGCCGACGTCCCAGGGCTCGGCGATCCGCTTGACCCCCGCGAGGGCGGGGTCGTCGATGATCGCACGCAGGAGAGGATGCTCGGGTGTGAAGGTGTGCGCCGCGTCACGGCCGAGCGTCGCGGCCAGGTCGAACCGGAACCCGTCGATCTGCACGTCCTCGGCCCAGTAGCGCAGGGAATCCAGGACGAGGCGCGCCGCAGCATCCGTCGCCGTGTTGACCGAATTGCCGCACCCGGTGACGTCGATGTAGGCGCCGTCCTGCTGCTGGCGGTAGTACTCGCGGTTGTCGATGCCGCGCAGGCTCGTGCGGGGGCCGCCGATGCCTTCTTCGGAGGTGTGGTTGTACACGACGTCGAGGATCACCTCGAGCCCGGCCGCGTGCAGCAGCTTGACCATGCCCTTGAATTCGCGGAGCACCGCCTCGGGACCTTCGCGGCGGTTCGCCTCGGTCGCGTACGGGGCGTGCGGGGTGAAGAAGTTCAGGGTGTTGTACCCCCAGTAGTTCGCCAGGCCCAGCTGCAGCAGACGGGGCTCGGACGCGAAGGCGTGGATGGGCAGGAGCTCGATGCTCGTGACGCCGAGCGAGAGGAAATGCTCGATCATCGCGGGATGCGCGAGCCCGGCATAGGTCCCGTGCAGCGCGGGAGGCACGGCGGGGTGGCGCTTGGAGAGGCCCTTGAGATGGCCCTCGTAGATGATCGTGCGATCGAGCGGGATCGCGGGCTTGCCGACCCCGCCCCAGTCGAAGGATCCGTCGACCACGACCGACCGCCAGTCGTCGAAACCGCCGTTGACCAGACCCCGGGCGTAGGGGTCGACCAGGATCGTGCGCGGGTTGAACGTGTTGCCGGTGTCGTGCGGGCCGTCGACGCGGATCGCGTATCGCACGCCGGGCCGCAGGAGGGGAGTGCTCACGCTCCACACGTCGCCACCGACCGGAGCGAGCGGCTCGCGGTCGGTGATCCAGTCCAGGTCGCTGTCGTCGAAGATCACGAGTTCGACAGAACTGGCATGGGCCGACCAGACGCGCAGGGTTCCCCCGCCGTCGTGCAGGCTCACCCCCAGCCGGTCGAGGTCTGAGCGCAGCAGCGACGCCGGTGACGTGGTCTCGGCGAGTGTATCGACCATGCGCTCTACAGTAGTTATGCCGTGGGTCGTGGCGTAAACGGCGGGGAGTGGGGTCGGGATGCACGCGTATCTGGACCACGCCGCCACGACGCCGCTGCGGCCGGAGGCCAGAGACGCGTGGCTTGCGGCGACCGAGCTGGTCGGGAACCCGTCGTCGA
Source organism: uncultured Microbacterium sp. (assembly GCF_964244775.1). Lineage (NCBI taxonomy): Bacteria > Bacillati > Actinomycetota > Actinomycetes > Micrococcales > Microbacteriaceae > Microbacterium > uncultured Microbacterium sp. The sequence goes on from NZ_CAXTJR010000001.1 coordinate 546,919, forward strand.
TCCACGCCGGCGGACAGGACGCACGGCGGCTCCTGGAGGAGTCGCGCGAGCGGATCGCCGCGGTCATCGACTGCGACCCCATCGAACTGGTCCTCACCTCGGGGGGCACCGAGTCGGTGAACCTCGCACTCAAGGGTCTCTGGTGGGCGCGGAGCCCGGGAACAGATGCTGTCGTGCTGCCCGATGCCGAGCATCACGCCACTCTCGACACTGTCGAGTGGCTCGGCGCGACGCAGGGTGCGCGGGTCGTGCCGGTGCGCGTGGACGAGCAGGCGCGGATCGATGAGACAGCCTTCGCCGCGGCGTGCGCGACGCCCGGGGCGGCGCTGGCGACTGCTCTGGTCGCCAACAACGAATCGGGGACGATCAACGCGTCCGCGGCGCTCGCCGATGCGGCGCGGGCGGCCCGGATCCCGCTGCACCTGGATGCCGTGAGTGCGTTCGGTCACGTGCCGGTGTCGTTCCGCGGGTGGCGCGCGGATGCGCACGGCGGGACGGGCCTGGTCGCCCTCAGCGTGTCGGCGCACAAGATCGGCGGCCCGGTCGGCGTCGGCGCTCTCGTCGTGTCGCGCGCGGTCGCGCTCGCGGCCCTGCAGCACGGCGGGGGCCAGCAGCGCGGTCTGCGTTCGGGCACCCAGGATGTCGCCGGAGCCGCGGCGTTCGCCGTGGCGGCGGAGCTGGCCGACGCCGAGCGCGGCGGCGAGGCGGTGCGACTCACGCGCCTGCGGGACCGCCTGATCGACGGTATCCGCGCACTCGTCCCGGCCGCGGAGCTGCTCGGCGACCCGGGCGATCGTCTTCCGGGCAACGCGCACGTGCTCTTTCCCGGCGCGAGCGGCGACGCGCTGCTGTTCCTCATGGACCGCGCGGGTGTCGCGGTCTCCACCGGCTCTGCGTGTCAGGCGGGGGTGCCCGAGCCCTCGCACGTGGTGCTGGCGATGGGCAGGGACGACGTCGCCGCGCGCTCGGTACTCCGGCTGTCGCTCGGGCGCACCTCGACGCAGGCCGACGTCGATGCGTTCCTCGCCGCTCTCCCCGAGGCGTACGCGCGGGCCGTTCCCTCTGCGCGGCGCTGACCTGCCTGCACCTGCTGCCGGGCGCCGCTCAGGATCCCGCTCATAGACTGGACGCATGAAGATCCTTGCGGCGATGAGCGGTGGCGTGGACTCCGCCGTGGCCGCGGCGCGCGCCGTCGACGCCGGTCACGATGTCGTCGGTGTGCATCTGGCGCTCTCGCGGGCCGGCGGGACCCTCCGCACCGGAAGCCGTGGCTGCTGCACGATCGAAGACTCGCTCGACGCGCGCCGGGCCGCTGACCTCCTCGGCATCCCGTTCTACGTGTGGGATTTCTCCGAGCGATTCCGCGACGACGTCATCGACGACTTCATCGCCGAGTACCAGGCCGGCCGCACGCCCAACCCGTGCATGCGCTGCAACGAGAAGATCAAGTTCGCCGCCCTCCTCGAGCGAGCGATCGAGCTCGGCTTCGACGCGGTCTGCACGGGCCACTACGCCACGCTCGTGGACGGCGAGAGCGGTCTGGAGTTGCACAGGGCATCGGATGCTGCGAAAGACCAGTCATACGTCCTCGGCGTGCTGACGGCCGAGCAGCTGGCGTACACGTACTTTCCGCTCGGCTCGACGCCGTCCAAGGCCGTTGTCCGCGCTGAGGCCGCCGAGCGCGGTCTCACGGTCGCGCAGAAGCCCGACAGCCACGACATCTGCTTCATCCCGGACGGCGACACGCGGGGCTGGCTGGCCGAGAAGGTCGGCACCGCGACGGGCGACATCGTCGACCGCACGGACGCCGTGGTCGGGTCGCACGAAGGCGCGCACGCCTTCACGGTCGGCCAGCGGCGCGGACTCGCTCTCGGGATCCCCGCCCCCGACGGCAAACCGAGGTTCGTGCTCGAAGTGCGCCCGGTCTCCAACACGGTGGTCGTCGGTCCGAAGGAGGCGCTTGCGATCGCCGAGATCTCGGGCAGTCGGTTCAGCTGGACGGGTGCGCCGCCCGTGGACGACGAGTGGGCGTGCCATGTGCAGATCCGTGCGCACGCGGATCCGGTGGCAGCGACGGCATGGCGGGATGCCGCATCCGGCGCTCTCGTGGTGACTCCCGATGTCGCCCTCGAAGGGGTGGCGCCGGGCCAGACGGCGGTGCTGTACATCGGCACGCGGGTGCTGGGCCAGTTCACGATCGACCGCACGGTATCGGCCGTCCCGGCCGTCGTCTAGACCGGTTCGACGTCGGAGCCCGTCCCTAGACTGACCGGGTGAGCGATGGTGACGATTCTCTGCCCGGTGTCCTGCCCGATCTGACGCTCGATGAGGCGCGCATCCAGGCGGCGGAGCTGATCGAGCGGATCATCGGGGCCCGCGATGCTTACTACGGAGCGGATGCCGAGATCGTCGACGACGCGACCTACGACGGCTGGATGCATCGGCTCGAGCAACTGGAACGGCTCTTTCCTGTACTGCAGGGGCAAGACTCGCCGACGCTGACCGTGGGCGCCGCACAGGCGTCGATGTTCACACCCGTTACCCACGCGGAGCGCATGCTGAGCCTCGACAACGTCTTCTCGCCCGAGGAGCTGGCGGAGTGGTGTGCCAAGGCTCAGGCGGGCGCCGGCCGACCCGTGCGGTGGCTGACCGAGCTGAAGATCGACGGTCTGGCGATCAGCCTCCGTTACGAGCACGGCGTCCTGACCTCGGCGGCCACCCGTGGTGACGGCCGCGTCGGTGAAGATGTCACGGTCAACGCCGTGCGGGTCGCGGGCATCCCCGAGCGACTGGCCGGCTCGGGGCATCCGGCACTCGTCGAGGTGCGCGGCGAGGTGTTCATCCCCGTCGCCGCCTTCGACGCGCTCAACGAGCTGCAGGCGCGCATGCGCGAGCGCGTGGTCGACGAGACCCGGGCGCGTGGGCGGTCCTTCGATGACGCGAAGGCGCGGCTGAGCGCCGAGCGCCGCTTCCCGTCCTTCGCCAACCCCCGCAACGCCGCGAGTGGCGGACTGCGCCAGCAGCTCGACAAGAAGGACGGCCTCGAGCGGGAAGCCGGGCAGGCACGTCTGGACTCGCTGCGCCTGTTCGTCCATGGGGTCGGGGCGTGGGAGAACCCGCCGGTGTCGTCACAGAGCGAGGTGTACGCGCTGCTGGCCGGGTGGGGGCTGCCCACCAGCCCCTATTTCCGTACCTCCTCCGACATCGACGGTGTGCTCGAGTTCGTGGCCCACTACGGCGAGCACCGGCACGATGTCGAGCACGAGATCGACGGTGTCGTCGTGAAGGTGGACGAACTCGCCCTCCACGACGAGCTGGGCGCCACCAGCAGGGCTCCTCGCTGGGCGATCGCGTACAAATACCCGCCCGAACAGGTGAACACGAAACTCCTGGACATCGTCGTCTCGGTCGGCCGCACCGGCCGTGCCACGCCGTTCGCGGTGATGGCGCCCGCTCGCGTCGCCGGGAGCGTCGTGCGGCAGGCGACGCTCCACAACCAGGACGTGGTGCGTGCCAAGGGGGTGCTCATCGGCGACACGGTCGTGCTGCGTAAGGCGGGCGATGTGATCCCCGAAGTCCTGGGTCCTGTGGTCGAGCTGCGGGATGGCACCGAACGCGAGTTCGTGATGCCGTCGGACTGCCCGGAGTGCGGCTTCCCGCTGGCGCCCGCGAAAGAGGGCGACATCGACCTGCGGTGTCCGAACTCGAGGTCGTGCCCCGCGCAGGTGCGCGGTCGCGTGGAGCACATCGGCTCGCGCGGCGCGCTCGACATCGAAGCGCTCGGTGAGGTGACGGCCGCCGCGCTGACGCAACCGACCGATGCGCAGACTCCGCCGCTCGAGACCGAAGCGGGCCTGTTCGACCTCACGCTCGAGCAGCTCATCCCGATCGAGGTCGTGGTGCGCGACGCCGACACCGGCGAGCCCCGAATCGACGAGCGGACGGGTGCTCCGGTGCGGCGTGCGCCGTTCCGCCGCAATCCAACAGCCGACGAGAAGAAGGCGGGGCTCACGAGCCCTCAGCCGTCGGTGCAGGCGACACGGCTCCTCGACGAGCTGCAGAAGGCGAAAACCAAGGAGCTCTGGCGATTCCTCGTCGCCCTGAACGTGCGCCATGTGGGTCCGGTGGCAGCGCGGGCCCTCGCGCAGTGGTTCGGCTCGATCGAGGCGATCCGCGTGGCCTCGCGTGACGAGCTCGCCGCGGTCGAGGGCGTGGGCGCGATCATCGCCGATGCTCTGATCGACTGGTTCGACCTCGACTGGCATCGCGAGATCGTCGACCGGTGGGCGGCCGCCGGTGCACAGCTGTCGACGCCGGGGCACCCCGGCCCCGGAGTGGCGCAGGCAGATGGCGGGGTGCTCGATGGCATCACGGTCGTGGCCACGGGGTCGCTCGAGGGCTACTCACGCGAAGGTGCCCAGCAGGCGATCATCGACGCGGGCGGAAAGTCGGCATCGAGCGTGTCGAAGAAGACCGATTTCGTCGCCGCCGGACCGGGGGCGGGCTCCAAACTGGCCAAAGCCGAAGAGCTCGGGGTGCGGATCATCGACGCCGCGCAGTTCCGCCTGCTCGTGACGGAGGGGCCGTCCGCGCTCGATACGGCTTCCGCCTGAGGAGGATCGGCCCCCCGCACTGCGCGGATGACGTGTCGTCTTCGACACGAGGTTCCCTAAGAACCTGTCGTCAGATTCAGGAGTGACTCGCGCACCTGGCGGCGCAGCACCTTGCCGATGAGCGACTTCGGCAGTTCGTCGACCACATAGATGCGCCGGGGCACCTTGTAGGGCGTGAGGATGCCGCGGGCGAACTCGCGTACCGCTTCGACGTCGATCTCCGCGCCGGGTTCGACCACGATGGCGGCCACGACCTCCTCGCCGGAGTGCTCGCTGGGCAGGCCCACGACTGCGGCGTCCTGCACCTGCGGATGCTGCCGCAGGACGTTCTCGACCTCGGTCGGAGCGACGTTGAAGCCGCCGGTGATGATGAGCTCCTTGATGCGATCGACGATGCGGACGAATCCGGCCTCGTCGATCGTGACGATGTCACCCGTGCGGAACCACCCGTCGGAGAAGACCGCCTCGGTCTCTTCCGGCTTGCCGTAGTACCCCTGGAAGACCTGGGGTCCGCGCACGACGAGCTCGCCACGCTCGCCGGCCTCCAACACCCTGGTCGGCTCATCGGGGTCGACGATGCGGCACTCGGTGCCGGGGAGCGGCAAGCCGACGGTGCCGGGCACGCGGTTGTCGGCCACCGGGTTGGCCATGAGCACGGGAGAGCACTCGCTCAGTCCGTAGCCTTCGACGAGGAATCCGCCGGAGGCCTCCTCGAACGGCACCACCAGTTCGTGGGGGAGTGCCATCGCGCCCGAGATCGCGATCTCGGTGCCCTTCAGGGGTACGCCCTGGTCGCGGGCAGCCTTCAGGAGACGGTCGGCGATAGGCGGCACGAGCGGAAGGAAGGTCGCGGGGTGCTTCTTGGTCACCTCGAGCACCATGTCCGGGTCGAAACGCGGGAACAGCACGAGTCGCGCTCCCATCGACATCGCGAACGTCAGGCACAGCGTCAGGCCGTAGGCATGGAACATCGGCAGCACGGCGTAGACGACGCACCCGTTGCCGCGCGTAATCGACGGCACCCACGCCTGCGACTGCGCGGCGTTGGCGAGCAGATTGCGGTGCGTGAGCGCCGCTCCCTTCGGCGTTCCGGTGGTCCCGCTCGTGTACTGGATGATCGCGAGGTCGTCGGTGGCGGGCTTCGGGTGGGTCGCGGGCAGTGAGCCGACCTGCAGCAGGCGCTCCCACGCGATCGTGCCGGTGACCCGCTTGTGCAGTGCCTCCCGCGCCTCCCGCGCTTTGGCGACGGGCAGCTTCAGTGCCATCCGAGTGCGCAGCGGCATCGCCTTCGTGATGTCGACGGACACCACGCTCGGCACCCTCAGGTCGGCGGGGAAGTCCTGGATGCTGTCGACGACCTTGCTCCACACGATGGCGTGCCTGGCTCCGTGGTCCTCGAACTGCTTGCGCAGCTCTCGGGGCGTATAGAGCGGGTTGTGCTCGATGACGATCGCGCCGAGCCGGAGGATCGCATAGAACGCAACGATGTGCTGGGGGCAGTTGGGGAGCACGATCGCCACGGGGTCTCCGGCACCGACGCCCTCCGCGCGCAGGCCGGCTGCCGCGCGATCGATCTGCGCGAGCAGCTCTCGGTAGGTCGTCTCACGTCCGAAGAACTGCAGCGCCGGAGCATCCGGGAAATCGCGTGCCGACGCCTCGACGATGTCGATGAGCGAGCCGGAGATCGGGCCCAGATCTTCGGGAACACCCGCGGCGTAGCTGGCGATCCATGGGCGCGGGGGGTCGTACGTCGCTGTCACGCGCCCAGCCTAAACCAGCCCGCCAGCCTGCCCGCCTGCTGCGCGCAGGGGGGAGCACCCGCGCAAACTAGACTGGCGGAGTGTCTGAAATCACCCCCGATCTCGTGCGCCATCTCGGTGTGCTCGCCCGGATCCAGCTGAGCGACGACGAGGTCCAGCGCCTCACCGGACAGCTCGATGCGATCGTCGACAACATCGCGAAGGTGTCTCAGGTGGCCACCCCCGACGTCGTGGCGACGAGCCACCCGATCCCGCTCCAGAACGTCTACCGTGCCGATGTCGTGGGCGAGACGCTCACCCAGGCTCAGGCGCTGCAGAATGCTCCGGATGCTGCGGACGGCCGGTTCCGCGTCACCGCGATCCTGGGGGAAGAGCAGTGAGCGACATCATCCGGCTCACGGCGGCGGAGCTCGCCGGCAGGCTCGCCTCGGGAGAGATCTCGAGCGTCGAGGCCACGCAGGCCCACCTCGATCGCATCGCGGCGGTGGACGGCGACATCCACGCGTTCCTGCACGTCAACGCCAGTGCCCTGGAGACAGCGGCCGACATCGATCGCCGACGTGCGGCGGGCGAAGCTCTCGGCCCCGTCGCCGGCGTGCCGCTCGCGATCAAGGACGTGCTGGTCACGACCGACATGCCCTCCACGAGCGGGTCGAAGATCCTCGAGGGCTATCTGTCGCCGTTCGAGGCGACGGTCGTTGCCCGCGCACGAGCGGCAGGGCTCGTGCCGCTCGGCAAGACGAACATGGACGAATTCGCGATGGGTTCGTCGACCGAGCACTCGGCGTACGGCCCCACGCACAACCCGTGGGATCTCGATCGGATCCCCGGCGGCTCAGGCGGTGGATCGGCCGCGGCCGTCGCGGCGTTCGAAGCACCGCTCGCGCTCGGCTCCGACACGGGCGGATCCATCCGTCAGCCCGCGCACGTCACCGGCACGGTGGGCATCAAGCCGACCTACGGCGGCGTCAGCCGCTACGGCGCGATCGCCCTGGCCTCGAGCCTCGATCAGGTGGGCCCCGTGACCCGCACGGTGCTGGACGCCGGCCTGCTGCACGATGTGATCGGCGGCCACGATCCGCGCGATTCGACGTCGCTGACCGATACATGGCCGTCGTTCGCCGATGCCGCCCGCGAGGGTGCCCGCGGCGACGTCCTCAACGGCTTGAAGGTCGGTGTGATCACCGAACTGCCCGACAGCGGCTTCCAGACCGGTGTGTCGGCGTCGTTCCGCGCGGCGCTGGGCGCGATGCAGGCGCAGGGCGCCGAGATCGTCGAGATCAGCGCCCCGCACTTCGAGTACGGCGTCGCCGCGTATTACCTGATCCTCCCCGCCGAGGCATCCAGCAATCTCGCCAAGTTCGACTCCGTGCGTTTCGGGCTGCGCACGGCCGTCGCCGGAACGGTAGAGGATGTCATGGCCGCGACCCGCGACGCGGGCTTCGGAGACGAGGTGAAGCGCCGGATCATCCTCGGCACGTACGCCCTGTCGGCCGGCTACTACGACGCCTACTACGGCTCGGCGCAGAAGGTGCGCACGCTCATCCAGCGCGACTTCGACGAGGCCTTCGCCCGCGTCGACGTGATCGCGACGCCGTCCGCGCCGACCACGGCATTCAGGCTCGGTGAGAAGATCGACGACCCGCTGCAGATGTACCTCAACGACGTCACGACGATCCCCGCCAACCTCGCGGGCGTTCCCGGCATCTCGATCCCGTCGGGCTTGGCGGAGGATGACGGCTTGCCGGTCGGCATCCAGTTCCTGGCTCCCGCGCGCGAGGACGCCCGCCTGTACCGGGTGGGTGCGGCGCTGGAGGCTCTGCTCGTGGACAGCTGGGGCGGGCCGTTGCTCGATCGGGCTCCGACCCTTCGACAATCTCAGGGACCGGTCGGAGAGGTGGGCTGACATGGCGAAAGACAAATTGCTGAGCTTCGACGAGGCCCTCGAGTTGTTCGAGCCGGTGCTCGGGTTCGAGGTCCACGTCGAGCTGAACACGAAGACGAAGATGTTCTCGGCGGCGCCGAACTCGTTCGGGCGCGAGCCGAACACCGACCTGGCACCCGTCGATCTGGGGCTGCCCGGATCGCTCCCCGTCGTCAACGAGACGGCCGTGCGGTACTCGATCTCGCTCGGCCTGGCTCTCGGGTGCAGCATCGCGCCGTCGAGCCGTTTCGCGCGCAAGAACTACTTCTACCCCGACATGGGCAAGAACTACCAGATCAGCCAGTACGACGAGCCGATCGCCTTCGCGGGCTCCGTCGATGTCGAACTCGCCGACGGCATCATCGTCACGGTGCCCATCGAACGCGCACACATGGAAGAGGATGCCGGAAAGCTGACGCACGTCGGCGGCTCTACCGGTCGCATCCAGGGCGCCGAGCACTCGCTGGTCGACTACAACCGTGCCGGTGTACCCCTCGTCGAGATCGTCACCAAGCCCATCTACGGCACCGAGCACCGCGCACCCGAGATCGCGAAGGCGTACGTGCAGACGATCCGTGACATCGTGCTCGCGCTCGGGATCTCCGACGCGAAGCTCGAACGCGGCAACCTCCGCTGCGATGCGAACGTGTCGCTCCGTCCGCGCGGTCAGGAGAAGCTCGGCACCCGCACCGAGACCAAGAACGTGAACTCCATGCGGTCGGTCGAGCGGGCGGTGCGCTACGAGATCCAGCGTCAGGCGGCGATCCTCGCGGCGGGCGGAACGATCACCCAGGAGACCAGGCACTGGCACGAAGACACCGGTACGACCTCGCCGGGGCGCCCCAAGTCGGATGCCGATGACTATCGGTACTTCCCCGAGCCCGACCTGCTGCCGGTGGTGCCGTCGCTCGCGCTGATCGAAGAGTTGCGCGCGGCGCTCCCCGAAGGCCCCGCGACGCGGCGTCGTCGCCTGAAGGCCGAGTGGGGCTTCACCGACCTCGAGTTCCAGGATGCGGCCAACAACGGCATCCTCGCCGAGATCGAGGCGACGGTCGCCGCGGGTGCGACTCCCGCCGCCGCGCGCAAGTGGTGGACGGGCGAGATCGCCCGCCTCGCCAACGCGCAGGGGCGTGAGGCGTCCGACCTCGTCTCGCCCGCCGATGTGGCTTCGGTGCAGGCGCTCGTGGACGCGGGAACCCTCAACGACAAGCTCGCGCGGCAGGTGCTCGAAGCCGTCATCGCGGGTGAGGGTAGTCCGCAGCAGATCGTGGATGCTCGGGGCCTTGCCGTCGTCTCCGATGACGGTCCGCTCATCGCGGCGATCGATGACGCGCTGGCTGCTCAGCCCGACGTGCTCGAGAAGATCCGTGACGGCAAGGTGCAGGCGGCCGGCGCCGTGATCGGCGCGGTCATGAAGGCGATGCGCGGGCAGGCCGACGCGGCGCGCGTACGGGAGCTGGTACTGGAGCGCGCGGCCCGGTAGCGATGTCGTCGCTCGCGACGAGAATGGACGCATGGGACGCGGCGACGGCACGGGGCGGATGGTGTCGCCCGACGGCGCCGACGACAGTGGCACCGGCATCCTGCATGTCGACATGGATGCCTTCTACGCGTCGGTCGAAATCCTCGACGACCCGTCCCTGAAGGGGAAGCCGATCATCATCGGGGCACCCGACGGGCGGTCGGTCGTCTCGAGCGCCTCGTACGAAGCGCGGCGCTTTGGCGTGCGATCGGCGATGCCGGTCGGCCAGGCGCTGCGACTGTGCCCGAACGCGATCGTGGTACTGCCGCACTTCGACCGCTACATCGCGAAGTCCGGGGAAGTGATGGAGATCTTCCACTCGTTCACTCCGCTCGTCGAGCCGCTCTCGATCGATGAGGCGTTCCTCGACGTCCGCGGCGCGCGCCGGCTGTGGGGCAGTCCGGGCGAGATCGGTCGGGCGATCCGTCGCCGCATGCTGGCCGAGACCGGGCTGGTCTGCAGCGTCGGGGTCGCCGCGACTAAGCATGTCGCGAAGATGGCGTCCACGATCAGCAAGCCCGACGGAATCCTCATCGTCGCAGAGCACGACACCGCTGCGTTCCTCGGGCCGCGGTCGGTCCGGGCGATGTGGGGCGTCGGGCCGAAAGCATCCGAGGTCCTCGAATCGCGCGGTCTCCGCACGATCGCCGACGTGCGCGACGCGTCCCGCGCGTCCCTTGACCGCGCGGTCGGCGTCGCGATGGGGGAGCGGCTCTGGCACCTCGCCCGCGGCATCGATCCCCGCGAGGTCTCGACCTCGCGAGTGGAGAAGAGCATCGGCCACGAAGAAACCTTCCACACCGACATCACCGATCCCGTCGCGCTGCGTGCCGAGCTGCGCCGGCTGTCGGATCGGGTGGGCGCGCGGCTGCGCAAGAACGGGTGGGAGGCTGCCACGATCGCCATCAAAGTGAGGTTCGCCGACTTCACGACGATCAGGCGCTCGCAGACGCTCGAGGCGCCGACCGCCGTCGGGCAGCGGATCGGGGATGCTGCGCGCGACCTGTTCGACAGCGTCGAGGTGCGTCAGGCGGTACGCCTCGTCGGAGTGCGGGCCGAGCGGCTGCAAGAGTCCGGAGGCGCCGCGCTCGCCCTCTGGGACGACGACGAGGAGTGGCGCAATGTCGAGGGGGCGCTGGATGACGCGACCGCCCGGTTCGGCAAGGGCGCGGTGACCCGCGCGGCCTTCCTCGGACGCACCCCGGCGATCGGGGCGATGCCGTCGCATCCGAAGCCTCCACCGGGGTAGCGTGGGCTCATGCCCAACATCGCACTCGAGCTCGGCAAGCAGTCCGCATCGTTCGGCGTGAAGAGCGCCTACGGCGAGCAGCAGGACATCGACGGTATCCGCATCGTGCCCGTTGCCATCACCTGGTCGGGATTCGGCGGCGGTTCCGACGAGGTCGGCAATGGCGGAGGTGGCGGCGGCGGATATGCGATCCCGCTCGGCGCCTACATCCGTCGGGGCGGCGATCTGCGGTTCGAGCCGAACATCGTGGTCTTCCTCACGGTCGCGATCCCGTTCGTGTGGGTCGCCGGTCGCGCACTCAGCCGTGTCATCCGCGTCCTCAAGAAGTAACAGCGACCCGCTCGCCGACGTCCGTCACGCCGCCGCCACGAAGATCCTCGAGGCGGTCGTCGCGGTCCAGGCTGCCAATCCGGTCGTGCTCATCGACGGCCGCAGTGGCTCCGGCAAGTCGACGCTCGCGGCCGAGCTCGTGCGCCGCTGGCCGCTGCGCGGCCGCGTCCAGCTGGTCGGGCTCGATTCGATCTACCCCGGCTGGGACGGCCTGGCCGACGGCGTGCGTACGGCGACCGACCTCATCCTGAACGCTCATGCGCGCGGATTCATCGGCGTGTGGGAGCGATGGGACTGGGATGCCGGGCAGCACGCGGAGGCGCATGCCGTCGACCCGGCGCTTGCGCTGATCATCGAGGGTTCCGGCATCCTCACCCCCGTCACCGCACGCCTCGCCGACGTGCGCGTCTGGCTCGAGTCGCCCACCTCGTCTCGCAAAGCGCGCGCGATCGCCCGCGACGGAGACGCCTTCCGCCCGCACTGGACGCGCTGGGCCGAGCAGGAGGAACGTCACCTCGCACGGGATGACCCGCGCGCTCAGGCCACCCTGCTCTTCGATATCCCCTAGCGCGAAGTCATTCCCCGGTCACCGCGCGCACGAGTCCGTCCAGGCGGTAGCCGAGCCAGTCGTAGATCCCGAACCGAGGGTCGTTCTCGTCGTGGTCGTCCTCGGTCTTGATGCCCAGCCGCGCGGCCAGCACCAGTCGGACAGCGGCCAGGGTGCGCAACCATGCCCGTGACTGGTCCGCGTCGATCGTGATCGCCACGAGCTCGGTGAACCGGGGGTCATCCAGAGGCGTGCCGGCGGGTACCAGTCCGATGCCGCCGAGGGTGGACAGCACGGCGCCGGCATCGTCGATGCGCCGTGCGATCAGGTCGCTCTGGGTCACATCGCGGAACTCCCGCGCGGCGTCGGGGTCGTCGGTGTACGCGTCGGGCACGAGCCGGGCGATCGCGGGATCGTCGGTGGGCCGCTGATCGTCGCCGGCCTGTAGGAGCTCGAGGAACTGGGTCACGAGGCCGGAGAGATGGGCGACCTCGATGCGTGAGACCTCGAGGACGACGAGACGCTCGTTCACTGGGGCGCCTGTCGCACCGTGGCCCACAGGCCGTAGTCGTGCATGGCCTGAACGTGCAGCTCCATCTGTTCGCGCGCTCCCTCTGCCACCACCGCGTGGCCGTCGCTGTGCACGGCCATCATCAGCCGCGTCGCCTGGTCGATCGAGAAGCCGAAGTATTCGCGGAAGACGTGCACGACGTAGCTCATCAGATTCACCGGATCGTTCCAGACCACGGTCTGCCAGGGTCGCACAACGCTCGCGGACTCGTCCAGATGCAGATCCTCGCGGGTGGCGGGCAGCGCGACCACGACCATCACGCCCACCCCAGTTCGTGCAGCCGGTCGTCGTCGATGCCGTAGAAATGCGCGATCTCGTGCACGAGAGTCGTGTGGATCTCATCGCGAAGCTCATCCATCGAGTCGCAGACGTGCAGATGCGGTTCGCGGTACACGATGATGCGGTCGGGGAGCTCGCCCACCCCGTACCTGTCGCGCTCGGTGAGCGCCCACCCGTCATAGAGTCCGAGCAGGTCGAGACTGCCGTCTTCCGGCCGGTCCTCGACGACGAATACGACGTTGTCGAGCCCGTCGATCATGTCGTCGGGCAACAGGTCCAGTTCGGAGATGACGAGCGACTCGAAGGTCGCAGCATCCGCCTCAATCATTGGGGTGAGTAACGGGGCTCGAACCCGCGACATCGGCCACCACAAGGCCGCGCTCTACCAACTGAGCTATACCCACCATGTCTCCCGCACGTGCGAGCAACCCGAAGATTCTCTCATACTTCGGGTGAGAACGCCGACACGACGGATGCCGCGACAGCGCGCGCGCCGTCGCTCGTCGGGCCCGGCTCCGGCACGAAAACGGCCTGCCGGTAGTACGCCAGTTCTCTGATCGACTCGCGGATATCGGCCAGTGCCCGATGGCCGCCGTCTTTGGCCGGAGCATGGATGTAGGCGCGCGGGTACCAGCGACGGGAGAGCTCTTTGACGCTGGACACGTCGACGTTGCGGTAGTGCAGCCACCGATCAAGACGCGGCATGTACTTGGCGAGGAACATCCGGTCGGTGCCGATCGTGTTGCCCGCGAGCGGCGCCTTGCCCTCCTGCGGCACGAACCGCTGGATGTACTCGAGTGCCAGGAACTCGGCCTCGGCGGCGCTCACACCGTTCGGGATCTCTTCTATGAGACCCGATGTCGTGTGCATCTGGGTCACGAAGTCGTTCATGTGCGCGAGCGCGGTGTCGTCGGGCCTGATGACGATCTGGAAGCCGGGGTCGAGAACTCGCAGCTCGAAGTCGGTCACGACGACCGCGATCTCGACGAGTTCGTCGACGTCGAGATCGAGCCCTGTCATCTCGCAGTCGATCCACACGAGTCGGTCGTTCTCAGAAGCCCCCACCATGCGCCCCATCCTAATGAGCGGCGCGGACGCCGAGCCGCCGGGCGGCTATTGGCCCCCCTGGAGAGATTCGAACTCCCGACCAGCCGGGTAGAAACCGGATGCTCTATCCACTGAGCTACAGGGGGTGACCGATTCAGGCTACCCGCCGCGTCGACCGGTCTGGAAGTCGAGGGCGTGCCGCTCCGGTCGAGTGTGGAGCTGATCACCGAGTGGTATCGCCGTCTCGCACTCGTCGAGGACGCTGCGGACCGCCAGGCGCAGGCCCCGACTGACTTGCGCGAGCGGGCGGATAATCGTCGTATGAGCTGCACGAATCCTCGGAGCGAGTTCGAGGCCCTGCTCCATCTTTCGGAGCGGTTGAAGCGTCGATTCCCTGGTTGGGACGACGACGCACTGTTCGCCCTGATCGCCGACGAGCTCGAAGCTTTCGACAGTGCGCGACTGCGCGAGTATGTGCCGGTCTTGATAGAACACAACGTGCGCCAGCGACTTCAAGCCACACACGAACCCGCTGCATCGAGGGGTAGGAGAGGCGCGCATGATCGGGTTCACCGTTGAACTCATCGGATTCCCGGCACAGCATCCTCGCGAATACCGGCGACTGCTCAGCATCCGCAAACGCATCTACACGCCCGTCGCAGGGCTGAAGGCAGAGATCCTCCGGTCGGGCGAACCGATCCCCTTCGAGGCGATCGACCGCGCCGCCTTCCGTTCGCTTCGCCCCGGCACGTCGTGGGGCACGGTGGGCGACTGCGCCTGGCTCCGGATCACGGGCGAGATGGCCGCCTCCGGGGCAGAGCTGCACGTGATGCTCGGCATCCGCGGCGAAGGTCTGGTCTTCTCACCCGACGGCGTGGTCCTCGATTCGGTCAGCACGGTGTGGCAGCAGGGCGATCTGCCCCACAGCGGCGGCAAGTACCGCTCGGTCCGCGACGTCGACCTCTCGAGCGGGCGCATCGAGCTGTACGCCGACGTGGCGTACAACGGCTTTCTGCTCTACGAGGTCGGGAGCGCGGTCTATCACGGCGCGCACATCGCGACGCGCGATGACGAGATGTTCGCGCTGTACTACGACATGCTCACGCTCTCTGTGCTGGCCGTCTCGACGAAAGACCAGTCGCTGGCATGGGAGCTTCGTACCGCACTGGATGCCGCCTACCGCAGGTTCGAAGTGGGCGACACGGCCGGCGCACGCGCAGCACTCGCCCCGTCGCTCGCCGCGCCGTCGGAGAGCAATTTCGTCTACACCGCGATCGGGCACGGTCATCTCGACATGGCGTGGCTGTGGCCGCTCCGTGAGACGCACCGCAAAGCGGCGCGCACCTACAGCAGGGCGCTCGGGAACATCGCCCGCACCGAGTCGTTCGTCTACGGCACGAGTCAGCCCCAGCAGCTGCAGTGGATGAAAGAGGAGCAGCCCGCGCTGTTCGAACGACTGCGAGCCGCCGCGGGCTCCGGCCGGATGGAGCTGCAGGGCAGCTTCTGGGTGGAGCCCGACACCAACCTGCCCAACGGCGAGTCGCTCGTCCGACAGGCGCTGGTCGGCCGTCGCTTCCTGCAGGAGGAGTTCGCGCTCGACGCGGACGAGCTGCGCATGTGCTGGCTCCCCGACACGTTCGGGTACAGCGGCAACCTGCCGCAGATCCTGAAGAAGAGCGGGATGGACTGGTTCTCGACCATCAAGCTCGCGTGGAACAAGGTGAACACCTTCCCGCACCGCACGTTCCACTGGGAGGGGATCGACGGTTCATCGGTGCTCGTCCACATGCCGCCCGAAGGCGACTACAACGCACGGGGCGCCGCGGACGGACTGCTCAAAGGCATCGATCAGTACCCCGAGCGCGACCTCGGAACGGCTCTTCTGGTCTACGGCTCGGGTGACGGCGGCGGCGGACCGGGCGAGGTGCACCTCGAGGTGACCCAGCGCGAGACGAATCTGCGCGGTCTGCCCCGCATCGAGTTCGGATCGGCGACGAGCTTCTTCCGGCGCCTCGAGACGATGGATGTCGCGCACACGCACGTGGGCGAGCTGTACCTCGAAACCCACCAGGGCACCTACACGACACAGGCGCGGATCAAGCGGATGAACCGCCTCGTGGAGCGCAAGCTGCACAACGCCGAATCTCTCGCCGCGATCGTGGGATCCGACACGCGCGGAGCCCTCGCCCCCATCTGGCGCGACGTGCTGCTGGGCCAGTTCCACGACATCATCCCGGGCTCATCCATCGAGCGCGTCAACCGCGAGGCCGTCGCCACCTACCAACGCCTGGACGGCGAGCTCGACGAGCACATCGGCGGGCTCGTCGCAGAGCTGCCGATCGGTCAGGACGGCACGACCGTGCTCAACCTGACGAGCTTCCCCCGCAGTGAGCACATTGCGATCGATGGCGAGTGGTTCTACGCGGATGCCGCTCCCTACGCCTCGGCGACGGTGCACCTCGCCCAGCCCGTGCCGGAACTGGCCTTCACGCCCGACACGACGGCCAACGGCATCCTCACCCTCCACTTCGCCGAGTCGGGCGAGATCTCCTCGTGCACGGATTCCCAGGGCAACGAGCTGGCCGGCGCGGGCTTGAACCGGCTCGTCGTGCACGACGACCCGTTCCAGTTCCCCTTCGACGCGTGGGACATCGGAATGGACTACCTCGACAAGCCTCTGCGAGTGCTGTCGGCGACGGATGTCCGCACGCGCATCGATGGACCGACCGTCGTGCGGAGCGTCCTCTACCGCTATCCGAAGGTGTTCGTCGAGCAGAGCGTGATCCTCGAAGCCGGGAGCGACGTCGTCCGCTTCGATACGGTCGTGACCTGGCGTGAGAAGCACAAGATGCTCCGCGCCGAGTTCCGTCCCGAGCATTACGGCCAGTCGGTGCAGTGCGAGATCCAGTTCGGTCACATCAGCCGCCCCACGACCGAGCGCGACTCCGTCGAGCGCGCGCAGTTCGAGATCTGCGCCCACAAATGGATCGCGACCAACGACGGTGTCGGCGGGTTCGCGCTGCTCAACGACTCGAAATACGGACACCGGGCCAAGGACGGGCTGATCAGCCTCAACCTGCTGCGCTCGCCGACCTTCCCCGATAAGACGGCCGACCGCGGCATCCATCGATTCACCTACGCATTCACGCCGTACGCGCCGAACGATCTCGCGAAGGTCATCCGCGAGGGCTACCGCCTGAACAACCCGCTGCTCGTGACCGGCGGCGCCGATCTGGCGCCCTTCGCGGCGACGGATGACCCCGCCATCGTGATCGAGACGATCAAGCCGGCCGAGAGCGGGAGCGGGATCGTCCTGCGCCTGTACGAGAGCCTCGGACGCCCCGCCGTCACCCGGCTTTGCGTCGCGCGGCCGTATGCGATCGCGCGTGAGGCGAACCTGATGGAGATCCCGCTCGGGGATGCCGATCTCGACCGGCTGGAGTTCACCCCGTTCGAGATCAAGACGATCCACCTGGAGGGCTGAGTCATCGACGGCACGGTTCTCACCCAGTCGGCGGTAGCCCCCGCCGTGCAGCGGCGCTCGATCATCGCGGCCGGGTTCGGTCAGAACATCGTCCTGACGACCGTCACGACCTTCATGCTCGTCTACCTCCTGCAATACGCGCACATCAGCACGCAGGGCATGGCAGTGGTCACGGCGATCATCACCGCCGCGAAGATCTTCGATGCCGTCAGTGATCCGGTGATGGGCAGCATCGTCGACATGACCCGCAGCCGGTGGGGCAAGCTGCGGCCGTACATCCTCTACTCGGCCGCCCCGGTGGCGATCCTCTCCACTCTGCTGTTCTGTGTTCCCGACGCGCCCGAGGTCTGGCAACTCGTCTACTTCGGCGTGTGCTATTTCCTGTGGGGCTTCGCCTACACGGTCTGCGACGTGCCGTACTGGGGCCTCATCGGCTCGGCCTTCCCGAACCCCACCGAACGCACCAGGGTGATCTCTCTCGTGCGCGCATTCGGTGCGATCGCGCTCGGACTCGCCACGCTCGGGATGCCGTGGCTCGCGCGTCTGCTGAGCGGCGGGGGTGAGACCACCGGGTTCGGCTGGTCGCTCGCGGTCGGCATCGCGTCGGTGCTCGGGATGGGGCTCTTCCTGCTGGCGTTCTTCAACACGCGGGAGCGACACGACCCGTCCACGCAGGAGCGCCTGACCTTCCGCGTGCTGTTCGGGACGCTGGTGAAGAACACGTCGCTGCTGATGGTGCTGCTCGGGTCGGTGCTGGGATTCGGCCGCTACATCGTCCAGGCCGGGGGAGCCGTCTTCGTCGTCGTCGCGTACGGCGACGAGGCCTACTTCACGCTGGTGGGCGCGGCGATCATCGTCGGCATGGTGCTCGCCTCGTTCACGGCGCCGCTCCTGCTCCGGGTGATCAGCGGGCGCGCGGCCATCATCGGCAGCTCATTCGTCGGCGCCGCCCTCTACGTCGGCATGTACTTCGCGGGGTACCAGAACCTGATCGTCATGATGGTCTTCATCTTCCTGACGGGCCTGACCCTCGGGCTCTTCCTCGTGGTGCAGGCCACGATGATCGCCGACTCCGTCGACGATGTCGAGCGGCGCACCGGCGTGCGCAACGACGGCATCTCGTTTTCGACCCTCACATTCGTCTCGAAGATCATGAACGCGCTGGCGGTGCTCGTCTTCGGGATCTTCATCGTGGTGGCCGGCTACCAAAGCGGCGTGACGGTCACACCCGAGATGCAGCAGACGCTGTTCGTGTCGATCACGCTCGTTCCCGCGCTGAGCTGCCTCGTTTCGGCCGTGCCGTTCTTCTTCTACCGGATCGGGGCCACCTCGGCGTAACGTCGAGTCATCGGGAAGGAGTTCGACGATGAGCACAACCCAGACGCATCACGCACTGTGGGTGGCCTACGGGCAGGCGGGGGTGACGGGCACCATCCGCAGATCCGACGATGGCTACCTGGTCACGATGGCCGGCGCCGACGAGTCCGCGGGGGAGTACCCGACGATGGAGATCGCGAAGAACGCGCT
Organism: uncultured Microbacterium sp.; assembly: GCF_964244775.1. Taxonomy (NCBI): domain Bacteria; kingdom Bacillati; phylum Actinomycetota; class Actinomycetes; order Micrococcales; family Microbacteriaceae; genus Microbacterium; species uncultured Microbacterium sp. The sequence goes on from NZ_CAXTJR010000001.1 coordinate 565,772, forward strand.
GTATTCGCGGATGACGCCCGGCAGCGACTGGCCGCAGTTCCGCCAGCACTGAATCGTCACGCAACCCGAGCGCCCGAGCCTTTTCCGGCGCGCACGCCCGACGCCGGCTTCTTCGTGCTGAGAAGAGGAAGGGCGATGTGCACGAGCGGCCCGATGAGGGTCGCGAAGAGCACCGTGCCGATGCCGACGGTACCGCCGAGAAGCCATCCGGCCACCAGGACCGTCGCCTCGACCGACAACCGGCACGCCCAGATGGGCCAGCCGAACCGCGCGTGCATGCCTGTCATGAGCCCGTCGCGCGGGCCCGGTCCGAAGTGTGCGCCGATGTAGAGACCTGAGGCGATGGCCACCATCACGATCCCCGCGATCAGTACCGCGCACTGCGCGATCAGACCGGAGATCGGAGGGACGATCGCGAGTCCGGCTTCGATGGCGGTGCCGACAAGCAGGATGTTCGCGATGGTCCCGATGCCCGGCTTCTGACGGAGCGGGATCCATAGGAGCAGGACGAGGACGCCGAGGATGCTCGCCACCCACCCGATGCCGATGCCCGTGTGGACGGAGATGCCCTGCGCGAACACCGTCCAGGGATCGACTCCCAGGCCCGCCTCGACGGTCAGGGCGCATCCGAATCCGTAGAGCACCAGACCGATCAGCAGCTGCAGAACGCGACGTGTCATGTAAGCATCCAATCGCATCATTGGACTTCTTTGATCATGCCAATCGGCGTACTCTGGCCTCATGGACTCCCGCATCTCGGCGAGGATGCTCTCCGCATCCCTCGGTGGCTGGCGCACCCGCGAACCCGCGTATGAAGCGCTGGCCGACAGCATCCGCCTGCTCTGTCTCGACAATCGGCTCGCGCCCCGCACGGCGCTGCCCGCCGAGCGCGAGTTGGCCGCGGCGCTGTCGCTGAGTCGTACGACGGTCGCCGCCGCGTACCGCAGCCTGCGCGACACCGGGCACATCCAGAGCGTGCGCGGGTCGGGGAGCGTCACGCTGCCACTCGGGCGCGACGATCCGGGACGGGCGTTCTCGTCGGACGGCACGATCGACCTGCAGCAGGCCAGTCCTCCCGCGTGGCCCGGGCTGGCCGGAGTGATCTCGGAGGTAGCAGCCGGCTCGACCGCGCTGATCAGTCGCTCCGGGTACGACGTGGTCGGTCGGCCAGAGCTGCGTGACGCGATCGCCGAGCACTACGCGAGCCGCGGTGTGCCCACCACGGGCGACGACATCCTCATCACGACCGGCGCGCAGAGTGCGATCCACCTTCTTGCCACCGTGCTGATCGGCCGAGGCGACCGCGTGCTGGTGGAGACGCCCACCTACCCCCATGCCGCAGACGCACTGCGCGAAGCGGGCGGCCGACTCGTCGGAGTGCCGGTCACGACAGACGGCGGCTGGGATCTGGATCGCGCAGAGCAAGCGTTCGCCCGCGCGCTGCCGATCCTCGCCTATCTCATGCCCGACTTCCAGAACCCCACCGGGCGCTCCATGACGATGCAGGAGCGTGAGGCGATGGTCGCGGCGGGGGAGCGCAGCGGGGCAATCCTGGTCGTGGACGAGACGACGGCCGATCTCGACATCGACCGCGGGCCCGCTGCCGGGCTATTCGACTCCGCGGACTCGCTCGGCATCGTACGGATCGGCTCGCTCGGCAAGACCGTGTGGGGCGGACTGCGGATCGGATGGATCCGCGCCGACCGCGATCTCATCCGCCGCCTCGCGGCGGCGCGGTCGACGCACGATCTCGGCACGCCCGAGTTCGAGCAGGCGGTGGCGGAGCGTCTGTTCGCGCGAATGCCGGAGATCGTCGCGCAACGCTCGCACGTGCTCCGCGAAGGACGAGACGCCCTCGTGACGGCGCTCGATCGTTTCCTCCCGGAATGGCACGTTCCGCGGGTCGACGGCGGAGTATCCCTGTGGGTGGGATTGGATGCTCCGCTGAGCGCCGCGCTCGTGATGGAGGCGAGATCACGCGGGCTGCTCCTGTCTGCGGGACCGCGATTCTCCGTGGACGGGGGGCACGACCGCCACCTCCGGATTCCCTTCACGGCATCGGTGGATGAGCTGAGGCGCGCAGTGGACACGCTCGCCTCGGTGTGGCCGCGCGTTCGTGCGGAGGCGCCGGCTGCCCTCGTGGATCGGCTCGAAACGGTGATCTGACCCCGCGGCGCGATCGGATCGCCCGGCGTCATCGCGCGAAGCGCAGGCAGTCGACGGCATCGTCCGCCGACCAGAAATCGCCCAGATCGCGGAACCCGCGCGAAGGCGAGTGGTAGCGACGCGCGCGGAACCGCATCCCGTCGCCGAGCGGGACGGCCTGCACGTGCCCGATCACGATGCCTCGGGAATCGATCACCCTGCAGAGGTAGTCCGTGACGGGCGTGAGCCGCGCCGGGGTGGTGGAAGAAAGCACGGGTGCCGCCGATATGAGCGGCCGTTCCAGAGCGATGGTCATGTCGCCTCCTTGTGCGTTCGAAGATACGTGCGACCTCCGACATCCATTTCCCCGCTCTCCGACGGCTCGAGCCGTCGATGCCTCCCCAGCGAACCTCCTGCCTTGACGTGTCCACATCCTGACTTCGGGTCGACACCGACCGGTGAGGGATGCGCCACCGTGGTCTCAGCGCCGGTGCCCGTGGGGCACGCGGGCACCGGCGCATCCCGAGGACCGTCCTCGGACCCGAGAAAGGATGCGACATGAGCGACACGATCACCGTCACCGGCAACATCGCCACCGACCCCGACTTCAAGCGTACGCCTGCAGGCGTCGCCATCACCGGCTTCCGGGTGGCCAGCAGTCAGCGACGCTTCGACAGGAACACCGGCGCATGGGTCGACGGAGTGACCAATTTCTACTCCGTGTCGACATTCCGAGGTCTGGCCGAGCATGCGTTCGCATCGTTCAAGAAGGGCGACCGCGTACTGCTGACCGGCAGGCTCAGACTGCGGGAGTGGGACAACGGAACCAAACGAGGCACCACCGCCGAGATCGACGCCGAGGCGATCGGCCACGATCTGCTGTGGGGCACGACGACCTTCGTGCGGGCGAGTTCGACTGCAGATGGCGCCCGGGCGGACGCTCCGGACGACCCGCGTGACTCGCAGGGCGTTTCGGACGCGTGGGCGGTTCCCGGATCCGAGGTCGACACCGGCCTCGATGCCGGAACGGGCCTCACAGACGAACGCCCGCTCGTCGCGGCCGGAGCCGAAACGCCGTTCTGAGGCGCTCGGCCAGGGCTCCGGCCGTAGACTCGCGGGGTGCCTCCTCGCCCTGCGACCCGCCCGCTGCGTGCCGTTCGACGGGTCGCTGTGTCCGTTGCAGTGGCGGGCGGGTTGGCCGCGCTCGCGCTGGTCTTCGCAGGATGCGTCGGAGCGAGCCCCTCGCCGGCGACCCCCGTCGCCGAATCGACGTCGGCCGCCTCCGCGTCTGCGACGGCCGCCCCGACGACGCCTCCGACACCCACCGTGCCGGTGCTCGTCCGCGGGGGTACCGCCGCCGACAACCTCCCCGTCTTCAAGGCGACGGTCGACTCCGTCTGGGCGTCGCCGCAGAACGTGACGGGCCGCGCGTACATCGATGCGCTGATCGCCGTGGGATTCGACAAGACCGCGATGCAGCTGACCAGCGACAGCACCACCGTCGGCAACCCGGCCGAGAGCATCCAGTTCTCGGTGCTGTGGGGCGACCAATGCCTCGTCGGCCAGGTGGGCCCGGCAACAGGAACGGCGGTGACCACCGTCCTGCCCGCTCTCACGGGCGGCACCTGCCTGATCGGTGCGACGGTTCCGATCGACTGACGCTCGCTGATGCACGCTACCCGGTAGTGCTGCTCGATGACGACGGTGCGTCCGCCTCGCTCCGCCGGGGACGGCCTGCGAGCGCGGACCGCGCAGTGCCCACGACCTCTGCGCACGCTTGATCGTGACCCTCCGGGCGAGTGAAGGCGGAGATGAGGATGCCGCGTGGCTGGGCCGCGAACTCGACCGGGCGGTGCACGCTCGGTCGATCATCGAGGTCGCGGTGCGGACCCTGCCGGTCTCGAGCATCGTGAGTGTGCGGACGGCCTGAGCGCCGGCGCTCGGCGCCGCGCGCCGCCGTTCCCGTCCGGCGCTCCGTCCCGGCGCCACCCATGCCAGCCAGCTGGCGGACATGGGTCGCGCGAAGAACCTTCTCCCGGACACGCGAATCCGCATGTCAGCCAGCTGGCGGACATCGGGCGCGCGGAGAACCTTCTCCCGGACACGCGAAATCCGCATGTCAGCCAGCTGGCGGACATGCGCGCGCCGGGCGACCATCTTCCCGACATGGGTCGGCGCGGCGGCGCGACGGCGGCGCGGGGGCTGCGCCGGGCCGCCCGGCCGCGACCGTCCGCGCCCGTAGACTGGAGCGGCTATGGCTGAATACATCTACCAGATGGTCCGTGCCCGCAAAGCGGTCGGCGACAAAGTGATCCTCGACGACGTCACGATGTCGTTCCTCCCCGGCGCGAAGATCGGCGTCGTCGGTCCGAACGGCGCGGGAAAGTCGACGATCCTGAAGATCATGGCCGGGCTCGATCAGCCCAGCAACGGCGAGGCGAAGCTGACCCCGGGGTTCAGCGTCGGCATCCTCATGCAGGAGCCGGAGCTCGACGAAGATCTCACGGTCCTCCAGAACGTGCAGCAGGGCGTGGGACCCATCATGGGAAAGATCGCCCGCTTCAACGAGATCTCGGCGCTCATGGCCGACCCCGACGCCGACTTCGACGTGCTCCTGGCCGAGATGGGCACCCTTCAGGAAGACATCGACGCCGCGGACGCGTGGGACCTCGACTCTCAGCTCGAGCAGGCGATGGACGCGCTGCGCACGCCGCCTTCCGAGGCGATCGTGGCGAACCTGTCCGGCGGCGAGAAGCGCCGCGTCGCGCTCTGCAAGCTCCTCCTGCAGAAGCCCGACCTGCTGCTCCTGGATGAGCCCACCAACCACCTCGACGCGGAGAGCGTGCAGTGGCTCGAGCAGCACCTGTCGAAGTACCCCGGCGCGGTGCTCGCCGTGACCCACGACCGGTACTTCCTCGACCATGTCGCCGAGTGGATCTGCGAGGTCGACCGCGGTCGCCTGTATCCGTACGAGGGCAACTACTCCACCTACCTGGAGAAGAAGCAGGAGCGGCTGCAGGTTCAGGGCAAGAAGGACGCAAAGCTGGCCAAGCGCCTCGCCAGCGAGCTGGAATGGGTCCGCAGCAACGCCAAGGGCCGTCAGACCAAGTCCAAGTCCCGCCTCGCGCGCTACGAAGAGATGGCCGCGGAGGCCGACCGCACGAGGAAGCTCGACTTCGACGAGATCGTCATCCCACCCGGCCCGCGCCTCGGCCAGGTCGTGCTGGAGGCCAAGAAGCTCGAGAAGGGCTTCGACGGACGGATGCTGATCGACGGGCTGTCCTTCAGCCTGCCCCGCAACGGAATCGTCGGCATCATCGGCCCCAACGGCGTCGGCAAGACGACCCTCTTCAAGACGATCGTCGGACTCGAGCCTCTCGACGGCGGCGACCTGAAGATCGGTGAGACGGTCGAGGTGTCGTACGTCGACCAGACCCGCGGCGGCATCGACCCGAACAAGAACCTCTGGGAGGTCGTCTCGGACGGGCTGGACTGGATCCAAGTCGGCAAGGTCGAGATCCCTTCGCGCGCCTACGTCTCGCAGTTCGGCTTCAAAGGTCCCGACCAGCAGAAGAAGGCGGGCGTGCTCTCCGGTGGTGAGCGCAACCGGCTGAACCTCGCTCTTACGCTCAAGCAGGGCGGCAACCTGCTGCTTCTGGACGAGCCGACGAACGACCTCGATGTCGAAACCCTCGGCAGCCTCGAGAACGCGCTCCTGGAATTCCCGGGCTGCGCCGTGGTCATCACCCACGACCGGTGGTTCCTCGACCGGATCGCGACGCACATCCTCGCGTACGAGGGAACCGAAGAGAACCCGGCGTCCTGGTACTGGTTCGAGGGCAACTTCGAAGCGTACGAGGAGAACAAGATCGAGCGCCTCGGAGCCGACGCTGCAGGCCCCCACCGGTCGACCTACCGCAAACTCACGCGTGACTGATACCGCGGGGGAGGGCACTGCCGGCGCGGCCGCAGCATCCCACCCTCGCCTTCACATTCCCATTCATCTGCGATGGGGAGACCTCGACGCGTTCAACCACGTCAACAACACCTCGATGCTGAAACTCCTCGAAGAGGTGCGCGTACGCGCGTTCTGGCGGCCCGCGGCGGGGGAGGACGCGCCCTCGACCGCGGTGCTCGACTCGAGCCTGCTGAGCGGAGTGCTGACCCTCATCGCGCGGCAGGAGATCGAATACCTCGCCCCGGTGCCGTACCAGCGACACCCGCTGGATGTGCAGCTGTGGTTCGGCAAGCTCGGCGGATCCAGCGTCGAGGTCTGCTACGAGGTGTACAGCCCGAGCGAGACGGCCTCCGGAGGCCCTCAGACGCTGTACGCACGCGCAACGGCGGTGGTCGTGAAGACGGATGCTCTCACCGGGCGCCCGCTGCGGCTGAGCCCCGAAGAGCGCGCCGCGTGGACGCCTTACCTCGCCGCTCCGATCCGCTACGCGCACCGACGCTGACGATCAGCGGTCGTCCGCCACCCGGACCATGATCTCCTGGGCGACGCTGGCCAGCAGCGCGCCGTCGCGGGAGTAGATCCGGCCGTTGGCCAGGCCCCGGCCGCCGCGGGCACTGGGCGACTCCTGGACGTAGAGGATCCATTCGTCGACGCGTCCGAACCGGTGCCACCACATCGCGTGGTCGAGACTCGCCACCTTCAGTCCGGGCTTGGCCCACGTCAGCCGGTGGGCGCGCAGGATCGGCTCCTGGATGGTCATGTCGCTCAGGTACGCGAGGGTCGCCCTGTGCACGGCCGGGTCGTCGGGAAGCGGGCGGCGCGTCCGCATCCACACAGCCTGATGCGGCCGAGGCGTGTCGTCGACGCTCAGGAAGATCGGCGCCTGGACATGCCGGAGTTCGACAGGGCGATCGGTGAAGATCCGCTTGGTAGTGGGGTGCACGCCCTCCAGCGACGCCTCGAAGTCGGGCAGCGACTCCGGCGCGGGGATTGCCTCGGGCATCGGGAACTGGTGGTCGAACCCGGGGTCCTCGTCCTGGAACGACGAGATCATCGAGAAGATCGGAACACCCTGCTGGAACGCCTGGGTCCGCCGGGTCGAGAACGATCGTCCGTCATGGATGCGGTCGACCGAGAAGGTGATCCCCTGCGATGCGTCTCCTGGACGGAGGAAGTAGCCGTGCATCGAGTGCGGGATCCGCTCGGGGGGCAGCGTGCGCGATGCCGCCACCAGCGACTGGGCGAGCACCTGGCCGCCATAGACGCGCCCCATGGGCATCGCCTGCGAGACGCCGGTGAAGATGTCTTCGGACGTGCGGGCGCGCGTGTCGTCGAGGTCGAGGACCTCCAGCAGCGACTCGACCGGGTCGCGGTCAGGAGCATCGCCGGACACATCGACGCTGAAGGGGAAATCGGCGTCGGTCACGGAGTCTCCTCGTCTGGCGCCCGGGTGAGCCGGGGCATCGGTTGGTAGTTTAGGCGGATGTCCGAGCGCCTCCTCTTCGCCGATGCGCACTCGGCCGCCGACGCCCTCACGTTCGCCGGCCGGTGCGCCCGCCTCGGCGACGGTGCGGTGCGGCTGCAGGGCGCCGACGGCACGCTTGCGATGACCTCGGCTCCGCTCGCGCCGCGAGGACTCTTGGATGCCACGCCCACAGTGCTGGTGCTGCGCGCCCATCCGGTCGACGCCGAGCTCTCCTGCGATCTGGTGGTCGAGGCAGCCGCTCTGCAGCCCGCCACCGATGACGCGGAAGCCGTTGTGCTGCCGGCAACGGCGCTCTCGCCGGCCTGGGCCGGCATCGCTCCGCCCCGATCAGGATGGGTCGCGAGCGGGGGAATTGCCGCATCCGACCTCGCCGCCCGCGCGCAGTGGGGAATCGCCGCGGTCGCCGAGGCGATGCCCGCCGACCCCGGCGAGGATCTGGTGCGGACCGTGCGTGCACACGTGTGGGGCGAACCGGATGCTGCGCTCGACGACCTTCCCCGCGGTGCCGCGTTCGCGGCATTCGCAATGGGGTTCATCGTCGGCCAGGAGTCCGCGCGGGTCTTCCGATCGGGTCCGTGGACGCGGATCACCCTGAACCGCGGACACGTGCTCGTCCGCGGCCCGGTGCGCGTCGGCATGACGGCCGTGCGCTCGACCGGCCGGGCCTGAACCCGAGCGCGTCAGAGGGCGGCGGCTGCCGCGCGCCCGGCGACACGGCCGGAGAACAGGCATCCCCCCACGAACGTGCCCTCCAGCGCGCGGTAGCCGTGCACCCCGCCGCCACCGAAGCCGCTCGCCTCCCCGGCCGCGTACAGGCCGGGGATCGGCTCGCCGTCGGTGCCGAGAGCGCGGCCCGACAGGTCGGTCTCGATCCCGCCGAGCGACTTGCGTGTCAGGACATGCAGCTTGACCGCGATGAGGGGGCCGGAGGACGGATCGAGGATGCGGTGCGGAACGGCGGTTCGGATGAGTCGGTCGCCGCGATACGACCGCGCCGAGCGCAGCATCGCGATCTGCGCGTCCTTGGTGAACTCGTTGTCGATCTCGCGATCACGCGCCTCGATCTCGAGTCGTACGCGATCGGCGTCGAGCGCGTCGCCGCCCGGGAGAGCGCGCATCCCGGCGATGAGCGCGTCGAGGTCGTCGCGTACGACGAAGTCCGCGCCTCGCTCCATGAACGCCTGGATGGGCCCCGCCGCGCCCTTGCCGAGCCGCGACTTCAGGAGCAGCTGCACGTCCCGACCGGTGAGGTCGGGGTTCTGCTCGCTTCCGGAGAGCGTGAACTCCTTTTCGATGATCTTCTGCGAGAGCACGAACCATGAGTGATCGTGCCCCGTGGCGCGCAGGTGAGCGAGGGTGCCGAGCGTGTCGAACCCGGGGAACAGCGGCACCGGCAGGCGGGTGCCGGTCGCATCCAGCCACACCGAAGACGGACCGGGCAGGATGCGGATGCCGTGACCCGGCCACACGGGGTTCCAGTTCTGGATGCCCTCGACGTAGTGCCACATCCGGTCGCCGTTGATGTGGTGTGCTCCGGCGGCGTCGGCCACCGCCTGCATCGAGCCGTCCACGTATGCGGGCACTCCGGTCAGCATCGTGGCCGGAGGGGTGCCCAGGCGCGCGGGCCACTGCCGGCGCACGAGGTCGTGGTTTCCGCCGATGCCGCCGGACGAGACGATCGTGGCTCCTGCCGTGATCTCGAACGAGCCGACCACTTCTCGTGAGCTGGCGATCCCTCGCGCCGCGCCGGAGGGGGCGAGGATGTCGCCTGCCGCACCGACCACCGTGCCGTCGGTCGTGGTCAGCGTGGTGACCTTGTGTCGCGGGAGGATCGTGAGCCTCCCGTCCGCCTCGGCCTGCTCGACCGCCGCCTGGAAAGGCGCGACGATACCCGGACCGGTGCCCCACGTGATGTGGAACCGGGGCACAGAGTTGCCCGGCCCGAGAGCGGTGTATCCGCCGCGCTCGGCCCAGCCGACGACGGGGAACAAGCCCACGCCCTTCTCGCGCAGCCACGCACGCTTCTCGTGGTGGGCGAAGTGCAGGTAGGCCTCGGCCCATTGCCTGGGCCAGGCGTCCTCGGAGCGGTCGAAGCCGGCGTTGCCGAACCAGTCCTGGTGGGCGAGGTCGAACGAGTCCTTGATGCCCAGCCGGCGCTGCTCGGGAGAGTCGATGAAGAACAGGCCGCCGAACGACCACCACGCTTGCCCGCCGAGGTTGGCGCGCGGCTCCTGGTCGACGATCACCACGCGCTTACCCGCCGCCGCGGCCTCGCCGGCGGCGACGAGCCCCGCCAGCCCCCAGCCGATCACCAGGACGTCGGTCGTCAGCGCGGTGGGGGCGTGGGTCATGGCGATTCCTTCTTCGTCGGCGCCGTCAGGGGGAGGGATGCTGTGGCGCGGCCCTCCGCCGCAGGGCCGATGCCGGTCGGCTCGAACGTGTTGACCATCGCCATCGCGGCGCGCTCCAGATAGTCCCACAGTGTGCTCTCGTGCAGCGGCGGCAGATCGAGGGCGTCCACCGCGACGCGCATGTGCGCGAGCCATCGGTCGCGCGCGTCGGGATTGACGTGGAACGCTGCATGCCGCATCCGCAGTCGCGGGTGCCCGCGCTGCTGGCTGTACGTGCCGGGGCCGCCCCAGTACTGCTCGAGGAAGAGGGTGAGCCTCTCCTTCGCGGGGCCAAGGTCTTCTTCGGGGTACATCGCCCGGAGGACGTCGTCGTCGGCGACACCGGCGTAGAACGCATCGACCAGACGGACGAACGTGTCGTGCCCGCCGATCTGCGCGTAGAAGCTCTCCGCCTCGACGGTCGGCTCGGTCACGATGTCTCCTCGGTGTCCTTGGGTTTCCAGACCGGCCTCGGGTCGACCTCGGAAGCCTTCGCCTTGGCACCCGTGTCGTGGGTCACGGTGGGGTTCGGCTTGGTCTTGGGCGGGTTCGCACCGCGCACACGGCCCGCGCCATCCAGCCCCGTGAGGGTGATGGAATTCAGCTGGGGGAGCTGGAGCCCGAGGGCATCGATCGCGTGCTTGAGCCGCATCCTCAGTTCGCGCGCGACATCGTCTTTCGCGTTGGATCGAGTCTTGATCACGAGCCGGATGACCAGCGCGTCACCTGACACCGATTCCAGTCCCCACACCTCGGGGGCCTCGATGACCCGGGTGCGCCACTTCGGATCGTTCGCCAGTTCTTTGGCCGCCCGCAGCATGGCATCCTCGACCTCGGAGATCTCGGCGTCCACGGGCACCGCAAGATCGATGATCACGCGCGACCACCCCTGCGACATGTTGCCGATCCGCAGGATCTCGCCGTTGCGCACGTACCAGAGCGTGCCGTTGACGTCGCGCACATGCGTCACGCGCACACTGACGTATTCGACGATGCCTGTCGCGAGACCGAGATCGACGACGTCGCCGATGCCGACCTGGTCTTCGGCGACGATGAACATGCCGTTGAGGACGTCTTTGACGATGTTCTGCGCGCCGAAACCGAGCCCGGCGCCGATCGCCGCGGTGAGCAAGGTGAGCGAGGTGAGCGCGGTGGGAGCGAGGATGTTGACCACCAGCAGGAGCGCGACGATGAACACGGTCACGTTCACGATGTTCTTGAGGATCGTGCCGAGAGTGCGGGTGCGCTGCACCAGCCGGACGGCCGCGAGGGGCGAGCGCTCCAGCGCCTGGGTGTCGTCGACCTGAGCCTTGTCTTTCGCTCCGTTGACGATCCGGGCGACGACCCGGTGGATCACGCGCCTCAACAGCCACGCGAGCAGGATCGCGACGACCACGATCACGGCGATCTTCAGGATGTTCCACCCGGCGTCGGCGAAGAACAGTCCCACGCTCGCCCAGAACGCCGTCCAGTCGAAGGAGTCGACGGCGGGGGTGGTGGTTTCGAGCGGAACGCTGATCATCGCATCGATCCTAACGACGGATGCCTCGGCGACACCTGTGCGGGCAGGCGGCGCCGAGGCATCCCAAGGGGGTGGCCGAGGCTACGCGTCGCGCGTGCGGAGCACGATCCAGCCCAGCACGAGTGGTACGACCACCCAACCGGCGAGGGCGAGGAGCGACGGAAGGACATCCTCCGTGCCGGGCGAGGCGAGCGTGCCGCCCGCGTTCGACGGCAGGTACTGCGCGAGGTCCACGATCCAGCGCCATCCCTCGCCGGCGATCGTGAAGAGGCTGAAGACGATGGGCAGCACGAACAGCACGCCGACCGTGGTCGCGATCGCGCCGGCGCCGTTGCGGATGACGAATCCGAAGCCGAGTCCGATCAGTGTGTAGGCGACCATCGCGAGGACCCCGTACATGAGCGGCACGATCGACTGCGACGGCTGCGACCAATCGATGCCCTGCGCGACCATCGGCGCCGTGGCGGCGATCGCGATGGCGTAGATGACGATCGTCGTGATCGCGATGATGACCGAGATCACGATCGCCTTCGCGGCAAGCACGGCACCACGACGGGGCGCGGCCGCCAGGGTGGACCGGATCATCCCGGTGGAGTATTCGCCGGTCACCACGATCGCGCCGAGGATCCCCGCGACCAGCATCGTGAACTGCGTCGGCAGCAGGATGATGGTGGCGGCGGGCAAGCCCGGTCCGGAGTTGGCTGTGGCCGCGGCGATCAACAACGAGATGCCGACCGACAGCACCGCCGCGACCGCGAGCGACCACCACGTCGAGCGGAGGCTCCAGATCTTGATCCATTCACTGCGCAGCAGATGGGCGAAGGTCAGACGGTAGCGGGAGGCCGTGCGCGAACGGGTCGTGGGCGTCGGCGCAGGGGCCGCGCCCGCGACGGGAGTGGCTGCGTTGGTGACAACGCTGGTGGCGGCGGTCATGCGATCTCCTTGGTCTTGTACTCGACGGATTCGCCGGTGAGCGCGAGGTAGGCATCCTCGAGCGAGCCCGAGCGCGGTGTCAGTTCGTGCACCGGGATGCCCAGTGCGGCGGCGAGGTCGCCGACGGCGGCGGCGGTCGTACCGGTGACCTCGGCGACTCCGGGCTCGACGGCGGTGACAGTCACTTCCGGGTCGGCGAGCGCCTGCACCAGCTCGGCGAGGCGCGGGGAGCGAACGACGAGGCTCGCGCGCGTCCAGGCGCGCACGATCTCCGTCAGCGGGGCATCGGCGAGGACCTTGCCGCGACCGAGCACGATCAAGTGATCCGCGGTCTGCGACATCTCGCTCATGAGGTGGCTGGACAAAAGCACCGTGCGGCCCTCGGAGGCGAGGTAGCGCACGAACTGACGTACCCAGCGCACGCCTTCCGGGTCGAGGCCGTTCACCGGCTCGTCGAGGATCAGCGTGTGCGGGTCGCCGAGGAGCGCAGCGGCGATGCCCAGACGCTGGCCCATTCCGAGCGAGAACTTCCCGGCGCGCTTGCCCGCCACTGAGCCGATGCCGGTGAGCTCGATGACCTCGTCCACGCGGCGGCGTCCGATGCCGTGCGTGACCGCCATCGCATGGAGGTGCTCGCGGGCCGTGCGCCCGGTGTGCACCGCCTTCGCGTCAAGGAGCACGCCTACTTCGGTGAGCGGCGACCGCAACGTGCGGTACGCGCTCCCGCCGACGGTCACGGTCCCAGCGGTGGGCCGGTCGAGTCCGACGATCATGCGCATCGTCGTGGATTTGCCGGCGCCGTTGGGCCCCAGGAATCCGGTGACTCTGCCGGGTTGGACGGTGAATGAGACGTGGTCGACGGCGGTCTTGTCTCCGAACCGCTTCGTGAGGTCTTCTGCAACGATCATGAACCCACCGTACGGACAAGACCCGGTGTCGCGCGTCCGTCGCAAGGGGGATCTACTCGGTGTCGCGCTCCTGCACGGCCAGGGCCCGCTCGACTCCGGCGAGGTTCTCGTTCACGAGCCGGCGCAGGGCCGGCGGAGCGTCGCGGTTTGCCTCGAGCCAGGCGCGGGTGGCGTCCTGCAGCGCGACGTTGGCGAGTGCCGCCGGGTACAGGCCCGTGATCAGGTACGCCGCGATCTGGTACGTCCGCGAGTTCCACACCGGCAGGAGCATGTCGAAGTAGCGCGACACGAACTGGCCGAGCACCCCGACTCCGGCCGGATGGGTGAAACCGAGAGCAGCAGAACGCACGATCGTGTTGGGCAAGTCGTCGCGCGAGATCAGCGAATCCCAGGCGGCGGTCTTCGCCTCGACGGTCGGGAGGGACGCCTTGGCCTGGGCGGCGAACTCGCCGCCCTTCGCGGTGTCGTCCGCCGCCTGCGCGGCGTCGATCTGAGCGGCCGTGACCGCCCCTCCTGCGGCGAGCGAGACGAGCAGCTGCCACGACAGATCGGTGTCGATGTCGAGACCGGCGAAGCTCACCTCGCCGTCGCGCACCTGGCGCACGCTCTCCCACTGGCGCGGGGTAGAGGCCGCACTGGCGAAGGCCGTCACGAATTGGAGCTGACTGTCGCTGCCGGCCTCGGCGTCCTGCGCGAGCGCCCACAGCGCGTCGGCGACCTTCTCGCGCGTCGCATCGCGCTTCTCGGGCGACACGTACGAGCCTGCGGCCAGCTGCAGCTGACCGAGCGTCGTGCGGACGGTCGTCGACTCGGTCTCGGCGCCGATGTTGCGCAGCACCAGATCGACGTAATCGCTCGCGGATGCCTCGGCATCCCGTGTCTGATCCCACGCAGCACCCCATACCAGCGAGCGCGCGAGGGGATCGCTGATCGCTCCGAGGTGATCGATCGCGGTCTGCAGCGAACGCTCATCGAGCCGGATCTTCGCGTAGGCGAGGTCTTCGTCATTGAGCAGCACGAGGTCGGGGCGGGCGACGCCCTTCAGCGCGGGAACGTCGGTGCGGTCGCCGTCGACGTCGAGCTCGAGGGAGTGGACGCGTACGAGGGCGTCTCCGCGGAGGCTGTAGAAGCCCACGCCGAGGCGGTGTGGCCTGATCGTCGGGTAGTCGGCGGGAGCGGTCTGGACGATCGCGAACCGCGAGATGGTGCCGTCGTGCGCCTCTTCGATGAGCGGGGTCAGCGTGTTGACGCCGGCCGTCTCGAGCCACTTCCTCGACCAGGTGCTCAGCTCGCGGCCGCTCGTGGTCTCGAGCTCGGCGAGCAGGTCGCCGACCTCGGTGTTGCCCCACTCGTGCTTCGCGAAGTACGCCGCGACGCCCGCGAAGAACTTCTCGATGCCGACCCAGGCGGCGAGCTGCTTGAGCACCGATCCGCCCTTGGCGTAGGTGATCCCGTCGAAGTTCACCTGCACGTCTTCGAGGTCGTTGATCTCGGCGACAACGGGGTGGGTCGAGGGCAGCTGGTCTTGGCGGTAAGCCCAGGTCTTCTCCATCGCGTTGAACGTCGTCCACGCGGCTGTCCACTCCGTGGCCTCGGCTGTGGCAATGGTCGAGGCCCACTCGGCGAACGACTCGTTCAGCCACAGGTCGTTCCACCACTTCATCGTGACGAGGTCGCCGAACCACATGTGGGCCAGCTCGTGCAGGATCGTGACGACGCGCCGCTCCTTGACGGCATCCGTCACCTTGCTGCGGAACACGTACGTCTCGGTGAAGGTCACCGCTCCGGCGTTCTCCATCGCGCCCGCGTTGAACTCGGGCACGAACAGCTGGTCGTACTTGGCGAACGGGTACGGGTAGGCGAATTTCTCCTCGTAGTACGCGAAGCCCTCACGCGTCTTGTCGAAGATGTAGTCCGCGTCCAGGTACTGCCAGAGGCTCTTGCGGCCGTACACGCCGAGCGGGATGACCCGGCCGGAGGAGCTGGTGAGCTCGGAGAACGTGGCTTCGTAGGGACCTGCGATCAGGGCGGTGATGTACGACGAAATGCGGGGAGTCGGCTCGAACCGCCAGGTCGCCGTGCCGTCACCGTGCTTCACGGATTCGGGGGTGGGGGAGTTGGAGATGACCTTCCACGGCTCGGGCGCGGTGACCGTGAACTGGAACGTCGCCTTGAGGTCGGGCTGCTCGAACACCGTGAACATGCGCCGCGAGTCGGGTACCTCGAACTGCGAGTACAGGTAGACCTCGCCGTCGACCGGGTCGACGAAGCGGTGCAGGCCCTCGCCGGTGTTCGTGTAGCTGCAGTCCGCGTCGACGATCAGTTCGTTCTGGCTCGCGAGCCCGTCCAAGGCGATGCGCGAATCGACGTGCGCCGATACCGGGATCTCGCGGCCGTTCAGCGTGATCGTGCGGACGTACCCCGAGATCAGGTCGATGAACGTCTCCGCGCCTTCGGTTGCGGAGAACCGCACGACGGTTCGGGAGCCGAAGATCTCGTCTCCTCTGGTGAGGTCGAGCGAGACCTCGTACGAGTGGGTGTCGACGATCGCGCGACGCTGCTGGGCTTCGACGCGAGTGAGGTTCTCTCCAGGCACTGGGCTGCTCCCGAGGGTGAGGATCGGATGCCGCGGAACGGCGCTGCTGGCGCCGGCGACAACCTGTTCAGCCTACGGCAGTGCCTCCTCACGCGCCCGCGTCGGTCGGCGGATGTCAGGATGGATCCGTGAGCGCATCGGACGAGCAGACCCATCCCATCGGGATCGACAGCACGGTGATCGATAGCACCGTGACGGTGCGGTTCGCATCGGCCGTCGCGCGTGACGGAGCGGCGCACATCGAGACGCCCGCGGCGTACGACGCGCTGCTGCTGGCGGGCTTCGGCGGTCCGGAGGGTCAAGACGACGTCATCCCGTTCCTGCGCAACGTGACCCGCGGACGCGGCATCCCCGACGAGCGTCTCGAAGAGGTCGCACACCACTACCGCCACTTCGGCGGCATCAGCCCGATCAACGCGCAGAACCGAGCCCTCAAAGCGGCGCTCGAGGAGGAGCTCGCCCGTCGCGGACTCGAGCTGCCGGTCTACTGGGGAAACCGCAACTGGGCGCCCTACCTGGAAGACGCCGTGACGGATGCCGCGGCATCCGGTCATAGGACACTTCTGGCCATCTCGACGAGCGCCTACAGCTCGTTCTCGAGCTGCCGTCAGTACCGCGAGGACTACGCCCGGGTGCTCATCGACACCGGACTCGGCGAGGGCGAAGACCCCGTCACGATCGACAAGGTGCGGCAGTTCTTCGACCACCCCGGTTTCGTCGAGCCGTTCGCCGCTGGCGTCCGCGCCGCGGTGCAGGGCTTTCTCGACGGGGGAGTCCGGCCCGAGGCCGTGCGCGTCCTCTTCTCCACGCACAGCATTCCGATGACGGATGCGGCGCGGTCGGGGCCGCGCGAGGGCGATCCCGAGTTCCGAGACTTCGGTGCCGGCGGCGCGTACGCCGCACAGCACGAGGCGGTGGCCGCCCACATCATGGCCAGCATCGCCGATGAGATCCCTGCCGCTGCCGCGATCGAGTGGAACCTCGTCTTCCAATCGCGCTCCGGCCCGCCATCGCAGCCGTGGCTCGAGCCCGACGTGTGCGACGTGATCGCGACGCTACCCGCCCATGGCATCGAGGCGGTCGCGATCGTTCCGCTCGGCTTCGTGAGCGATCACATGGAGGTGCTGTGGGACCTCGACACTGAGGCGCTCGATGCCGCCGCCGAGGCGGGGCTGCGTGCCGTACGCACCCCGACCCCCGGCGTCGACCCGGTCTACGTCTCGGGACTCGTCGACCTGGTGGAGGAGCGTCTGCACGGCACGCCCACTTCCGAGCGCCCGCACCTGACGGATCTCGGGCCCTGGTTCGACGTCTGCCGGCCGGGCTGCTGCGAGAACGTCCGAGCCGGGTTCAAGCCCGCGGCCTCCGGCATCGCCCCGTGACCGGTCTCTAGAATCGACCCCATGCGCATCCACATCGCGACCGATCACGCGGGCCTCGAATTCTCCACCCAGTTGCAGCATCATCTGGCTGCGGCGGGTCACGACATCGTCGATCACGGCCCCCTGGACTACGAGCCGCTGGATGACTACCCCGCGTTCTGCATCCGCGCCGCCGAGGCGGTCGTCCGCGACCAGGAGGCGGGCGTCGAGACTCTCGGCGTGGTGTTCGGCGGTTCGGGCAACGGCGAGCAGATCGCCGCCAACAAGGTTCGCGGCGTCCGAGCCGCCCTCGTGTGGAACATCGCGACCGCTGAGCTCGCGCGCGAGCACAACGACGCGAACGTGATCGCCATCGGCGCACGTCAGCACACGTTCGACGAGGCCGCGACGTTCATCGACCGCTTCATCGCGACGCCGTTCTCAGGCGAGGAGCGGCACGTGCGCCGCATCGGGCAGATCGCGGCGTACGAGGCCGACGGCGCGCTCGTGCCCGATCCGCGTGCAGGCGTGCTTGCGCCGACCGGTGGCGAAGACGTCGACGCCTTCGACCCAGAAGCCGGCTGATGCCCGAGGGGCATTCGGTCCACCGGATCGCCCGGCAGTTCGACCGCAACTTCGTGGGGCGTGCGGTGACGGCATCCAGCCCGCAGGGCAGGTTCGCCGAAGGTGCTGCCGTGCTGAGCGGCCGCACGGCGACATCCGTCCGCGCCGTCGGCAAGCAGATGTTCCTCGAGTTCGACGACGACCTCTGGCTGCGGGTGCATCTGGGCATGTATGGGGCGTGGGATTTCGCCGGTGAGATCCTCGTCGACCCGACGATCGCGTCGTCCAACGGCCGCATGGGACAGACCAACCAGCGCGGAACGGTTCTGGATGCTGCGGGCGAGAATTCACTCACCTCTATCGGTGCACCCCGGCGTGCCCGTGTGCGGGTGCGCATGTCGGAGCAGACGACCGGGCTTCCTGAGCAGGAGGCTGAATGGCCGCCGCTCGTGGTCGGACAGGTGCGTCTGCGCCTCCTCACGGAGATCACCTGCGCCGACCTGCGCGGACCGACGGCGTGCGAGCTGCAGACACCCGACGAGATGCTCGCGACGATCGCGAAGCTCGGGCCCGACCCGCTCGTCGACGACATCGCCGACGGCGAGGCGCGGTTCACCGAGGTCGTGCGCCGAAAGCCCACCCCGATCGGCCAGTTGTTGATGGACCAGTCCGTCGTGAGCGGCATCGGCAACGTCTACCGCGCCGAACTGCTGTTCCGTACCCGCCAGAACCCGCACACGCCGGGCCGCGAAGTGCGGGAGGAGGTCGTGCGCGACCTGTGGCGCGACTGGGTGCGACTGCTGTCGATCGGCGTCGAGACCGGCCAGATGATGACGATGGACGACCTCGATCCCGCCGCGTACCGCGCGGCGATGGCCAGCCGCCATGACCGGCACTGGGTCTACCACCGCGCGGGTCTCCCGTGCCGGGTGTGCGGCACCGAGATCGTCGTGGAGGAGATGGCGACCCGCAAGCTCTACTGGTGCCCCTCCTGTCAGGCGTGAGAGAGCAGCGGTGGTCGAGTAGTGAGCTTGCGAGCGTATCGAGACGGGATGCCGCGAAACCTAGACTGAGCAGATGCGCCAGAATCCCTCGTTCGCGATGACGGATGTCGCGGAGCTGCGCCGCCTCATCGACCGCAATCCGTGGATGACCCTCGTCAGCAGCACGCCCGACGGTCTGGTCGCGTCGCACTACGCCGTCCTCCTGGACGAGGACCGCGACGATCTGACGGTCGTGGGGCACGTCGGCAAGCCCGACGACCTGATCCACGGACTGGGGGAGCGCGAGGTGATGCTCGTGGTGCAGGGTCCGCACGGGTACATCTCGCCGAACTGGTACGGCGATGTGGCGAGCGTGCCGACCTGGAACTTCGTGTCTGCCCACCTCTCCGGCATCCCGGAGGTGCTGAGCGCCGAAGAGAACCTGAAGGTGCTCGATCGGCTGGTCGCGCGGTTCGAGAGCGCTCTCCCCGAGCCGCGCCTCATGTGGGAGCGGCCGAACGATGCCGCGTTCGTCGAGCGGCTGGAGCGCGGCACCGTCGGCTTCCGGCTCACTCCGACGAAGGTCGTCGCCAAGCGCAAGCTGAGTCAGAACAAGTCGTCCGATGTCGTTGAGACGGTGATCGCCGAGCTTTCCGGGGAAGGCCCATTCGCCAACCCCGCTCTCGCCGCAGAGATGCGCCGCGCGCACGACGCGATGGCGCCTCGCCCATGACCGGAGCACGCCTGTGACCGGAGTCGGGCAGACGGTGACGACCATCACCGACGCGCGCATCCCGGTCGGCATCACCTCCGTGCTCTCCGACCAGCCCGTCGATGTCTTCCTCGAGGGCGGACTGATCGCCGATATCGCGCCGGCAGGCAACATCCGCGCCCGCGGAGAGACGCTCCGCGCGGACGGCGCGTGGCTCATCCCCGGACTGTGGGATCACCACGTGCACGTCGTGCAGTGGGCGCTCGGCGCGCAGCGCGAGCCCCTGGGCCATGCGTCCTCGGCCGCGCACGCGGCGGCCGTCATGGGCGCTGCCCCGGTCCTGGCGGGTCACCGCCGCATCGGCACGGGCTTCCGCGACGCGTTCTGGAGCGACCCGCCCACCCTCGAGACGCTCGATGCGGCGACCGGCGAGATCCCCACCTATCTGATCAATGCCGACGTGCACAGCGTGTGGGTCAACTCCGCCGCGCTGCGGCGTGAGGGGTTCGCCTCCGACGGGTCCGGTCTGCTGCGCGAAGCACCCGCGTTCGAGATCTCCCGGCGCCTCAACGAGGTGAACCCCGCGGTGGGCGACGCGCTCGTGTCGAACATGGCTCGGGATGCCGCATCCCGGGGCGTCGTCGGGCTCGTCGACCTCGACATGGCGTGGAACGAAGAGGCGTGGGTCCGCCGCATCGGAGGCGGCTTCGACCGGCTGCGGGTGGAGTTCGGGATCTACCCGGACAACCTGGCGCGCGCGATCGCGGAGGGGCTTCGCACCGGCGATCCGGCGCGGGGCGCAGCATCCGATCTCGCCCGCGTCGGGCCGTTCAAGATCATCACCGACGGCTCGCTCGGCACGAGGACGGCCGCGAGCTCGCACGCCTACCCCGGTGACCCGCACAACCACGGGATGCTGACCGTCCAGCCCGCCGAGCTGGCCGAGCTGATGACCGGGGCGACCGGGGCGGGGCTGGCGTGCGCGGTGCACGCGATCGGCGATGTGGCGAACTCCCATGCGCTGGACGCGTTCGCCGCGACCGGCGCATGGGGCACGATCGAACACGCGCAGCTGGTCGCGCACGCCGATATTCCCCGATTCGCGCGCCTCGGCGTGGGAGCGAGCGTTCAGCCCGAGCACGCGATCGACGACCGGGACCTCACCGACAGCATCTGGGCCGCCCAGACGGCGCTCGCCTATCCGCTGCGCGCGCTCTCCGATGGCGGCGCCAACCTGCTGTTCGGCTCGGATGCGCCCGTCTCGGCACTCGATCCGTGGGCGGCGATCGCCGCAGCGGTCTTCCGCACCCGCGACGGACGCCCACCGTGGCGGATCGAGCAGGGCGTGGATGCCGCGACCGCGCTGGACGCGTCCACCCACGGCGGCTCTGCCGCCGCGGCCCGCATCGAGCCCGGTGCGATCGCCGACCTCGCACTGTGCGAGCGGGATCAGCGGGCCGCGAGCGAGCCGGAGCTGCGCGCGATGGCCGTCGCCGCGACGTTCCTCGCAGGGCGCCTGACCCACCTCGCATAGGGGGTCAGCCCCCGTACGCACTCGGGAGGCGGTCGGATGCCGGAATCGTCGCGCGGCGACGAGTCTCGACGTGTGACGATCTATGCAGAGACACCCATGACCTCCCTCTCGACTCCGGCGAGCCCCGCGCCGCTACGACCCGGGCCGCCCCGCCCCGTCTGGAGCTACGGCGCGCTATGGCGGCGCGTGCCCGGCTCGGCCGTCTACCTGCTCTCCGTCTTCGCGCTGGCGATCGCGTCGGTGGTCGTACTCGCGACGCTCTTCTGGACGGGTGTGGGCCTGCTGATCCTCGTCATCGGCCTGCCGATCATCGTGATGGCGCTGCTCGTCGCTCGCGGCTTCGGCGTCGCCGACCGGTTCCTCCTGCGTCTGACCGGACTGCCGGCGATCGTCGAGCCCGAGTGGAGCCACGACGCCCCCGATGCCGACCGCTTCTGGATGACCCTCACCAGGCCCGTGCGCAACGCGCACTACTGGCTCTCGCTCGTGCACGGCATGATCGTGAGCCCGATCATCTCGACCGTCTCGTTCACCATCACGACGGTCTGGCTGAGTGTCAGCCTCGGTGGCCTCACGTACTGGTTCTGGGGGCCCTTCATCCCGCAGGGTGACGGGCGGTCCGTGTGGGGGGATGATGTCCGCAACGCACTGCCGCTGCTGTTCGGCGCACTGTCGCAGTCAGGAGTGGAGGTGCTGCTGTACGTGCTCGCCGGTGTGTTCTGCGCGGCGACGCTCCCGTGGGTGCTGGGCGCACTCACGGCCATGCACCACGCCATTGCCGGCGGGATGCTGGGCCGCTGGCGCTCCGACGATCTGGCCGCCCAAGTGCGCGCCGAGAGTCTCGCCCGCGATGCTGCCGTCCACGCGGAGGATGTCGCGCTGCGTCGCCTGGAACGCGACATCCACGACGGCCCGCAGCAGCGCCTGGTCCGGCTGCAGATGGACCTGGCCGCTCTGGAGCGCCGCGCCGAGGCGGGGGATGGGGATGCCGCGGCCTCGCTCGCCCGCGAGGCCCGGACGCACGCGAAGGCGGCGCTGGACGAGCTGCGCGCACTCTCCAGCGGTGTCGCCCCGCCGCTGCTGCAGGATCGCGGGCTGGTCGCAGCCCTCGGCGCGCTCGCGGTCGGCAGCGGCCTGCCCGTCCACCTCGATATCGACCCCGCACTGGACGAGGCGGTCAGCCCAGAGATCGCCCGCACGATCTACTTCACGGTCGCCGAGCTGCTGACCAACGCCGTCAAACACGCCGGCGCGACGGCAGCGACCGTCAAGGCCGCCCAGCGACCGATCGAGCCCGGCTCCGCGCCGGGCACAACGGCGATGCTGGATGTCTGGGTGGTCGACAACGGCCGGGGTGGTGCACATCTCGCCCCGGGGCACGGACTGGACGGTCTCCGGGATCGACTCGCCGGGCTCCGCGGCGAGCTCGTCGTGCAGAGCCCGCTGGGTGGACCGACCACGATCGGGGCGCACGTCCCGCTCCCGGCCCGGATCGCGGAGCAGGGATGACCGACGCCTATCCTGTGAGCGTGTCAGATCCTGGCGACGGCCTTGCGCCCCCGCATCCGCTCCGCGTCGTCTTGATCGAGGATTCGCTGCTCCTGCGCGAAGGGCTCGTACGCCTCTTCGCCGAGGCGGGTTATGTCACGGCCGGCGCCTACGGCGACGCCGACGACATCGTGAGGCGGGTCGCCGACGCGCGGGCCGATGTCGCGATCCTCGATGTCCGCCTGCCTCCGAGCTTTCGCGACGAGGGGATCCGAGCCGCGCTCCGGCTGCGGGCCGAGTCGCCCGAAGTGGCGGTCCTCGTGCTCAGCCAGTACGTCGAGGGCGTGTACGCGCGGGAGCTGCTCGCCAGCGGCGAGGGGGGCGTCGGCTATCTGCTCAAGGATCGGGTGACCTCGCTCGACGAGTTCACCCAGGCGGTCCGGCGCGTCGTGGATCGGGGAACGGTGCTCGATCCGTTGGTGGTCCGCCAGCTTCTGGCGGCGCGGGCCGATCCGATGTCGGCGCTCACGCCGCGCGAGCGCGACGTGCTCGAGGTCATGGCCGAGGGTCGCAGCAACACGACGATCGCGACCCTTCTGCACATCGGAGTCGGTGCGGTCGAGAAGAACGTCACGGCGATCTTCCAGAAGCTCGGGCTGGAGGAATCGGCGTCCGATCATCGCCGTGTGCTCGCGGTCCTCGCGTACCTGCAGCACGGCTAGACGCGGAAGGCCCCCGGGAGAACCCGGGGGCCTTCCGCGGATGGTCTATTCGGCGATGTGCGCGAAGAGGAACCAGCGGTCCTTCTCGAGTCCGCGCATGATCTCGATCGCGATGTCCTGGCTCGACTGGTCGAATTCGTCGAGACCGTCGATCGCCGCCTTGACGTCGGCGAGCACCCTGTCGATGTCGGCTATCACGTCGCGAACGATCGCGTCGGACGTGGTGAAACCGGCGGGAACAGCGGTGGGCGCGACCTTCTCGGTCACGGTCGCAAGGCGTGCGTCGACCGGCAGGCCGAGCGCCACGATCCGCTCGGCGGCGAGGTCGGCCCAGTCGCCGGCGTGGGCGACCACGGTGTCCAGAAGCTCGTGCACGCCGATGAAGTTGGCACCGCGCACGTGCCAGTGAGCCTGCTTGCCATTGATCGTGAGGGCCTGGAGCCCCAGCACGACGGGGGTCAGGAACTGCGCGGTGGCAGTGACGGCGTCGGCGTTGCTGGCGGTCTGCGAAATGGTCTGCGAGACATTATTCGTGTCTGTCATGATGTGCCTCCGTGGCTCGTCTCTTGTGACGTTGAAGACAACGCTACTCACGCCCACGCATTCCGCAAGCAAGCTGAGGCTGGGCTTATCTGCCCGGAAACATGCGGAAATGCGGGAATGCAGCGACCCACCGACTAGCGTCGAGGAGTGCCATCCGCAGACCACGAGCTCGGGCCCCAGAACCTCGGCAGCCCCTCGGCCATCGTCCCTCGAGAGCCGTCCGACCGCTCTCCGGAGCACGCCGAACCCTCGCGCTTCGTCCCGCACGTCCAGGGGCTGCGCGCGATCGCGGTGCTGCTGGTCGTGCTCTACCACTTCTGGCCGGGACGCCTGTCGGGCGGGTACGTCGGCGTCGACGTGTTCTTCGTGATTTCGGGCTTCCTCATCACCGGGCACCTCATGCGCGAGCTGACCGCGACCGGAACGGTGCGTCTGGCGCAGTTCTGGGCACGGCGCGCGCGGCGCCTGCTGCCGGCATCCCTTCTCGTGCTGCTGTTCTGTGCGATCGTGGCGGGCTCGGCGTATCTCATGCCGACCTCGGCCCTGCCCAACGAGGTGCGCGAGATCATCGCGTCGACCTTCTACGTCGAGAACTGGTACCTCGCGTTCAACTCGGCCGACTACCTCAACCACGCCGGCAACCCGACGACCGTGCAGCACTACTGGTCACTGTCGCTCGAGGAGCAGTTCTACGTCGTGTGGCCGTTGCTCATGCTCCTGGCGGCATGGATCGCGGTGAAGTGGGTCCGCGGGCGGCGGCGCACTGTGGTGCTCGTGACGCTCGGGGTCGTGAGCGCAGCATCCTTCGTCTTCTGCGTCGCGTTCACCCTCGCCAACCCTGCACCCGCATACTTCGTCACGTTCGGGCGCATGTGGGAGTTCGGCATCGGGGCGATGATCGCGCTGGTCCCCGCGCTGCGCGTGCGCAATCCGATCGCGAGCTTCGTGCTGGGGTGGGCCGGGATCATCGCGCTGCTGTACACGGCGTTCACCTTCGATGCCCAGACGACGTTCCCGGGCTACGCGGCGGCACTGCCCGCCCTCGGCGCCGCGGCCGTCATCGCGGCATCCGACACCACGCGCTGGTGGTACCCGACCCGGATCCTCTCGATCCGCCCCGCGCAGTTCACCGGCAACATCTCGTACTCGCTGTACCTGTGGCACTGGCCGCTCATCATCATCGCGCCGTCGGTGCCCTTCTGGGGACTCACGATCTACCACCGGGTCGCGCTGCTGATCGTCTGCTTCATCCTGGCGTGGCTCACGAAGCGGTTCGTCGAAGACCCCGTGCGCTCGTGGAAGGTGCTCACCTCACGACGCGCGCGTGTGACGCTGTGGTCGTCGCTGGCCGCCATGGTGCTGGTCGCGGGCACCGCCGGCGCGGCGTGGGCGATCAACGCACCCGCGTATCGCGAAGGCGTGCAGGCGATCGAGCAGCTCCGCGCCGATCCGCCGACGTGCTTCGGTGCGGCCGTGGTGCTCGACCCGACGTGTGCGGGCACTGATTTCAAGACAACGGTGCTGCCGGCTCCCGGTTTCGCCCGCGCTGATCGACCGACCGACGAGCAGTGCTTCGTGCAGCTGAACGACTCCCGTCCGGTGTCGTGCGAGTTCGGGTCGACCGATCCGGATGCGCCGCAGATCGCGCTCGTCGGCGACAGCCACGCCTATCAGCTGCTCTCGACGTTCGAGCGCATGGCCGAGCAGAACGGCTGGCATCTGACGACGTACTTCAAGGGTGCGTGCCCGTGGAACACGACGGCGCTGTCGACCGCGGGCGCGTTCGGCGATGCCTGCACCGACTGGCGCGCCGGTGTGACGACTGCACTGCAGGATGCACCGCTGGACGCCGTGTTCACCGCGGCGATCTCGAGTACGCCGTATTCCAGCGCGGGCTACGAGTCGTCGCACGCCGCAGCCGTCGCCGGATACCGCGGTGCGTGGAGCGAGGTGCTCGATCGCGGCATCCCGGTGATCACCGTTGTCGACAATCCGGCGTGGGAGACCGATCCCAACAAGTGCCTGCGCACGCGGGCGATGAGCGACTGCACGGGAGCGCGGGCCGATCTCTTGACCCAGGACGACCCGCTGCGGGATGCTGCGGCCGGCGTTCCGGGAGTGACACTGCTGGACTTCACGGACGTGTTCTGCGACGAGGAGACGTGCTTCCCGGTCGTGGGCGGCGCCAACCTGTACCGTGACCAGGACCACTTGACCGTGTCGTTCGTCGACACCCTGGCGCCGCAGTACACCGCGGCGATCAAGGCCGCCCTGGCGGCGCCGAAACCGTGAGCCGAATCAGACCGCGAGCCGCGATGAATAGGCTTCCGGCATGACCGTCGCTCCTGATTCCTCCGTGCTGTCCGTCGCGGGCCGCACCCCGCGGCTCGATCCCACCTCATTCGTCGCGCCGGGAGCGCGGGTGGTCGGCGATGTACGCCTCGCCGAGGGGGCCAGCGTCTGGTACAACGCCGTCCTCCGTGCCGACAGCGATTCGATCACCGTCGGCGCCGGGAGCAACATCCAAGACAACGTGTCGGTTCACGTCGACGCGGGGCATCCCGTCGTCATCGGCGCGAACGTCTCTGTCGGGCACAACGCCGTCGTGCACGGCTGCACGATCGGCGACGGCTCGCTCATCGGCATGGGCAGTGTCGTGTTGTCCGGCGCGGTGATCGGCGAGGCGAGCCTGGTGGCCGGGGGAGCGGTCGTGCTCGAGGGCATGATCGTGCCGGCGGGGTCACTCGTCGCGGGGGTTCCAGCGAAGGTGCGCCGCGAACTCAGCGATGAAGAGAAGGCGGGCATCGTCCGCAACGCCGAGGTCTACCGCGCGCACACCGCTCGGCACCGTGATGCGGTCACCTAGGGTGGCGTTTACAGGGTGGAGGCGAGACGGGCGAGGATTCGGGCGAGGGGTTCTGCGGTCGCGTCTCGGTATCCGGTTCCGGCCCAGAGGTGGATTCGCTCGGTGTCGCCCGCGGCGGCCCCGGCCTTGCGGATCGGAGACGTGAGGAAATGCACTGCGGGGTATCCCAAGGGTGCGGTGTGAGCGTGGCGCTCGGTGAAGCCGTTGCGTAATGCGCGGGCCGGGCGCCCGGTGAAGGCGCGCGTCACGACAGTCGCATCGAAGGCGGGGTCCGCCAGTGCAGCCTTGTGGGCCGTAGATGCGCCGGATTCGTCGGCTCGCAGAAGGACGGTGCCGACTGAGACCGCTGCGGCCCCGGCCCGCAAGGCCGTGGTGACGCCGTCGGCCGTTGTGATGCCACCGGCGGCGATGATCGGGATCTGCACGGCCGCGGCGACCGCGCCGAGGAGGTCGGCCAGAGGAATCGCGGGAGGAACCGTTCCTGGGGTGAGGGTCCCGGAGTGCCCGCCCGCTGCGGAGGCCTGCACGGCGAGCATGTCGACGCCGGCCTCCGCTGCGAGTCGTGCTTCGTCGACAGACGTCACGGTCTGGATCGTGACCGTGCCGGCCTTCCGAAACCCGGAGATGACAAGTGGTGAGGGGATGCCGAAGGTGAAGCTGACGACCGCGACAGGATCGGCGAGCATTAGGGCGACCTTTTCGTCCCACAGATCGGTGTCCTCTCTCAGTCCGATCGCGCCGAGGTCGATGCCGTAAGTGTCCGCTTCTGGTTGAAGGAGCCGGGCGTAGTCGCGGTAGTCATCCGGAGAGATCGGCACGGGGTTCGGGGCGAAGAGATTCACTGCGAATGCAAGACCGGATGCTCTCACCGTGGCGATCTGGTCAGTGAGGGTGGCGATGTCTTTGTATCCTGCTGCGACGAATCCCAGGCTGCGGGATCGGCCGGTCGCGACCACGAATTCTGAGGTCGAGGGACCACCGGCCATGGGAGCCGCGAGGACGGGGTTGCTGACTCCGAGTGCGGTCAGAGGTGAGTTCAAGGTGTCGGCGTCCTTCGATGCTGTGCGGTAGCTATTCTTCTCGCGCCTCGGGGTGATGGGCACCACGGTGGAGCTCGAAGATGCGGGCGCCGGGGGAGCCGGGCACATCGATGATCGGGCGATCGTCCATGAAGAGCCGGATGATGTGGGCGAGTTCTTCGGGATGGCTGTAGTTGATGGCGTGCGCGGCGCTGTCCAGGACGACGATCAGCACGTGGTTCTCGTCCTGCCCGGCGATCTCTTTGATGCGGTCGGGTCCGGGCAGCAGCGGATCCCGCGTGCCGAGGACGACGAGCGTGGGCACCTTCAGCTCGAGAAGGCGCTGCAGCGATGGGTACTGGGTCAGCGCACGGAACATCTTGAGGGTGCTGGGTACGCCGAATCGCAGGTAGTCGGGTGTGGCGACGCTGATCATCTTCATCGGCTCGCGCCCGCCGTCCTTCGCGAGCTGGCCGATCGCGCGCCGCAGTGGCTGATTGTGCAGGCCACCCGCCGGAGAGACGAGGACCGCTCGTTCGATCCGTTCCGGGTATTGATGGGCGAACTCGACGATCACCGGACAGCCCATCGAATTGCCGACCAGGCTGGTCTTGTCGACCCCGCGATCATCCAGGAAGCGTGCCGCCGCATGGGCCAGATCGGGAACGTCGAGGGCGACCGGCCGCGGCTTGCCGCTCCGACCGAAGCCGGGAAGGTCGGGAACGAGGGTGTGGAACTCGTCGGCGAGCAGTTCGGCGGTCGGCAGGAGGTAACGGCCGGAGAGACCGAAGCCGTGCAGATGGGTCAGCACGCGCGCGTCCGGAGGATTCGTCGACTCGCGGTAGAAGACATCCACCCCGTCGACCATCGTCCAGCGCTCGGCGAGGCCCGACTCCGACCGGCTGGGGTGCATGCGGGCACGATGCCGATACGACGCCTTCTCCGCGTTCTTCACCATCAGAGCCACTCCTCTTCGCCTGCACCCACCAGCATCCACCCGGAATGCCTCGTCCGCCACGCCCCAGCGAACCACTCGGGTCGCGGCCGTGAATCGCCCGGACAGGATGAGATGCGCCCGGGCTCAGCCCGCGGCAGCCGGAATGGGCTCGAACTCGGACTCGGGCAGGTGGATAGGCGCCTGATTGCGGAAATGCCCGAGGATGCTCAGCAGCAGCCCGGCGACGGCCCAGGCCACCAGGGTCAGCCACTGCGCCGACGTGTCGGCCGCGGGGAAGTAGCTGAGACTGCGCACGAGAGTGGAAGCCGCGCCGGGTACGAAGAACTGCCCGATGTCGCCCCACGGCCCGGCGAGGAACTGGTGGGGGAGCGTCGCCGACGAGATCGGATTGGCCACCAGGATGGTAATGATCGCCCCGACCGCGATGCCGGCCCGCCCGATGAGGGCGTTGAGGCCGACGATCAGGGCGGCCGTGGCGAACATCGCCAGACCGATCGCCAGCGCGTTGACCAGGAAGTCGCCCTGCAGAATGCCGAACCAGGGCTGCAGGATCGCCGTGACGCCGAGCCCGGCCGCGACGCCGTACACGACCAGCGCGGTCACGCGGCGCCAGGTGCCGACGACGAGGAGCGCCACGAGGATTCCGCCCAGCATCCCGCCCAGCACGAGCGGAAAGGATGCCACGGCCAGACCGGCGCCGTTGGGGTCATCCGCCGACAGCGGGACGATGTCGGAGACGCTCACCTTCACCTGAGAAGCGTCACCGCCGGCCGCGGCCACCTGCGCGGCGAGCTGCTGCTGGAGCTGGGCGGCCAGGCTCGTGAGCTGCTGTGCGACGTTCACGTTCGCGGCGCCGGCGGTGAGCACCTCGGGCACCTGACCGAGCACGATGGCCCCGTAGACGCTGCGGTCTTCGATCGCGGCGACGGCGGCATCCCGATCGACGACCTCCGTGTAGGCGAACAGACCGTCGGTCTTCTCGCCGAGCGCGGTTTCGAGCGCGTCGACCTGAGCGGCAGGCCCGCTGACGGCGATCGGCAGGTCGCGCGGGTCGGCGGTGGCGATCGGCCACACGAACGCCATCACGATCAGAGCCACGATGACCGACCCGGCCAGGCCGAAAGCGACCGCGAGAGCCCACTTGGTGTGGCGGACCGGTTCGACGGCGGGGCGCTCGTGCGCGGCGCGCCGCGTGGTTCCCGGCTGGGACGTGGATGAAGTGCTCACAGATGCTCCCTGGTGGATGTGCGATCGAGTCGTGTCCACTATACAGAATGAACGTTCTGTTTGGGAGATCCGACGTGCGATAGTAGAGGCATGCCGAGGGTCACGACCGAGTACCGAGACGCGAAGCGGGCCGAGATCGCGCGCGCCGCCATCGTCTGCATCCGCCGCAATGGCTTCGCCCGCACGACGATGGCCGACATCATCGCCGAATCAGGAGCCTCGGCGGGGTCGATCTACTCGCATTTCAGCGGGAAGGCCGACATCGCCCGGTTCGTCGCCGAACGGGCCGTCGGCGGGCAGGTCGACGCGCTGACCGAGCGGGCGCTGTCGGATCCCACGATGGATCCGCTCGCCGCGGTCGCGTTCATCCTCACCGGGCTGCAGGCGCAGCAGGTCCCGATCGAGGTGATCCTGCAGCTCTGGGCAGAATCCACGGTCGACGCAGACATCCGCGACATCGCGGGGCAGCGGCTCCGCCAGCTTCGCGACGGGATGCGGGTCGCCGTGACTCCGTGGGCCCGGCGGACCGCTGCCGATGAGACCTCGGCACTCGAGGCTGCCGATTCGGCCGCGAGCTCGATGCTCAGCATCTGCCAGGGGTTCGTGGTCACCAGCGCGATGGCCGGCCCGATCGACCCGGAAGCGTACGTTGCCGGAATCGCCGCGCTGAGCGCGTGAGAGGGCTGCGACGGCAGGGAATGTGGAGGGGCTGACGAGAATCGAACTCGCATCATCTGTTTGGAAGACAGAGGCTTTACCACTAAGCTACAGCCCCACATCCGGCGGCCTCCGCCGGGATGTGCGTACGAAAGTCTAACGGACTGATCGCACGGGTCGTGACGCCATCCGAGAACGTACCCGGGAACGCGCCCGAGGCGCGTCGGCTAGACTTCTCGGGGTCGTTTCGTGTCCGCGTACGCGCGCGACTGCCCGGGGCGTAGCTCAGCTTGGTAGAGCGCCCGCTTTGGGAGCGGGAGGCCGCAGGTTCAAATCCTGTCGCCCCGACATCACGGCCCCGAGAACCCACACCTTCAGCCGCCGCGCATGCGCGCGGAAATCAGAGGAGAACGAACAGCAATGGTGAACACCACCGTCGAGAAGCTGACCCCCACTCGGGTCAAGCTGACCATCACGGTTTCGCCCGATGAACTCAAGCCGAGCATCGCGCACGCCTACGAGCACATCGCGCAGGACGTACAGATCCCTGGCTTCCGCAAGGGCAAGGTGCCCGCGCCGATCATCGATCAGCGTGTCGGGCGCACTGCCGTGCTCGAGCACGCCGTGAGCGAAGGCCTCGACACCTTCTATCGCCAGGCGGTGGAGGCCGAGAATGTGCGCGTCATCGGCCGCCCCAATGCCGACGTCAAGGAATGGCCGAACGAGAAGGACTTCACCGGCGACCTGCTCGTCGAGGTCGAGGTCGACGTGCGTCCCGAGTTCGAGCTTCCGGCGTATGAAGGCATCACGGTCACCGTCGACGCCGCCGCGATCGACGAGGCCGCGATCGACGAGGAGCTCGACAAGCTGCGGGCGCGCTTCGGTACGCTCATCACCGTCGATCGCCCCGCATCGACGGGAGACTTCGTCGAGCTGAACCTCGTCGCCACGATCGACGGCGCCGAGATCGATCGCGCCGAGGGAGTGTCGTACGAGGTCGGCTCGGGCGAGCTGCTCGAGGGCATCGACGAGGCGATCGACTCGCTCACCGCCGGTGAGGAGACGACCTTCCGCTCGACCCTGATCGGCGGCGATCACGCCGGGGAAGAGGCCGAGGTCGCGGTCGTGGTGACCGCGGTCAAGGAGCGCGAGCTGCCTGACGCCGACGACGACTTCGCTCAGATCGCGAGCGAGTTCGACACGATCGCCGAGCTCCGCGAAAGCCTCACCGAGCGCGTCGACCAGCAGTCGGTGTTCACGCAGGGCTCGCAGGCACGCGACCGATTCATCGAGGCGCTCCTCGACCTCGTCGAGATCCCCGTCCCGCCGCAGCTCATCGAAGACGAGGTCCACACGCACCTCGAGGGCGAGGGGCGCCTGGAGGACGACGTGCACCGCGCCGAGGTCACCGAGGCCAGCACGAAGCAGTTCCGCACGCAGATGATCCTCGACGCGATCGCCGAGCGCGTCGACGTGAAGGTCTCGCAGGACGAGCTCACGCAGTACCTCATCCAGTCCGCCGCGCAGTACGGCATGGCGCCGCAGGAGTTCGTCGACGCGATCCAGCAGAACGGCCAGCTCCCGTCGCTGGTGGGGGAAGTGTCGCGCAACAAGGCTCTGGCCGTCGCGTTGGGCAAGGCCACGGTCATCGACTCGAACGGCAAGCCGGTCGACCTGACCGGGTTCGTCGCGTCCGAGGACGAGGCTGGGGAAGAGGTCGTCGAGGAGGCGCAGAAGCTCGCGGATGCTGCGGCCGACGCCGACGAGATCATCGAGGCTGAAGAAGCACCGGCCAAGAAGCCGCGCAAGAGCACCAAGAAGGCCGCGCAGTAGCCGCGACCGCACGACAGCAGAGGGGACGGATGCCGAGGCATCCGTCCCCTCTGTTCGTCGCTGATCTGCCCACGGCGAACACGGGCGGGTGGCCCGTGACGCGCCGGTAGATTCGACGCAGACGTACAACGAAACGGAGCAACAATGGCCGAACCACTGGTCGCAACGAGTGTCTTTGACAGGCTGCTGAGAGACCGCATCATCTGGCTGGGATCGGAGGTGCGCGATGAGAACGCGAACGAGATCTGCGCGAAGATCCTGCTGCTCGCGGCCGAAGATCAGGAGAAGGACATCTTCCTGTACGTGAACTCGCCCGGCGGGTCGATCACGGCCGGCATGGCCATCTACGACACCATGCAGTTCGTCCCCAACGACATCGTCACCGTCGGCATCGGCATGGCGGCATCCATGGGTCAGCTGCTGCTGACGAGCGGTACCAAGGGCAAGCGCTACATCACCCCCAACGCCCGCGTTCTGCTCCACCAGCCCCACGGCGGGTTCGGCGGAACCTCGAGCGACATCCAGACCCAGGCGCAGCTCATCATCTCGATGAAGAACCGCCTCGCCGAGATCACCGCCGCCCAGACGGGCAAGTCGGTCGAGCAGATCAACGAAGACGGAGACCGCGACCGCTGGTTCACCGCTGAGGAAGCCCTCGCCTACGGCTTCGTCGACCACATCCGCGAGCACTCCATCGACGTCATCGGCGGCGCCGGAACGACCGCGAGCTGACGGACCGAAGGCGAAAGAGAGAGATATCAGGATGAACATCCCCACCTTCGGCGGCGCTGCGCCTCAGAACCTGCAGATGCCCGGCAGTCGCTACGTCCTCCCGCAGTTCGAGGAGCGCACGGCCTACGGATACAAGCGCCAAGACCCTTACAACAAGCTCTTCGAGGATCGCGTCATCTTCCTCGGCGTGCAGGTCGACGACGCGTCCGCGGACGACGTCATGGCCCAGCTCCTCGTGCTCGAGAGCCAAGACCCCGACCGCGACATCATCATGTACATCAACTCGCCCGGCGGCTCGTTCACGGCCATGACGGCGATCTACGACACGATGCAGTACGTGTCGCCGCAGATCCAGACCGTCGTGCTCGGCCAGGCGGCCTCGGCAGCATCCGTGCTGCTGGCGGCCGGCGCACCGGGCAAGCGGCTCGCCCTGCCCAACGCCCGCATCCTGATCCACCAGCCCGCGATGGGCGAGGCCGGTCATGGGCAGGCGTCGGACATCGAGATCCAGGCCGCCGAGATCCTCCGCATGCGCACATGGCTCGAGGAGACCATGGCCGCGCACACCGGTCAGGACGTCGCGAAGGTCAACCGCGACATCGACCGCGACAAGATCCTGTCGGCTGCAGAAGCAAAGGATTACGGCATCGTCGACCAGGTGCTCACCACGCGCAAGCGCGGCCAGGCGGCCCTCACGGCGTAACGCGCACGCCCTGCATCATCGGCACCCCGTCGCTCACGCGGCGGGGTGTCGTCGTGTCTGACACCCGTGTCCACTCCTGCGTCGTCCACATGCGCGACGCAATCCAGTCCGTTGTCGGCATCAGCGGCTAGGCTCGAAACCGGCCGGGGAAACGACCCGCGGTCGGTTGGAGGAGCGTGATGGCACGCATCGGTGAGAGCGCCGACCTGTTCAAGTGCTCCTTCTGCGGGAAGAGCCAGAAGCAGGTTCAGCAGCTGATCGCAGGTCCGGGTGTGTACATCTGCGACGAGTGCGTCGAGCTCTGCAATGAGATCATCGAAGAGCGCATGGCGGAATCGGCGTCCGGTGTCGTCTCCGACTTCGATCTGCCCAAGCCGCGCGAGATCTTCTCCTTCCTCGAGGAGTACGTCGTCGGGCAGGAAGACGCCAAACGCGCCCTGTCGGTGGCCGTCTACAACCACTACAAGCGCATCCGCGCCCACGGAACCATCCAGTCTGCTGAGCAGCGGGCAGACGAGGTCGAGATCGCCAAGAGCAACATCCTGCTCATCGGGCCGACCGGGTGCGGAAAGACCTACCTCGCGCAGACACTCGCGAAGCGTCTGAACGTCCCCTTCGCGGTCGCCGACGCCACGGCCCTCACCGAGGCCGGCTATGTCGGTGAGGATGTCGAGAACATCCTCCTCAAGCTGATCCAGGCCGCCGACTTCGACACGAAGCGGGCCGAGACCGGAATCATCTACATCGATGAGGTCGACAAGATCGCCCGCAAGGCCGAGAACCCCTCGATCACCCGTGATGTTTCAGGCGAGGGGGTGCAGCAGGCGCTCCTGAAGATCCTCGAGGGCACCGTCGCATCCGTGCCGCCCCAGGGCGGTCGTAAGCACCCGCATCAGGAGTTCATCCAGATCGACACGACGAACGTCCTGTTCATCGTGGCAGGGGCTTTCGCCGGACTCGAAGACATCATCTCGAGCCGCGTGGGCAAGCACGGCATCGGGTTCGGTGCGCCGCTGCACAACAAGGGCGACGACATGAACCTCTTCAGCGAGGTGCTGCCCGAAGACCTGCACAAGTTCGGCCTGATCCCCGAGTTCATCGGTCGGCTTCCGGTTGTCGCGTCGGTCAACCAGCTCGACCAGGATGCACTCATGGAGATCCTGACCGAACCGAAGAACGCGCTGGTCAAGCAGTATCAGCGGATGTTCGAGCTCGACGGCGTCGAACTGGATTTCGACGAGGACGCACTGCGTGCGATCGCCGATCTCGCAGTGCTCCGCAAGACCGGCGCACGCGGGCTGCGCGCGATCCTCGAAGACGTCCTCGGGCCGGTCATGTTCGACATCCCGTCGGCCGAAGATGTCGCGAAGGTCGTCATCACCCGCGCCTCGGTCCAAGACGGTGAAGCCCCCACAATGGTGCTGCGCCAGAAGCGCAAAACCGCCTGACCGGCCGCGGGGCGTCAGGCCTCCTCCCCTCGACCGACCGTACGCGTAAACGTCAGTCCGCGAGGCCCCGGCGCTTCAGGAGCGGCTCGATCTCAGCATCCCGCCCACGGAAGTCGCGATAGGCCTCGAGGGGATCCTTCGATCCGCCCACGCCGAGCAGGCGGTCGCGGAATCGCTGGCCGTTCGCACGCTCCAGTCCACCGTTGTCGCGGAACCACTCGACCGTATCGGCGTCGAGCACTTCGCTCCAGATGTACGAGTAGTAGCCCGCGCTATAGCCGCCCGAGAACACGTGCGCGAAGTACGTCGACGAGTACCGGGTCGGCACGACGGGGTTGTCGAGGCCGATGTCGGCGAGGGCGGATGCCTCGAACTCGGCGACGTCGATGTCGGCGGCCGCCGCTTCGGCACCCAGCGAATGCCATGCCTGATCGAGCCACGAGGCGGCCAGATACTCGCTCGTGGCGAAGCCCTGATTGAACACCTCGGATGCTTCCAACTTCGCGAGCACCTCGGCGGGCAGCGGCTCACCGGTGTCGACGTGCTTCGCGTAATTCGCCAGCACCTGAGGCCAGTAGATCCACATCTCGTTGACCTGACTCGGGAACTCGACGAAGTCGCGGAACACGGCCGTGCCGGCGAAGTGCGGGTAGGTCACCGTGGCGAACAGGCCGTGCAGAGCATGACCGAACTCGTGGAAGAGTGTCGTGACCTCATCCAGCGTGAGCATCGTGGGCTTGCCCGGTGCGGGCTTGGGGACATTGAGGTTGTTCACCACCACGGGCGCGGTCCCGCGCAGACGCGACTGGGAGACGATCGAGTTCATCCACGCCCCGCCGCGCTTCGAGTCGCGCGTGTACAGGTCGAGGATGAACAGGCCCAGCGCGGATCCGTCGGCGTTGTGCACTTCGAACACCCGCGCGTCCGGATGGTAGGCGGTCAGGTCGTGGCGCTCGGCGAAGGTGATCCCGTACAGCTGCGTCGCCGCGTGGAACACGCCGTCCTGCAGCACGCGCTCGGCCTCGAACCAGGGCCGCAGCGCCGTGCGGTCGAGGTCGTATTCAGCCGCACGCACGCGCTCCGTGAAGTACGCCCAGTCGTGCGCCTCGAGCGGGAACGGCGCGTCGGAGGCGTCGATGATCGCCTGCAGGGCCGCCTGCTCGCGCGCAGCGTTGCGGGCCGCCGGTCCGGCGAGCCGGCGGAGCAGATCGTGCACAGCCTCGGGTGACCCGGCCGTCTCGTCCGACGTGACGTACGCCGCGTGCGAGTCGTAGCCGAGAAGGCTCGCGCGCTCCGCCCGGAGACGCACGATCTCCAGGCACACGGCGCGGTTGTCGTGGGCGCCGCCGCGCGAGCCGCGCGAGCGTGAGGCATCCATGATCCGCCGGCGACTCTCGCGATTCGTCAGCGTCGAGAGGTAGGGGTGTCCCGTGAAGAGGGTGAGGGTGACGACGTACTTGCCCTCGAGGTCGCGGTCGACGGCGGCCTGCGCGGCGGCGGACAGTTCGCCTTCGGTGAGGCCGTCCAGGTCGGCGGCGTCGTCGAAGACCAGGGCGAGGTCGTTCGTGTCGGCCAGCAGGTTCTTCTCGAACGTCGTGGTGAGAGTGGACAGGCGCTGATTCAGTTCAGTCAGACGTTCTTTGGCTTCGTCGTCCAGCCCCGCACCCGCCTGAGACATCTCGCGGTAGTGACGCTCGACGAGGTAGCGCTGCTCGGGCTCCAGCTCGAGCGCATCGAGCTGATCGTGGATTGTCTTGATCCGCCAGTACAGCTGGCCGTCGAGCTGGATCGCGTCATTGTGCGCCGACATCAGTGGCGCGAGCGTCTCTTCGATCTCCTGGATCGCATCAGTCGCGTCGGCGGAACTGACCGTGTAGAAGGTCCGGGCTACTCGGCCGAGCAGTTCGCCGCTCCGCTCGAGTGCCTCCACGGTGTTCTCGAAAGTCGGCATCGAGCGGACGCGCGTGATGGCGGAGATCTCGGCTCGATTGTCGGCGAAGGCCTGCTCGAACGCCGGCAGGTAGTGCTCGGGACGGATGTCGCCGTACGGCGGCAGCTCGTAGGGGAGGGGGCTGGGGACGAGCAGGGGGTTGGGCGTGGCATCCGTCATACCCTCAGCGTAAACCGCGTTCGCGTGCCTGCAAACGAACGCTTGCAAAACAATACTTGCAAAGAACCGGATGCAAAGGTATCTTTGCCGGTATGGACGAGCACAC
Organism: uncultured Microbacterium sp.; assembly: GCF_964244775.1. Classification (NCBI taxonomy): domain Bacteria; kingdom Bacillati; phylum Actinomycetota; class Actinomycetes; order Micrococcales; family Microbacteriaceae; genus Microbacterium; species uncultured Microbacterium sp. The sequence goes on from NZ_CAXTJR010000001.1 coordinate 603,276, forward strand.
GGAGACCGCGAAGCCCCTGGGACGAAACGAGCGCATTCTGGATGCCGGTGCGCTGCGCGCTCTGGCGCACCCGCTGCGTGTGCAGATCTACGACATCCTCAGCCAGTACGGTCCGCAGACGGCGAGTTCGCTGGCAAATCTGACGGGGGAGTCGTCTGGCGCGACGAGCTATCACCTGCGAGCCCTGGCAAAGCACGACCTCATCCGCGAAGTGGACGGACGCGGAACCGCGCGCGAGCGGTGGTGGGAGCGCCCCGTCGGCGGCGTTTCCTTCGCCAATCCGGAGGCGATGAAGACCCCGTCGGGACGCGCGGCGACCCAGGTCGTCATGACCGAGTTCCTGGGCCGCCGGCACCAGCAGCTGATGCAGTACGTGGCGCGCGGGATGCAGAGCGAGCCCGAGGACTGGCAGGAGGGCTCGCTCATCTCCACGGCGACTGCCCGCCTGACCTCGGAGCAGACGCAGGAACTCGCGGCCAAGATGCAAGCGCTCCTCGACGAGACCGTTGGCCGCTATCGCGACCAGCGCGGCGAGGGCGTGCGCCCCGTGTCGATGCACGTCGACGTTTTCCCACTTTCCGAGGAAGGACACCTGCGATGACGACCATGACCGCTTCACACGCGCTCCCACGCTCGCTCAGCGCGCGACCGACGACGATCGACCGCGTGCTCCTGGCGATGGCGATGAGACTAGAACGCGCCGCAGTGGCGCGCATGCAGCGCCGTGCGACCGGTGCAGTGCCGGCGCACGCACGCCGGCGTGCCGAAGATGTCCGTCGCGACGCGGCGGCGACGATGCACGCGGGCCTCCTGCCTCGATGAGCGCGGGCGTCCAGACGCGTCCGTCAGCGCCGCCCAGGCGTCCGCCGCTCGGCCGCGACTTCGGCAAGCTGTGGACGGCCGCCGCGTTCAGCAACCTGGCCGACGGCCTCGGCCGTACCGCCGTGCCGCTGATCGCCACGAGCCTCACCCGCGACCCGGTCGCTATCGCGGCCATCGGAGCCCTCGCGTTCCTGCCGTGGCTCATCTTCGGCCTGCCCGCCGGCATGCTGGTCGACCGGTTCGACCGGCGCTGGGTCATGGCCCTGGCCAACACCCTGCGCGGAGGAGTGGCTCTGGTGCTGTCGATCATGATCGTGACCGGCACCATGAAAATCTGGAGCCTCTTGGTCGCCACCCTCGTGTTCGGCATCGGCGAGACGCTCTTTGACAATGCGACCAACGCCGTGATCCCGTCCCTGGTCGAGAAGCCGGCGCTCGATCGCGCGAACGGCTTCATGCAGGCGGCGCAAGTGACGATCGACAGCTTCATCGCCACCCCGATCGCGGGCGTGCTGTTCGCCGTGTCGATGGTGCTGCCCGTGTGGATCGGCGCGGCCGGCTACATCATCCCCATAGCCTTGGCGATCTTCTTGCCACTGTCGGCCGCGCGTCCGCTGCGGCATGATCCACAGCCGCGAGACGATGGCGAGGCGCGCGCGCCGGTCAGCGCGAAGTCTGCCGCCGGGTACCTCTGGCACCACCACTACTTGCGCGTCATCGTCGTGTTCACATCGATCGTCGGCTGCGCGTTCTCGTTCGCACAGGCGCCCACGATCCTCTACTTCCTCGACACGATGCACGTCCAGCCCGCAGCGATCGGATTCGTGACGGCCGGAGTCGGTATGGGTGCGCTCGGCGGGTCGCTGACGGCCCCCGCCCTGGTGCAGCGCTTCGGTCGAGGGGCGGTGATGCTCTGGGCCAACATCGCCGCCGGGCTGTTCCTGATCGGCCTGGCGTTCGCCCCCGAGGTGATCACCGCGGTGATCGCCTACGCGGGCATGGCGTTCGCCGTATCCACCTGGAACGTGCCGTGGGGGGCTCTCCGTCAGACGATCGTGCCCGGCGAGATCTTCGGCCGCGTGCTCGGCATCATCCGGTCGTTCACGTGGGGTCTTTTCCCGTTCGCGACGCTGCTGGGCGGATTTGTCGCGCGCATCGATCTACGGCTGCCGTACCTCATCGCCGCGGTGGTGACGCTGGTCGCCACCGCGATCGCCACACGGCTGATCCTGAAGGCATCCACCTTCACCGGGCCGCTCGCGGACTGACAGCCCGGCAGATGTGCGTCAGGCGAATTCGTCGTCGGCGTCGTGTTCGACAACGACCTCACCGTCGGCCTCGACCCGGACGATCACGCCGGTGTCGAGCTCCACCCTGGCGCGATTCTCGAGCCACGTCAGCGTCCACCGAGGTGCCGGCGATCCATCGGTCGCCGCCAGCACGGCGGCGTCGACCTCGGCGATCGCGGCGTGCAGCGCGGCGGGGACGGCAGCCGGAGGCGTCTGTCCGGCCGTCCATCGGGTTCCCAGCTGCATCAGTTCTCCTCCACAGGGGCGAGCTCGATGCCCGTCACGGTCAGTTCGTCGCCTTCGGTGAAGGTGAGTTCGGCGATCCGGCCCACGGCCCGCAGATCGGCCTCGGCGAGCCGCAGCGCCGCGAGCGCGGCAGGGGGGGCAGCGATGGCTGCGCTCGACACGGGCGTCTTCTGCGAGGCCTTTGCCTCGGTCTTGGCACGACGGATGCTGATCAAAGCCGCGCTGGCGACCGAGAGCACGCCGGGGTCGCCGTCGATGCCGAGCGGCGTCGGCCAGGGCGCGGTGTGCACCGAGCCTTCGTTGAACCACGACCACGGCTCTTCGGTTGCGAACACGAGCACCGGCGCCAGCAGCCGCAGAAGCGTTGACAGCGCGATCCGCAGCGCGAGCGCGGCAGAGGCCTGCCCGACGTCGGTGCGGTCGTAGGCGCGCTCCTTGACGAGTTCGAGGTAGTCGTCGCAGAACGTCCAGAAGAACTGCTCGGTCAGCTCGAGCGCACGCGCGTGGTCGTACGCGTCGAGAGCCTTGGTCGCCTCGGCGACGACGCCGTCGAGGGTGGCGAGCATCGAGGCATCCAGTGCATGCGTCACCTCCGCGCCCTCGGGAACCGGGAACGACAGCACGAACTTCGCCGCGTTGAGCACCTTGATCGACAGTCGCCGGCCGATCTTGATCTGCGTCGGGTTCTGCGGGTCGAAGGCGGCGTCGGTGCCCAGGCGGGACGACGCCGCCCAGTACCGCACCGCGTCCGAGCCGTGCTGCTCGAGGATGTCGGTCGGCGTGACGACGTTGCCCTTGGACTTCGACATCTTCTTGCGGTCCGGATCCACGATGAAGCCCGAGATCGCGGCATCCGTCCACGGGGCGCGGTCGTCTTCCAGGGCGCTGCGCAGCATCGTCGAGAACAGCCAGGTGCGGATGATGTCCTGGCCCTGTGGCCGTAGGTCGAACGGGGCGACGAGGTCCCAGAGTTCAGCATCCCGCTCCCAACCCGCCGCGAGCTGCGGCGTGAGCGACGAGGTCGCCCAGGTGTCGAAGATGTCGAGCTCAGGTTCGAAGCCGCCCGGCACGCCGCGCTGCTCGGCGGTGAATCCGGGCGGCAGATCGGTCGACGGGTCGACGGGCAGCTGCGCGGCATCGGGGATCAGCACGCTGCCCTCGATCCGCTCGCCGTTTTCATCGAGGCCGTACCAGAGCGGGATCGGCACGCCGAAGAAGCGCTGCCGCGAGATGAGCCAGTCGCCGGTGAGCCCGTTCACCCAGTTCTCGTAGCGCACCCGCATGAAGTCGGGATGCCACGACACCTCGCGCCCGAGGTCGAGCAGGCGTTCGCGCAGATCGGCGTCACGAGCGCCGTTGCGGATGTACCACTGGCGCGTCGAGACGATCTCGAGCGGCCGGTCGCCCTTCTCGTAGAACTTCACGACGTGGGTGAACGGCTTCGGATCGCCGATGAGCTCGCCCGACTCCTGCAGCAGCTCGACCATGCGCTTCTTGGCGCTGAACACGGTCTTGCCCGCCAGCTCGGCGTACGCCGCGAGCCCGGCCTCGCTCGAGATCGCCTCTGGCGCGTCGGGCAGCACCCGGCCGTCGCGCCCGAGGATCGTGCGGTTGGGCAGGTCGAGTTCGCGCCACCAGATGATGTCGGTGACATCGCCGAACGTGCAGATCATGGCGATGCCCGAGCCCTTGTCGGGCTGGGCGAGGTGGTGGGCCAGCACCGGCACCTCTACACCGAACACCGGGGTACGCACGGTCGTACCGAACAGAGCCTGGTACCGCTCGTCGTCGGGGTGGGCGACGAGGGCGACGCACGCGGCGAGGAGCTCGGGGCGCGTCGTCTCGATGAATACGTCGTCGCTCGTGCCGTGGAAAGCGAGCCGGTGATACGCGGCGGGCTGTTCCCGGTCTTCGAGCTCTGCCTGGGCGATCGCCGAACGGAAGTCGATGTCCCAGAGCGTCGGGGCGAGCGACTGGTAGGCCTCGCCGCGCTCGAGGCCGCGCAGGAAGGCGAGCTGCGATGTGCGGATCGTGTCGCTCGAGATCGTGCGGTACGTCTGCGTCCAGTCCACCGACAGCCCGAGCGTGCGCCAGAGAGCCTCGAACGCCTTCTCGTCCTCGACGGTGAGCGTCTCGCAGAGCTCGATGAAGTTTCGGCGGCTGATCGCGATCTGGTCGGCGGCCCGCGAGCTCTTGTTGTCGCCGCCCTCGAACGGCGGAGTGAAGTCGGGGTCGTACGGCAGCGACGGGTCGCAGCGCACTCCGTAATAGTTCTGCACCCGGCGTTCGGTCGGCAGGCCGTTGTCGTCCCAGCCCATCGGGTAGAACACCGTCTTGCCGGTCATCCGCTCGTAGCGGACCTTCACATCGGTGTGCGTGTACGAGAACACGTGCCCGATGTGCAGCGACCCCGAGGCGGTCGGTGGAGGGGTGTCGACGGAGAAGATGCCCGCGCGGCCCACCTCGGCGGCGCGCAGTCGATCGAACAGGAACGTGCCATCCGCATCCCACTTCTGCGACCACTTCTGTTCGAGGCCCTCGAGAGCGGGCTTGTCGGGAATGTGCGCATCGGTCATGGCTTCTCCTGCGATATGTGCGGCACGGTGTGTGCGTGCCTGAGTGTGGGATGTCGCTTCATTGTACGCGGCGCCGCCCGCCCGGTCAGAGGCCGATTGCTACGCTCCTCACCGTGACGTCCGAGGCGAGGGTACCGATTGCGGAGGTGGTGTCCGGCCGCCGCGGTCTCTTCCTGATCGCTCTGCTGCTCGCCGAATTCGGCGCCGCGATGCAGGGCATCGCCTACTCGACCGTGCTGCCCGTCGTCGCACAGGACCTCGATGGCTTCGCCCTGTTCGGCGCCACACTCGCGGCGGGCAACATCGCGGCGGTCGCGATGCTCGCGATCGCCCCGCTCGTGCTGGGTCGCTTTCGGCCCCGAGCCGTGCTGCTGACGGCGACGCTGCTTTACGTCATCGGAGTCGGGATGGCGGTCGCCGCGCCCGAGATGGTGTGGGTGCTCGCCGGTGCGGTGGTGCGGGGCGTCGCGGCGGGACTGCTGGCCGGGTTCGGCTTGGGGGCGATCGGTGCGCTGTACGACGAGCGCACCCGGCCGCGCGTCTTCGGACTCTTCTCGCTGATCTGGCTCCTGCCCTCGTTCGTCGGACCCGCGCTGAACGCTGTCATCACTGAATGGGCTGGCTGGCGGTGGGCGCTCGCGTGGCCTGCCGTGCTTGTCCTCGCCGCGCGCGCCCTGATGGGCCGATATGTCTCCGCCGTGCCGTGGGAACGGCATCGCTCGAGCGCGCGCCCTGCCTCAGGCCTGGTCGTGGCGGCATTCCTGGCGATCGGCGCATGGGGATCGACGGTGCCGGATGCCTGGGGTCGGGCGGTGTTCGCGGGCGGGGCGGTCGGGGCGGCCGTCGGGATCGTGATCTTCCTCCGCTCCGCGGCGCGCCGACCCCGTCGAGCTCTCATAACCTTCGCGGTGCTGTGCGCGGGATATTTCGGCATCTACGAGATGCTCTCGCTCATCGTCGTGGAGGGGCTAGGCGAGTCGGTGATCTGGGCATCCATCGCGATCTCCGGCGGCCTGATCGCCTGGTCGGTGGCGGGGCTCCGCCCGCGGCCGCGGTCTCGGATCGATCTCGTGGTGGTCGGCACCACCCTTATCCCCGTCTCGATCGGCGTCCTCCTCGGCGCATTGACGATGCCGGAACCGTGGGCGGTGGCGACGGTCATCGCCAGCGCGGTGATCGCCGGCCTGGGCATGGGGCTGGCGTACCCGCTGCTCAGCTCGGAGCCGTTCGGTCCTCACAATGCGTCCGGGCCGAGTCACGCATCCACGATCGGTGCGCTGGTTGCCTTCGCCGAGACATCTGGCACCGCGTGGTCGGCGCTGCTGGGAGGAGGCCTCTACTCGGTGCTGCAGGCCGCCGGGGCGGCGCCGCACGCGGCGCTCCCGATTGCGCTCCTCGCGATCGCCGTCCCGGCCGTGGCCGGCGTCGGAATGTCGATTGTGCGCGTGCGCGACTGATCAGTCGCGCACGTCCACGCCTGCGGCGATCGCGAATCCCCGGGCGAGATTCTCGACCTGTTGCCCCGTTATCGTCGCGCCGCGGAGGGCGGCGAGGTCGAGGAAGTGCAGGGCCTCGAGCCCGCGCAGGTCGAGATTCTCGATCCGCCACCCGCGGTTGTCGATCTCGTCGGCGCGACAGCCCTCGAATGCGACCCGTTTCAGCGTGGCCTGCGGCGCATCCAGCGCACCGATGATGCAGTCCGCGAACAGCACGTCCGACACCGTCGAGCCGGACAGATTCAGATAGTCGATCCGGATGCCGCGCAGCTCCACTCCCGTCAGATCGGCGCGCGAGAGGTCGAGCGTCCCAATGCGACCGCCGATGAGGCGGACGGTCTGCCAGCGCGACTCGCCGAACGCGGCATCCACCGCCCGGAGGTCGTGGATGTCGACATCCGCCACCGTCGAACCGCGCAGGGCGAAGGAGCCGAGGTCGGCGCCGCGGATGACGCTCTCGGTGATGTGCACCCCGGACGCATCGATGTCGCCGGTCAGATCGTCCAGGATGCCGGCGTGGACGTCACCGGGTCCATGCAGGCGGGCCGGCTGCAGCCGCGGCGGGAGGTCGGGCGCCGAAACGCGCGGAGGCAGGGGGGTAACGGGTCGCACCATCCCTCCACGCTACGCGGACGGCCGGACGCGGTAGAATCTACGAACCAGCATCGATCCGGCCATCACCGGGGAGCTCTCGGAAGAACGGGACGCGAGTCTTCAGTAGAACCGAGCGGGGCAGGCCCGTCACAGCCGCAGCGTAAGAGGGCGGATGCCGAGGCATCCGTCAAGCGGGGTGGTACCGCGGTTCTCTCACCCGGAGAATCGTCCTCGCAGGAAGCATCGCAACCTGCTGGAGTGACATGAGCTATCCCCGCCCTTCGACACGTTCAGGGACCGGCGCATTCGGCCCCGCTGTGGACGCCGTCGCGCCGAGCCCGCGGTTCGCTGCGATCGAGCAGGAGGTCCTGGCCTTCTGGGAGGCCGACGACACCTTCCGCGCCTCGATCTCGCAGCGCGACGGCGCACCCGAGTGGGTGTTCTACGACGGGCCCCCGTTCGCGAACGGACTGCCGCACTACGGGCACCTGCTCACGGGCTACGCGAAAGACCTCTTCCCGCGCTTCCAGACGATGCGCGGCAACAAGGTCGACCGCGTGTTCGGGTGGGACACGCATGGCCTCCCGGCCGAGCTCGAGGCGATGAAGCAGCTCGGGATCACCGAGAAGGCCGAGATCGAGCGCATGGGCATCGCGACCTTCAACGACAAGGCCCGCGCGTCGGTGATGGAGTACAGCAGCGAGTGGCAGGACTACGTCACCCGCCAGGCGCGCTGGGTCGATTTCGAGCGCGGATACAAGACGCTCGACACGACCTACATGGAATCGGTCCTGTGGGCGTTCAAGACGCTCTACGACAAGGGCCTCGCGTACGAGGGCCACCGCGTGCTGCCGTACTGCTGGCGCGACGAGACCCCGCTCTCCAGCCACGAGCTGCGCATGGACGACGACGTCTACAAGATGCGCCAAGACCCGTCCGTCACCGTCACCTTCCCGCTCACCGGGGTCAAGGCCGAGGCCCTCGGGCTCACGGCGGTGCGGGCACTCGCCTGGACGACCACGCCGTGGACGCTTCCCACCAACCTCGCGCTGGCGGTCGGTCCAGGCATCCGCTACGTCGTCGTCCCCGGCGGACCCGACGGAGCCGCCGACGTGCACCGCGACGACGAGTACGCCGAGGCGGAGTCGCACCAGTACCTGCTCGCCGAAGAACTGCTCGGCGGCTATGCGAAAGACCTCGGCTACGAATCGGCGGACGCCGCGCGGGCCGCGGTCATCAAGACCGTGCTGGGCTCGGAGCTGGCCGATGTCACCTACGACCGGCTCTTCGACTACTACGCCGACGCCGAGACGTGGGGCACCGGCACCGCGTGGCGGATCCTCGTCGATGACTACGTGACGACCTCCGACGGCACCGGCATCGTGCACCAGGCGCCCGCGTACGGCGAGGATGACCAGCGGGTCACCGAAGCAGCCGGCATCCCGATGGTGATGAGCCTCGACGATGGCGGACGCTTCCTGCCCCAGGTCGCCGATGTCGCCGGCGAGCTGTGGATGGACGCGAACACGCCGCTCATCCGCCTTATGCGCCAGGACGGTCGACTCCTCCGGCAGGCCAGCTACGAGCACTCCTACCCGCACTGCTGGCGGTGCCGGAACCCGCTCATCTACAAGGCCGTCTCGAGCTGGTTCGTGCGGGTCACCGACATCAAAGACCGGATGCTGGCCAACAACGAACTGATCACGTGGGCGCCCGAGAACGTCAAGCACGGCCAGTTCGGCAAGTGGCTCGAAGGCGCTCGCGACTGGTCGATCAGCCGCAACAGGTACTGGGGATCGCCGATTCCGATCTGGAAGAGCGATGACCCCGCCTACCCGCGCGTGGACGCCTACGGGTCGCTGGCCGATATGGAGCGCGACTTCGGCCGCCTCCCGCGCAACGGCGCAGGCGACGTCGACCTCCACCGTCCGTACATCGACGAGCTCACCCGACCCAACCCCGACGATCCGACGGGTCAGAGCACGATGCGACGCATCGAAGACGTGCTCGACGTCTGGTTCGACTCGGGCTCGATGCCGTTCGCGCAGGTGCATTACCCGTTCGAGAACCACGACTGGTTCGACGAGCACGCGCCGGCCGACTTCATCGTCGAGTACATCGGACAGACCCGCGGCTGGTTCTATCTCATGCACGTACTGTCGACCGCGCTGTTCGATCGCCCCGCCTTCACTGGTGTCTCCTGCCACGGCATCGTGCTCGGCAGCGACGGGCAGAAGATGTCGAAGTCGCTGCGCAACTACCCGGATGTGTCGGAGGTGTTCGACCGCGACGGGTCGGACGCGATGCGGTGGTTCCTCATGTCATCCAGCGTCCTGCGCGGCGGCAACCTGGTCGTCACGGAGGAGGGGATCCGTGCGGGTGTCCGTGAGTTCATGCTGCCGCTGTGGAGCGCCTGGTACTTCTTCTCGACCTATGCCAACGCGGCGCGCGGTCAGTCCGGCTCGGGGTACGAGGCGCAGTGGCGCACCGATTCGGCCCACGTGCTCGACCGGTACGTCCTGGCGCTGACGGGCGCGCTCGTCCGCGATGTCGCCGCCGACCTCGAGCGGCTCGATTCGACGACGGCCGCCGCGAGACTCCGCGACTTCGCCGAGGCGCTCACGAACTGGTACATCCGCCGCTCGCGCGACCGATTCTGGGTCGGCGTCACCGATGATCCGCAGTCGACCGAGGCGTTCGACACGCTCTACACGGTGCTGGAGACCGTGACCCGCGTGGCCGCTCCGCTGATCCCGCTGATCTCGGAGCGGATCTGGCAGGGTCTCACGGGCGGCCGGAGCGTGCACCTCGAGGACTGGCCCGACGCCGGCGCGTTCCCCGCTTCGGACGATATCCGCACCGCGATGGATGCCGTCCGCGAGGTCTCGTCGGTTGCCAACGCGCTGCGCAAGCGCGAGGGCAAGCGGGTGCGGCTGCCGCTGGCTCGGCTGACGGTGGTGGTGTCGGATGCGGCATCCCTGGCGCAGTTCGACGACATCCTCCGCGACGAGCTGAACGTCAAGAGGGTCGATCTCGTCGAGCTCGAGGGGGCTGCAGGTGCGGAGTACGGCATTACCCACCGGCTCGCGGTCAACGCTCGCGCGGCCGGTCCGCGCCTCGGCAAGCGGGTGCAGCAGGTCATCCAGGCGGCCAAGGCGGGGGCGTGGTCCGACGAGCACGGCGTCGTGACGGTGCAGGCAGCAGACGGACCGGTCACGCTCGAGCCGGGGGAGTACGAACTCGTGCTGGAGACCACCGGCAGGCCGGACGGCGAGGCCCTGGCCGTGCTTCCCGGAGACGGATTCGTCCTGCTCGATACCTCCACCACTCCGGAGCTGGAAGCGGAAGGCCTGGCGCGCGACACGATCCGCGCCGTGCAGGACGCCCGGAAAGCAGCCGGTTTCGACGTGAGCGACCGCATCAGCCTCGGCCTGCTGTTCGACGACGACGAGGACGCGGATGCCGTGGCATCCGCGTTCGAGATCGCGGCGGTTGCGGGGGAAACCCTCGCAGTCGCCTTCTCAGTGGCGCGACGCGGTGCGACGCTCGTGGCGTCCAACCCGCCTCCGCGCGCGACGCCCGAGTTCGAGTCTGTCGTCGCCGCGGGAACGTATGCCAATGTCGGGGACTTCACCATCACCGTGTCACGAATGGAGGCAGCGGCATGAGCGACGACCGCGCACGCTCCGACGCCGTCTACTCGGCGCTGCTGGCCCGCCAGGGCGAGCAGTGGGTTCAGCCCCGAGTCGAGCGCACCCGACGGGTGCTGGAGCTGCTCGCCGACCCGCAGCGCACTTACCGCGTCGTTCATGTCACCGGCACGAACGGCAAGACCTCGACGAGCCGCATGATCGAGAGCCTGGTCCGCGCGCACGGACTGCGGACGGGGTTGTTCACCAGCCCGCACCTCGAGCGGTTCACGGAGCGCATCATGATCGACGGCGAGCCGGTCGGCGATGCCGCGGTCGCCGACGCGTGGGATGAGATCGAGCCGTTCATCGGCCTCGTCGACGCCGAGCTTGAGGCGGCGGGCGACGCGCCGCTGACGTTCTTCGAGCTGCTGACCGTGCTCGCGTTCGTGGTCTGCGCCGACGCGCCCGTCGACGTCCTCGTGCTGGAGGTCGGCATGGGCGGGTCGTGGGACTCGACGAACACGGCAGACGGCGACGTCGCCGTCTTCGCCCCGATTGACCTCGATCACGCCGACCGCCTCGGCGACACGATCGCCGCGATCGCCACGGTCAAGGCCGGCATCATCAAGGACGGCGCGGCGGTCGTCTCCGCACGGCAGGACGCCGCGGCAGAAGCAGTCCTCCGCGCGGCGGCAGCGGCACACGGGGCGACGATCGCGTTCGAAGGGGCGGAATTCGCCCTCACGGCCGACACGCTGGCCGTCGGTGGACAGCTGATCAGTGTCAGGGGTCTTGCGGCCACCTACGACGAGGAATACCTGCCGCTGTACGGCGCGCACCAGGGATTCAACGCGGCACTGGCGATCGCCGCGGTCGAATCCCTCATCGGGGGAGGCACGCAGCCGATCGCGGGTGACATCCTGTCCGAGGGCCTGAGCAACGCCACCTCGCCCGGGCGCCTTCAGCTGGTCGGTATCGACCCCACCGTTCTGGTCGACGCGGCTCACAATCCGCACGGCGTCCGTGCGCTCACGACCGCCCTCGGCGAGGCGTTCGACTTCGACGAATGGGGTGTCGTGCTGGGCGTGCTCGAAGACAAGGACGCCGCCGGCATCGTCGCGGCGATCGCGCCGTCTGCGGCGCACATCTTCGCCACCGCGCCGGCGTCGGAGCGGGCGAGCGACCCGGATCGCCTCGCAGATCTGGCTGAGGAGGCGGGGCTCGCGGTGACCGTTCACGACGACCTGGATGCTGCAGCCGAAGCCGCGCGCGCATGGGCGGCCTCCGCCGATCGGCGGGCCGTGGTCATCGCGGGGTCGGTCGTGCTCGCCGGGGAGGCGCTGACGTTGTCGACCGCCGAGGATTGGAAGTCGGGGTGGAGCGCGTGAGCGCGGCTGTCCCGCCCAGCGAGCCGGAGGGGCCTGCGGAAGCGCCGAAGCAGCGCCGGCCGCGCCGCGCGCGCGGCGCGGCCGAGTCGCTCGGATCGATCGTCCTCGCGGCCGAGGCGATCATCGTCTTCCTCGGTGGACTCGTCGTCTTCGGGCTGCGTGCACTGCCCGCCCCGATCGAGCCGTGGTGGGGAATCGTGGGGGGAACGGTGCTGGCGATCGTCATGCTGCTCACCGGAGGGGTCCTGCGTCACCGGTGGGGGATCGTCCTCGGATGGGTGCTGCAGGTCGTCGTGGCCCTCGCCGCGTTCCTCGTTCCGGCGTTCCTGATCGTGGCGCTGATTTTCGGTGGCATGTGGGCGTATGCGACGATCAAGGGAGCGTCGCTCGACGCGCGGAATGCGCGACTCGCGCAGGATCCAGGCATCCCGAACGGAGACTGAACATGGCCACCGAAGAGACTCTCGTCCTGGTGAAGCCCGATGGCGTTGCGCGGAACCTGACCGGCGCGATCCTCGCCCGGATCGAGGCGAAGGGCTACTCGCTCGTCGACATCAAGCTGGTCGAGCCCGACCGCGATGTGCTCGAGCAGCACTATGCCGAGCACGAGGGCAAGCCGTTCTACGAGCCGCTGCTGGAGTTCATGCTCTCCGGTCCGTCGGTCGCGATCCGGCTCGCCGGCAACCGCGTGATCGAGGGCTTCCGCTCGCTCGCGGGCACGACCGACCCGACCACTGCCGCCCCCGGCACGATCCGCGGAGACTTCGGCCGCGACTGGGGCCTGAAGGTGCAGCAGAACCTCGTACACGGTTCCGACAGCCCAGAGTCGGCCGCGCGCGAGCTCGACATCTGGTTTTGACCCGATTCGTCAGAAGAGCGAGCTCAGCACGTCCAGGCGCACCTGCGCGATGATCGCGATGATGGCGTAGCTGACGACGGCCATCAGCGGAACCCAGCTCATCAGACGGTCGGCGCCGCGCTGCACCCGCGAGGGCACCGGGACGATGCCCGACCGGAACAGGTGGATCGTCACGGCGTAGAACGTGGGGATAGTCACCACCCAGGTGAGCATGCACCACGGGCACAGCGTGTTCAGCTCGAAGATGCTCTGGCCGATGAGCCAGAGGACGAAGCCGAAGGCGAACAGCATCCCGATTTCGAACAGCCACCAGAACCAGCGCGCGAAACGCGCCCCGGCGAGGATCGCGACGCCGACCACGATCGGGGCGACCCACGCGGCGAGCCCCAGGATCGGGTTCGGGAACCCGAAGGCCTCGCCCTGCGACGACTCGAGGTTCTTGCCGCACTGCACGAGCACGCTCAGGTTGCAGCCGAGGGCGGCGTCCGGGTTCTTCAGGAGCGCGAACCGGTCCAGCGTGAGGGCGAACGCCGCGATCCAGCCGGCGACTCCGGCGATGATCAGCCAGACGGCGAGGGCGGTCGGTCGGGTGTGGCTCTGCTGCTGCGGCATGCCTCGGATTATGGCATCGCGCGCTGTGGAGACGCCGCCCGGCACGTCGGCGCGCGGGCATCGGGCGAAAGTGCGATAATGGTCATCGATGCACTGCGGCCGCGCCGCACATCGCATCACACGAAGACTTCGGGGCGACGACAGCCCCTGGCAGCTAGAGCGCTTGAGCCGGCTGCAGACCGAGATGAGTTCGCGGCAGCGAGACCCGCCGTCGCACGAGATTTTGCCGGGCGACGCGCGGTGCGTCCGCAGGGAGTACGCCAGTGATGGCCGAAGACACCAATGACCAGACAGAGCCGCAGGACACAACGGATGCTGCGCCCCCCGCGCACGATTCCGTCGATGTCGTAGAGCCGGAAGCCGCCGCTCTCGATCGTGCGCCCGTCGCAATCGCCGAGCCGCTCGAAGGCCCCGACATCGAGATGCCCGAGGGCGACCCGGAGGCGGCGGAGGACGCTTCGACGAGCTCAGCGAGCTCGGCGCCCGAGAACCCGGACGAAACGCCTGCCGAGCCGGAGGCACTGACAGCCGTCGCCCTCGGCCTCCTGCCCGAGGTGTTCGTCTCGACGGTGTCGACCCAGCTGCACTTCTACGCCCCCGAGTTCGCCGCTCTCCCGCCTCGGCTGGAGCCGGAAGCTCCGGCAGAAGACGCAGCCCCCAGCAGCGCGCGTCGCCGCAACCGGCGTCGCGGGGGAGAGGAGGGCCGTGACGAGGTGTCCGAGCAGCCGGCCGCGCCGCCGCGTCAGCGCGCCGTCGAGCTCATCACCGAGCCGCAGCGGATCAAGGGTTCGACGCGACTCGAAGCGAAGAAGCAGCGTCGCCGCGACGGGCGCGAGGCCGGAAGGCGACGCACCGTCGTCACCGAGGCGGAGTTCCTCGCGCGGCGTGAAGCCGTCGACCGGGTCATGATCGTCCGTTCGAAGAACGGCCGAGTGCAGATCGCCGTCCTCGAGGACGGCGTGCTCGTTGAGCACTACGTCGCCCGCAACCAGGACGCTTCGCTCATCGGCAACGTGTACATCGGTCGCGTGCAGAACGTGCTCCCGAGCATGGAGGCCGCCTTCGTCGACATCGGCCGCGGCCGCAACGCCGTGCTGTACTCCGGCGAGGTCGACTGGGACGCCGTCGAGACCGGCAACCAGCCGCGTCGCATCGAGCTCGCCCTCAAGTCGGGCGACCGCGTGCTCGTGCAGGTCACCAAAGACCCGGTCGGGCACAAGGGTGCCCGCTTGACGAGCCAGATCTCGCTGCCGGGCCGCTACCTCGTGTACGTGCCGGGCGGCGCCATGAACGGCATTTCGCGGAAGCTCCCCGATACCGAGCGTGCGCGGCTCAAGAAGATCCTTAAGGAGGTGCTCCCCGAGTCGTCCGGCGTCATCGTGCGCACCGCGGCCGAGGGCGCGACCGAAGATCAGCTCACCCTCGACGTGCAGCGCCTCACCTCGCAGTGGGAGCACATCAGCGCGCAGATCGAGTCGATCAACGCTCCTTCGCTCCTGCACTCCGAGCCCGATCTGCTCGTGAAGATCGTGCGCGACGTCTTCAACGAAGACTTCACCCGGATGCTCATCCAGGGCGAAGACGCGGAGCAGACGATCTCGAGCTACCTCGCGAGCGTCGCTCCCGACCTCCTCGAGCGTGTGGAGAAGTACGAGGGCGACGCCGACCCGTTCGACGCCTTCCGCGTGACGGAGCAGATCGAGAAGGCGTTGGACCGCAAGGTCTGGCTGCCGTCGGGCGGCTCGCTCGTGATCGACCGGACCGAGGCGATGACGGTCGTCGACGTCAACACCGGCAAGTTCGTCGGCACGGGCGGAAACCTCGAAGAGACCGTCACCAAGAACAACCTCGAAGCCGCCGAGGAGATCGTGCGCCAGCTGCGCCTGCGCGACATCGGCGGCATCATCGTCGTCGACTTCATCGACATGGTGCTCGAATCCAACCGGGATCTCGTGCTGCGTCGCCTGGTCGAGTGCCTGAGCCGTGACCGGACCAAGCATCAGGTCGCCGAGGTCACCTCGCTGGGTCTGGTTCAGATGACCCGTAAGAAGCTCGGACTCGGGCTGCTGGAGACCTTCAGCGAGCCGTGCGAGGTCTGTGCCGGCCGGGGCGTCGTCGTGCACCACGACCCGGTCGCCCGCCACCGCACGCAGGGCGTGTCCAACGGTCCGCAGGGCGGAGGTCCGCGTCGCCCGCGCACCCCTCAGCTTTCCGGCAACGGGAACGGCAACGGCGGAACGCACGTGATCACCGAAGGCGTGAAGTCTGCGCTCGCGCAGATCGCAGCATCCACGATCCACCCGCAGCAGGACGAGGCTCCGGTGACGGATGCTCCGGAAATCGTCGTCCCGGACGAGGCGGAGCGGCCGAAGAAGGCGCGCAAGAAGCGCCCGTCGCAGTCGCCGGCGCGCACCGAGAAGGAGCAGCTGCTCGACACGGTGCTCAATGCGCTTCCCGAACCCAAGGCTCCCGGTCAGGGTCGCTCGCGCAGCCGCCGGGTCACGACGGCCGCACTCAGCGGCACGCCGGTCGTGCACACGCCGACGGCAGACTGACCGCGGGCTGACTGAACCGGCGCCGCCCTCGGGCGTGCGCTCACCGCCCGCGACGCTCGCGAGCGGTGATGCGCAGGCCCGAGGCGATGAGCGCGCGCACGAGGGTGTGCCCGTCGACGTGCCGGGCTCCGGCCGCGACCATCCGCGCGTGCGATTCCTCGGGGACGTCGTAGTGGTCGAGGTCGAAACTGCGGCGCGGAATGCCGTTCGCGTCGGCGAAGGCGTGCAGTTCGCCGAGGTCGGCGTCGCTGATCAGGTGCGCCCAGAGCCGTCCGTGCGCCGGCCACCGCGGATCATCGATGAGAATGGACACGTCGCGATGTTACCCATGGCGCGGCCGGTGACGGCCCGCCGCGACACGCGGCAGTCGCTCCTTTTGCGCCTGGGCGAGGCATCCGGTAAAGTATTCCTTTGGTGCGTCGACGACACTCTTGCTTCCGCACCGAGTCTTGCTCAGGCATCCGGAGCCGCGCGCTCCCCGAAGAAACAGGTATGAAGTGGTTTACGCAGTTGTGCGCGCCGGTGGCCGGCAGGAGAAGGTCGAGGTCGGCACGATCGTCGTCCTCGATCGTCAGTCCGCGAAGATCGGCGACTCGATCGAGCTTGCCGCAGTGCTCCTGGTCGACGGCGAGGCCGTGACGACCGACGCTGACAAGCTCGCGAAGGTCACCGTCACCGCCGAGGTCCTCGGCGAGGAGCGCGGCCCCAAGATCGTGATCCAGAAGTTCAAGAACAAGACCGGGTACAAGAAGCGCCAGGGGCACCGTCAGGACCTCACGCGCGTCAAGGTCACCGGCATCAAGTAACCGGAAGAGACTCAGGACATGGCACACAAAAAGGGCGCAAGCTCCACCCGTAACGGTCGTGACTCCAACGCCCAGCGCCTCGGCGTGAAGCGATTCGGCGGCCAGAAGGTGCTCGCGGGCGAGATCATCATCCGCCAGCGCGGCACGCACTTCCACCCCGGCGCCAACGTCGGCCGCGGCGGAGACGACACGCTGTTCGCCCTCGCCCCCGGCGCCGTCGAGTTCGGCACCAAGGGTGGCCGCAAGGTCATCAACATCGTGACGGCAGCCGCGGAGTAGTCCGAGGCTCACACAGCTTTTCAACGGAGGGGGCGGGCTTCGGCTCGCCCCTCTTCTGTTTTCCCGGCACCACCCACCCTCGAAAGTCAGCAGAAGCGCTATGAAGGAATTGACATGGTCACATTCGTCGACCGCGTGACGCTGCACCTGCGCGCGGGCAAGGGCGGCAACGGCTGCGTCTCGGTTAAGCGCGAGAAGTTCAAGCCTCTCGCCGGCCCTGACGGCGGCAGCGGCGGCAACGGCGGCGACGTCGTGCTCGTCGCCGATCCGCAGGTCACGACCCTCCTGTCGTATCACCACTCGCCGCACCGCTCGGCCGGCAACGGCGGCTTCGGGATGGGCGACCACCGCTCCGGCGCCATCGGCGAGTCGCTCGAACTGGCCGTTCCGGTCGGGACGCTCGTGAAGGATGTCGACGGCGAGACCCTCGTCGACATGATCGAGCCGGGGATGCGCTTCGTGGTGGCCCCTGGTGGCATCGGCGGACTGGGCAACGCGACGCTCGCCAACCCCAAGCGCAAGGCCCCCGGTTTCGCTCTGCTCGGCACCCCCGGGTGGGAGGGTGATGTCCAGCTCGAGCTGAAGACGGTGGCCGACGTGGCCCTGGTCGGCTTCCCGTCCGCCGGCAAGTCCAGCCTCGTCGCGGCCATCTCCGCCGCGCGACCCAAGATCGCCGACTACCCGTTCACCACTCTGCACCCGAACCTCGGCGTCGTGCAGGCCGGTGACATCCGCTTCACGGTCGCCGATGTGCCAGGGCTCATCGAGGGCGCGAGCGAAGGCAAGGGACTCGGACTCGAGTTCCTGCGCCATGTCGAGCGCTGCACCGCGCTGGTCCACGTGCTGGACTGCGCGACGCTCGAACCGGGACGCGACCCCCTGACAGACCTCGATGTCATCCTCACCGAGCTCGCCGCCTACCCGGTGCCCGAGGGTCAGATCCCCCTTCTGGATCGACCCCAGCTCATCGCGCTCAACAAGGTCGACGTGCCCGAAGGCCGCGATCTCGCCGAGCTGGTGCGCCCCGAACTCGAGGCGCGCGGCTATCGCGTCTTCGAGATCTCGACAGTGAGCCACGACGGCCTCCGCCAGCTCACTTTCGCGCTCGCAGACGTCGTCGCCCAGCATCGTGTCGAGGAAGCTCTCAAGCCCGTGCAGGAGCGGATCGTCATCCGCCCCCGCGGGTCGAAGAAGGAGTTCACGATCCGTGTCGAGGGCGGCTCGTACGGCGACATCTACCGCATCCTCGGCGAGAAGCCGGTCCGCTGGATGTACCAGACCGATTTCCAGAACGAAGAGGCCGTGGGCTACCTCGCCGATCGCCTCGAGAAGCTGGGCATCGAGACCGAGCTGTACCGCGTCGGAGCCGCTCCCGGCGCCACCGTCGTGATCGGCGAGGGCGATGGTGTCGTCTTCGACTGGCAGCCGTCGCTGTCGTCGGTGGCGGAGCTGATGACTGCTCCGCGCGGGACCGACCCTCGCCTTATGCAGAATCCGCGACGCACCACGTCCGAGCGTCGTGAGCGCTACCACGAGATGATGGATGCCAAGGCTGAGGCCCGCGCCGAGCTCAATGCCGAGCGCGGGGCGGTGTACGTCGACGAAGAGGTCCCCGAGTGACGACCCTGACCCGCGCGGGCATCCGCACCGCCCGCCGCGTCGTCGTCAAGGTGGGGTCATCGTCGATCAGCGGTGAGAACGCCGGCAAGATCCAGACGATCGTCGAGGCGCTGACGGTCGCACACGGCCGCGGCACCGAGGTGGTGCTCGTCTCGTCCGGGGCGATCGCGACCGGCATGCCTTTCCTCGCTCTGGACGCACGACCGAGCGACCTCGCCACGCAGCAGGCCGCCGCCGCCGTAGGGCAGAACGTGCTCATCTACCGGTACCAAGACGCGCTGCGCCCGTTCGGCATCGTCGCCGGGCAGGTGCTGCTGACGGCGGGCGACCTGGAGAATCCCACCCCCCGCTCCAACGCGCGGCGCGCGATGGAGCGACTGCTGGGGCTGCGCATCCTCCCGATCGTCAACGAGAACGACACCGTGGCGACCCACGAGATCCGCTTCGGCGACAACGATCGCCTGGCCGCGCTGGTCGCCGAGTTGATCGGCGCTGACGCCCTGATCCTCCTGAGCGACATCGAATGCCTCTACACCCGCCCGCCGGGCGAGCCCGGGGCCATGCCCATCGACCGGGTCGAGTACGGCGACGACCTGCACGGCTTCGAATTCGGGTCCGTCGTCGTCAACAGCGTCGGCACCGGGGGAGCGGCGACCAAGGTGTCGGCGGCACGGGTGGCCGCAGCATCCGGTGTCGGGGTCCTGGTGACCAGTGCCGACCTCGTCGACCGTGCGCTGGACGGCGAGGCGATCGGCACGTGGTTCGACCCCAATCCCGAGCCCGGTGCGGCACCGGTCACGGGCCCGATCCGCAACGCAGTCGGTCCGGCGCTCCCCGCCGATACACTGGGCCGATGACCACGACCACCTCCACGGCGCAGGAGCGGATGCTGCTGGCGAAGGCCGCATCGCGGCAGGTGGGCCTCCTCTCGGACGAGGCGAAGGCGTCGGCGCTGCGTGCGATCGCCGGGGCGATCGAGTCGGCGACAGCCGAGATCGTCGTCGCGAACCACGAGGATCTTGATCGAGGGCAGGCGAGCGGCCTGTCTACCGCGCTGCAGGACCGTCTCCGGCTGGACGAGGCGCGTGTGGCGGCGCTCGCGCAGGCCGTCCGCGACGTGGCAGACCTGCCCGATCCCGTCGGGCGGGTGCTGGATGAGCGGGTGCTCGCGAACGGCGTACGCCTGCAGAAGGTGTCGGTGCCGTTCGGCGTAGTCGGATCGATCTACGAGGCCAGGCCCAATGTGACGGTCGACATCACCGCGCTGGCGCTGCGTTCGGGCAATGCCGTCGTGCTGCGCGGCGGGTCGGCTGCCGAGTCGACGAATCGGGCTCTCGTCGCCGCGATGCGCGGCGCCCTCGCCGATCAGGGCGTCGACCCCGAAGCCATCCAGACGGTCGACGAGTTCGGCCGCGAAGGCGCGCGCGAGCTCATGCACGCCCGCGGCGTCGTCGACGTGCTGGTGCCGCGCGGCAGCGCTCAGCTGATCGAGACCGTCGTAACCGAATCGACGGTCCCGGTGATCGAGACGGGCGCGGGGGTGGTGCACATCGTGCTCGACGCGTCTGCGCCGCTCGAGTGGGCCCGCGACATCGTCGTCAACGCCAAGGTGCAGCGGCCGAGCGTCTGCAACTCCGTCGAGACCGTCCTCGTGCTCCGGCCGGCCGCCGCACGTCTCGTGCCCACCGTGGTCGCGTCGCTGCGAGATGTCGGCGTAACGGTCCACGGCGACGAGGACGTGCGCCGCCTGGCTGACGGCGTCGTCGCCGCCACCGACGAGGATTGGGCGACCGAGTATGTCAGCCTCGACATCTCGATGCGCGTCGTGGACGATCTCGACGAGGCGCTGGCCCACATCCGGCAGTACTCGACCCATCACACCGAGTCGATCATCACGGAAGACACGGCCAACGCCGAGCGTTTCCTCGCCGAGGTCGATTCCGCAGTGGTGATGGCCAACGCATCGACCCGCTTCACCGACGGCGGCGAGTTCGGCTTCGGTGCCGAGGTGGGGATCTCGACCCAGAAGCTGCATGCGCGCGGCCCGATGGGACTGGCCGAGCTGACCAGCACGAAATGGCTCGCGCGAGGTGCCGGACAAGTCCGCGCGTGAGCGCCTAAACTGGTCGAACACGCACGTCAACGACCCGAAACGGAAACCCGATGACCTTCGCCTCGATCCTCGTCCTCGCAGCTGAAGAGGAGCACGGAAGCGTCGCGCTCGAGACCATCGGCTTCGGGATCACCGCACTCGTCGTCTTCGCGGCCCTCGCACTCGTGTCGCTGTCGTACCGGCACGTCGCCAACCGGCATCCGCACAAGGCCGAGGCGTATGCGCGCGCACACGCGAACGACACGCACGAAGCGGGGCACGGCCACTAGGTCGACCGTATGACGGTGAAAAGGGCTCCGAGGATCGGAGTCATGGGCGGCACGTTCGATCCCATCCACCACGGGCATCTCGTGGCGGCGAGCGAGGTGGCCCGCAATTTCGATCTCGATGAGGTCGTGTTCGTGCCGACGGGTCAACCGTGGCAGAAGCACGACGTCACGGAGAGCGAACACCGCTACCTGATGACGGTGATCGCGACAGCATCCAATCCTCAGTTCACCGTCAGCCGGGTCGACATCGACCGCGAAGGCCCCACCTACACGATCGACACGCTGAAGGATCTGAAGACGCAGCGACCCGACGCCGAGCTGTTCTTCATCACCGGTGCTGATGCCGTAGCGCAGATTCTCAGTTGGAGGGACCATGATGAGCTGTGGGACCTTGCCCATTTCGTCGCAGTATCCCGCCCTGGTCACGTGCTGAGCACCGCGGGGCTTCCGAGTGACGATGTGAGCCAGCTCGAGATCCCGGCGCTGTCGATTTCTTCCACGGACTGCCGCAAGCGCGTGCGCAACGATCATCCTGTCTGGTACCTCGTTCCCGACGGGGTCGTCCAGTACATCGCGAAGCATCACCTCTACCGGAGCAAGGCATGAACCAGCAGACGGACAAACAGCCGCTGACGCGCAAGCAGATGCGGGAGATCCGCAACACCGCGTCGAATCCGATCGTGACCGCAGGCGGTGCAGTCATCGACGACGACGACGCCTCGGCCGAGGCCGCCCTCGCGGACGCCGCTGCCGCCGTCGAAGTCGAGAAGACGAATAGCGTCGACGGGCTCGCAGCGACGTCGGAGGGCGACACGTCGGAAGCGGCGGTACCCGTGAACGATGTGACTGTGGATGCTGCTCGAGTCGTCGCGCCGCTCGCCAGGGCCGCAGAGCCCGCAGTGATCGCACCAGCACCCGGACCCGACGCAGGCGTCGATCTCGGCGTCTCGCCCCTCACACGGAGGCAGGCGCGCCAGCAGGAGCGCATCCGCACGGCGTCGGTGCCCGTCATCACCCCCGAGGTGCTCGCCGCAAGTGCCGGCGCTGCGGTTGCCGTGCCGGACGCGCGGGCCGCAGACGTCGCCGAGATCCACTCGGATGAGGCCGCGCCGGCTGAGATCGTCGACATCTTCGCGGAGGCTCCGGAGGTCGAGGACCGACCGATCGTGAACCCGCAGTTCGGGTCGGAGCTCCTTGCCGGCGCGACGGCGACGTCCGCGGCGGTGCCGGCATCGTTCGACCAGCTCATCGCCCGCGAGAGCGCGGCGTCGGGCTCGATCGCCACGCCCAACGCCCTGATCCTCTCGCAGGGCGAGGGCGCCCCGCTCATGTCGCCGATCGCGGCGACCGGCGAGGTGCTCATCACCGGCACGTTCGCGCTTCCCGAAGGACTCGGCTCGCAGGGGCATGTGCCCGGCGCAGCGGACGGCAGAGAGGCGGATGCCGTGCTCATCGACGGTGAACTGCCCGCGCACTCGTCACCGACGCCGATCGCCGCCAGCGCCGCGATCAGCACCGTGAAAACCAGCGGCGAGATCATTCGTCCCCCCGCCCCGGAAAAGGGCAATCGACTCATGCTCACGCTCGTGATCACGGCGGGGGTCCTCGCCCTCGCCCTGGCGGGCGTCCTGATCCTGGCGCTCACCACAGGAGTGTTCAAATAGTGGCCACCGACAACTCACGCGTGATGCTCGACATCGCCGCCACCGCCGCCGACGCGAAGGGCGGCGAGGATCTCGTCGCACTCGACGTCTCGGGGCCCCTGCCCCTCGTCGACATCTTCCTGCTGATCACGGGGCGCAACGAACGCAACGTCGCAGCGATCGCCGACGAGATCGAGGACAGGCTGCTCGAGGCCGGCCACAAGCGGCTGCGTCGCGAAGGTCGGGGCGAAGCGCGCTGGGTGCTGCTGGACTTCGGCGACCTGGTCGTGCACGTCTTCCACGAGCAGGAGCGCATGTACTACGGTCTGGAGCGGCTCTGGAAGGACTGCCCGGTCGTTCCGATCGAGCTGGCGGCGACCGCCGAGCCTGCCGGAGCATAGCGCCGGTCGCTGGAGGCGGGTCGCCACCTCGCCCTCAGCGCGTCGCCGGCATCCGCGCCGGTTCGGCAGCCTCCCTCGAATGTAGTAATCTAGTGGGGTTGCCCCGCGCGAGCGGGAGCAGCGGAATTGGGCCTGTGGCGCAGCTGGTAGCGCACCTGCATGGCATGCAGGGGGTCAGGGGTTCGAGTCCCCTCAGGTCCACGAAAGAACCGCGTAATTCCGCGGAAATCCGCCTCTGTGCCGCCTCGACGAGCGTCGAAAAGAGGCCGCGAGTCCGCTGAAAGTCAGCTGAAACCCCGCGCCTGGCAGGGGGAACGATGCGCCTCACGCGGGATCAAATCTCCATCCGCGAAGGTGGGAGCGTTGCGCCGTCCCCTCGTGCATAGGGACAGGCATGACTGATTCCACGATTGCCCCGACCAATATCGACACCGATGAGGTCCCCGCAGAAACCACGACCATCGACCGGATCGCGCTCCTCGAGCGGATCGAGCACCCGAACGAGATGCTCACCATGGCTGAGGTCGCGGCCTACCTGCAACTGCCGGTCCTCACGCTGAGGAAGTGGCGAGAGAAGAACAAGGGCCCGCGCGCACGTCACGCCGGCCGCCACCTCCGCTACCGCGCACGCGATGTGACCGAGCGGGTGACAAGCCTCGACTGAGGACCTGGTGATGAGCAGCACGTACGGACGACCGCGCCTGCATCCGGGCGGAATCGGCGAGGTCTAGTTCGAGACCAACGCCGCCGGCCTCGTCGTCGCGCGCGTGCACTACCGGCGCCTGGATGGGGTTTTGAGACAGGCCCAACGCACGGCATCCACCAGGTCAGCGGCGCGCTCAGCGGTGACAGCGGCGGCACGGGCCGGCTCCCTGGTGGCAGACACTGGAGGCCTCTCCGGCCGGTCCACGGTCGCGGCACTGATCGAGAACTGGTATCAGCAGGAACTGCTGATCCAGAGGATCCGCCCGCAGACTCTGCACGAGCACTATCGGAATGCCAGATCGGTCATCGTGCCGACCCTCGGCGGGGTGCTCATTGGTGAGGTCACCGTTCCGATGTGCGAGAGCGCGTACGCGCAATGGCTGTTGCCGCGTCGGGCGATGAACAGCGCGGGCGAAGAGTTCGGCGACCCCCGTGTGATGGGCCCGCGCGCCCGGAATGCGATGATCGCCCTGCGTCTGGTGATGGCACGTGCGGTGTCGATCGGGCTTCGGACGGACAACCCGGCCGAGCGAGTGCAGCTTCGCAAGCGTCAGCGCAAGGCGATCCACGCTCTCGACGCCAGTCACGTCCAGCAGGTGCTCACCGCCGTCGACGCCTACAATCTGCGGCCCGAACGCAACGGCCCGCCGCAGAAGTATCTCTCGTTCGCGTTGGCGCTCATGGCAGGAACAGGCGCACGCATCGGTGAGGTTCTCGCCCTCAGGTCGGTGGAGGACATCGACCTGATGAGCTCACCGGCGATCGTTCACATCTCCGGGACCATCGTTGACCTCAAGGGTGCGGGTTCGATCCGGCAGGAATTCCCGAAAACGGACAAGGGCAAACGGTCGGTGCAAGTGCCGATTTGGCTGGATGAGAAGATCCGGTCGTGGCTGGCGGAACCCGCGCGTGCGGACATGGAGCTGCTGTTCGAGACGACTGCGGGGCGTCCGGTGAGCCCGGACCGATTGCAGAAGAACCTCCGTACGGTTCGAGACTGGGCGAACCTTCCGGAATGGCTGGTCAGCCATGTGATGCGCAAGTCGGTGGCCACGGCGATCACGGCCGCGCACGGCACCGACCAAGGAATGTGGGTGATGGGCCATGCGGACACGCGCGTGCGGGATGAGCGCGTGCGCTTTTCCCATGATCTGAAGCGCGATCTCCGTCGTTGCGAGCTTCTGCTCCGCCTTCGCGAGCTGACGACGCAACCGCGCGATCTCCGCCTGTTCCCGCGACGGCGCGCCGACCGGCTCACCAGAGCTCTTCCCCTCCAGAAGGCCCGCGTCACGCTGCTTACGCCACTCCGAGATCAACGACGAATACAGCCCCCGCCGGCGCAGGAACACGCCGCCTTGACCGGTCTCACACGCGGTCTCGTACTCGGACAGGTACTTCAACTTCTGCGCCGGCGTGAACGAACGCCGACGCGTCGGGCCATCCGGATTCGAGGGAGCAGACACGACTCCATCATCCGTGCCGAGCAACGCGACAGGGGAACTCAAACTCATCGAACTGGTGATCCTTCAACGCCCTGCGAAGCGGACTTGCTATGAACCGGTGGACTCACCCAACCCTGACACGCAGGGCCAGGCCAGCGCTTTCGTCACGTCGATATAGAAACATCGACGTTTACGAGAGTGAGGGCGTCCGGAAGCACTCCTGGACCGAGGACCAGGAAGGTGCCATTCGGTGCTTCGGTGACAACCATCCAACCGTTCGGGGAAGAAGTGAGCACTTGCCCTGTTTGCGGCGATCCGTCGATCGATACCGGGATGGTTACCGGCGGGGTGGGAACGCCGGGCGGAGGGCCCCCGAAGTTCGAGCCCCAAGGCACGATCGTCATCTCTCCGGCGGCCCCAAACTCAAGCGTATGAACCTCGAAGCGCGGCGTCGTCTCCGCCGCCTTCTCGAAGATGTACTTCGTCTGAGAGATGGGTGTCGGGCTACCGTATGTCGTCGTTCCCCAGTTGATTTCGGGGCCCATGCTCGAAAGCCGGTACAGCGGCGGAAGGTTCTGGCTCGCAAGAAACTCAGCGCGCATCGCCTTCCGCCGCTCGGCCTCTTCCGCCGATACGGGAACGCCCCTCATCGGCTCTTCGCTGCTCGTCATGGCGTCACCCTTGTCGGCGTTTCAGACGTACAGGCTCATCGACGGATACCCAATCGTGCAGTCGGCCCAATCGGTCGTTACGGATCCGCTCAGGTATGCGTCTGCCCATCCGCTGCCGGTGGTTCCTGGCGCGCCTCCCGAAGCGCTCGTTCCAGGCCAAAAGCCGCTGAACGGGAGAGTTCCTCCGCCAGACGTGCCGCTGAACACGATGGACGTCGAGTACCACCAGATTCCGCCCGTCGATGAGACTACGTTCCACTGAAAATAGGCTCGTCCGCCACCTAGGGACCATCCGCTGATGCTGGCCGAGCCACAGTCGCCGTACACGGGGTTCGCGTTTGGTGAGGCCCCACCAATCCCTGTCTTCGAGCCATGATCGAGGACGCCACAGATGTTCACGTTGTGCTCGATCGCATACTTGCGGCCGGCTGGTTTGAGCGTGGAGCAGTCGATCGTCATCGGGGCCGACATGGTGACCGTTCGCGGCGACGTCGGGGGGGCATCTGATCCGGTCGTCGTGGCGGCACTCGCAGGACCGGCGAGGCCGAATGTGAGGATGGCTGCGGACAGAGTGGTAGCTGCGATCAGCAACGCCCTATTTCGGAGGTACATCTCTGCTGTTTCCTTTGCTCTAGCTGAGGTCGGGTCTCGCAACCATTGCGCCTCTGCTTCTCACACATATATACCGCTGGAAGGAGGGTGACAAGAGCCTCCGCAAATCACCATGCTGCTTTCCAGTAAGGAGCAAAGAGATAGCGGCTACGGGTTTGATCCGGCGGAGTACAAGGCGTTGTACGCGCGCCGAGAGCTAATGCAACCGCTGGATGACAGCCAGTTTTGGGCCGGTTGGTTTGACGGCTCTCACGGGTTCTCTGCGGTCCATGTCACTCCGTTCACGCTTCGCTTGCCGGGCTTGCCGGAGCCGCCCCTGCCCCAGGGGTATGCGATGACAGTCGTTCTTGGCGGGGTGGTCCTTCGCGGCGTGCGTTTCGTCACCCCAGGCCTCCGAGCGGACGCGGCGACGGAGCTGCAAATGCCGCAACTCTGGCCCTCGCGAATGGCCACGGAGTGGCCCGCCGGACAGGCATGGACACGTCAGTCCTTCCTCTCCCTCGCCGATGGAGCGACGCTGCGTGCACTGGACGGCCAAGCGTGACTGCAACCCTGGAGTCATGCGGCTCATCTCCCCGATAGCGAACTCGAAGACGGGCTCATCAAAGTTTCCGGCGCTGTGCCGCAAGCACGAGGTGTACTACCCTGCCCAGCTCGTGCAGGAGGCCTTCAGGGGACGCTTCTACGCGTTCATTACATCCTGCGAGTGCAGCGCCTATTTGATCCGGACAGATTCCGACCGCGTGCGGTTCCGCGGCGCGGGGGACGCAGAAGGCATCGCTGCTATGTATGCCGACCTGCCAGGACGTGACGTCGTCATTCGCGACGGGCGGGGAGAGTTTCACTGCAAGCGGCTACCTCCGGACTGACGCCTTCTGCCCGGCGACAACCTCTCGGCTGCTGAGAGGGTGAGGTCAGCTTGCCCACGCTGCAGTGAGC
Organism: uncultured Microbacterium sp.; assembly: GCF_964244775.1. Classification (NCBI taxonomy): domain Bacteria; kingdom Bacillati; phylum Actinomycetota; class Actinomycetes; order Micrococcales; family Microbacteriaceae; genus Microbacterium; species uncultured Microbacterium sp. The sequence continues at coordinate 630,845 of NZ_CAXTJR010000001.1, forward strand.
GACACGTTGTCGCTTTGTCCCGCGTAATGCTGCCCGTCGAGATCGGGAGCCGAGAAGATAAGGTTATGAGCGCGCTTCTACCGAACCTCGGGGATCTACTGAAGGTCCTGCCTGACTCTGCGGCGAATCTCGAAGCGCGCGAGATGGCTAATGCCGCGGCTGGCGCCGAGAACCTGGAGGAGCTTGACGCGGCGTTATCCACCGTGGTTCAAGGATGGCTCGCATGACCGCGCCCGCCGGCTCTCGGATGGAGTGGTTGGAGATTCGCGGCTTCCGGGCGTTCGGATCTGAAGCCAGACGCCTGGACCTCACTTCACAGCTGATCGTGATCCACGCGGGCAATAGCCATGGCAAGACCAGCCTCGCGGAGGCAGCCGAGTGGCTGATCACCGGTCGCAGTAGCAGGCGTGACCTTTTCGGCGGCGCCAAGGCCGAGTACAACGCTAGCCTGCGCAACGCGCATCTGCCTGCAGACAGTCCGGTGTGGGTCAGCGCGGGTATTCGTGATGGCGATGGCACGTTTCAGGTGGTGCGTCGCGACCTGATCGTGGACTTTGTGGGCGCGGCCGACTGCGAGTCGCGACTCACGGTGGACGGGGCCGACACAGACGCCGAGAGCGTATTCGGCGTGAACGCCGTCAACGACGCGATGTCCGCACCAGTGCTGTTGCAGCACACCCTCCGATACGTGCTGTCGACCGAGCCCAAGCAGCGGGCCACGTACTTCAAGGCTCTGCTCGCGCTCTCTGACCTCGACCTTCTTCGATCCCGTGTCAAGGCGCAGGCCACGGCGCTCGATGCCGCACCTGCGGGGCCGGGCTCGGCGCCGCTACAACGGCTCCTGCGTACCCGATTCGCGTCAGCGGTTTCCAGTATCCAAGCGCTCACCGGCGACCGCGAGACGCTGCGCAAAGGCGTTGAGGATGCGCTGCTCCTAGCTGGATCGATGGTGTTGGGGGAAAGACCACCCTCGCTACATCGACTCCGAACGGAGCTTGAGCGAGCGACGCAAGAGCACAATGAACAACTGTTCCCACTTACAGAGCTCAGCGGCGGAACGCTCGAGGACCCACCGGCTGCACCCGACCTTCGGGAGTACCTCGACGAGGCGCGGCGCGCGAGCAACCTTGAGACCGCATTACTTCCTGTGCTCGCTGCCGTTACAGAGAACACTCAACTTGCAGACCTTGATCGCCCGGTCGACTGCCCGGTATGTCTAACGCCCCACGCGCTGACGCCTGCACGTGTGATGGACATCAAAGGCCACCTGCGTAGCGTGACAGAGTTTCAGGCGGCTGCGCAGCAGGCTGAGGGCTCGATTGCTACTTTTCGAACGCATCTGTCCGCATGGCGTGAGTCACTGCAGCGCGCACGTCCGGCGGCAGCTTCCTGGAATGAGACGCGTAACGCTCAGGTCGTTGGCCTCGCTGAGGAACTCGGCGACGAGGCGGCGACCATGCTTCCGGGAGCACTTGCGCATGCGCAGCAGCTCGATGCTCTCCTGCTGAAAACGGACCAAGCTGCGGACGCGGCAGACGCTATCGCCTCGCACCTACTAGATCTGATCCGTCGTCGCGCAGACATCCCGAACGCAGAAGCGATTGATCTCACAGCGGTGCGTTCGTCAGCCTCCACGTACGCGGTCTCAGCGAACAGCGACGGAGCTGTCTCCGCGCTCAAAAGCGTGGTGGAACCAATCCTGCGATCGCGGCTGCAATCCGAGGGAACCCAGGAGCTGTTGGTTGCGGTCGGCCTCATTGACGAAATCGTGGACGAACTGCACTCCGTCTTGCAGCGGACTGCTGCCTCCAAACGGCTGACACGGGCCGACCGAGCCCTCCAGAAGGCAATTGCTTCGGTGCTTGACGCACGCTTCGCTTCTATGAGCAGTGCGATCGAGCGATGGTGGAACACGATCCGTCCCGAGGAGCTGGTTGGTTTCGCCGGAGTCAAACGCCGCGCTTCTGGGGCAGTGTTTGTGAATCTAGTTGGGGCGCTTCAATCCGACCTGCAGGGAGATGCCGTCGAGCGAGACGCGCTTGGCGTGTTCAGCGACTCACAGCTCAATGCGCTGGGCTTGTCGACCTTCCTCGCCCGGGCGGAGCTCGTAGGGCTGCCTTTCCTCTTTCTCGATGACCCGATCCCAGGCAGTGACGGCGATCATCGCCTCACCTTTGTCCAGAACACGCTGGCCGCGCTCCTCGATGCCGGCGTGCAGGTAATCATCACGACGTACGATCCGAAACTCGCCGAGCACGCTCAGACGCTCAATGAGCAGCACGAACCGATCACGTACGACCTCATCTTGTCGAATGTCGCTGAGGGCGCCGAACCGTCTCAGACATCTGATCAGTTCAGCAACTACATGCTGCAGGGCGAGGACGGGATTAATGCGCCGACGGCAGCCGGGCGCGCGAATGCTTCGGGTGCCTATCGGCGCGCGGCCGAGCGTCTCGCTAAGCAGATCATTGCGACCAACCTCACCTCCGCAGGCACCCGAACATCGATCGCTGACGTCGAAAAGAAGGCCACCGTGCTCGGAGACCTCATTCCGCTGGTCATGCCTCACGTGCTGAGTCCTGATGAGGGTGGCAAGTGGAAGGTGATGCCGCGAGTACTCAACCCCGGCAATCACGACGATGGTGCTCCTAGCAGCACGGAGTTGAAGACGGTCCGCGGTAATCTCCGGCAGTTCGCGAAAGCACATCGCGCTAAGTGGGGATCCCACTTCGTTACGTGAGGGACCTGCGAACCGCCGTTAGTGTGGTTCTCGGCGGGCGTACCCCGGACGCGCGCGGATAGGAACACCAGCGCCTCGCAGCCCGTTTAGCACGGTCTGCGGGTCGAACCCGAGCCTCCGTCCTATGGCCGCGGCAGAACGCCCTTCGCGATACAGGGCAGCGGCGGTCGATATATCCGTTTCGCTCATCCGGCGGACGGTTTGGATTCCGCGAGAAGCGAGATGCGAGCCGACAGTCTGCCGTGCGACGCCGAATTGGCGGGCCACATCAGCGACGTTGCCGTCTTCGCGGTAACGCGCGACCAGCTCATCTATGTCAGAAGGGCGGAGCTGGCGGGCAGATCAGGCTCGCGGCGCTGCTTGCCTCGGCCTCCGGGACTGCGCAGCTCTCAATACGAGCTCTGAAGGAGGGTGACCGTCGCAATGTTTGGAGCAAGCGTGCAGCAGGTCCACTGTTGTCATGAGTCGCGTCATAGGCGACTTGTGAGTCGCGTCATAGGCGACATTCAGGAGAAGGAGCCCGGCCATCGGCCAGGCTCTTTCTGCGTGTTGCGCCAGTAGCTGCGGTCGGGGTTGATCGTGTTGGTGGCGAGGATTTCGCCGGTGGTGAGGTGGACGACGGTGACGGTGGTTTCGTCCGCGATGAGGATGACGCGTTTCTTGCGGTGTTCGGCGCCGATGCCGAGGCGGTGCATGCGGCCGGCTCGGCGGAAGCTGATTTTCCGTTGGGACCGATGTGGTCGTGACGGACTCGGTAGTGGCCGGTGTTGATTCGCTTTGTCATAGAGGGTGACGCGCGTCCTCAGCCTTCCCTGCAAGAGATGCTCTCTGAGAATCTGCATCTCCGTCGAGGGAGGCGATCCCATGAGCGTTCCCGACGGCACTGAATTTCTCCGGCGCGTCCCTCGCGGCCCGCAACAGACTCGAGAGGTCGCGACGAATCGATCAGCTGCCTACCTTGTCGGACGGTGTCTTCTGGTGGGCATCAGGCTGCGTAAGCCCGCGGCGCGCGAGCGTGATGCGCCGGATGTCCTCAAAGACGTCTCTATGCGCGAGCAGCGGATCTCGAATCGGCTCCGCATCGGATCGAGGTGCGGCATCCTCGATGTAACCCGGGCTGCCTTCGTGCTTCAGCCATTGCGGAAACTCGCCGTCAATACGACGCCGCTTGCGTCCGGACCGGAAGCGCGCCGCGTCAAGCTCGTGCGTGCATGTCTCCAGCCCACGCATTGGCCGATGCGGCGTTACGATGCAATAGTTCGTCTCCCAGTCGGTGAACTCATCGAGCTCAACGCCTTCGCGTTCGCGCATGATCCAACGTTGGTCTCGGAACTGGCGGCGCTCTTCGGCAACGTACCGAAAATGTTCGATCGACTCGGGGACGATGTCTGTCGAGATGATCCACTCGACGAGCCCAAAGGAGATCCATCCGGCAAACACGAGTACTTCAGCTGGATCGAAAGGTAGTTCGTCACCCTGCCACCCGTTATTGAGCCGGTAGACGAGCGCCGCGATCGTGAATCCGACCACGAAGAAGATCATCCGTCCGCGGCTGGGGACGTACACTCTGAAAAGCACGAGGACAAGGCTCGAGAGTGACCCCAATGCGAAATACCAAAAGAGTGCCTCCGGGGTGATCAGCCACGAAAGTACCGATCCCACGAAGTTGAGACGCATCTCATTTGTCGGGAGCGTGATGTCGAGCAGCGGGATAAGCGCCACGCGTATCACGAGGGCGGCGAAGACCGCGCCGAGCGCTCCCGCGAGCACCTTCAGCACAAACTTTGTCGCCATGGCCGATTGTCCCGCACCGTGAATCGCTACCACCAGCTTCGGCGGCTGTGGCGTTGCTGTGAAGCGACCGCTGCTCGAAGCTCAGGTGTCCGAGCTGCCCCAATCGAGGCCAAACATCCCGCCTGTGATGGCCATCTAGTTGTCACCGTCGTCGGCGGCGTGAGTCGGCAGGAGCCCTGTCCCGCCGTCGCCGTGTCGCCTACCCTTGACTCATGAGCACCGACACGTCGCCGAGTCTCGCACTGCGCGAACTCATTGACGCGCACCGCGATGAGCTGGACGCGGTCCTTGCCGCCTACGGTGCGACTAACGCGCGGGTGTTCGGGTCCGTCGCCCGCGGAGAGGCGACCGAGACGAGCGACCTAGACATCCTGGTCGACCTGCTCCCCGATCACGTCCATAGTCGGCTGTTGCGGGTGAGTGGTGTCGCGGCCGGATTCGAGGCCATCCTTCATCGTGATGTCGACGTCGTCGCTGCGGAATTGATGCGCGACGCGGTCGGTGCAACCGCGCTGGCCGACGCGACCCCGCTGTGACGCGCTCGACTCAGAAACGTATCGCCGACATCCTCGCAGCGATCGACGCCTGCCATCGGTATCGGCGATACTTTGCGGACGACGACACCGACGTGGAGAAGATGGCAATCGACGCTGTGCTGCGTAACATCGCCATCATCGGGGAAGCCGTCAAACACCTGCCCGCCTACGTCACCAGCGCACACCCGCATATTCCGTGGGCAGCGATCGTCGGCATGCGCAACAACCTCATCCATCAGTACTTCGGTGCGAACCTCGAGGTCGTGAATGAGGTGATCGATCGTGACCTGGCGCCGCTCGCTGCCGCACTGCGCCCGCTCCTGCGCGACTAGCACTGCGGAACAAACCATTTCGCGAGGGCTGGTCACCCGCGGGGAATGAAGCGGGCGGCGAGAGCCTCCGAGCCGCGAGCGAGCAGGGTGACATCCGCACCGACGAGCACGAACGACGCTCCCGCGTCGATGTAGGCATCGGCGACGACTGGGTCGAACGCGTTCACCCCGACCGGCTTTCGGGCGGCCCGCACGGCGGCGAAGGCGCGGTGCACGGCGGCGATGACGTCGGGATGGGTCTGCTGTCCGAGCAGCCCCATCGACGCCGCGAGGTCGGAGGGCCCCACGAAGACCCCGTCGACGCCGTCGACCGCCGCGATGTCGGCGGCAGCATCCACCGCGTCGGCCGTTTCGACCTGTACGAACACCGACACGTGATCGTGCGCGTGCGCGAGATAGTCCTCGACGCGGTTCCAACGCGCCGAACGCGCGAGAGCGCTGCCCACGCCGCGGCGCCCGAGCGGCGGATAGCGGGTGGCCTCGACGGCCGCGCGCGCCTCGTCGGCCGACGACACCATGGGCACGATGATGTTCTGCGCTCCGAGATCGAGCACCTGCTTGATCGCCACGACATCCCCGATCGGCACGCGCACGAGAGGAGTCACCGGGTAGGCAGCCACCGCCTGAAGCTGACCGAGGGTCGACTCGAGCCCGTTGGGGGAGTGCTCCAGGTCGATGAGCAGCCAGTCCAGACCCGAGCCCGCGGCGATCTCGGCGACGAGCGGGCTTGCGCTGCACACCCACATGCCCGCGAGGGGCCGGGATGTCGCGGCGAGAACGTCGCGGAACGTCGGGTCTAGACGAATCGGCATGTGATCTTTCCCATCGGTCCGTAGTCACAGAGCACGTCGTCGCCGGCCGAGACCCACACGGGGCGGGTGAACGACCCGGCCAGGATGATCTCGCCGGCTTCGAGGCGGGCGCCGTGGTGGAAGAACTTGTTCGCGAGCCAGGCGACGCCCGTCGCGGGGTGATCGAGCACGCCCGCGGCCACACCGGTCTCGGTGATCTCGCCGTTGCGGTACAGCAGCGCCGGAACCCAGCGCAGATCGATCTCGTCGGGCCGCTTGCGCACGTCGCCGAGCACCATCGCCCCGTAGGCGGCGTTGTCCGAGATGGTATCGACGATCGTGCGGCCCTCGAGCTCGATGTGCGAGTTGAGCACCTCGAGCGCGGGGACGGCGTAGTCGATCGCTCGCAGCGCGTCGGCCAGCGTGCAGTCCGGGCCCTCGAGCGGCTCCTTCAGCGCGAACGCCAACTCGACCTCGATCCGCACGTTGGAGAACAGATTCACCGGGATGTCGTCGCCGCTCCGATAGACCGTGTCATCGAACATGACGCCGTAGTCGGGCTCGGTGATCCCCGTGGCGTCCTGCATCGCCTTCGAGGTGAGCCCGATCTTGCGCCCGACGAGCGTGCGGCCCGCCGCGATGTTCTGGTCGCGCCAGACGCCCTGGATGGCGTAGGAGTCCTCGATGGTCGCATCCGGATACCGCGCGGTGATCCGCGGAATCACGCTGTGCGCGCGGTCGGCGGCGGCCAGCTCGTCGGCGATCGCCGCGATGGTGTCAGGATCCAGCATCCGTCAGTCCTCTGTTCGATGCTCAATACGCGCGGCGTAGGTCACAGCTGGTGTCCGAGCTTGTATTCGCCCTGCTTCCAGCTCGGGAGTTCTTCGGGCTGGTCGGTCGGGCGGGTGTAGGAGAACCCGTCGGCGCCGATCGTGACCGCCATTTCGCTGGCGTCAGTGCGGGCGACGACCGGCTGCGGGTTACCGTCGAGATCGAGCACCAGGGATGCCTCGGTGTACCACGACGGCACGACCGGGTTACCCCACCAATCGCGGCGCTGGTTGTCGTGCACGTCCCAGGTGACCACAGGATTATCCGGGTCGCCGGTGTAGTAATCCTGGGTGTAGATCTCCACCCGGTGTCCGTCGGGGTCGCGCAGGTACAGGTAGAACGCGTTGCTCACCCCGTGCCGACCGGGCCCGCGCTCGATCGCGTCCGAGCGACGCAGCGCCCCGAGCTTGTCGCAGATGGCGAGGATGTTGTGCTTCTCGTGCGTCGCGAAGGCGACGTGGTGCATCCGAGGTCCGTCGCCGCCGGTCATCGCGGTGTCGTGCACAGTCGGCTTGCGCCGCATCCACGCGGCGTAGACGGTGCCTTCGTCGTCCTGGATGTCTTCCGTGACGCGGAACCCGAGGTCTTGCATGAACGCCACCGCGCGCGGCACGTCGGGGGTGACCTGGTTGAAGTGGTCGAGGCGTACGAGCTCACCCGGGGTCTGCAGGTCGTAGCGCCACGAGAGTCGCTCAGCGTGCTCGACATCGTAGAAGAACTCGTAGGGGAAGCCGAGCGGATCTTCGACCCGCACCGAGTCGCCGATGCCCTTGGTGAAGCCTCCGGGACGGCGCTCGACGCGGCATCCGAGTTCTTCATAGAACGCGACGGCGACGTCGAGTTCTTGCGGAGACCTCACCCGGTACGAGAACGCGGCGACCGCCGCCACCGGCCCTTGGCGCAGCACGAGGTTGTGGTGGATGAACTCCTCCGTCGACCGCAGGTACACCGCATCGGCATCCTCTTCGGTGACGTGCAGCCCGAGCACGTCGACGTAGAACGTGCGAGACGCCGCGAGGTCGGTGACGACGAGCTCCATGTACGCGCAGCGCAGGATGTCGGGGGCGGGCGAAGTCGGCGTCGGGATCGGATTGTCGGTGTGGATCGGCGCTTCCTGCGATACGTAGAAGCCCGAGGAGGTGAGGATCTTTTCGGTCATGATCAGCGTCCTTGCTTGCCGAAGGTGGGATTGTGAGCGTCGCCGAGCGTGATGTGCACGGCCTGCTGGTCGGTGTAGAAGTCGATGGAACGGTAGCCGCCCTCGTGCCCGAGCCCCGACGCCTTCACTCCACCGAACGGAGTGCGAAGATCGCGCACGTTGTTCGAGTTGAGCCACACCATGCCGGCTTCCACCGACTGAGCGAAGTTGTGCGCGCGCTTCAGATTGCTCGTCCAGACGTATGCGGCCAGGCCGTACTTCGTGTTGTTCGCGAGTTCGAGGGCCTCTTCGTCGGTGTCGAACGGCGTGATCGCGACCATCGGACCGAAGATCTCCTCCTGGAAGATCCGCGCGTCCGGCGCAACATCGGCGAAGACCGTGGGGGCCACGAAATTGCCGGTTTCGAAGCCTTCCGGTCGCCCGCCGCCCGCGACGAGCCGGCCCTCTGTCTTGCCGAGTTCGACGTAGCTCATCACCTTCGCGAAGTGCTCGGGGTGCACGAGGGCACCGACTTCGGTCGTAGGATCGTGCGGGTAGCCGATCACGACGCGCGAGGCCTGGGTGGCGTAGCGTTCGACGAACTCGTCGTAGATGTCGCGCTGAACGAGGATGCGGGAGCCGGCGGTGCAGCGTTCGCCGTTGAGCGAGAACACGCCGAAGATCGTCGCGTCGATCGCGGCCTCGAGATCGGCGTCGGCGAAAACGATCGCCGGCGACTTCCCGCCTAATTCCATCGACAGCCCTTTGAGGAACGGCGCCGCGTTGGCGAAGATCAGCTTCCCGGTTCCGCTCTCTCCGGTGAAAGAGATGAGGGGAACGTCCGGATGCTTCACCAGCGCGTCGCCGGCATCCTCACCGAGACCGTTCACGAGGTTGAACACACCCTTCGGCAGCCCCGCCTCTTCGAAGATGCCGGCCCAGAGCGATGCCGACAGCGGAGTGAACTCAGCGGGCTTGAGTACGACCGTGTTGCCGGTCGCCAGCGCCGGGCCGAGCTTCCACGACTCGAGCATGAACGGGGTGTTCCACGGGGTGATGAGCCCTGCGACGCCGATCGGCTTGCGATTGACGTAGTTCAGCTGCCGGCCGGGAACCTTGAACGCGTCGTCGGTCTGGGCGACGATCAGGTCGGCGAAGAACCGGAAGTTCTCCGCGGCCCGACGGGCTTGCCCGAGGGCCTGCGTGATCGGCAGACCGGAGTCGTACGACTCCAGCTCGGCGAGACGGGCATCGCGCGACTCGACGATGTCGGCGATGCGGTGCAGCACTCGTGAACGCTCGCGCGGCAGCATCCGCGGCCACGGTCCTTCGGTGAAGGCGCGGCGGGCGGCCGCGACGGCGAGGTCGACATCCTTCTTCTTCCCTGCCGCCGCTTGCACGTAGGTCTCGTTCGTCACCGGATCGAGCACGTCGAAGGTGTCGCCGTCGACCGAGTCGACGAATTCGCCGTCGATGTAGTGCCGGATGCGGGTGGGCAGATCAGCGGGAGCGCGGTGGAGTCGCTCGGCATCTTCGCGGATGCTGCCGGTGTCGATGGGTGTTGCGGTGTCGGTCATGACTTCCTCGGGATTCTCAGAGGGCGGCGAGGCCGAGGGCCTCATCGGGATGTTCGTGGATCAGATAGGCGTCGAGGGTTGCCGATCGGTGGCGGCGCGCGGCGGTCTCGATCTCGTCGAGCGGCGCGCTCGCTTCGATGAGCTGCAGGATGCGCTCGTGCTCGCGCACCGATTCCGCGGCGCGCCCGGGCACGAAGCTGAACGTCGAATCGCGCAGGTGACCGAGGCGGGCCCATTCGGCGCGCACGAGGTCGAGCAGACGCAGGTTTGCGCATTCCGCGAAGAGGATGGCGTGGAACTGCTGGTTCAGCGCGGTGAACGAGCGCGGGTCGAAGTGGCCGAGGGTTTGGACCATGAGGTCGTTCACGGCACGCGCACGGGCGAGGTCGTCGGCGCTCAGGCGCCGCGCCGCGAGCGCGGTTGCGGCACCTTCTAGGATGCTGAGCGCCTGCATACTCGACCGGTACTGCGAGTCGTCGACCATCGAGACATGCGCGCCGACGTTGCGCTCGAACGTCACCAGTCCCTCGGCTTCGAGCTGGCGGATCGCCTCGCGCACCGGAACGACGCTCATGTGCAGGTCGGCGGCGATCGAGCCGAGCACCAGCCGATACCCGGGCGTGAAGTCCTGGTTGGCGATCCGCCCCTTGATCCAGTGATAGGCCTGCTGCGACTTGCTCTGCGAGACATCCGCTCCCTGAGCTCGTCGAACGCTGGTCACTTCGTCTGGCGCCATGCGTCGTACCTCGCTTTCCACTCGGCGTTCATCGGGAAGAGGCCCTCGACGGGGTGACCGGCGGTGATCTGGTCGGCGACCCAGGCATCCTCGTCCTCCTGCGCGAGCGCTGCGTCCGCGACTTCCTCCGCCAGTGCGGGTGGCAGCACGATCACTCCGTCGCTGTCGCCGACGAGGATGTCGCCGGGCTGCACGGTGGTGCCGCCGCAGGCGATGGTGACATCGACATCCCACGGGACGTGCCTGCGACCGAGCACCGCGGGATGAGCGCCCGCCGAGTACACGGGAATGCCGACCGCGGTGACCGCGTCGACGTCGCGGACGCCGCCGTCGGTGATGATGCCGGCGGCACCGCGAGCCTTGGCGCGCAGCGCGAGGATGTCGCCCAGCGTGCCCGATCCGGTCTCGCCGCGCGCCTCGATCACGATGATCTCGCCCTGTGCGACCGCGTCGAAAGCGCGCTTCTGTGCGTTGTAGCCGCCGCCGTGAGAGGCGAAGAGGTCTTCACGACCCGGGACGAATCGCAGGGTCTTCGCTGTACCGACCAGTTTGGTGCCCGAGCGCAGCGGTCGGACGCCGTCGATGGTGACGTTGCTGAGGCCGCGCTTGCGCAGCTGCGCGGAGAGCCCCGCAACCGGCACGCGCAGCAGCTTCTCGCGCAGGGCGGGGGAGAGCGCGGCTGCCGGCGCGAGCCCCGCGGGTGCCGGCGCGAGCCCCGCGGCCGCGCGTGACCCCCACGCTTCGGCGCGCTGCGTATCGTCGACGGCCGGAAGCGACCCCAGCGTGGTGTCGAAAGATGCGTCGCCCTCAATGACGGTGGTGACCAGGCGCCCCGAACTCAGGCCCCGTCGAGGTGCATCGACCTCGACCTCGACCACGTCTCCGGGCACGACGACGGAAGACCCCGCGGGCGTGCCGGTGAGGATCACATCGCCGACTTCGAGCGTGAAGTGCTGCGACAGGTCGGCGATCAGTTGCGGGACGGGGAAGAGGAGCCCCTCGGTGGTGTCGTCCTGCGCCACGTCGCCGTTGACCCAGGTGCGCAGCCGCAGGTCGCCCGGGTCGATCTCGCGCGCGTCGATCAGTGCCGGCCCGATGGGCGTGAATCCGTCGCCGCCTTTCGAGCGCACGTTTGATCCCTTGTCAACCGCGCGCAGGTCGTAGAGACCGAAGTCATTGGATGCCGTGACCCACGCCACGTGGCGCCACGCGGCTTCGAGGGTGACCCGTCGTGCGGGAGTACCGATCACCAGAGCGACTTCACCCTCGAAGGCGAGTAATTCGGTGCCGGCGGGGCGCTCGATCGTGCCGCCGGATGCCGCGACCGAGCTGGACGGCTTGAAGAAGTAGGAGGGTGCGTCGGGACGACGACCACGCTGATCAGCCCGCGAGGCGTAGCTGAGGTGGACCGCGATGATCTTTCCCGGGCGCGCGGGGAGGGCTCCGAATCGGCCGCCATCGGCATGCTTCGTAGGGGTCATGAGCCTCTCCATTGCTTTGTATGCGAAATCGTATATGATCTAGATATCCACGGCAAGCCCATTGTGAGGATCTGCCGACAGAACGTCATGACATTGGAGTCATTCATGTCCGCACCGACGCCGCAAGGATTCACGCCCACCGGTACGATCGCGACCTCGACCGACCGTCGCCGCGTCGTATTCGCGACGGTCATCGGCACGACGGTCGAGTGGTACGACTTCTTCATCTACGCCACGGCAGTCGCTCTCGTGTTCGGTCAGCTCTTCTTCGCCCCCGCGGGCGAAGAGTTCGGCCAGATCCTCGCGTTCCTGACCGTCGGGATCAGCTTCCTCTTCCGCCCGCTCGGCGCCTTCCTCGCCGGGCACTTCGGCGACAAGTACGGCCGCAAGGTCGTTCTGATGCTGACGCTCATCCTGATGGGCGCCGCCACAGCGCTCATCGGTCTGCTGCCGACTTACGACGCCATCGGCGCGTGGGCCCCGGTGCTGCTGATCCTCCTCCGTGTGCTCCAAGGCGTCTCGGCCGGCGGCGAGTGGGGCGGTGCCGTGCTGATGGCCGTCGAACACGCGCCCAAGACCAAGCGCGGACTGTTCGGGGCAGCGCCCCAGATCGGCGTGCCGCTCGGCCTGCTCCTGGCCTCCGGAATCATGGCGCTCATGGCAGTCATCGCGCCGGGAGCCGCCTTCCTCGCGTGGGGCTGGCGCGTGCCGTTCCTGCTCTCGGTGGTGCTCATCGTCGTCGGCTACTACGTACGTCGCCGCGTCGAAGAGAGCCCCGTCTTCACGGAGCTGGCCGAACGCAAAGAAGTGACGCGGATGCCGATCGTGCAGCTGTTCCGCAAGCACGCGCTGCTCGTGCTGATCGCCGCGCTGGTCTTCGCCGGCAACAACGCGGTGGGCTACATGACGACCGGCGGCTACATCCAGAACTACTCGACCAACCCGGACGGTCCGATCGCCCTGGGCCGCGAGCCCGTGCTGTGGGCCGTGGCCGGATCCGCTCTCGTCTGGCTGCTCTCGACCTTCTTCGCCGGCTGGATCTCCGACCGCATCGGCCGCCGCACGACGTACATCATCGGCTGGGTCCTGCAGCTGGTGGGCGTCTTCACCCTGTTCCCGCTCGTGAACACGGGCAATATCGGGCTGCTGTTCCTCGCTCTCGCGTTCCTGACACTCGGGCTCGGGTTCACCTACGGGCCTCAGGCCGCGCTGTACGCGGAGCTGTTCCCCGCATCCATCCGCTTCTCGGGCGTTTCGATCTCCTACGCGATCGGCGCGATCCTGGGTGGCGCGTTCGCGCCCACGATCGCCGCCGCGCTGGTCGCCGCCACCGGAAGCACGATCTCGGTGACCCTGTACCTTGCGGGGATGACGGTGGTCGGTCTGGTCGCCACGCTCGTCCTCCGCGATCGCTCCGGCATCCCGCTCGGTCCGGATTCCGAGGTGGAGCAGACGGTCAGCCCGATCTACGGACTGTCCAAAGCCTGACCGACTGTCTCGGAGCGCCCGGGCGACTCAGGAGTTCACCCGGATGATCTTCTGCTGGTAGGGCGCGATAACCGCACCCGAGATGCGGAGATCGAGCAACAGGAACGGGCGATCGGATGCTGGAGTGTCGGCCCACTCGGCCAGGCGATCCAGATCGCCGAGAGTGCGAACGACCACCCCTTCGGCACCGAAGCCGCGAGCGAGGGCGGCGAAGTCGACCTCGGGGATGAGCATCGGAGCCCGGGCAAGCCCCTTGAGTCCGTACAGGTTGATCTCCGCGCCGTACGCGGCGTCGTTCCACACGACGGCGAGGCCTCGGCCTCGAGCGACGCGCACGGCCGACTCCAGGTCGGCCAGCGCCATGAGGCCGCCGCCGTCTCCGGTGGACAGCACGATCGTGGCGTCGGGCTTGGCGAGCGCGGCTCCGGGAACACTCGGGAATCCGAGTCCGATCGACTGGAACGCCGTGCCCACCATCATCATGCGGTCCGGCGACGCGACGGACCAGTACATGTTCGCCCACCCGAGGAAGTGGCCGCCGTCGCTCACGACGACCCGGTCCTTCGGCAGCAGCTCGCCGATTCGCGCCGCCGCCGAGCGCGGGTCGAGTCGGCCGTCCGGCGCGAGGGCATCGCCGGGCTCGTACTCGCCCAGAGTCGCGAAGGCCACACTCTCGCGCCAGCCACTCGGGGCTGCCCGTGTCGCGGCGAGCTCCTGCGAGACCGCACACGCGACGAGCGCGGCATCCCCGTGGATGTAGCCGCCGACGTGCGTGTGTGTCGCGGCGGCGGCCAAGTCGACCTGGAACACGCGGGTGCCGGGGGCGAACAGCGCGTCGAACCGCATCGTGAACTGATTGAGCGACGCTCCGAACACCACCGCCACGTCGGCTGTCGCGATCAGCTCCATCGCGGCCTCGGCCCCGAACCCTCCGGCGACCCCGAGGTCGTACTCGGCGCGGGGGAAGATCCCGCGACCGAGGGCGGTGGAGGCGGTGATGGCGCCCGTCGCGTCGGCGAGTACTCCCAGAGCGTCGCCGGCGCCGGCGATCCAGGCACCGCGACCGGCCAGCAGCAGCGGGCGCTGCGCCCCGGCGAGCGCTGCGGCGACATCTCGGATCGACTGCTCGGCGAAGGCTCCGCGCGGCGCGACCGGCTCAGGAACGCGCGGCTCAGGCACTTCGCCCATCTCTCCCGCCTCGAGCGCCCCGACGTCGTACGGGATGGCGAGCACCGTGGGCACCCGGTAGGTCAGAGCGTGCTCGATCGCGATGACCGTCGTGGCGGCAGCATCCGCTCTGCCCACGGTGTAGGTGCGGGCGCCCACGGCGGAGGCGAGCGCGATCTGGTCGACCCCCCACGGGCGGCGGCCGGACGTGGGCTCATCGCCGACCACGAGCACCAGCGGGACATGCGCCTGCACAGCCTCGGCCAGCGCGGTCAGCGTGTTCGTGAAACCGGCGCCGTAGGTGGCGGTCGCCGCGGCGAGTCCGCTCCCGGCTCGATGGTAGGCGTCAGCGGCCACCACGCCGCCCGCCTCGTGCCGCACGGCGGTGAAGGCGACGGTGGTCGAGCGCTCGAGTGCGTCGAGGAAATAGGCGTTGCCGTTGCCCATCACCCCGAAGACGTGGTCGATGTGGCGGGCGAGGGCGGCGGCGACGTGTGCAGACACGGTGGGCATGATGCTCCAGCATTTTGAGACGGGACGGTGGGTTCCGTGTGTGTCTCGCGGGCGGCGATCTGATGCCGCGGCTGCGTGCCCCTTTTTCGAGCACCGGCGCCTTCGGGCCGGACGTCTCGAGCGTAGCCGGGTGGGGGGCGGCGCTGCCAGCCCCGCGGTCGCAGCGAAGGACCGTGAGTCACCGGTCGCCCGCTGCCTCAGCCTCCGAGCGCCTCGCGGATCACGTCCGCCGATCGGCGCAGTCGTTCCGCGATCTGCGCCGGTTCGTGTGCGCTCGCGACGTACACCACTGCGATCGCCGCCGGGCGCCGTCCCCGCACGACGAGCGGAACCGACACGGATCTCAAGCTCGGGATGACTTCGTCATGGCTCGTCGCGAAGCCGCGGGCCGCAGCATCCCTCACCTCGTCACGGAGTCGCGCGGAGGCATCCGGGGGCCACTCGCCCGGGGGGAGAGCCGACAGGATCGCCTTGCCGGGGGCGCCGACGGTCACCGGATGCCGCGTGCCGGGCCGTTGGGCGACCGACGCGATCGCGTGGCGCGGCTCGACGCTGACCAGGGTGACGCACTCGTCGTGATCGAGGACGACGAGGAAGCACGTGGTCCCGAGTTCGTTGGCGACATTCGTGAGTTCGGGCAGGGCCTCGGCCTGCAGATCGTGCGCGACACCGGCGGCGAGCGCGGCCATCCGTGCTCCGAGCTGCACTCGGCCGAGCGAGTCGCGAGTGAGCAGGCCGTGGTCTTCCAGTGTTCGCAGCAGCCGGTAGGCGACCGATCGATGCACAGCGAGGCGCCGGGCGATGTCGTCGATCGAGAGCGGCTCGCGCGCGTCGGCGAGGATCTCCAGGATCCGGATGCCGCGACTGAGGGTCTGCGAGGCGGGCGAGCCTGCGGCATCCGTGTTCATCGCACGTCTCCCTTGCCTCGTGACCTGCGACCGTATACGATTTGTTCGTAATGAGAACTGCGTGTTCGAATATAGAACACAATCCGGTTCGCCGCAAGTATCGCCGATCGACCTCTACATCGAAGTACGAGGAGGACTCCATGCAGTTCCACCACCACGGATACGTCTCGGGAGACCCCCGCGTGCTCGACGCCGAGGGACGCGGTGTCGATCGAATCGCTGAGCTCCCCGACGAGATGGATGTGCTGATCGTCGGCTCAGGTCCCGCCGGGATGCTGCTCTCGGCACAGATGTCGCAGTTCCCGGACGTCACGACGCGCATCATCGAGCGTCGGGAAGGCCGGCTCGTGCTCGGCCAAGCCGACGGCATCCAGCCGCGCAGCGTCGAGACGTTCCAGGCATTCGGATTCGCCGAGCGCATCGTCGCGGAGGCGTACAACATCGCCTACATGAACTTCTGGGGGCCTGATCCCGAGAACCCCCGCAACATCGTGCGCACAGCGCGCACCGAGGACTACGCCCTCAAGATCAGCGAGTTCCCGCATCTCATCGTCAACCAAGCCCGCGTGCTCGATTATTTCGCCGAAGCGGCGGCGCACGGGGCCGGCCGCATCGTTCCCGATTACGGCGTCGAGTTCGTCGGCCTCACCGTGCACGAGGAGGGCGAATTCCCCGTAGAGGTGCGTGTGCGCCCTTCGACGGGCTCAGGGACCGGGAGAGGGGGCTCGGCGACCGGGGGCGAAGAGCGCACGATTCGGGCGAAGTACGTCGTGGGCGCCGACGGCGCGCGAAGCGGCGTGCGCGAGGCGATCGGCCGCAAGCACCTCGGTGGCGCAGCGGCGCATGCGTGGGGGGTCATGGATGTGCTCGTGAACACCGATTTCCCGGATTGGCGTACGAAGTGCGCGATCAATTCCACGGCGGGCAACATCCTGCATATTCCGCGCGAGGGCGGCTATCTCAGCCGCATGTACATCGACCTCGGCGAAGTCGCCCAGGACGACAATCATCACGTCCGTCAGACGCCGGTCGAGGACATCATCGCCAAGGCGAACGACATCCTGCACCCCTACTCGATCGACGTGAAGCAGGTCGCCTGGCACAGCGTGTACGAAGTGGGCCACCGGGTGACAGACAAGTTCGATGACGTGCCGGTGGGGGAGGATCGAGCCCCGCGGGTGTTCCTGGCCGGCGACGCCTGCCACACGCACAGCGCGAAGGCCGGCCAGGGAATGAACGTCTCGATGCAGGACGGCTTCAATCTCGGGTGGAAGCTCGGTCACGTGTTGACCGGCCTGGCCCCCGAGGACCTGCTCGCCACCTACTCCGCCGAAAGGCAGCCGGTCGCACAGCAGCTGATCGATTTCGACCGCGAGTGGTCGTCCCTCATGGCGCGAAAGCCCGAAGAGATCTCAGACCCGCAGGATCTCGCCACCTACTACCTGGCGACAGCGGAGTTCCCCTCCGGATTCATGACGCAGTACGGTGCGTCGATCCTCATCGGCGACGAGTCGCACCAGCACCTCGCACCGGGCTTCCCGATCGGCAAACGGTTCAAGTCGGTCGAGGTGGTGCGCGTAGCCGATGGCAACGTCGTGCACCTGGGTCATCACGCGAAGGCCGACGGACGCTGGCGCATCTACGCCTTCGGCGACGCGCCGTCGGCGGGAGAGTCGTCGGCGCTGGCGGCGTGGGCCGAATGGCTGGGCGCACCGGATTCTCCGATCGATCGGCACACCCCTGCCGCGCTGGACGTCGATGCGGTGTTCGATGTGAAAGCGATCTACCAGCAGCGCTTCGACGACGTCGACATCTCGCGTGTGCCCGGACTCTTCCGACCTCGGACCGGCCCGTTCGGTCTGACCGACTGGGAGAAGGTCTACGCTGCGGGGCCGAGCGCGTGGACGAGCGCCGACATCTTCGCGGAGCGCGATCTGTCCCGTGACGGAGTCGTGGTCGTGGTGCGTCCAGACCAGTACGTCGCGGCCGTGCTGCCCTTGTCTGCGAGGGAGGAGCTGGCCGACTTCTTCGACCGGTGCCTGCGTCCGGCGCGGGTCGCCGCCGCCGTGATCTGACCCGGCTCGCTTTCGCAACCGGGGCACCGAATACCCCGGCGACACGACCGGGCGCCGGAAACCGGCATCCCGTACAGCGTTGGCCGTTACGGTGAAGACGTGAACTCCGCTCCACGGTGCCCGTACTGCCGGCATTTCCTTTATCTCGACATGCTGACCTGCCCCAACTGCGAGGCCGAGGTCGCCTTCAACTTGGTCAGCCGCCAGTTCTACGGCCTGCGTCGGGGCCAGGTGCAGATCGACGACACGACCTGGTACGCCTGCTCGAACCGGGGCTGGGAGTGCAACTGGCTCGTCCGCGAAGATGCGCCCAACGGCAAGTGCCTGTCGTGCCGGCTCACGCGCCGTCAGCCCGACGCCGACGACACGATCGCGATGGAGAAGCTCGCCAAGACCGAGCAGGCCAAGCGCAGGCTGATCCTCCAACTCGGAGATCTCGGCCTGCCCATCTCGCCCTGGTACACCAAGCCCGGCGGCCTCGGCTTCGACCTTCTGTCGAGCCTCTCGTCGGGGCAGCGCGTGATGATCGGCCATTCGAACGGGATCATCACCCTCGACCTGGCCGAAAGCCTCGACGATCGTCGAGAGGCCCTGCGCGTGCGGCTCGGTGAGCCGTATCGCACGATGCTCGGTCATCTGCGGCACGAGGTCGGCCACTACTACCAGAACGTGCTGATCACCGACGATGAGACGTGGCGTCGGTGCCGCGCCATCTTCGGCGACGAGAGGGCGAGCTATCAAGATGCGTTGAAGCGGCACTACGCGAACGGTGCCCCCTCGGACTGGCGGGAGACGTTCATCTCGGAATACGCCACGATGCACCCGTGGGAGGACTTCGCGGAGAGCTTCGCGCACTATCTCCACATCACCGGCACGTTGGCCACCGCCGCCTCCATCGGCATCCATCTCGACGCGAGCGCGACCAACCTGCGCGACACCGATGTGATCCCGCTCGAGAGCTACGGGAATGAGCCGGTGAACCTCTTGATGTCGGACTGGGAATGGATGTCGGAGGCGTTCAACCGCATCAATCGCTCGATGGGCTTTGGCGACCTGTATCCGTTCGACCTCGTCGCCCCGGTGAAACGCAAGCTCGGATTCATCCACGATCTCGTGACGCGCGCACCGCTGACCCGCGAGCAGCAGACGGCTGTCGCCTGGGCGGCGCCGATGGTCGAGGAAGAATCCACGTGACCTCGTTCTCGCGCGGGCAGCGCGTGATCGGGGCCTCGTCGCACTACGTGCTGAACCAGCCGCCGTTCCGCACCGAGATCGACGAGTACTCGCTCAATGTGCCGCTCGTGGACGCGGTGCAGCACATGGGAGCAGCGTGGGCGGATGCCGGGCTTCGCGAAGCCGGGACGCTGGTGGGGTCGACGTCCTTCCAGCAGGACGCCCACCTCGCGAACGTCCACAGCCCCGTCGCGTATCCGCACGACCGCTGGGGATACCGGCTCGACGAGGTGGAGTACGACCCCTCGTACCACCGGGTGATCTCGGCGGCGATCGCCCGCGGCGCGCACACCTCGGCGTGGGCGGACCCCCAGCCCGGAGCATCCGTCGCCCGCGCAGCGATGTTCATGCTGTTCGCGCAGGTCGAGCCCGGGCACGCCTGCCCTGTATCGATGACGCACGCCGCGGTGGCCTCGATCAAAGACTCGCCCTGGGTCGCCGACGAGTGGCTGCCGCGGCTGTACTCACGCGGGTACGAACCGCGGCTGCTGCCGAACGAGCAGAAGTCGAGCGCTCTGATCGGCATGGCGATGACCGAGAAGCAGGGCGGCTCTGACGTCAGGGCGAACACGACGACCGGCATCCACATGGGCGGGCACTCGTACCAGCTCACCGGCTACAAGTGGTTCTGCTCGGCGCCGATGTCGGACGGTTTCCTCGTGCTCGCCCATACGCGCAGAGGCAACAAAGAAGAGGGGCTCTCGTGCCTCTTCGTGCCGCGCCTGCTCCCGCGCGGGATGCGCAACGTCTTCCGCATCCAGAAGCTCAAGGACAAGCTCGGCAACCGCTCGAACGCATCGGCGGAAGTCGAGTTCGACGGCACCGTCGGGATGCTGGTGGGCGAGCCGGGCCGCGGAGTGTCGGCGATCATCGAAATGGTGCAGCGCACGCGCCTGGACTGTGTGCTGGGTTCGGCCGCCGGGATGCGCCAGGCCGTCGCAGAGGCGGTGTGGCATGCCCGCGGCCGGGAGGCCTTCGGTGCGAAGCTCGTCGACCAGCCGGCCATGACCGCCGTTCTCGCCGACCTCGCGCTGGAGGCCGAGGCGGCGATGCTCACCGGGCTCCGCCTCGCGCAGCTGTTCGAGTCGGACGCCGCCGACCGCGATGTGGCGCTGCGGCGCCTTGCGACGCCCGTGTCGAAGTACTGGGTGAGCAAACGCGGCCCCCATCACGCCTACGAGGCCCTCGAGTGCCTCGGAGGAAACGGCTACACCGAGACGTTCCCGCTCGCGCGTCGCTATCGCGAGCAGCCGGTCATGGCGATCTGGGAGGGGTCGGGCAATGTCATCGCGCTGGACGTGCTGCGCGCGCTCACCCGCGACAACGACTCGACCCTGGCGTTCGCGAACGAGCTCGAGTCGACCGCGGGCGCCTCGCCGCTGCTGGACAGGCATGTGGAGCGTGCGCTCCGGCTGCTCGATGAGCTCTCGGGTGCCGAACCGGCCGAGGCGCAGCGCGACGCCCGCCGCCTCAGCGAGGCGCTCGCGCTGGCCTTCCAGGCATCGCTCATGCTCCGCCACGCGCCGTCGCTCGACGCCGAGACCTTCATCGCGGCGCGGGTGGGCGATGACCGAGGTGCGCAATACGGGGTACTGCCGCGCGGGACGGATGCTGCGGCCATCGTGGCGCGGCACTGAGCGCGACGCTCAGCCGTCGACTGGCTCGATGAGTTCGGGGCCGTTGTTGCGCACGTTGCCGACGGCCTTGCCTACGACGTGGTCGTCGAGGGTGTCAGCCAGAGCCGGTGCGGCATCGATCGCAGCATCCAGCACGTCGCGCACGTTGTCTACGGTCGGGTCGAGCCACGCATCGGCGTAGTCGGCGTCGAGGAACAGCGGCATCCGGTCGTGGATCGAACCGAGATGGCCGATCGAGTCGCGCGTGAGGATCGTGAAGCTCAGCACCCACCTGGCCGGATCGTCGTCGGGCAGCGCCGGGTTCTTCCACCATTCGTAGAGCCCCGCCATCAGCAGCGGCGAACCGTCGGCCGGGTGGATGTAGTGCGGTGTCTTCTCGCCGTCGACGGTCTTCCACTCGTAGTAGCCGGTCGTGGGCACCACGGCACGACGCTTCTCGAGCGCGGTGCGGAACATGGGCTTGTCTTCGAGCTCTTCCGACCTCGCGTTGAAGGCCCTTGCGCCGATCTTGGGATCTTTCGCCCACCCCGGGATTAGCCCCCACCGCGCCGATTCGAGACGCCGTGTCGGCAGCTCGGTCTTGGCCGAATCGAGCACGACGGCGACCCGATCAGTGGGTGAGACGTTGTAGGACGGGGCGGGCAGATCATCGCCCTCGACATCGACCCGCAGCACGCCGACCAGCTCCGACCCTGCACTCGCCACCACGAATCGACCGCACATGCACGCCAGCGTACGCGGTGCCACCGACACAACGGCCGACACCGCAGCGACCGGGCTCAGCCCGCGGGGCCGGGCCCGCGGTTGATGACGCCGACCTCTTCCAAGCGCTCCAGCAGACCCGCGCCGTCGGACTCCGTCACCCATGGAACGCCCGCGGCGCTGTGGTCGTCGACGACGGTCCGGCCTCCCGCGAGCACCGCTTCCGCCGGAGACAAGCGGCGGATCGCGACGGCCACGACACTGTCGGGATGCTCGCGGGTGAACGTCGTGTAGATGTCGTCGTCATGCTGTCCGTCGTCGCCCACGAGAAGCCACCGCACGTGCGGGAACTCCTTCGCCAGGCGCTGCAGATTCGTGCTCTTGTGCTCTTTGCCGCTGCGGAACCAGCGATCGTGCGTCGGCCCCCAGTCGGTGAGCAGAAGCGCCCCGGGCGGGAAGACGTGGCGGCCGAGGAACCGCAGGAGGGTCGGGGCGACATTCCACGCCCCGGTGGACAGGTAGATGAGCGGCGCGCCCGGGTTGTCGCGTACGAGCCGATCCATCATGACGGCCATGCCGGGGACGGGCTGGCGGGCGTGCTCGTCGACGACGAACGAGTTCCACGCGGCGACGAGCGGCCGGGGGAGTGCGGTCACCATCACCGTGTCGTCGATGTCGGAGACGATGCCGAAGCGCACCTCTTCGCCCACGATGAACACGCGGGTCTCGACGGGCTTGCCGCCCTCGACGGTCATGGTGAGCGTCTGCCACCCCGAGGCGAGGCCCGACGGCAGTACGACGTCGATCACGCCGCCGCGATCCGAGAAGACGTCGTGCGCGTGGCCCTGGATCGTGATCGCGACCGGGGCGTAGCCGACGGGTACCGCGGCGAAGCTGCGCCACCCACGGACGCTCGCATATTCACCCGACCCCGTGCGGGGGGCGGGCGGCACGATCAGCACGCGTCCGAGCACACGCACCCAGCCCGGTCCGCCGTAGCCGGGGAACGGCGTCACCGCAGGAGTGAGGCCCCGGCCCCGCGCGCGCCGCTCTCGCCACGAGTGGAATCGGTATTCCAGGCGGGCGAGCCACATCACCTTCGGGCGCGGCGATACGGAGGATTCGGGAGACACGCTCTCAGTCTTCCACGTCGGTCGAGACACCAGCGGGACCGGGCCGGTCGCCCTCGGTCGCGTCCGACGCGCGCGGCACGGGCCCGTCAGCAGGCGGCTCATCGACGAGGTGCTTGCGCTCGGCGCGCTCGATGACCTTCTTGGCGACGAAGACGAGCAGCAGGAAGACGACGATCACTCCGACGAACAGATACCCGGCCCAGTGCAGCCGGCTCGCCAGATCGCGGTACGTGCCCGCCGCGAGGGCGGAGACCGAGATGTAGAGGGTCGCCCAGAGGATGCACGCGGGAGCGGTCCAGGCGAGGAATCGCCGGTAGGAGTACCCGCTCATCCCCACCGTCAGCGGCACCAGAGAGTGCAGCACGGGCAGGAAGCGCGAGAGGAAGATCGCCGGCCCGCCGCGCCGGCGCAGGTAGCGCTCGGAGCGCTCCCAGTTCGCGTCGCCGATACGACGGCCGAGCGCGGAATGGCGGATCCGCGGGCCGAGGAACCGGCCGAGCGCGAATCCGATGCTCTCGCCGATGAGCGCGCCGATCACCACGGCGACGCCGAGGAACACGCCTTCGACGGGAGAGGAGACGGCCGTCGCGGCGACGATGACCACCGTGTCGCCGGGGACGATGAGGCCGACGAGCACGCTGGTCTCGAGCGTCATCGCGAGCCCCGCCACGAGCGTCCGCACGAGTGGGTCGACGCCCTGCACGGCGTCGAGAAGCCACGTGAGGAACTCGTTCACACCCCAGAGCCTAGGCGCGCCCCGCTCATCTAGCCTGGGAAACGTGATCGCTCCGCTGGCCGCTGTGGCGCTTCCCGCCTGGCTGGATCCGGATCGGGCGTTCGAGGCGGGTTTCGCGCAGCATCCGCATGCCTTCTGGCTGGATGCCGGACCGGGCGCTGCGGCGGGCTGGAGCTGGGTGGGGTCGGGGAGATCCGAGCCCGACCCGGAGGTGGTGCTCGGAACCGACCTCACCGCGTCGTCAGGCCCGGAAGACGACACCGGCCCGTTCCGCGGTGGCTGGGTGGGCTGGATCGGCTACGACGACGCGGCCGCTCTCGCGGGTGCGCCGACCGGGCCACCTGACACCCGCGCACCGCAGGCGCTGTGGCTCCGCGCCGATCGCTTCCTCGCATTCAACCATGCGCGCCGTCGCGTCTGGGCCTTCGCCGTGCCCGATGACGCTGCGGCCTTCGCCGCCGCCGCATCGGAGTGGATCGGGGAAGCGCCCGCTTCGACTCGGTCGGCCCCGGAGCGGGGCGTCGCCACCGCGCGGCATTTGCCTGGCGAATACGCGGGGCTGATCGCGGAGTGCCGCAGCGCGATCCGAGAAGGAGACGCCTACCAGCTGTGTCTGACGACGCGCTTCTCCGTCTCGGGCGACATCGACGCGCTGGCGACCTACCGCTCACTGCGCGAGATCACGGCGTCGCATCACGGCGGGTACGTGCGAAGTGCGGGTGTCGCCCTGGTGAGCGCGACCCCCGAGCGATTCCTCGAGGTGCAGGGGGGTGTGGTGCGCACGCACCCGATCAAGGGCACGCGCCCCCGCGGGGCGGATGCCGACACCGACGCAGCGCTCGCCGAGGAGCTTCTCGAAAGCCCGAAGGAGCGCGCCGAGAACGTGATGATCGTCGACCTCATGCGCAACGACCTCTCGCGCGTCTGCGACCCCTTCTCCATCGCCGTCGATCGCCTGCTGGAGGTGGAGAGCTACCCCGCCGTCCATCAGCTCGTCAGCACCGTGTCGGGCACGCTCCAGCCGGGGACGCTTCTCGGCGAGCTGCTGGATGCCGCGTTCCCCGCGGGAAGCATGACGGGGGCTCCGAAGCTTTCGGCGATGACGATCCTGCACCGGCTCGAGCGTGCCCCGCGCGGAGTGTTCGCGGGGTGCTTCGGATGGGTCGGCGACGACGGCGCGGCCGATCTCGCGATGATCATCCGCTCGATCGTGGTCCATCCGGGAGGCGCGTATGTCGGCGCCGGCGGCGGCATAACGTGGGGATCGGACGCGGCGGCGGAGGTCGCTGAGGTGGGGATCAAGGCACGAGGTCCGCTCCGTGCGCTGGGGGCGGAGCTGCCGCCCGGTTGGTGAACCGCGCGGTCCGGTAACCTGGAGGACGCGCTTTCGCGCGCATTCCCGGCATCCCACGATTGGCCCCTCCGTGTCGCAGATCTCCCCGCCCGCTGCTCCGAGCTCCGAGAGCAACGGCTACGACGCCTACGCGATCCAGGAGAAATGGCAGAAGCTCTGGACAGAGCGCGACCCGTTCCGCGCTGCCGGTCACGAGGACAAGAGGCCTCGCAAGTACGTCCTCGGCATGTTCCCGTACCCGTCGGGCGACATGCACATGGGCCACGCGGAGAACTACGCCTACGTGGATGTCGTCGCGCGATTCTGGCGCCACCGCGGCTACAACGTGCTCAACCCGATCGGGTGGGACTCGTTCGGCCTGCCCGCCGAGAACGCCGCCATCCAGCGCGGCGCCGACCCGCGCGAGTGGACGTACGCGAACATCGCGCAGCAGAAGGCGAGCCTGAAGAACTTCGGCACGTCGTACGACTGGAGCCGTGTGCTGCACACGAGCGACCCGGACTACTACCGCTGGAACCAGTGGCTCTTCCAGCTGCTGTACGAACGCGGGCTGGCCTACCGCAAAGAGAGCCCGGTCAACTGGTGCCCCCACGACCAGACGGTCCTCGCGAACGAGCAGGTCGTCGACGGGCGCTGCGAACGGTGCGGCACCGAGGTCGTGAAGAAGAAGCTCACCCAGTGGTACTTCAAGATCACCGACTACGCCGACCGGCTGCTCGACGACCTCAACCAGCTCGAGGGCTCGTGGCCGCAGAAGGTCATCCGGATGCAGCGCAACTGGATCGGCCGCTCGGTCGGGGCCGACATCGACTTCGCCATCGAGGGACGCGACGAGAAGGTCACCGTCTTCTCCACGAGGCCCGACACGCTGCACGGTGCGACGTTCTTCGTCGTCGCACCCGATTCGGACCTCGCCGCCGAGCTGGTCGCCGGATCGACCGCCGACGTGCGGGTGCGATTCCAGGACTACCTCGAGCGCGTGCAGAAGATCACCGAGATCGACAGGCAGAGCACCGATCGGCCCAAGACCGGCGTGTTCCTGGAGCGGTACGCCATCAACCCGATCAACGGCGAGCGGCTGCCGATCTGGGCCGCCGACTACGTGCTGGCCGACTACGGTCACGGCGCGGTGATGGCCGTGCCCGCGCACGACCAGCGCGACCTCGATTTCGCGCGCGCGTTCGATCTGCCTGTGAAGGTCGTCGTCGACACGACGGCCTCGATCACCGGGGCGATCCCGGTCATCGAGCTCGACGACGACGGGGTGCCGATAGATCCGGGTGGGGATGCCGCATCCCTCGACTCGTTGAATCCCGGTGTCACCGGAATCGCGCTCACCGGCGAAGGCCGGATGGTCAACTCGGGCTCGCTGGACGGCATGTCCAAGCGCACCGCGATCGCCCGCATGATCGACGAGCTGGAAGCGGCAGGCACAGGGCGAGCCGCCAAGACGTTCCGGCTGAGAGACTGGCTGATCTCGCGTCAGCGGTTCTGGGGCACCCCGATCCCGATGATCCACACGCAGGACGGGCGCATCGTCCCCGTGCCCGCCGACCAGCTGCCGCTGACCCTGCCCGATGCACAGGGACTCGACCTGACGCCGAAGGGCACATCGCCGCTGGGCGGAGCATCCGAGTGGATGGCCACGGTCGACCCCGAGACCGGCGAGGCGGCGCTGCGCGACCCCGACACGATGGACACGTTCGTCGACAGCTCGTGGTACTTCCTCCGCTTCCTCGCTCCCGGTGACGCGGGTGAGGCGTTCTCGACGCGGGAGGCCGATAAGTGGGCGCCGGTCGACTCGTACATCGGCGGCGTCGAGCACGCGATCCTGCACCTGCTGTATGCCCGGTTCATCACCAAGGTGCTGTTTGACGTCGGGCTGATCGAGTTCACCGAGCCGTTCTCGAGCCTCATCAATCAGGGCATGGTGCTGCTGGACGGCTCGAAGATGTCCAAAAGCAAGGGCAACCTCGTGGAGTTCGCCTCCAGCATGGTGGACCCGGGAGCGGATGCTGTGCGTGTCGCGATCGCATTCGCCGGGCCGGTCGAAGACGACATCAACTGGGAAGACGTCTCGACCACGGGTGCGCAGAAGTTCCTCGCCCGCGCGTGGCGCGTGGCCAAAGACGTCGACAGCAGCCCCGACGTGGTCTGGGCGGAGGGTGACCCGGCGCTCCGCCGTGTCACGCACCGGCTGCTCGCCGATGCCCCCGGGCTGGTCGAGCAGACGAAGTTCAACGTCGTGGTGGCCCGCCTGATGGAGCTCGTGAACGCGACGCGCAAGGCGATCGACACCGGCGCAGGACCCGCTGATCCCGCAGTTCGCGAAGCCGCCGAGGTCATGACGATGGTGCTCGATCTGTTCGCGCCGCACACGGCCGAAGAACTCTGGGAGATCCTCGGCTACGAGCCCTTCGTCGGGCTCGTCGCCTGGCGTCAGGCCGACCCGATGCTGCTGGTGGAGGAGACCGTCACCGCGGTCGTGCAGATCGACGGAAAGGTGCGTGCAACTCTCGAGGTGTCGGGCCGCATCGACTCGGCCGAACTCGAGCGTCGCGCTCGCGCGGACGAGCGCGTCGTGCGCTCGCTCGCCGGGCGCGAGATCACCCGGGTGGTCGTTCGAGCGCCGAAGGTCGTCAGTTTCAGCACGACCTAGCGTTCCTCCCCAAGGCGACATCTCAGCGCGTGCGTGCACGACCTCGCCGCGGGTCGCGGGAGTGTCGTCCGCACGGCTTTAGCGTGGTCGGGTGGCAGCGGCCGATGACCCGGAACCCGCGTCGCGGCGCAGCCGCCTGGGGCTCGGCGCCGCTGTGGTCGTGGTCCTGCTCGCCCTCGCCGTCACGGTCGGCATCGGCATCCTGCGGGGGGCGACCGCGCCGGTGGAGTCTGTCAGCGTCTCCGGCTCAGGAGAGCCGGCACCGTCTCAGCCCACCCTCTACGTCCATGTCTCGGGGGCGGTCGTCTCACCGGGGCTGTATGTGCTGGCCGGCGCGGCACGCGTGGTCGACGCCATCGCCGCCGCGGGTGGGTTCGCCGATGGCGCCGATGCGAACGGAGTCAACCTCGCCCGGCCGCTGAGCGACGGCGAACAGTTGTATGTGGCGTCCGTGGGCGAGGCGCCGGCGGCTGGCTCTGGAGCGGGCGGCTCGGGGCCGGCCGGCGGTGGGGGAGCGGCCGTGGCGGCGGACAGCCGCGTGAACCTGAACACCGCGGATGCCTCGCAGCTCGACACGCTGCCGCGGATCGGCCCGGCGATGGCCGAGCGGATCATCCAGTGGCGCGAGGCGAACGGGCGATTCACCAGCGTGGAAGATCTGCTGGCAGTTCCCGGCATCGGCGACAAGATGCTCGAGTCGCTGCGCGATCTCGTGACGATATGACCTCGGATCGCGGACCGGCCGCCCCCCGATGGCTCCGCCCGCTGCGGCTGGTGCCCGTGGCGGGGGTGGCGTGGATCGTGGGCGGAGTGACCACTATCGTCCCGCAGAGCGCGACCGCCACCGCGGTGGGCGGATGGACGATTTCGCTCGCGCTTCTCGTGGCACTGACTGTGCAGGCGCGTCGGCGGCGCGAGCCACGGTCGCGAACCTGGACGCTCGCGTTGGTCATCGCGATCGTCGCGGTGGCCGCGGGGGCTGCGGTCGCCTCGCAGGTAGCCCTTGCCCACCCCGAGCGCGTGGCGGTGCAGGAGATGGGGCTGACCGGCGGACGGGCGATCACCGTGCACGCGACGGTGGTCGGCAAGGTGGAGAACCGTGCGGGCGAGCTCACCTTCGATGCGATCGCCTCCCGGATCGAGACGGGTCTGACGTCGCACCCGGTCGACGTCGCGGTGACCGTTCGCGTCGCGCCCGCCCTCGTCGATCAACCGGGCGCGCTGGACGTGGGAGCGACCGTGAGCGTTCGGGGGACGGCGTGGGAAACCCGCCCCGGGCAGCGCGACGTGCTGGGAGTGTCGGCCGGACGCGGGGTGGAGGTGGACGAGCGGGCGGAAGGGGTGCTGGCCGCAGCATCCGATCTGCGGCGCGGTCTCGTGCGTGCCGTTGATGGTCTGCCCGAGCCTGGCGCGGGCCTCGTGCCGGGCCTCGCCGTCGGCGACACGTCGGCGGTCGACCCGACGCTCGACAGCGAGATGAAGGCGTCGAGCCTCTCGCACCTGACGGCGGTCTCCGGAGCGAACTGCGCGATCGTCGTCGGGCTCGCCTTCGCCGGTGCGGCCGCGGCGGGCCTCCGGCGCAGCCTGCGCGTCGCTGCGGGCCTCGCGGCCCTCGCAGGCTTCGTGGTGCTCGTCACCCCCGAGCCCAGCGTCGTGCGGGCCGCGGCGATGGCGGCCATCGCGATGCTGGGCGTGCAGCTCGGCAGACCCGGAGCGGGCATGTCGATCCTCACCCTGGCGGTGACGATACTGCTGGTCGGCGATCCATGGCTCGCGGGCTCGCTCGGCTTCGCCCTGTCGACGGTCGCCACCGCGTCGCTGCTGCTGTTCGCCCGGCCGCTCGCACTGGGCCTGTCGCGCGGCCTGCCGCGCGCACTCGCGCTCGCCCTGGCGGTGCCGCTCGCGGCTCAGCTCGCGTGCGGCCCGCTCCTTGTGCTGATCACGCCCCGCGTGCCGCTGTACGGCGTGGTGGCGAATCTCCTGGCTGCGCCCGCCGCCCCCGTCGCCACCATCGTGGGCCTGGCCGCATGCCTCTTCGTCGCCGTTCCGGTCGTGCAGTCGGGGCTCGCGGCGATCGCATGGCTCCCCGCATCCTGGATCTCGGCGACGGCATCGACGATGACGGCGCTTCCCGGTGGGCAGGTGCCCTGGCTGGAAGGCTGGGCGGGCGTTGCGGCGCTCGGCGCACTCGGGGTCGCGATCGGACTGATCGTGATCGGGCGAGCGGCCCTGCGAGGTCGCGCACGACCGCTCCACGCCGTCTCCGTCGCTGTGATCGCTGCGGTCGTCGGAGTGAGTGCGGGCACGACGGCGCTCACCTCGGTGGCCGGGCGCTGGACAGTGCCGCAGGAGTGGTCGATCCTCGCGTGCGACATCGGACAGGGGGATGCTGTGCTCCTCCGCTCCGGCGGAAGCTACGCCCTGATCGACACCGGGCCTGCCCCCGAGCCGCTCGCCCAGTGCCTCTCGCGGCTCGGCATCGGTCGGCTCGACCTGCTCGTGCTGACCCACTACGACAAGGACCACGTCGGTGGAGTGACCGCGGTGCGGGGGATGCTCGGGGTGGTGATCCACGGGCCGCCGGCTTCGCCGGGCGATCGGTCGATCATCAATGATCTGGCCGCGGGAGGCGCCCAGCCGATCGCCGGTGTCGCGGGCCTGCACGGAACGATCGGCGGCGCCCAGTGGCGGGTGCTCTGGCCCCGCGCGGCGAGCCGCGCATTCCCCTCGGGCAACGACGCCAGCGTCGTGCTGGAGGTGCGGGGCATCGGCATGCCCACCGCCGTCTTCCTCGGCGATCTGTCGGCGTCATCCCAGAGCGCACTGGCCGCGTCGGACGTGTTGCTGACCCGCTACGACGTCGTCAAGGTCGCCCATCACGGCAGCGCCGACCAGGACCCAGGCTTGTACGAGGCGCTTCACCCCGCGGTCGCGATCATCAGTGTCGGTCTCGGCAACGACTACGGTCACCCCCGTGACGAGGCGATCGCCATGCTCGAGGCTCTCGGGTGCGCGATCGCCCGCACGGATCTGAGCGGGATCGTCGCCGCGTGGCGGACCGATGCCGGCATCGAGCTATGGCGTGAGCGAGCGCCGCCGGCTGCCGATGCCGTGTCCCCGCCGCTCAGTAGGCTGGGGGAATGGCGACGACCGCGCGACGTGCTCCCGCGAGCAAGACACGCACGGTGATCCCGCAGGTGTCGTGGCGCGATCCGCAGCCCGCACCAATCGTGCTGATCTCCGGGCCGGAGGATGTGTGCGCCGAGCGCGCGACGGCCGCCCTCCGCGACTACCTGCGAGCCGAAGACGCGAGCCTCGAGGTCTCAGACCTTCGCGCCGACGAGTACAGCCCCGGCGCCCTGCTCGCGGTCACCTCGCCCTCGCTGTTCGGCGAGCCGCGCCTGGTCCGCGTGACGGGTGTCGAGAAGTGCTCGGACGCATTCCTCGCCGAGGCCGTCTCGTACCTGGCGAATCCACAGGACGGGGCAACCGTCGTGCTGCGGCACACGGGCGCCACGGTCCGCGGCAAGAAGCTGCTGGATGCCATCCGAGGGGGCGAAGGAGGCGGCATCGAGATTCCGTGCGCAGCGGTCAAGCGCGACTCCGACCGGGTCGATTTCGCGGCGGGCGAGTTCTCCGCCGCCCGGCGGCGGATCGCCCCCATGGCGTTGCGCACCCTCGTGTCGGCGTTCGCGGACGATCTCACCGAGCTCGCCGCGGCGTGCCAGCAGCTGATCGCCGACGTGTCCGGCGACATCACCGAGCAGGTCGTCGAGCGCTACTACGGCGGCCGCGTGGAGACGTCCGCGTTCACGGTGGCAGATACCGCCATCGCGGGGCGCTACGGCGAATCGCTCATCTCCCTGCGGCAGGCCCTGGCGTCAGGATCCGATCCGGTGCCGCTGGTGGCCGCCATCGCGATGAAGCTGCGGACGATGGCCCGGGTTGCCGGCATCCGCGAGTCGTCGTCCTCGCTCGCCGCGCGGCTCGGCATGAAGGACTGGCAGGTCGATCGCGCGCGTCGTGACCTGGCGGTATGGACCGATGCGACCCTGGGCATGGCCATCCAGGCCGCCGCGCGCGCGGACGCCGAAGTCAAAGGCGCGTCGCGTGATCCGGTGTTCGCACTCGAGCGCCTCGTGACCGTGATCGCGACGCGCGCCCCCTACGGGGAATGACGAATGCCCGCCCCCTGAGGGACGGGCATTCGACGAAACCATTCAGCGTCAGAGCGCTGCAACCTGCTTCAGAGCGCTGCAACCTGCTTCAGAGCGCTGCAACCTGCTTCGCAATGGCGGACTTGCGGTTCGCGGCCTGGTTGGCGTGGATGACGCCCTTGCTCGCGGCCTTGTCGAGCTTCTTGTTCGCCTTCACCAGAGCCTTCTCGGCGGCAGCCTTGTCGCCGGCCGCGACGGCCTCGCGGGTGCGACGCACCTCGGTGCGCAGCTCGCTCTTGACGGCCTTGTTACGTTCGGTCGCCTTGATGTTGGTCTTGTTGCGCTTGATCTGCGACTTGATGTTCGCCACGTGTCGACGTCTTTCGTTTGGAGTGATCGATGGGATGCCGGCGGCAGAAGAGGGCTGTCGCTCAGCGGTCGTGCGGGGGCAACCCACACGCAAGCCAATCACCGAGTCTACCAGCTATCCGTCGGCTCCTGAGACTCCGGCGGCAATGGTGGCGATCGCGAGGTCCAGGAGCGCGTTGAACACGCGCGGTCGCATCGCGGTGACTAGGTGGGTGGTGCGCGGGACGATAATGAGCTCGGCGTCCGGGGCGAGGCGGGTGAAGAGGCGCTCGTTCACGCGCAGCTGGTCGTACTGCCCATTGATGAACCACAGCGGCACGTCGATGCGCTGGAGCGCGGCGAGCAGGTCGAGCACCGAAAGGCTCCGCAGCGCCACGTCCTGCGTATCGAACGCGTAGCCGCCCGCGCCGAAGTCCTCGCGGGTCTCGGGCGGCAGCGTCCGGTCGAGCATGCGGTCGGCCAGCCACATGCCGCGTCCAGGGAGCGCATCGACGCTGCGGGCCAGCAGTCGGTAGGTCGCGAGGCTCGCTCCGCGGGGGATCGCGGTGCACGACGCGGCGATGAAGCCCGCGATCGGCGGCGGATCCTCCTGCCCTGTGTACGCGATCGAGACCAGCCCGCCCATGGAATGCCCGACGAGCAGCACAGGTCCGCGCTCCGCCGCGGCGCGCACCGCGCCGTCGATCGTGGCGAACGCACCGGCGAGGGTGAACTCCTCGGCCATCCGCGTGCCGTGACCGGGAAGATCGACTGCGGTCGCGGGGTTCCCGCGCTCCGTCAGGTGCTGCACCTGCGCGCGCCACATCGTGGCGGACGTGCGGATGCCGTGCACGAGCACGACTTGGACCGTCACCCTCTCAGACTAGAACGGGATGCTGCGGGGACGCGCCATGCGGCATCCCGTCCTTGTCCGATCGGTTCAGAACAGCACGCGCACCGAGGCTTCCCGGCTCGTGGAGCCGAGCACCTTCTCGGGGTCGGCCGGTACGAACACCGCCGTGTAGCGGTGCGTGCCGCGCGCGAGCGTGGACGGCAGGTGCAGCAGGGCGATGCCCTGCGTGAGCGTCGCCGTCCCCACGACGGCGCCTCCTTCACGGAACTCCACGGTGCCGGATGCTCCGGCCGTGCCTGAGACCACCGCCAGGAGGGTCGCGGGCAGCACCCGGTTGATCTGCACCGGGGGCAGCGCGAGGAGAGACGTCCGCGTGATCGTGCGCTCGTCCGTTCCCGCCGTGATCCCCACCAGAACCGGATCGTGATCCGAGGAGCGGTAGGGGTCGGGCGCGTAGAACAGCGTCCCGTGCACGTTGTAGCGGTCGTATTCCAGCGCGACCGATTCTCCGGAGTTGATGTTCCAGATGTCGCCGCCCGTTGCCCGGTCGCGGGCTGCCGCGTTCATCAGGATGTGATCGAGCGATCCCGAGAGTCCGGAGAACGAGTACGACGAGGTCTGGATACCCAGCGACTGTTCGGCGTCGACGTACCCGGCGTCGAAGAGGACCTGCAGCGGGTCTTCCCGGCCGTACGAGTTGAAGTCGCCGGCGAGGTAGACGGATTTCACGTCACCCTGGATGCTGGCGATCCAGTCCCGGAGCGCGGCCGCCTGGCGCACCCGCGACTCGTTCGAGGCACCCTGCCCGTCGCCGGTGTCGGCATCGCCCGGCCACGGACCGGCAGAACCCTTCGACTTGAAATGGTTCACCGAGAACAGGAATCGCTCGCCCCCCGCCGCGGGGCGGAACACCTGGGCGATCGGCTCGCGGGCATTGCCGAAAGCCTGATCATCGGCGGACTGCGTGCCGAGCGCTCGGGATGCGCCGACGGGAGTGACCGCGGCGGGCTGGTAGATGATCGCGTTGTGGATGACGTCCTGCTCGGTGGCAGCCGGGAGTTCGGTCGAGGACGGCACATACGCCCAGCGCGCCGAGCCTGCGGCGGCGTTCAGGGCCGCCACGAGCGTCGCGGTCGCCTCGTCGGTAGCCTCACCGAGCGCCGCCGAGTTCTCGATCTCCATGAGTCCGACGACATCGGCATCCAGGGTGTTGATCGCACTCACGATCTTCGCCTGCTGGCGGGCGAGGTCATCGGAATCCCACGCCCCGCGCTGGCTGCAGCCCTCGCGCACCGAGTTTCCGTTGCCGGTGCGGTCGGGATACGACACGCACGTCGGGGTCGCCGTCCCGAGCGTCGTGAAGTAGTTCAGCACGTTGAACGATGCGACCTGCACCGCACCGCCGACCGCGTCCGGGGCGGCCGTGCGGGGATTGGAGAACTGCACCTCGTCGACCCCGCTGCCGTCGCCGATGATCGGCTGGGTGGGGTTGAGCTTCCACACGTTGTTGCGCCGATCCACGATCAGCGGATCGGCGAACGTCGCCGTCGCGCCCACGACGATCGGCTCGGCGAGCGAGACGTACGGCGGGGTGAGCGAGCTGTTGGCTGCGGAGAGGAAGTTGGTCGACGCGCCGTCGTCGAGCACGACGGCGCGAGCGGCGTTGTCGGCGGTGATCGCCGCGGCCTCCGCGGTACCCGGGCGCGCAGCATCCGTGGGCTGGCGCAGTGGCTGGTCGCCCGAGGCGAGACCCACCTCGCCGTACTGGTTGGTGGAGTAGGTGTTGCTCACCGTGTACGTGCCCTGCGGAGCGATCAGCATCGACTCGAGGCTCTCGCGCTGAGCGTCCGTCGACGGCCAGGTCACGGTAGCCGGAAGGGGAGCCGCCGCGTCGGCGAGCACCTTCGCGGCCCCGGCGCCGACGGTGATCTCGGTGAGCCCGTTGAACTCGCTCACCGACCCGGTCACCTCGACCGTCTGACCCAGCGCCACTTCACCCACGGCCGCAGGTGCGTAGACGAAGATCGCATCCGACGCCGTGTGCGCGGAGAGGTCGAGCGCACCCCCCGTCCCCGCGGTCTGGATGACGTAGCCGTTGAATCCGCCGGTCGGGTAGTACGCGGTGACGACACCGGTCGTCGTCACGACCGTGCCGGCATAGGGAGAGGCGACGCCCGTGCCCTGGATCTCCGCGATCGCGACGGACTCCTGCGGCTCGGGGTCGGGATCCGGGTCGGGAACGCCGGCACCGGAGCCGGTGGGCGTCGGCGCGCCCACCGTGAAGTCGGCGGCGTTGTCTGCGGTGTTGGCGGCAGCGGCGCTCCGCGAGACCGAGGTCGCGTTTGTCGTCGCCGGTGCGGCGGAAGTGCCCGCGAAGTCGGTTGCGGCACCCCAGCCGACATAGTCGATCGTCTGGTCCAGAGCCGCGATGCCCGTGCTGCCCGTCAATGGCGTCTGAGTGCGGACCAGCGCGACCTTTCCGCCGCTGCCGCTCAGGGGGATCGTGCCCTCGACGTCGGCGGTGAAGGCCGGGAGCGCCGTGCCTGCTCCCGGCGCCTCGCCGATGAGGAGCGACTTTCCGGCGGCGAGGGTCACGCCGGAGAGCGGTGTCACCTGCCAGCTGCTTCCCGTGGCGGAGGCGTATTGCACGCTCCACGCTCCGAGGTCTTCACCGACCGTGCCGACGTTGCGCAGCTCGATGAAGTCGCGGTTGAAGACTCCGCCCGAGTTGCCTCCGCCGCCGTAGACCTCGGTGATGACGACGGTAGCCGTCGGCGATACAGCGGCCTGTGCGGCCGACGGCGCGGTGGCCCCGAATGCGGCGAGAGCCGCGATCACGAGCATGGCGACGGCAGGGCGTCCCACCCTCGGGTGATCGACGCTGCGGGGGGTTGGTGGGTTCACGACGGAGGCTCTTCCTGTTTCGTACGGGCGTTGTCGGTGATGTGCATGCGTCTTCGGCCCCAGTCGGCTCCCCGCTTTCAACCCTGCACAGTCGCGCGCCCCCCGGCAAGACCGCTCGGCGAACGACGCGTGAACGTTCGCGAACGTTCACCGCCACGGCCCTGCCCGTAGAATCGACAGGACATGTCACCCCGCGCCCTGAAGCCCCTCGAGCCCGCCGCCACGCCGCCCGACCTGCTTCGAAACTTCTGCATCATCGCCCACATCGACCACGGCAAGTCGACGCTGGCCGACCGCATGCTGCAGATCACGGGGGTCGTGTCGGATCGCGACATGCGCGCCCAATACCTCGACCGGATGGACATCGAGCGCGAGCGCGGCATCACGATCAAGAGCCAGGCGGTGCGGATGCCCTGGTCTGCCGACGGGCAGACCTACGCGCT
Organism: uncultured Microbacterium sp.; assembly: GCF_964244775.1. Taxonomy (NCBI): domain Bacteria; kingdom Bacillati; phylum Actinomycetota; class Actinomycetes; order Micrococcales; family Microbacteriaceae; genus Microbacterium; species uncultured Microbacterium sp. The sequence continues at coordinate 667,111 of NZ_CAXTJR010000001.1, forward strand.
GAACATGATCGACACGCCGGGTCACGTCGACTTCACCTACGAGGTCAGCAGATCGCTCGCCGCGTGCGAAGGCGCCCTCCTGCTGGTCGACGCCGCACAGGGCATCGAGGCCCAGACGCTCGCGAACCTCTATCTCGCGCTCGAGAACGATCTGCAGATCATCCCCGTCCTCAACAAGATCGACCTGCCGGCGGCCGACCCCGACAAGTACGCCCGCGAACTCGCAAGCCTCATCGGGGGCAAGCCCGAAGACGTCCTCCGCGTCAGCGGCAAGACCGGGATGGGTGTCGAGGAGCTGCTCGACCAGGTCGTCGCGCAGATCCCCGCCCCGAAGGGCGATCCGGATGCTCCCTCCCGGGCGATGATCTTCGACTCGGTGTACGACTCGTACCGAGGTGTCATCACGTACGTGCGCATGATCGACGGTTCGCTGAACCCGCGCGAGCGCATCCAGATGATGTCGACCCGCGCCATCCACGAGCTCCTCGAGATCGGGGTGTCCTCGCCCGAGCCGAGCCCCACGAAGGGGCTGGGCGTCGGCGAGGTCGGCTACCTGATCACCGGCGTGAAGGATGTGCGCCAGTCGAAGGTCGGCGACACGGTCACGACCGCCACCAAACCCTCCACAGTGCCGCTCCCCGGCTATACCGACCCGAAGCCCATGGTGTTCTCGGGGCTGTATCCGATCGACGGCAGCGACTACCCACTCCTTCGCGAAGCGCTCGACAAGCTGAAGCTGTCGGACGCCTCGCTCAACTACGAGCCCGAGACCTCGGTCGCGCTCGGCTTCGGGTTCCGCTGCGGGTTCCTCGGCCTCCTGCACCTCGAGATCATCACCGAGCGGCTCGAGCGCGAATTCGGACTCGATCTGATCTCCACCGCGCCCTCCGTGACGTACGAGGTGACCACCGACGACCGGAAGACCTACACGGTCACCAACCCGAGCGAGTTCCCGTCGGGCACCAAGATCGCCAGCGTCACCGAGCCGATGGTGAAGGCCGCCATCCTCGCGCCCAAGGACTACGTCGGCACGATCATGGAGCTCTGCCAGTCGCGCCGCGGAAATCTCCTCGGCATGGAGTACCTCGGCGAGGACCGTGTCGAGATCCGTTACAGCATGCCGCTGGGCGAGATCGTCTTCGACTTCTTCGATCACCTCAAATCCAAGACCGCGGGCTACGCCTCGCTCGACTACGAACCCAGCGGAGACCAGGAGGCCGACCTGGTGAAGGTCGACATCCTGCTGCAGGGCGAGCCGGTCGATGCGTTCAGCGCGATCGTGCATCGCGACAAGGCGTATGCGTACGGAGTGCTCATGACCGAGCGCCTGAAGAAGCTCATTCCGCGCCAGCAGTTCGAGGTGCCGATCCAGGCCGCGATCGGCGCGCGCATCATCGCGCGCGAGTCGATCCGCGCGATGCGCAAGGACGTACTGGCCAAGTGCTACGGCGGAGACATCACCCGCAAGCGCAAGCTCCTCGAGAAGCAGAAAGAGGGCAAAAAGCGTATGAAGATGGTGGGACGCGTCGAGGTTCCGCAGGAGGCATTCATCGCGGCGCTCTCCGGCGATACCGAGAAGAAGGACGCCAAGTAGCGGTCCACAGGATTGGCTCGTCTTAGGCGAGACAGCACGAGCGGCGGCGGGGTCACTGATCGCGCAGGCCGACGCCCTGATCAATCGCTACCCGGCGGCGTTCGATTCACTCGCCGGGGCTCGGATCACGCCGCGCCACGCGTCGGTTCTGGTGGAAGCGCTGGACGGCGTCGAACACGAGTTCCACATGCAGCTCCTGCCGCCGGCCGTGGAACTGGCTGAGACTCACGCCGTCGGAACCTTCCGCCGCAAGCTGAACGCCCTGGTCGACACAGTGCGGGCGACGACGCTGACGGAGCGGCATGAACGCGCGCTCGCTGACCGTCATGTGGCAATCGAGAAGCGGGATCATGGGATGTCGTTCCTCGGGGTTTTCCTGCCGACCGTCGAGGCGCGCGCCGCATTCGCCCGTGCCACCGCAATGGCCAAAGCGATGATGAAGGCTGCGGGCGAGGATCGCACGCTCGACCAGCTCCGGGCCGACATCATCGGTGACCTGCTCATCGATGGACACACTGACGTATTTCCCGCCGAAACCAGGGGGATCAGGGCCACCGTCGTGGTCACGGTGCCCGCACTCGCGTTGCTGAGCGGTGAGGTGGCACAAGATCCGGCCATCGCGACGGTCGAAGGTATCGGGCCGGTACCTTTCGATCGCGCACGAGAACTCTGCGGCGGAGCGAAGGACTGGATGCGCGTGCTCACGCACCCGGAGACCGGAATGGTCCTGTCCGTCGGCCGCGACCGCTATGAGCCGCCCAGGGGGTGCCGTCCTGTGGACGTCGCCGACCGGGCGACGATATCGGGTCGAACCCGAGCGCACGGTTCCCGTCTTCCGGATCCGTGACGGCGATCCGCCGCCCTTCTGACCCGATCAGCCTTGCGTGGCGCTGATCGCGCCGGGCAGACAGCCGCGATGCTCGACTCTCAGCTTGTCGGGATGCCGTCTGGATAGGCTCGTCTTATGCGCCGGGGTACTTTCCGAGATGGGACTGTCGACTACGCCGCCGTCGGGGCGACGCAGGCGGCCGACCTGATGCAGTACCCGCCGGAGCGCAGCATCCCTGCGGAGGAATCGTGGCGGATCGGCAGCGGCGAGACGCGTTTCTCGACCGCCGGCGATGCGCTGCTCTCCTGGAGCGCGCAGCGCTCGGGCGGACTGCACCTGACCGACGTGCGCCCAGCGTCAGGACCGATGTACTCCGGCGTCAGCTTCGACGACCAGGGCAACCCGGTCGCGCCGAGCCGCCTCGAAGCCGACCAGCGGTTCGATTCGGACGGCACTCCGTATGTCAGCGGGGGGACGACGGTGCGCCTGCACGGCCGCGTCGACGGCATGCGCGCCGACGCCGAGTTGCGCGTCATCTTCGCAGTCGAGGAAGCGCGCCGGATCGGCTTCGCGCTCGGGACGGTGGGCGACTCGGTCGTCAGCGGCGAGGAGTCGTTCATGCTCGACTGGCTCGCCAACGACGAGGTGTGGTTCACGGTGCGGGCCTTCGATGCGCCGGACGCGACCCTCTACCGGATGTTCCCCGCGCTGACCAGGCGGCGGCGGAAAGCCCTGTTCACGCGCTACCTCCGGGCGATCTCGCCGCTGTACACGACGTCCGGCTGATGGGCTCCGCGCTCCCGCTGGGCGAACCTGCGCCAGCGGATGGGATGCTTCCGCACGACGTGCGCACGGATCCTTTCGCCGACTTCGGCGTGTATCTCCACGTCCCGTTCTGCCGGGTGCGGTGCGGCTACTGCGACTTCAACACCTACACCGCCACAGAGCTCCGCGGCGCGAAGCAGGAGGAGTACGCCGACACGCTGCTCCGCGAAGTGTCACTTGCGCGCGGCGTCCTGACCTCCGCAGGGCCTGTGCGGCCGGCATCCACCGTCTTCTTCGGGGGCGGGACGCCCACACTGCTGCCGGCCGGCGACCTGGTCCGCATGCTGGACGGTGCGCGAGACGCGTTCGGCTTCGCCGATGGCGCCGAGATCACCGTCGAGGCGAATCCCGACACGGTGACGGATGCTGTCGCCGCCGAACTGGCGGCAGCCGGCGTCACTCGGCTGTCGATCGGCATGCAGTCCGCCGTCCCGCACGTGCTGGCCGCCCTGGACCGCACGCACGAGCCTGCCAATGTGGCCACGGCGGTCGGGGCGGCGCGGGCGGCAGGGCTGGATGTCAGCCTCGACCTCATCTACGGCGCGCCCGGTGAGTCGCTCGACGACTGGCGGCGGTCGCTCGACACCGTGGTCGGCCTGGAGCCCGACCACGTCTCGGCGTACGCCCTCATCATCGAGGACGGCACGAAGCTCGCCCGCCAGATCCGCCGCGGCGAGGTGCCCGCGCCCGACGACGACCTCCAGGCCGATATGTACGAGCTGGCCGACCAGAGACTGTCCACCGCCGCATACGACTGGTACGAGGTGTCGAACTGGTCGCGGGGGAGCGCCCATCGTTCGCGCCACAACCTGGCCTACTGGCGAGGAACGGACTGGTGGGGTTTCGGCCCCGGCGCCCACAGCCACATCGGCGGGGTGCGCTTCTGGAACGTCAAGCACCCCGCCGCGTACGCCCAGCGCCTGGCCGCGGGGGAGTCGCCCGCAGCGGGCCGGGAACGCCCGGATGCTGCGTCCCGCGAGCTCGAGGAAGTGCTTCTGCGCACCCGCATCCGCGAGGGGATGCCGGTGGCGGAGCTGCGCACCGAAAGTCGTCACGCGGTGGCCGCACTGATCGCCGACGGCCTCATCGACGGTGGCGCGGCGGTGCACGGACGCATCGTGCTGACCCTGCGCGGTCGACTCCTCGCCGATGCGGTCGTCCGGGCACTGACATCCTGACCGGCCTTCGGGCGCCGTCCATCGCGATCGGATAGAATTGGCACTCCGGGAGTGGGAGTGCCAAGCGCGGGAGGAGGCGGGACATGGTCACCGAACGCGGTCTCCAGGTGCTGCGCGCCATCGTGCAGGACTACGTCGACACGCACGAGCCCGTCGGCAGCCGCACGATCGTCGAGCGCCACGCGTTCGGCGTATCGGCCGCGACGATCCGCAACGACATGGCGCTGCTCGAGGACGAAGAGCTGATCACCGCGCCGCACACGTCGTCGGGCCGCGTCCCCACCGACAAGGGCTACCGCGTCTTCGTCGACCACCTCGCCGAGCTGCGCCCCCTGACGCCCGCTCAGCGCGCGGCGATCTCGTCGTTTCTCGAAGGGCCGACCGACCTCGACGACGTCCTCATGCGCACGGTGCGCGCGCTCACGCAGGTGACCGGACAGGTCGCGATCGTCCAGTATCCGTCGTTCGAGCAGGCGAGCGTGTCGCACGTCGAACTCGTGGCCCTCGGCGGCGGGCGGCTGCTGGTGGTTGTTGTCACCGACACCGGCCGCGTGTCGCAGCGCCTCGCGCTCGTCCACGACGAAATCGACGATGACGCCGTCATCCGGCTGCGTGCGCTGTTCGGCGATCTCGTCGTGCGCCGGTCGGTGCGCGAGGGAGCCCAGCGGGTGGGCGCGCTCCTCGCCGAGGACGAGGCGACGTCGGGGGATGCCCCGGCCCGCGCGATCGCCCGGGTGCTCGCCGAAGAGCTCGACGAGTTCCGCCAGGATCGCCTACTGCTGGCCGGCGCGGCGAACCTCGCCCGGCGGGAGTCCGACTTCCGCGGCAGCATCTACCCGCTCTTGGAGGCGATCGAGGAGCAGGTGACCCTGCTCAGGCTGATGGGCGAGATGGTGGCCGACGAGCACGGACTCGCCGCAAGTATCGGCCGTGAAAACGAGCAGTTCGGTCTGTCCGAGGCATCCGTGGTCACCAGTGACTACGACGCCACCGGTGGAAGCGCCCGCGTCGGCGTGCTGGGGCCCACCCGGATGGACTACCCCTCCAATCTCGCGTCGGTCCGTGCCGTCGCGCGCTATCTGAGCCGGATGCTCGACGACGACGAGAACGCCCGCTGAGGCATCCGTGACCGAACGATCCCCGCGCTGTCGCGCGGGCAGGAAGGCGATCCGTGGCTGACCACTACGAGGTGCTGGGAGTGTCGCGCGAGGCGACACTCGATGAGATCAAGAAGGCGTACCGCCGTCTCGCGCGAGAGCTCCACCCCGACGTCAACCCCGGAGAGGACGCGTCGGAGCGCTTCAAGCTCGTGACGCACGCGTACGACGTGCTGAGCGACCCCGAGCAGCGGCGCCGGTACGACATGGGCGGCAGCGACTCTGCGTTCGGCGGTGCGCAGGGGGGATTCGGCGGATTCGGCGACATCTTCGAGACGTTCTTCGGGGCGACCGGCGGCCAACGCGGCGGACGCCCGCGGTCGCGGCGCGAGCGCGGGCAGGACGCCCTCGTCCGAGTGACGCTCGACCTGGGGGACGTCGTGTTCGGCGCGCATCGCGACCTCGACGTCGACACAGCGGTGCTGTGCGAGACGTGCCAGGGCTCGTGCTGCCAGCCCGGGACTTCCGAAGTCACGTGTGACATCTGCCACGGCAGCGGTCACGTGCAGCGCACCGTGCGGAGCCTGCTCGGCAACGTCGTCACCAGCCAGCCCTGCGGATCGTGCCAGGGCCACGGCACCACGATCCCGTACCCGTGCGCCACGTGCCAGGGCCAGGGCCGGGTGCGCGCGCGCCGCACGGTGTCCATCGACATCCCCGCCGGCGTCGAGACAGGCCTTCGCCTGCAGCTGCCCGGCTCGGGAGAGGTCGGCCCCGCCGGCGGCCCGAACGGCGACCTGTACATCGAGGTCACGGTCACCCCGCACGAGGTGTTCAGCCGCGACGGAGACGACCTCGTCGCCACCCTCGAGGTGTCGATGCCCGATGCGATCCTGGGCACGACGGCCACGATCGAATCGCTGGACGGCGCCGTCGAGCTCGAGGTGCGCGCCGGAGTGCAGGCCGGAGACGTGCTGACCATCAAGGGGCGGGGGGTCACGCCCCTGCGCGGCACCCAGCGCGGCGATCTCCGGGTCGGTGTGCACGTCGTGACCCCCACCAAGCTCGATGCCAAGGAGCGGGCGCTCATCGAAGAATTCGCGAAGAAGACCAAGGCCCCGGCGCCGCATCTGGCCGAATTCCACCAGGGCCTCTTCTCCAAACTGCGCGACCGCTTCCGGAACGCGTGAGGGATGCCTCTGCACTTCCTCCTCGGTGAGGTCGACGGCTCCGCCGACCCGACGGAGGCCCGACCTGGCGACACCGTCGTCCTCGCGGGCGCCGAGGCCCACCACGCCGCGACGGTGCGCCGGCTCCGCTTCGGCGAAGAGGTCACGGTGGGCGATGGACGCGGCGCATGGCTCGAGGGCACCTGCGAGTCGGTCTCCCCGCGAGAGGTCGTCGTCCGGGTGACGGCGCGGACGGATGTCGCCGCTCCGGCTCCCCGTATCGTGCTCGTGCAGGCCCTCGCCAAGGGCGACCGCGACGAGCTGGCGATCCAGGCGGCCACCGAACTCGGCGTCGATGAGATCGTGCCGTGGCAGGCGAACCGGAGTGTGTCGCGGTGGGACGCGGCCAAGGCCGCCAAGGGCCGCACGCGGTGGCGGACGATCGTCCGCGAGGCCGTGAAGCAGGCCCACCGCGCTTGGGTTCCCGACGTCGCCCCCGTGCACACCACCGCCGAGCTGGCGCGCCGGGTCGCCGCATCCCGTGCCCTCGTCCTCGAGCCGACGGCGTCGATCCGGCTCACCGCGGTCCGCCCGGGCGACGCGGCCGAGCTCGTGCTGATCGTCGGTCCGGAGGGCGGCATCGCTCCGGACGAGCTCGCGACGCTCGCCGCAGCCGGCGCGGAGGCGGTGCGGCTGGGGGATACGGTCCTGCGCACCTCGACGGCGGGGCCTGCGGCCGTCGCCGTGCTCAACGCGGCCCTCGGCCGCTGGTGAGCGCCCCCGGTAGACTGGGTGCATGAGCGAACCGTCGATCTTCACCCGCATCCTCGAGGGCGAGATCCCGTCGGAGATCATCGCAGAGACCGAGAATGTCTTCGCGATCCGCGACATCGCGCCGCGTGCTCCGCTGCATCTACTCGTGATCCCGAAGTCCGCGCAGTATCGCGACGTGGTCGAGCTCGCGGCCGGCGATCCTGAGCTGCTCGCCGAGATCGTCGGGCTGGCCAATACGCTCGCGGCCGAGCATGCTGACGGCGACTTCCGTCTCGTCTTCAACACCGGACCGGGTGCGGGGCAGACGGTCTTCCACGTCCACGCACATGTCCTCGCCGGATCACTGACGGAAGCGGGGCTCGGTGCCTGATCCCGATCATGCGGAATCGCCCTCGTCGGCCCTGGACCGGATCTACGTGGACGGGGTGGCGATGGTCCGGCTCCTGGGCCCGCAGGACCGGCTCCTGCGCGTGGTCGAGCGCGAGCATCCCGACGTCGACGTTCATGTCCGCGGGAATGAGATCACTCTCTCCGGCGAGCAGGCGGCCGTCGCGAAGGCGCGGCTGCTCGTGGACGAGCTGATCTCGATGACCCGTGCCGGGCATGACCTCGGGCCGTCCGATGTGACGACCTCCGACCGCATCCTGCGCGCAGACAACGGCCCGCGACCGTCCGAAGTGCTGGGTGAGGCGATCCTCACGTCGCGCGGCAAGGTCATCCGCCCGAAGACCCTCGGGCAGAAGGCGTATGTCGACGCGATCGGGGAGAACACGATCGTGTTCGGCATCGGGCCGGCAGGCACCGGAAAGACCTACCTCGCGATGGCGAAGGCGGTGCAGGCGCTGCAGCGCAAAGAGGTGAGTCGCATCATCCTGACGCGCCCCGCCGTGGAGGCGGGGGAGCGGCTCGGTTTCCTGCCCGGCACGCTCACCGACAAGATCGACCCCTACCTCCGCCCGCTCTACGACGCCCTGAACGAGATGATCGACCCCGAGCTGGTTCCCAAGCTCATGGCGTCGGGCACGATCGAGGTCGCGCCGCTCGCGTATATGCGCGGCCGGACGCTCAATGACTCGTTCGTCGTGCTCGACGAGGCGCAGAACACCACGCCCGAGCAGATGAAGATGTTCCTCACGCGGCTCGGTTTCGGTACGCAGATGGTGATCACCGGCGACATCACCCAGGTCGACCTGCCACAGGGCACCTCGGGCCTTCGCCTGGTCACCCGGGTGCTCGCCGACATCGACGACATCCACTTCGCGTACCTGACGAGCGACGACGTCGTGCGGCACACCCTCGTCGGCCGGATCGTCGACGCGTACTCCGTGTACGACGAGCAGCGCCTGGCCCTCCGGCGCGAGCGGGACGAGGCATCCGACTTCGCGAGCCGCGCAGACCGGCGCGGCACATCGCGCACCGGCGGACCGCGCGACCATCTCCCGAAGCGAGGACACTCATGACGATCGACATCAACAACGAGTCCGCCATCGCCATCGACGAGACCGTGCTGCTGCGCCTGATGGAGTACAACCTCGGTGAGCTGCACGTCAGCCCCGACGCGGACGTCGCCATCGTGCTGGTCGACGAGGGCGCCATGGAGGCGCTGCACCTGCAGTGGATGGACGAGCCCGGACCCACCGACGTGCTCAGCTTCCCGATGGACGAGCTGCGCCCCGGCACCGAAGAGACCCCGACGCCCGCGGGCCTCCTCGGCGACATCGTCCTGTGCCCGCAGGTCGCCGAGACCCAGGCGGTCGCGGCGAAGCACTCCACGATGGACGAACTCGTGATGCTCACGACCCACGGCCTGCTGCACCTCCTCGGCTTCGATCACGCCGAGCCCGAGGAGGAGCGCGAGATGTTCGGACTGCAGAAAGACCTGATCGTCGGGTTCCAGCACTCCGAACGTCGCCGACCTCGCGCATGACCGCGTACCTGCTGCTCGTGGCCGCAGTGCTGCTGGTCGCGTTCGGCGGACTCATGGCGGCAGTGGATGCTGCGCTCAGCGTCACCTCGCGCGCAGACCTGGTGGAACTGGGCGCCACCGGACGCAACGCACGCTCGCTGAGCAAGATCGCCGACGACCCCGAAGCGCACGAGAACTCGGTCGTCTTCATCCGCATCCTCGCCGAGACCGCGGCGGCGGTGCTCGTGACCGTCGCGTTCACGATCATCTTCTCGAACATCTGGTGGGCGATGCTCGCCGCCGCAGTGCTGATGACCGGCATCTCGTTCGTGGTCGTAGGCGCGAGCCCGCGCACGGTCGGCAGGCAGCACGCGAAGGGCCTGCTGCGTGGCGCCGCCCCAGTGGTCCGCGGCGTGCGCATCCTGCTCGGCCCGATCGCTCACGGGCTCGTCGCGCTCGGCCGGCGCGTCACACCGGGCGTCGCACGCGGAACGTCTTTCGCCTCCGAGGAGCAGCTGCTGAGCATGGTCGACGAGGCGGCGTCGCACGACCTCATCGAGGAAGACGACCGCGAGCTGATCCATTCGGTGTTCGACTTCACCGACACGTTCGTCCGCGCCGTGATGGTGCCGCGCACCGACATGGTCACGGTGGCGGCTACCGCATCCACCCGCGCGGCCATGGAGATCTTCCTCGAGAAGGGCGTATCGCGCATCCCGATCGTCGACGACGACGCGGACGACGTCGTGGGGATGCTGTACCTCAAAGACCTCGTGCAGTTCGGGTTCCGCGACGAGACCGGGTGGCGGGACGCCCCGATCACCCGCATCGCGCGGCCCGCGATCTTCGTGCCGGAGTCGATGAAGGCCGAGACCCTGCTGCAGCAGATGAAGCGCGACGCCGTGCACGTGTGCCTCGTGGTCGACGAGTACGGCGGAATCTCGGGCCTGGTGACCCTGGAGGACCTCATCGAGGAGCTCGTCGGCGAGATCGCCGACGAATACGACCCGCGCGCCGACGAGGTCGTCGAACTCGCCCCCGGTCGCTACCGGGTGAGCGCGCGGCTCGCCCTCGACGAGGTCGGCGACCTGTTCGGCATCGAGCTGGACGACGAGGACGTCGACTCGATCGGGGGCCTCCTCGGCAAGGCGCTCGGGCGCTTCCCTCTTCCGGGCTCGACCGCCGAGTACGGTGGTCTCACGATGACCGGCGGCGCGTCGCGCGGACGGGGGCGCGGCATCGCGACCGTCTTCGTGGAACGGGCCGAGTCGCTCGAGGCCGCCGAGGACGCGTTCGAACCGAAGAAGGGTGATCGCCGTGGCTGATGCCGAGCACGATGACGTCGCAGGGCGGTCAGGGTCAGGGCGGTCAGGTTTCGTCACGTTCGTCGGGCGCCCCAACGTCGGCAAGTCGACCCTCACGAACGCTCTGGTGGGCGAGAAGGTCGCGATCACGAGCGACAAGCCCCAGACGACGCGACGGGCGATCCGCGGCATCGTCAACCGTCCGGGCGGCCAGCTCGTGATCGTCGACACCCCGGGCATCCACAAGCCGCGCACGCTTCTCGGCGAGCGCCTCAACAACCTCGTCGAGCAGGTGCTCGGCGACGTCGACGTCATCGGATTCTGCGTGCCCGCCACCGAGAAGGTCGGGCCAGGCGATCGGCGCATCGCGGAATCGCTCAGCGGATACCCGCGTGCGAAGAAGGTCGCGATCGTCACCAAGACGGATGCCGCGGCCCGCGACCAGGTCACGCAAAGGCTGCTGGAGGTCGATGCGCTCCGCGACGACTGGGCGGCCGTCATCCCCCTGTCGGCCCTGACCGAGGATCAGCTGGACGTGCTCACCGACGAGGTGCTCTCGCTCATGCCGCTCGGCCCCGCGCTGTACGACGCGGGTGTCGTCACCGACGAGTCGATCGAGGATCGCGTCGCCGAGATCATCCGCGAGGCGGCGCTGGAGGGCGTGCGCGACGAGCTGCCGCACTCGATCGCCGTCACGATCGAAGACATGGCGCCGCGACCGGACTCGGATCTCACCGACATCTACGCGAACATCGTGGTCGAGCGCGACAGCCAGAAGGCCATCATCATCGGCCACAAGGGCTCACGCCTGGCGGACGTGGGTCGGCGCGCCCGCGCCGGGATCGAGCCGCTCGTCGGCTCGCGCGTGTTCTTGTCACTGCACGTGCGGGTGGCGAAGGAATGGCAGCGCGACCCGAAGCAGCTGGGGCGCCTCGGGTTCTGACGGTCAGCGCGGTGCCGCGCCGGCAAGGGCCGCACGCCAGCCCAGCCACGACAGCTCAGGGTGGGCGAGGTCGTTGTGCGCGCCGGACGCGCCCTCGAGCGTGCTGATCACCTGGCTGGCATCGATGTTGTAGACGGTGCCCGGTGCGAACGCGATGTCGGCTGACTGCGAACCGGGCACGAGGTCGGGCAGTGCCACGGCACCCGCCCCCTGGACGCCGAAAGTTCCGATTCCGCCGTACTTCGGCAGGTCGCCTCCGAGCAGGTACTGCCCGGCGATGCCGACCGCCAGCGGATAGAACCGGCCGACGGCGTAGTCCCACTTCGAGGTGGTCGCCACGATCGTGCCCGAGACGAACTCGTGCCGCAGGACGTCGGCGAGGTAGCCGCGCCCTCCGCCGACGCCATCGGGCACGTGCTCGGAGAAGGCCCACAGCGAGACGGCGCCCTGCACGAGGAACAGCGAGGTCACCGGACGCGGGGGTGCAGTCGGCGCGTCACCCGGCCCGCGCACGGCGCTCGAGACGACGATCGTCCCGAAGCTGTGACCCATCAGGTGGATGCGCACGGCGGGCGACGTCGCCGCGATCATCGCACGGAGAAGCTGTGCACCGCCCCGCTCGCCGAACTCGCGGGCCTGGTTCTTGCCGTGCCAGAACGCGAGTTGACGAAGCGGGATGAGCACAGCATCCCGGAGCTTCCGGAAGAACCCGCCTGCGCCCAGCAGTCCGTCATCGCCGTCGCGGTCGGCCTTGACCGCTTCGAAGGCGTCATCCGCCGTCCAGCCGCTGCCGAGCAGCGAGTCGTCCGATCCGCCTGCGCCCACGTGCGCGGCGAGCGTCCGGTACGCATCGACGACCTCTGAGGGCAACGCGTCGCCCTTGTCGATCACCTCTTGCGGATCGGTGTCGGCGGCGTGCTGCAGCACCGCGGTGAGAGCGGCGCGCACGTCTGCACCGTCGCCCAGCACGGCGGCGTACTCGTCGACGGCCTCGGCGACCGGCATCCCGTTCGCCACGGGTGCGGGGTCATCTCCGAGCAGCCCGCTCGGGGTGCTCTCGAGCTCGCGGTCGCTCCATGCCTTGCTCGGCCAGTGCACGCCGATCACGAAGGGACGGATGCCGTCGCCCACCGCGTCCGGATTCGCTGCGCCGACCCACTTGTCGTACTGCCGGATGGCGTCGTCGTAATCGCCCTGCCACCCGTGGCTGAGGATGAAGACGTCGGTGATGTCGGCGGCGGTGTCTGTCAGCGCCGTGATGGCGGCGTCGCTCGCTATCGTGCCGTCGGCGTCCTTCACCTCGTCGCCGTGCGTGTCGTACGAGATCAGGTGATAGGACTGATCGGTCCCGGGAATACGGCGCAGCGACATTGTTCCTCCAGCGGATGAGTCGGGATCAGGCGGGTGCGGGTGCGTGCGTCGCGGTCAGCGCAGGAGTCACGACGGTGTCGGTGTCGCAGTGGACGCCGTAGAGCAGCCCCAGCGGGTTGTTGAAGTCCTTCAAGAACCGTCGACGCAGGTCGAGTACCACCTGCCCGAGCGGCTTCCCGGCGAAGAACTCGTCGAAGAACGCCTTTCCCCATTCGCTCGCGAACAGGCCGGGGGTCTTGCACTCGGTGCCGATCACCCCGCGGGCTCCCTTCGCCAGGAAGTAGGGCACGAAGCCGTCGTAGAAGTCCGGTGTGAGGGTTCCCGACTCGCACGCGTTGATGAAGACGAGGGGATGACTCGGCAACGCGTCCTCCAGCGGCGCGAAGACCTGCAGCTGCCCCAGCGTGACGCTCTGCGATCCGGTGAAGATCAGAGTCGAGGCATCCGAATCCGCTGCCGCCTCCGCGTGGCAGTACAGGTAGAGCACCTTATCGGTCGCGCTCGTCGCGAGCGCCGTCTTGACCAGGTCGTCGACGGCCGTCCCCTCGGTGAGGGCGACGCCACGAGCCTCCCAGTAGACGCGCTGCGCCGCGACCGGCTTGGAGGGCATGGTGTCGTCGATGCTGTCGTTGTAGAGCACTCGCACCGACATGTCGGGTGTGGACTCGATCGACGTCGCAGGAGGAACCGCGCGGATCTCGGCCATCGGGATCTGCTCGACGACGTGCCGCATCCCGATGAAGTCGTCCCACGACAGCGTGGCGGGGTCGAAGCGATCGGTGAGGTACATCAGCGGCCATGGCACCGGGAAGCCGCTCGAGACGACCTGGAGGGTCGTCACGTCGCCCGCGAGGCTTTCGCGCAGCCACACGCCGACCTTCTTCAGATCATCGGATGCCTCGGGCCCGGCGAAGATCGATTGGAACAGCCGGAAGCCGGCGAAGGCGAGTGCCTGGAGGAAGGTCGCGCCGTCGTCGGGCGAGATCGTCATCTCCAGAGCGATCTGCCTCTTCTTCACGGTGTCCAGGAGCACGTCACGGACGGCGGCGATGCGCGCTCCGAGTTCGTCGGGCGTGATCCGGATCGGGATCGGATCGGGCGAGACCTGCTGTGCGATGAGCTGATACCCGCCCACGGCGGGCATGAACTGCAGGGCAGCCCTCCGCTCCTCGAGCACGCTCGCAGCCCCGACCGGTCGGCCGAAATTGGTCACGGCGGGGGCATCGGTCGATCCGACGTCGAAGGTGACCTCCAGTCGCTGCAGGAAGTTGCCGCTGACGGTCACGAGCACGCTGAGGGTCGAGCTGCCCCCGTGCAGTGGGGTGATGTCGAAGAGCGCGCGGTTGATCGACGCGCCGGCGCGCGTGACGCGCAGCTGCTGCGGGAACGGCGGCACGGTAAAGTCGTCGCTCACCAGCTGCACGCTGACATCGAGCGTCGACTGCCCTGCGGCGAAGGTGATGGTCGCAGGCTCGGCGGCGGCGGCCTTCGTGCTCTGGGCGCCGAAGAAGACGGCGAGCGTGCGGGTGGTCGCGGGCGCCAGCGCGGTATCGGGCTGGTCGAGCTCAGCATTGAGCCAGGTCGACACGGCCGCCTCGGCGAGTTCGACGTCGTCGGCTCCGACCGGGGGTGGCGGAGCAATGTCTACCCGCGGGACAGCGGTCGTGAGCCCGGACGGCAACCGGCGCTCGACCGAAGGCGGCGCCGGGGCGGGCGCGGGAGCTGGCGCGGCGGGAGCAGGAGGCGGTGGTGAAGGTGGTGGTGGTGGAGACGCCTCGGGAACCCACGCGTCGCCGACCGAGTCAGCCGCGTCATCTCCGCCGAGCAGTCCATCGCTGGGCAGCTCCGCATCCGCCTGCGGCTCGAGCGCGCGCTGCACGGCCTGCACGGCAGCATCCGTATCGCTGTCTTCGCCCGCGCCGAATCCCAAGTGCCCGGCGTCGACGTCGGCCTGATACCGCCTCTCGAGCGCGGCGTTGCTCCGGAGGGCCCGTGCCACGATCAGCGCACGCTCCGTCAGATCGGTCGCAGTCGCCCACTGCGGGTCGGCGGTGGCCGCGTCGAAGAGGTCGACGGCCGACGGCGGCAGGATCTCGGCGACGTACGCACGCCCGCGTGGATCGGCGAACAGCCGGGCCAGTACGACGACTTCGACAGCACGCGCCTGCGTCGATCCCATGCGGTGCTCCGCTCACGAGTGGCCGGGCGCCCGATCGCGCCCGCTGTCCACACAGTAGTGAGCGCGCTGCGGCGGGGCCAGATACATGGCAGAGGTTTCGGACGCGCGATTTTCGGATGCTCACCCGCACGGGTGTATCGTGGTCGCATGCGTGTTGGCTCGCTTCTTCTTAGCCGCCGCGACGAGACCTCGATCTAGGGCCATTCTCGTCGCGGCGATCGGCGTTGGCCCGCCCACTCAGACGAGGAAGAAGCCAAGACATGCGCAATACCCAGCAGCCCTCGGGCATGCCGATCCACAAGTACCGCCCGTACCACGAGCAGCTGAAGGTCGAGCTGCCCGACCGCACCTGGCCGTCCACCCGCATCACGAAGGCGCCGCGCTGGTGCGCCGTCGACCTGCGTGACGGAAACCAGGCGCTCATCGACCCGATGAGTCCCGAGCGCAAGCGCGTGATGTTCGATCTGCTCGTCAGCATGGGCTACAAAGAGATCGAGGTCGGCTTCCCGAGCGCCAGCCAGACCGACTTCGACTTCGTCCGCCATCTGATCGAAGACCAGGTGATTCCCGACGACGTGACGATCCAGGTGCTGACGCCGGCACGCGAGCATCTGATCGCCCGCACGTACGAGTCGATCAAGGGCGCGAAGCAGGCGATCGTGCACCTGTACAACTCCACGAGCGTGCTCCAGCGCGACGTCGTCTTCCGCACCGACACGCAGGGCATCATCGACATCGCGCTCGAGGGTGCACGCCTGTGCCGCGAGTACGAGAAGACCATCCCCGAGACGAACGTGTTCTACGAGTACTCGCCCGAGAGCTACACCGGCACCGAGCTCGAGTTCGCCGTCGACGTCTGCAATCAGGTGCTCGACGTGTTCGAGCCCACGCCCGACCGCAAGGTGATCATCAACCTGCCCGCGACCGTCGAGATGGCCACGCCCAACGTATATGCCGACTCGATCGAGTGGATGGGCAGGCACCTGAACAACCGCGAGAACGTCATCATCTCGCTGCACCCGCACAACGACCGCGGTACGGCGATCGCGGCGGCCGAGCTCGGCTACATGGCCGGCGCCGATCGCATCGAGGGATGCCTGTTCGGCAATGGCGAGCGCACCGGCAACGTCGACATAGTCGCTCTGGGCGTCAACCTGCTGACGCAGGGGATCGATCCCGAGATCGACTTCAGCGACATCGACCACGTCAAGCGCACCGCGGAGTACTGCAACCAGCTGCCGGTGCACGAGCGCAGCCCGTGGGCCGGCGACCTGGTCTTCACCGCCTTCAGCGGTTCGCACCAGGATGCGATCAAGAAGGGCTTCGAGGCGATGGATGCCCGGGCCGGCGTCGAAGGCGTGAGCGTCGACGAACTGGAATGGGCCGTGCCGTACCTGCCGATCGACCCGAAAGACCTCGGGCGCTCGTACGAGGCGGTCATCCGCGTGAACTCTCAATCGGGCAAGGGCGGCGTCTCGTACCTGCTGAAGGCCGATCATGCGATCGACCTGCCGCGTCGCCTCCAGATCGAGTTCTCCGGCGTCGTTCAGGCCAAGACCGACTCGGAGGGCGGCGAGGTCTCCAGCAGCCAGATCTGGTCGATCTTCACCGACGAGTACCTGCCGTCCACCATCGCCGACGAGCGCTGGGGCCGGTTCGAGCTGCTCGGCACGCGCACGGCGAGCGACATGACCGGCGACGTCGAGCTGCATGCGCGCCTGCGCGACGGCGATGAGGTCGAGGATGTGACCGGGAACGGCAACGGCCCCATCGCCGCGTTCCTCGAGATCATCCGCGCCCGCGGGTTCGAGATCGCGCTCTACGACTATGTCGAGCACACTCTCAGCGCCGGTGGCGACGCGCAGGCCGCGGCCTACGTCGAGCTGCAGGTCGACGGTGAGCGGCTGTGGGGCGTCGGCATCGACGGCGACATCTCCACGGCGAGCCTCAAGGCGATCGTCTCGGGCGTGAACCGTGCGATCCGCACGCGCGAGCGGTCGGCGCAGCTTGCCGCCGTGTGACCGGCGGTGGCGCGCCGCCGACTGACCCGCGGCCGGCGCGCCGCCTACGGCTTGACGATCGGGATGGCGGAGGTCTCGACCGCGACCTTGCGCCGGTGCAGCATCCGCTGCTCGGGGAGCGAGACGTCGAACAGGACGGCGAGGATGCGGATGAGGGTGGTCACCGCGATGCCGATGATCGCGGCCGGAACGAGGGCGAGGCCGAAGGCACTCGAGACCGCCAGGACGAGGCATCCTGCGCCTGCCGCCGCCGCATAGAGCGATCCGACGTGCATGATCGCGACGGGCAGCCCCATCATGACGTCGCGGAGGATCCCGCCTCCGACGGCTGAGCACACCCCCACGAAGACGGCGGGAACCAGCGGCAGCCCGAGGGCGAGAGCCTTGCTCGTGCCGAATGCCCCGAACATGCCGATCACGACGGCGTCCAGCACCACGATGACGGTGTTGAGCCGCTGGAACACGCCGGCCAGCAGCATCCCGACCAGCGCGGCGAGCGTCGCGGTGATCAGGTACCAGTTGCTCTGCAGCGTCGTGGGCTCGACGTTCAGGAGCAGGTCGCGGATGAGGCCGCCGCCCATGCCCATGACGATGCCGATGATGGCCACTCCGAGCAGGTCGAGCCGGCGATCGCCGCGGAAGCCGGAGGCGAACAGGGCGCCCTGGATGCCGCCCAGGCCCACGGCGGTGAGGTCGGCCCACAGGGGGATCAGGAAGATCGGCTGCTCCACGCATCCATTCTCGTGCGCGGAGTGCGAATGCCCGGGCGCATCGCCGCCCGCGCCTTCGGCTCGACAGCACCCCGGCGGTCGATAATGGACTGTGCCCACCTACCGCGACGAGGTCGTGATCCTGCGCACCCACAAGCTGGGTGAAGCCGATCGCATCCTGACGATGCTGAGCCGTCGCCACGGCAAGCTCCGCGCCGTCGCCAAGGGCGTTCGACGCACGTCGTCGCGGTTCGGCGCGCGCCTCGAGCCCTTCATGGTCGCCGATGTCCAGCTGTACCAGGGCCGCAACCTCGACATCGTGCAGCAGGCCGAGTCGCTCGGCTCGTACGGCGCCGACATCGCCACACATTACGACCGTTACACGTCCGCCCACGCGATGGTCGAGACGGCCGACCGGCTGAACGAGGCCGAGGCCACGCCCCAGCAGTACCTCCTGCTGGTGGGCGGTCTGCGGGCGCTCGCGCTCGGCGAGCACCGGCCGCGGAGCATCCTCGATTCGTATCTCCTGCGCGCAATGGCGCTGTCGGGATGGGCGCCGGGGCTCTCGGACTGCGCGCGGTGCGGTGCGCCGGGCCCCCACGACGCGTTCGTCGCCCAGCTCGGCGGCATGGTCTGCAGCGACTGCGCGCCCGTCGGCGCCGCACGGGTCGACTTCGCCACCAGGGGCCTGCTCACCGCGCTCATCGCGGGGGAGTGGACAGACGTCGATGCGGCCGCCCCCGGCACGAACGCCGCGGCGTCCGGCCTCATCGCCGCCTACACGCAGTGGCACCTGGAGCGTGGCATCCGGTCGCTCGAGCACGTCGAGGGAGCGCGATGAGTCCGAAGCCGTACACGCATCGGGATGCGGTGCCCTATCGCCCTCTCGACTGGACCGGTGTGTACCCGCCCGCCTTCCCCGCGAAGGCGGTGCCCTCGCACGTCGCGATCGTGATGGACGGCAACGGCCGCTGGGCCAACCGCCGCAGCCTCACCCGGATCGAGGGCCACCGCGCGGGCGAGGCGGCGCTCCTCGACGTGGTGGCCGGAGCGTTCCAGGCGGGCGTGAAGCACCTCAGCGTGTACGCCTTCTCCACCGAGAACTGGTCGCGCTCACCCGACGAGGTGCGGTTCCTGATGGGGTTCAACCGCGACGTGCTGCATCGTAGACGCGATCAGCTCAACGAATGGGGTGTGCGGGTCCGGTGGGCCGGTCGCAAGCCGCGGCTCTGGGGCTCGGTGATCAAAGAGCTCCAGCTCGCGGAGCGGATGACCGCCGACAACGACGTGCTGACCCTCACCATGTGCGTGAACTACGGCGGACGCATCGAACTCGTCGACGCGATGCGGTCGATCGGCGATGACATCGCCGCGGGGCGCCTGAAGCCCTCGGCCGTGAGCGAGAAGCTCATCCAGAAGCGCCTGTATCTGCCCGACATGCCCGACGTCGATCTGTTCGTGCGCTCCAGCGGCGAGCAGCGCACCTCGAACTTCCTGCTCTGGGAGTCGGCGTACGCGGAATTCGTCTTCCTCGACACGCTCTGGCCCGACTTCACGCGCGCGGACCTGTGGCACGCGATCGAGCTCTACCTCGACCGCGACCGGCGTTTCGGCGGCGCAGTGGACGCGCCCGCCGTCTGATCTGGAATATGCAGGCGCATACGCGCGGTTGCATCACACATGACGGATGCCATCAAGATCGACGTGTGGAGTGACATCGCCTGCCCCTGGTGCTACATCGGCAAGCGCAATCTCGAGAGCGGGCTGGCTGCAGCATCCGCCGACCAAGACGCACCCGTCGTGGAGGTGACCTTCCACTCGTTCGAGCTGTCGCCCGACACGCCCGTCGATTTCGACGGCGACGAACTCGACTTCCTCGCCACGCACAAGGGAATGGGTCGCGATGACGTCGCGGCGATGCTCGCCAATGTGACCGGCGTCGCGAGTAAGGCGGGCCTGGAGTACCGCTTCGATCTCCTCAAGCACACGAACACCGTGAAGGCGCACGAGCTCCTGCACTTCGCCCACGCGAACGGGCGGCAGGCCGAGCTCGCCGAACGACTGATGTCGGCCTATTTCACCGAGGGCCGCCACCTGGGCCGCGAAGACGAGCTGGTGGCTCTCGCGGCCGAGGTCGGGCTCGATGCGGATGCCGCACGCGACGCGCTCCGGACCGAGCGCTACCTGCCCGACGTCCGCGCCGACCAGGCACAGGCGGCCGCGTACGGGATCAACGGCGTACCGTTCTTCGTGATCGACGGCAAATACGGCGTCAGCGGCGCACAGCCAGCAGAGGCGTTCGCGCAGATCACCCGTCAGGTGTGGGCCGAGCGCAAGGGCGAAGGCGCCGTCGTCGACGCCTGAGCGTCTCGCATCAGCGCGGGAGGTTCGCCTCGATGAGCGACACGATGGCCGGGTCGTCGGGCAGCGTCCTCGGGCGGAACCGGCTGACCTCGCCGCTCGGCAGCACCACGAACTTCTCGAAGTTCCACGTGACCCGACCGGCCGAGCCGTCGGCATCCGCTGCCTTCTTCAACTCTTTGTAGATCGGGGCGGCGTTCTTGCCGTTGACGCGCACCTTGTCGGCGATGGGGAACGTGATGCCCCACGTCGTCGAGCAGTACTCGAGGATGTCATCCATCTTCGACAGCTCCTGCAGGAACTGGTTACTCGGGAAGCCGACGACGGTGAAGCCGCGGTCACCGTACTCCTTCTGCATCTTCTCGAGCGTCTCGTACTGCGGAGCGAGGCCGCAGCGCGACGCGACGTTCACGACGAGCACGACGTCGTCGCCGAAATCGGCGAGCGTGCCTTCACCCCCGTCTGCTTTCGTGAAGGGGATGTCGCGGATCGAAGTCTGCACCGGGCTCGTCATGGTCTGATTCTAGATCTCGCGCCGTGTGAAAGATCCGCACGCGCCTCCGCGGCCTACGCCCTGATGATCACGCCCAGAGCGCGAAGGGCGATTTCCGAATATTCGTCGGCGACGTCTTCCGCGCTCAACGGCCCGGTGGCATCGAACCACTGAGAGACGCCTGTGCACATCGTGATCAGCGCTCGGGCCGTTCCTTTCGCCGACCGAACGGAGAAGCTTCCCTGCTGAATTCCTCGCGAGATGATCTGCTCCAAGATCGCCTGCTGGCGATCGCGAGCCTCGATGTGTCGCGACCGCGCGGCCGGCTCGAGACTTCGGATCTCGCTGGATGCCAGAAATGCGAGGTCGCCACGGTGAGCGTGAAAGAGGACGAGGCACTCGATGTGGAGCGCGGCCTGCCGAAGGGCAGCGTCTCCCGCCTCCTTCATCGCCTGCACGCTGCGTTCATGCAACTCCTGCATCGCAGTCTGCATGATGGCGATCATGATGGTCTGTTTCGACGGGTAGTGGTGATAGAGCCCGGCCACCGACAGATCGGCCCTAGACGCGAGGGTCCGCATGGTTGTTCCGTGGTATCCCTCCAGGAGGAACGCCTCCGCCGCAGTGTGAAGAAGCGGGGTGAGCGCGGGCGCTGAGAAATCTCTCCATCCGCGATCGATCGGCGGACTCGTTGTCGTGGGCATGCATGACCTTTCTGCCATCCCCGGTCGGCGGAACGCACGGACGTCTTCTTGACATCAATGAATACACCGTCGACAATATAGTAATACCGACCGAACGTTCGGTCGGTATCTTTTATCGATGGGTGAACTATGACTGTCCAAGATTTCGACGCCCTCCGTACCCGTACGCGCGAATTCATAAGGCAGGTTGTCGTTCCTTCTGAACCCCGACCCGGGCAGCGCCTCGATTCAGATACGCGCCGGCAGCTTCAGACCGCGGCCAAGGAGGCACACGTCTTCGCGCCGCATGCAGCGGAAGAATTCGGCGGTCAGGGGGTGCCCATCTCGCACTGGTCGCCCGTGTTTCAAGAAGCAGGGTATTCCCCCATCGGGGCGAGCGCCCTGAACTGCATGGCACCCGACGAAGGCAATATGCATCTGCTGAATCTGATCGCCTCCGCCGCTCAGAAAGACAAGTACCTCGTCCCTCTCGTAGCCGGCGACATTCGCTCATGCTTCGCGATGACCGAACCTCATCCGGGAGCGGGATCCGACCCGGATGCGCTTCTGTCGTCAGCCGAGAAGGTTGCGGGAGGGTGGAGGATCAACGGTCACAAGCGCTTCATCAGTGGGGCGGACGGCGCTGCGTTCGTCATCGTAATCGTTCGGAATGCCGCGAGCCCCAATATTCCTGCCGGAGCGACCATGTTCCTCGTAGACATGATCAACCCGGGCGTAAGCCTCGGCGAGCACGTACACACGATCGATCGGGCGATCGAAGGCGGGCACCCGCATGTTCACTTCGAGGACTGTTTCGTGCCAGACGAGGCCGTGCTGGGCGAGCCGGGATCGGGCTTTCGGTACGCACAGGTCCGGCTGGGCCCCGCGAGACTGACGCATTGTATGCGGTGGTTGGGTCTAGCTCGTCGTTCGCTCGATCTGGCACTCGATCGGACTGAAAATCGACGTCTGTTCGGTGCATCGATGAAAGACCTCGGCATCGTCCAAGAGATGATCGCGCAGTCCGTCATCGACATCGAAACCTCTGATGCGATCATCACGAAGGTCGCTGAACAGTTGGAGTCTGATCCGAAAAGGGGATCGGCGCTGTCATCGGTTGCGAAGGTCCACTGCTCGGAGGCCATCTACCGGGTCATCGATCGATCTATGCAGATCTGCGGAGGCGACGGGGTTTCCGACGAGCTTCCGTTGGCTTCCTACCTCAACGAAGTGCGACCGTTTCGGATCTACGACGGTTCCAACGAGACGCATAAGTGGGCGATCTCTCGTCGGGCCTCCCGCGCCCGGAGGGTCGAGATCGAGGGTGGCGAGCAACGACTCGACAGGGTGCTGAGCTCGGTGGGGGAGGGATGATGCAGTCCGAACCCGATGGCGTCGAAGTGGTGGCGACCCGTGCGCACGCCGCTCGACTGCCGGCGCCGCCGCTTCTCGTGGTCGACGCGATAGAGACCTATCTGGACGAGTTGGAAATCGGTTCCGGGCACATGATGTGGTCTCGAATCGGAGACGGACAGTCGAACGTCACCTACTTGATCTCGCGCGGAGGCACCGAGGTCGTTCTGCGTCGAGGCCCGCGCCCGCCTCTGCCCCGATCCACCCATGACATGGTGCGGGAAGCGCGGATTCAACATCTTCTCCACGCAGAGGGAATCCCTGTTCCACAGGTCCTGGCGGTCTGCGAGGACGACGCCAGGCTGGGCGTGCCCTTCTACCTGATGGAGTACGTTCTGGGCGACGTCATCACGGATAGCATCCCGCCTCATCTGAACTCCCTCGAGCAGCGCCGCGCTACGGCGATCCAACTTGTCGACACACTCGTACAGTTGCACGACGTCGACATCGGGCGGGGGGAGTTGGCCGGATTCGGGCGGCCGGACGGCTATCTGAAGCGCCAGGTCGAGCGATTCTCGTCACTGTGGCTGCCTAATACCCAGCGCGCCTTGCCCCAAGTGGCGGCGATCGGCCATTGGTTGATCGAACACCTTCCGAAGACCCAAAAGTCTGCGATCGTGCACGGGGACTACCGTCTCGGGAACCTCATGTTCGGCGACGAGGCACCCGCCACCGTCCGGGCTGTTCTAGATTGGGAGATGGCCGCCCTGGGCGATCCTCTCGCGGATCTGGGCTACCTCACGGCGACGTACGCAGCGGACGATCATGTGCCGACACTGATGGAACTATCTCCTGTTACTCGAGAAGCCGGCTTCCTGACCAGTGCCGAGATCATCGAGCGATATCAGTCGCGTTCAGGCCTGGATGTCAGCGGTCTCGGCTGGTATCAGACCCTTGCGCTATGGAAATCGGCGATATTCTGCGAAGCCATCTACACGCGCTGGCTACAGCGTGAGCGGCCGGACGACGCAACCTTTGCGCCGACGCTGCTCGAAGGGGTTCCTGCCCTTTTGCGCCAGGCCGCGGTGTTCGCAGACATGCACTAGGCGGACCCTCCGGCGTTCAGCAGGCCGCCATCCAGAGTGAGGATCTGCCCCGTGACCCACGAGGCTGCGGGCGAGGCGAGGAATGCGACGGCCTCCGCGACATCGTGAGGAGTACCGAGTCTCTTCAGAGGGTAGGCCGCGGAGACATCCTCCTCGCGGCCCTCGTAGAGCGCGCGCGCGAATTCGGTCTTCACGACCGCGGGCGCCACCGCGTTCACCCGAATATCGGGCGCCAGCTCGACTGACAGCGTTCGCGTGAGATGCGCATTGGCGGCCTTGCTCACTCCATACCAACCGATGCCGGAACTCGGCACGATGCCCGCGGTGGACGACAGGATGACGATGTTGCCGCCGCGCTCGCGGAACTGGAGACGGGAATCGCGATGAACCGCCTGAACCCACGCCAGGGTGCTCAGAAGGTTCACTTCGAGAATCTTACGGGCGCTGTCCAACGTCAGATCCAAGAGCGACCCGAAGACGGGATTGATGCCAGCATTCGCCACCAGGATGTCGAGCCCTCCAAATTCCGAGACCACGGCATCGATAGTTTCGAGCAGATGGTGCTCATCGTCGGCCCGTCCGGCCACGAAGCTGGCTGTTCCGGGTGGGAAGGTAGCGACCGCAGCTTCCAGCGCGTCGACGCCTCGCGCGGTGAGAACAACACGCGCACCTCCCGCGACCAGGCGGCGAGCTATGGCCAGACCAATGCCGCGACTCGCTCCCGTGACGATGGCGACCTTGCCGGCGAAGGGAGCAGCATCCGAAGTCATAGAACATTCCTGACCAGTGTTCGTGTCCGTATTCGCCGACAGTCTGCGCGAAGTGAGGATCGTTCGATACGATGTGCCTACCGACCAGTCGGTCGGTATCCAAGAGGATTCTGACAGCTGCGCGGCTATTCGTCAAGCGGATCCGCGAGCGATAGCATCGATGTCTAGTCCGCCGTTGCGGTCCGACCGGTCGGTCATCAGGGTCGACCGGCGCACCGCATCGTGGCGCGGATTTCGGCGGGTAACAGCGAGGAGATCCATGCGGTCCACCAACCCTGGAGTGCGAGCGGCGCGCCGCTCGATGAGCTCTGACGAACGGCGAGCTCAGATTGTCTTGACGGCCGCGAACCTCTTCGACCAATCGACATACTCGGCAACGACGATGGATGACATCGCCGCCGAGATCGGGTTGGCGAAGACGACGTTGTACCACTACTTCTCGAGCAAAGAGGAGATACTCCGGGAGATCCACGAAGAGTTCATCAATCTCCTTCTGGCCGGCCACGCTGCTCGGGTCCACAGCGGACTTCGTCCCGAGCAAATGCTCCTGGAGGCCATGGCGGACATCCTCGAACTCATGCAGACGCATCGCGGGCATGTGCGAGTCTTCTTCGAAAGTCATCGCGAACTACTCGCTCCGGCTCGCGCGGCTGTCCGCGCGAGCCGGGATGAATACGAGGACATTATTCGGTCGCTCGTAGAGAGCTGCATCACCCTGGGGATCTTCCGTGCCGCCGACCCACGGCTGGTTACTCTCGGAATTTTCGGTATGTGCAATTGGGCCTATCAGTGGTATCCGCTGTCCTCAAACTCACGTGTGAATAGGCCCCGCGAAATCGCGTATTCGTTCTGGAATTACCTCGTCTTCGGATTGGCCTCCGAGGAGTTGCGCGCCGACTCGCGATCGTGGGCGGCGGACAGCCGGCGCGCACCCGCGCGAGTCGACGTGGAGGAATCGTGAGAAGCGGAGTCAGACGGCAGGCTTGACTTCCGCGGCGATCTCTACGAGTGAGCGATTGCGGGTGCGAGGTCCGAATCTGACGATGATCGCGCTCACAAGAAGTAGGCCGCTGATCGTCGCGCCGGCCGCAACGGGGCCGCCCGCAACGAGAACTGGCAGTATCACGTAGCCCGCCACAGCCCCGCCGAGGTGACCGACGCCGTCGCCGATAGATGCAGCGGTCCCGCGAACGGCGGTGGGAAACAATTCCGCGGTATACGCATATGCCGGTGTGATGAGCACGGCGATCCCTGCCTGAGCAATGAGCGTTCCCACGATAGCGAACGCGTCTCCGAGGCCGGAGATGATGCACAGCATCCCTACAGCGAATGTCACCGTTCCGACGATGACGAGAGTGCGCCTCTCGATCCGCTCGATGAGAAACACGACAGCAAGCGCTCCGAGGATGGGAAGCACGCGGCTGAACACTGTGATCGAGAGTGCGTTCGAGGTGTTGATCCCGATGGCTTCGAGGATCAGCGGGAGATAGCTGTTGAAGCCGTAAAACGCGATGTAGAAGATGAACCAGAAGCCCAGCACGACGAGAAGGCGTCCGATGAGCCCACGGCGAAGGAGGGTTCTCAGTGGATGCGGCTGTCCGGACTCAGCCGGTGTCGTAGCGGCTCTTTCGAAGCTCACGTCATCGAGCGTGGGTTCTCCGGCGTTAAGCAAAAGAATCCTCACGTTATCCGCGGCTTGGGGGGTTCTCCCCCTGATGACGAGCCAGCGAGGGGACTCGATGAGTGACCTCTTGTTGATGAAGAAGAGCAGAACGATCGCAAACGCACCGAACCCATAGAGGATTCGCCACCCGATTTCAGGTAACCCAGCCAGCACGGCCAGAGACGGGAATCCAAGCGCGGTGACGAGAACTGCGGCGACGAAGGTCATCTTGGACAGGTACTTGCCTCGCTGGTTACTCGGTGCCATCTCGCCGACATATCCTGCGCAGAGGGACAACACAGAACCCATCCCGGCGCCGGCGAGAAATCGGAAGATTCCGAGCGAGACGATGTCCCAGGCGAATGCAGAGAGAAACGCTCCGACAGCTAGCAACGCGAAGGTTAGGAAGAGACCGAGCTGTCGACCGCGTCGGTCGGATAACTGACCGAATATATACGCACCGACGGCGTAGCCAAGAAGGTTCAGCGCCACAGGCAGCGCGAGTTCGGTCGGAAGAATTCCGAATTGGCGAATGACTGACGGCACAGTGAGCGCGAACACGACGATGTCATAGCTCGCGAACATGAATGCCAGCATGAGAGCAACCCACGCGCCGCGCGTCAGGCCCACCCGCTTCATGTTGTCGATGGTTTCGTCGATCGTTCGATGAGTCTGAGGAGGCGGGCTCACGGCCGGCACATAGTGAGACATCTTTGTCCTATCCGTTTGATTGGTTGAAACACGATCGGTTCTCGTGGAGTGAAACCCGACCGACTAGTCAGTCGGTTGGGCGACCCGGTCAGTCTGCGCCGCAAAGGTCGCAGAAACAAGAGCGAACGTAGAATTGATCCCAGCTACCGACGCATCGGTCAAGCTCTCTCGCGGCAGACAGAGTCGCGTCGACAACTACCGGTCTGCCGTCTAGCGGGTATGCACCGAAGTTAGGAAGCGTAGGAGAAGGGCGGATAGCTCTGCTGGCTGCTCCTGTTGCAGCCAGTGTCCCGCGCCCTCGATGCCTTCCACGATTCGCAGGTCGAGGCACATTTCCTCGAGATCGGTGCTGGGCATGAAGGACGAAATGGAGTCGAGTTCTCCAGTCGCAAACATCGCCGGAGCGGGGATGGGGTCCAGGCTCTTCCAAAGCTCCCAGTTGCGGTCGATGTTCCGATACCAGTTGAGGCCACCGGTGAAGCCGCTGCGCTCGAACGCCTCAACTTCCGCATCGAATTGCTCCGAACTGAGCCAAGCGGGGGGCTGGTCAAACCCTGCGGCCAAGTCGATGCCACCCATGCCGTCCAGAGCGCCCGAGTATGAGGTCGCGAGGCTGACCCTGGGGTCGGCGTTAAGCACTCGATCTGGTTCACTGCTGTCCTGAATCCGCACCCAGTAGAAGTCATCGCCGAACCGGCGTCGCATGATCGATAGCGGAGCCACCGGAGCGGGTCTCATGACGGGAACGCTGAGACCCGCCACCGAATTCACTCGATCTCGATGGGCCGCAGCGACATACCAGACGACGGACGCTCCCCAGTCGTGTCCGACGAAACTCGCAGTGTCGATTCCCAGTGCGTCCAAGATCCCCAAGAGATCTTGGGCCAGAGTTTCCACGTCATAGTCGTCGACCGAATCTGGAGCGTCGCTGTTCCCGTAACCCCTCATGTCAGGCACGATCACGCGGTAGCCCGCATCGACGAGTCCCGGAACAACGTCTCGCCATGAGGAACCGAGTTCCGGAAATCCGTGCACGAGAACCACAGCCGGGCCATCTCCGGTCACTGTCACGCTGAGGGTGATGTCGTTCGCGTGAATCGAGTGGACGCCGTTTCCCAGCAGGCCGGGCGTAACTTCGTTGCTCATGAAATCCTCAATCGTGATGTCGGGTCCACCAAGGCGCGGAAGCGGAATGGCATATACCGACTGACTGGTCGGTATATGCCACATCATCGCAACGCCTTCGCGGGCTGTCAAGATCCCACGTTCCACTGGGATTGACAATGCCCCGATCGTCTGAGAACCTCAAGTAGTCATCTCGACCGTCCAGTCGGTCGGTAGCGAGACAAGTGAGCAACGGGGCACATCATGAACGAGCGCGTGGGCATCATCGGCGGTGGCGCGATGGGAGCCGGTATCGCGGAAGTATGCCTGCGAGGTGGAAGCCGTGTTCTCGTCACGGAGCCGAACGCCCCAGCTTGGGCGCGCCTCAAGGATCGGCTGGAACAGTCGCTTACCAAGCAGCCTGTGGCGGCAGGCCGGGATCAGGTGATGTCATCCCTCGAGCGGGTGGACGGACTGCAGGATCTTCGCGACTGCGGCCTGGTGATCGAGGCGCTTCCCGAAGACCGCGAACTCAAGCGACGCGTTCTGCACGAGGTCAGTTCGGTTATCGACCCATCCGCTGTTCTGGCTTCCAACACATCCTCGATCCCGCTTGCGGATCTCGCGGAATCGGTCGCGCGACCTGACCGGTTCCTGGGCATCCACTTCTTCAATCCAGCGCCCGTCATGGGGCTCGTTGAGTTGATTCCGACGCTGCTCACGGCGGCTAGCTGCGTGGAGGCTGTCGCGAAATTCGTCAGAGATACGCTCGGCAAAGAGCCCGTCACCGCACCGGACCAGTCCGGTTTCATCGTCAACGCACTTCTTGTGCCGTACCTTCTTTCCGCTGCGCGGATGCGCGACGCGGGCCTGGCCTCCGCCGCGGACATCGATTCAGCGATGGAGAAGGGGTGCAACCATCCCATGGGCCCCCTCCGTCTGATGGACATGATCGGGCTCGACGTCATCGTCGGAGTCGCTGATTCCCTTCACGCGGAGTTCGCGACCGCGTCCACCGTCGCGCCCCCTGCACTGCGGCGGATGGTGCAGGCCGGATTTCTCGGTCGAAAGTCTGGGCGCGGCTTTTACGACTACTAACTCGAGCGGGCCGCTCAGCGCGGCTCCGCGACCCCAAACCCGAGCAACATGACCCGTGAAGGATCGATGACGATGCCCATCACCCTGGCTGAGGCGCAATACAAGATCACCGGACCCGGCGGACTATTCGAGCTGACGGAACAGAACGTGCTCGGAACGACACTGAGGACCTACTCCGCACCTCCTCACACGTTGCGTGACGTTTTGCTCATGACTCGTGACCACGGCGCGAAGGACTATCTGATTTACGAGGATGAGCGTTACACGTTCGCCGAATTCTTTGAAGTGGTCGCTCAGCTGGCCGATTGGCTCGTAAGAGAGAACAACGTCTCGCAAGGGGAGCGCGTTGCAATCTCGATGCGCAACTATCCGGAGTTCGTCATCTTTTTCTGGGCGTGTCAGGCCATCGGAGCGATCGTCGTCCCCTTGAACGCTTGGTGGACAGCGAGTGAGCTGGCGTTCGCTCTGGAGGATTGCGGCGCGGTCGTCCTGGTGGCAGACGGAGAGAGAATCGAACGTCTAGAGGCTGCGATCGGCGAGTCCACGCAGTTGCGGACGGCGGTCTCGGTCAGAACAGATCGGCGATTCGACCGAGTGACACCATGGGAGACAGTGAAGGCCGCTCTCAAGACAGTGGTGGATCTTCCTGAGGTCGAACTGTCATCCGATGACCTTGCCACCATCGTCTACACCTCAGGTACCACGAGTCGTGCGAGAGGTGTCATGCATTCGCATCGCAACCATTGCACGAATGTGGTCAACGCCTTGGCGCTCACGGCAGTCACCCAATTGCTGGCCGAGGACTCCGAATCGTCGGAGAGCGGCGACAAACCCCAAGGGGGCGTTCTCGCCCAGATGCCGCTGTTTCATATCACTCAACTCGCCACGTTGTATATGAACGCCGTTGCCGGCGCGAAAGTCGCTTTGATGACCAAGTGGGATGTCGAGAAGGCACTCGATCTGATCGAACGAGAGCGACTCACCGCATTCGTCGGGGTTCCGCTCCAAGCCCAAGACATCTTCGACTCGCCGGGGCTGGTGAGGCGTGACTTGTCGAGTCTGGAGCGGTTCGCCCTCGCGGCGACAACCATTCCGCCCGAGCAGGTTCGTCGAGTCGAGCAAATCTTCCACGGTAAGGTCATCCCGATTTCCGCATACGGCATGACCGAGGCCACGACCGGCGTCACATTCATCGGTGGCGCTGAGTACTTGCTCCACCCCCACAGCGTCGGTCGCCCACTCGCGGTCGTCGATGTCAAGATCGTCGACGAACATGGCAACCGCGTGCGCATGGGAGATGCCGGCGAGTTGTGGGTGCGCGGCCCGAATGTATCCCGCGGGTACTGGAACCTCCCCGCCGAGACGGCAGCGGCATTCACTGACGGCTGGCACCATAGTGGGGATGTGGCTCATTTCGATGATGCCGGGCTCCTGTACATCGTGGATCGCATCAAAGACGTCGTCATCCGGGCTGGTGAGAACATTCACACCGGCGAAGTCGAGCATGTCCTCTACGAGGCTCCCTCTGTCCACACCGCCGTGGTGTTCGGGATCCCGCATCCGCGGTTCGATGAAGAGCTGGTCGCCGTGGTCCGGTTGAGTAAGGGATACGAGAGCACGAGTGCCGAGCAACTCCAGCAACACGTCGCTTGCCACCTCGCTCACTTCAAAGTACCGAGCCGCATCTTCTTCATCGACGGCGACATGCCTCGAACCGAAACCGGCAAGGTGGTCAAGCGGTTCGTCCGAAGGCAACTCTTGGAGGAGATCGACAATGGGTCGAGGTAATCCCATGTGGTCGAGCGAGCAGTTCAGGAAGGAGGGACGACGGTGAGCATAGACCCATATTCGAAAGCATACGATTTTCTCGTCCTCGACAGAGTCGGCACGAACGGGCGGATAGGTCGTGTCACTTTGAATCGTCCCGATAAGTTGAATGCGCTCAACTCCGAGATGCTGTATGAACTTAGCGATGCGCTGCATCGATTGGAAGCGGATTTCGATACGCGAGTGATAATTCTCCGAGGCGCGGGGAGAGCGTTCAGCGCCGGGTACGACCTCGCCCCGCCGCGTGATGAAGGCGCGGACGCGATTGTCACGGGGTACAAGGCGAACGACGATCAAGGGCGAAGGCTGGTGATGGGCGTCCGGACCGGGATGCAACAAGTAGTGGACATCCAGATGTACTTCTGGAACATGGCGAAAGTCACGATCGCGCAGGTTCATGGCTACGCTCTGGCCGGCGGCCTCGAACTGGCAATGATGGCTGATCTCGTCGTCGCGAGCACGGACGCGCAACTCGGCCACCCCGGCGTCCGGTTCGGAACTTCTCGCAACGGCGCGATCTGGCCGCTGGTGATCGGAATGAGAAAGGCCAAAGAGCTTTACTACACGGGCGCATCAGTCTCGGGGACCGAGGCTGCGGAGATGGGAATGATCAACCACGCCTGGGACCTCGCTGACCTGGAGGAGAGTGCCATCGCGTTCGCTGACAACATCGGAAATCTCACCTCTGATCACTTGGCGATGCTGAAGCAGAATATGAACCGGTTCTACGAGAACATGGGTATCTATTCCTCGATCCGAAGCTCGACCGACTTCGACGCCATGAGTCAGTTCACCGACCAGGCGTACAAGTTCCACGACAAGATCGACGAGGCCCGTGACAGCGGCGAAGGGATCGGCCCCGCTCTTGACTGGCGTGACGGCCCCTACTCGGATTATCGAGCTTCCCAGAAGCTGCCGGACAATCCTTGAACTCATCGGAGACGATTCCGGGCGGACCGATGACGGCCAGCAGTCTGATTCAGTTCGACGCAACGCGGCACGGACAGGTCCCCTCCATAGAACCGGTGAGAGACGGTATCTGGGCGCTCGGGAGTCACATGCCGGGCCACCCTGCCTATTCACTCGCCTACGTCATATGCGACGCAGACGACGGAATCCATCTCATTGATCCCGGGTGGGACTCGGAGCGAAACTGGACGCGATTGCTGAAAGTGCTCGGGGAGATCGGCTCACACCCGTCGGCGGTGCGTTCTGTAACTTCAACGCACCTCCATCCTGACCACATCGGCATGGCCCAGCGGTTGCGCGAGCACACGGGTGCTCAGTTGCAAGTACATCGACTCGAACGAGATGATGTCGAGTCGGCTGGCTACGGCAGACGGGAATCGGTAGCTCTCGAGACGCGGATTCAGAGCTGGAAGGTCCCGTCCGAACCGCAACGAGAGCTTTCGCGGTTGTTGAAGGACGTCCCTCCACAACCACGCACCGTCGTGGATCGAACACTCGAAGATGGCGAGCGTCTGGATGTGTCAGGACGCGATCTCATCGTCATGCTGACCCCGGGACATACCCGAGGCAGCATCTGCATCCGCGATGACGCGAACCAGGTGCTCTTCAGTGGGGACACGATACTCCCGGCGGTGCATCCGGCTTTGGGGCTAGGGCTGAAGGACCGAGTGGACCACAATCCCTTGACCGCATATCTGTCGTCTTTGGAGCGGTTATCGGCGTATCCGGAGTACGAAGTGCTTCCCGGGCACGGCTTCCGGTTCGAAGGACTCGTCGACCGGTCTAGGCAGCATGCGGGACGCCACCTGAGCCGGGCCCGTGAAGTCGAGCAGTCGCTTCTGCGAAGACCCTCCGATTCGGTCTGGGAGCTGGCCTCGAGGGTGACCTGGAGTGCCGGATGGGCGAACTTGAGTGGTGTGTTTCTGTACTCCGCCTTGGCGCAGACGGCGTTGTACAAGGATTTCCTTGAGTCGGGAGGCGCATCGACAGCTGAAGAGAAGGCCGACGAACGCTGACCCAACGGTCGCGAATGTCGCCCATTCACAACAAGTCGAGGAAGTACACCTAGGCGTCATGCCCTGTGGGATGCGGTCTCGCCGGTCGTCGGTCTGGGACAATGAAGGGGTGTCATCCGTCATCGCTCCCGCCCCCGCGCTGCGCATCGGGCCCATCGCCCTCGACGCGCCGGTCGTGCTCGCGCCGATGGCGGGCATCACCAACACCGCCTTCCGTCGGCTGTGCCGCGAGTACGGCGCCGGCCTCTACGTGAGCGAGATGATCACCTCACGCGCGCTCGTCGAGCGCAACGCGACCACGATGCGGCTCATCCGCCATCACGAGTCCGAGACTCCGCGCTCCATCCAGCTGTACGGCGTCGATCCGAAGACGGTGTCCGAAGCCGTCCGGATCCTGGTCGCCGAAGACCACGCCGATCACATCGACCTGAATTTCGGATGCCCCGTTCCCAAGGTCACTCGCAAAGGTGGCGGCGCCGCACTGCCGTGGAAGCTCGGGCTGTTCCGCGAGATCGTCGAGGGTGCCGTTCACGCTGCCGGAGACATTCCGCTCACCGTGAAGATGCGCAAGGGAATCGACGCCGACCATCTCACCTATCTCGATGCGGGCCGGATTGCAGAAGACGCCGGCGTCGCCTCGATCGCTCTGCATGCCCGCACCGCGTCGGAGTTCTATTCGGGCACGGCGGACTGGTCTGCGATCGCCGCGCTCAAGGACGCCGTGACGAGCGTGCCCGTGCTGGGCAACGGCGACATCTGGGGGGCCGACGACGCCGTCCGGATGATGGCGGAGACCGGCTGCGACGGTGTCGTGGTGGGAAGAGGATGCCTCGGGCGACCCTGGCTGTTCGGCGACCTCGCTCGCGCGCTCGGGGGCCCGAATGCGACGACCGCCGAGCCGGTCGATGCGACCCTCGGCTTCGTCGCCCGCGCGTTCCGCCGGCATGCCGAGCTGCTCGTCGAGTTCTTCGAAGATGAAGGACGCGGATGCCGCGACATCCGCAAGCACGTCGCCTGGTACTTCAAGGGCTATCCGGTGGGCGGCGACACGCGCGCAGCCCTCGCCACCGTCTCCACACTCGACGAGATCGACGTGCTCCTTGCGACGCTCGACCTGGACGCGCCCTACCCCGGCGCCGCCGCCGAGGGCCAGCGCGGGCGCGCGGGAACCCCCAAGCGCCCCGCCCTGCCGGACGGCTGGCTGGCGTCGCGCGACCTCGGGGCCGAGGCATCCGTCGCCCTTGCCGATGCCGAACTGGACCACAGTGGCGGTTGAGTCCTTCGCGGCGGTCGGCCTCTCACAGGGCCGGCCGTCCGGCTACGACGACCTCGACGCCGCCCGCTTCCACCCCGAACGCCACCGCTCCCAGCGCGACGACTTCGCGCGCGACCGCGCACGCGTGCTCCACTCCGCGGCCCTGCGCCGGCTCGCCGCCAAGACGCAGGTGCTGAGCCCGGCGAGCCCCGCCGACTTCGCGCGCAATCGTTTGACGCACTCGCTCGAGGTCGCCCAGGTCGGACGAGAGCTCGCGACCGCGCTGCACCTCTCGCCCGACGTCGTCGACACGGCCTGCCTCAGCCACGACCTCGGGCATCCTCCCTTCGGTCACAACGGCGAGCGGGCCATGAACGAATGGGCCGAAGACATCGGGGGATTCGAAGGCAACGCGCAGACGCTGCGGATCCTGACCCGCCTCGAACCCAAGGTGGTCGATGGCGACGGACGCACGTTCGGCCTGAATCTGACCAGGGCCAGCCTCGATGCCACGTGCAAGTATCCGTGGACGGCGGATCACCCGCTGCCGGATGCGAGCGGGCGGCTGAAGTTCGGTGTCTATCCCGACGACGAGCCGGTCTTCCTGTGGATGCGCGATGGGGCGCCGGGGCGAGTGCGCTGCATCGAGGCCGAGGTCATGGACCTCTCGGACGACATCGCCTATTCCGTTCACGACTTCGAGGATGCCGTGGT
Source organism: uncultured Microbacterium sp. (assembly GCF_964244775.1). Lineage (NCBI taxonomy): Bacteria > Bacillati > Actinomycetota > Actinomycetes > Micrococcales > Microbacteriaceae > Microbacterium > uncultured Microbacterium sp. The sequence goes on from NZ_CAXTJR010000001.1 coordinate 702,134, forward strand.
CAACGGCTATCTCGATCCGGCACGCCTCGCCGACGCGGCCGAACACCAGGCGCTGCTCACCGCGATCCAGGTGTGGGTCGGCTACGACTTCGCCCGTGACGAGCTCGCCGACGCACTGTTCCGCCTGATGCGGATGCCGGAATGGATCCGTTCGTTCGATGGCACCCGGGCCGCGCTGGCTCGACTGAAGAACCTCACGTCGGACCTGATCGGGCGCTTCGCGCGCGCGTCGACCACCGCGACCCGTGACGCGTACCCCGCGGCCGTGCTGACGCGCTACCGCGCCCACGTGGTCGTACCGCGTGTCATCGAGGCCGAGATGGCTGTGCTCAAGGGAATCATCGGGGCGTTCGTGGTCTCGATCGACGGGCGCAAGGCGCTCTACAAGGAGCAGCGGCACGTCCTCAAGCGCTTGGCCACCGCGCTGTGGGATGCTCCCGAGGCTCTGGACGCGCTGCACGGGGCGGATTTCGCCGCAGCAGCGACGGAGGCTGCTCGCCGCCGCGTGGTGGTCGACCAGGTCGCGAGCCTCACCGACCAGCACGCGATCGCCTGGCACGGGCGGCTGATCGCCGAAGTGGATGCCGCCTCCCTCGGCGTGTGGGCTCCCGGCTCGCGCCCGCCGCATCGCGGAGGGCAGACCTGATGCCGCGCATTCTGCAGGCCGACGTCGACGAAGTGAAGGCGCGAACGAACATCGCCGATGTCATCGGCGAGCGGGTCGCTCTCAAAGGTGCCGGCGTCGGCTCGCTCAAGGGATTGTGCCCCTTCCACGACGAGCGCAGCCCGAGTTTCACGGTCCGGCCGCAGGTCGGCTTCTATCACTGCTTCGGCTGCGGCGAATCGGGTGACGTCTACTCGTTCCTGCGGAATCTCGACCATCTCTCCTTCACCGAGGCAGTCGAGCGGCTTGCCGCACGCGCCGGGATCACCCTGCACTACGAAGACGGGGGGCCGGCGCCGGAGACGGCGGGACGCACGAGGCTCTACGCGGCCAACGCCGCAGCCGCAGAGCACTACCGCGCACAGCTGCTGACGCCCGAGGCCGAGACGGGACGCCGGTTCCTGGGGGAGCGGGGGTTCGATGCGGGCGCGGCGGCGCATTTCGGCGTCGGCTACGCGCCGAAAGGCTGGTCGGGGCTCATGGACGCACTGACCGCACAGGGCTTCACCCGTGAGGAGCTGATCGCCGCCGGTCTCGTCTCGCAGGGGCAGCGGGGCGTCTACGACCGATTCCGCGGACGGCTCGTGTGGCCGATCCGCGACGTCACGGGCCAGGTGTTGGGGTTCGGCGCGCGCCGGCTCTACGACGACGACAACGGTCCGAAGTATCTCAACACTCCCGAGACGCCCATCTACAAGAAGGCGCAGGTGCTCTACGGCCTCGACCTCGCCAAGCGCGAGATCTCACGCGAGCACCGGGTGGTCGTCGTCGAGGGCTACACCGACGTGATGGCCTGCCACCTCGCCGGCGTGACCACCGCGATCGCGACATGCGGCACGGCGTTCGGCTCCGACCACATCACGGTGCTGCGCCGGGTGATGGGGGATGACTCGGCGGCGGGCGAGGTCATCTTCACGTTCGACCCGGATGCCGCCGGGCAGAAGGCGGCGCTGCGCGCATTCGCCGACGAGAAGCGTTTCGCGGCCCAGACCTACGTCGCCGTCGCGCCGGGCGGGCTCGATCCGTGCGACCTGCGCCTCCACCGAGGCGACGGCGCTGTGCGCGCGCTGATGGACGCGAAAGCGCCCATGTTCGAATTCGTGATCGACCAGCGTCTCGGCGGCTTCGATCTGGCCACCGTGGAAGGGCGCGCGGGTGCGCTGCGCGCCGCCGCCCCGATCGTCGCCGAGATCCGCGATCCGGCGCTGCGCCCCGGGTACACGCGCGTGCTCGCCCGACGGCTGGGCCTGGAGCTCGCGGAGGTCGAGCGCGCCGTCGAGCGCGCCGCCCGGACCGGGTCGGCGACGACATCGCGCCCTCCGGCCGGCGCGCAGAGCGCTCCCGCGTCGCAGACGACCGCCGAGCCCGCGCTGCGCGTCACAATCGCATCGCTGCCGCGTTCGGCCGACATCGAGCGACAGGCGCTCATGGGCTTCCTGCAGTTCGGCCACCGGCTCGATGCCGAGCTCGTCGCACGAGCGGTATCGCTGCCGCTCCAGCATCCCGCGCTCGAGGCCGTCCGTCAGAGTCTGGTCGGAGCGGACATGTCGCGGTCGGGGTGGTCGGTGGAGGCCGTCGCCTCGGTGCGAGAGCCCTACCGGAGGCTCGCGGAAGAGCTCCTCACGGGAGATTTCCCCGCCCGCGACGACGCTCACGCCGTCGCCTCCACCACCGACCTCGCCCGACGGATCGTCGCGCGCGCGCTCGACCGCGAGAAGGTCGAGCTGCGCGGGGCGATCCAGCGCGTGTCGCCGAATTCCGAAGAGGGACGCGCGCTCAACGTCCGCCTGCGCGACCTCGAGACCGAGCGCCGGCGGTTCCTCGGCGACCAATAGGCGAGGTGGCGCCGGGCACTCGCAGACGGCAGGATGAGGGCATGCCGAACCGTCCGGACGCTGCCGTCGCCATCCACTGTGTGGATCTGTCCATCGCGCGTGCGTCCACGCGATCCGGCGGCAACGCCCGCGTCGTCGACGGAGTCTCGTTCGATCTTCCTCGCGCCGCGACCCTGACCGTCATGGGCGCCACCGGTGCGGGCAAATCGAGTCTCGCCGCAGTGCTGGCCGGCGCCGACGAACAAGGGCTCGCGGTGGTCGGCGGGAGCGCCGAGGTGGAGGGCATCCCCGTGCGCCGCCCTGGCCGGGCGCACCGGACTCTGACGTACGTGGTGGGCTATCTGCCGCAGGGGGCCGGCGCGCGGCTCCCCGCACGCCTCACCGTCTCGGAGGTGATCGCCGAGCCGATCACGAGCCGCGATCGGCGAGTCAATCCGCGGGCGCTCGCTGTCCGTGTCGCGACCCTCCTCGACGAACTGCAGCTGCCGCTCGGGGCGTCGGCGAAGTACCCCTACGAGCTCAGCGCCGGTATGCGCCAGCGGGTCGCGCTGGCCCGCGCGCTGGTGCTGCAGCCGCGCATCCTGATCGCCGACGAGCCGTTCGCGAACCTCGACGTCGAGGTGCGACAGGCGGCTCGGGGTGCGATCGTCCGGCGCCGCGATGCGCACGCGATGTCGTCTCTCGTGGTGACGAACGAGCCGGAGGTGGCGACCGATCTCGGCGCCGCCGTGCTCGTGCTGCGGAGCGGGCACGCGATCGCGTACGGTGCGCGGCCGGAGGATCTGCTGTGGACGCCGAGCGTCGCGCCGGAGCATCGCATGGTGGCGTCGTGATGGGCGCGCAATCGATGAGCACACCGGCGTCCTGATTCACGAGCACGCCCACCGGTTTGCTAAGCTATTCGAGTTGCCCGCGCAGGCGGGCATATTCCTCGGTAGCTCAATTGGCAGAGCAGCCGGCTGTTAACCGGCAGGTTCTTGGTTCGAGTCCAAGCCGGGGAGCGAACGGCCCCGGACTCCACTCCGGGGCCGTTCTTCGTTCCCAGGCGCACCCGGCGATCTCAGGCGTCGATGTCGTCGACGCCCGGCGTCCAGGATGAGCCCGGCCGACCCCAGCCGCGCTTGCGGGCGATCTTCTGCACGGTCTTCCAGTCGCCGTCGCCGAGGCGGTCGATGTAGATCACGCCGTCGAGGTGATCGAACTCGTGCTGGACGATCCGTGCGCGCCAGCCGTCGACCTCGATGCGGACGGCCGCACCGTCCAGATCCGTTCCTGTGACGACCGCGCGCTCCGAACGGCGCAGCGGAAAGCGTTCGCCGGGAAACGACAGGCATCCTTCGGACTCGTCGTCCGGGTCGGGGGCGCCGGGGACGAGCGGGTGGATCCAGAGCTCGGGGTTGATGACGACGCCGCGCCAGGGCAGTCCTTCGTCGTCGGCGTAGTTGTACGTGAAGATGCGCAGGCCCACTCCCACCTGCGGGGCGGCGAGCCCCACGCCGGGCGCAGCATCCATCGTCTCGAACATGTCGGCGACAAGCTGACGGATCTCGTCCGTCACTTCACCGACCGCCGCGGCGGGGGCATGCAGGACGGGGTCACCAACGATGCGAATCGACAGAACGGCCACGCCTTGAGCCTACCGAGGCACCCGTGCGATTAGTGTCGAGGGGTGCCCCTTGCCGGAGCTTCACTGAACGACGTCACCGACCACCTGGTGGGTGTGTTCCGCGACCCTGCGATCCTCATCGGCATCCCGCTCGCCCTTCTGGGCGCGGTTTTCATGTCGTTCGGGGCGCAGTACCAGCATCGCGGCGTGACGAAGGTCGAGCGACTGTCGAAGCAGGCGGGCACCTCCGGTCTCACCGGTGGGCAGCTCCTCGCGCTGCTCAAACGTCCGTCCTGGGTGATCGGGACGGTGCTGCTGGGGCTCGCGATCCTCTGCCAGCTCGGCGCGCTCGCCTTCGCCCCGCTCATCTTGGTGCAGCCCCTGGGAGCGATCGCGCTGGTCATCACCACGCTGCTGAACGCCCGCGTCTCGGGCGTCAAGCCGACGCGACAGTCGATCATGGCGATCGCAGCGTGTGTCGGCGGCATCTTCATCTTCGTCACGATCGCCGCGTTCTTCGCTGAGGAACACCCGATAACCCAGCAGCAGCTGATCCTCATCCTGGTGATCCTGGCTGTCGTCATCGTCGTCTTCGCCGTCCTGTGGATCTGGCTCCGCAAGCGCATGCAGGCGCTTTTCTACATCATGGCCGCCGGCGTGATCTACGGCTTCGTCGCCACCCTCGCCAAGGTCGTCATCAAGCGCATCCAGGACGCCGACTTCGAGTGGCTCACCCTCACGTGTCTCATCGCGCTGCTCGCGGCGGTCGCGGTGGGGGCCTACTTCGTGCAGACCGCCTACTCGGTCGGCCCCCCCGACCTCGTGATCGCCGGACTCACCGTCGTCGATCCGATGGTGGCGGTACTTATCGGTCTGATCGTGCTGGGCGAGGCATCGGGCGCCCCGCTGTGGGCGTATATCGGGTTCCTGGCCGCAGGCGCGCTGGCGGTCTGGGGCGTCGTGCAGCTCGCCCGGTTCCACCCTCAGGTCGTGATCAGTCACAGCCAGGAGGTGCCGATCGCGCGCGGCAGCGACGCGGAGCCCGGGCCGAAGGCCGCGGCGATCCGGGTCAACGAGGTCGTCACCAAGGTCTGGCGGGGCCCGGAAGCCGACGACGTCGAGCGCAAGCCCTGAATCAGCCGACGGGACGGATGCTGATCCGTCCGTGATCGATGTCACCACCGTTGCGTGCATCGTCGCGGGGTGATGGCGCCGGTGCGGCGGCCACGCACGGGAGGGATGCTGTGACCACGGTCGTCTCGTGTGTCATATCTCCTCCCCGAATCGTCGAGCGGTGGCGCGTGCCCCCGCGTTTGCGCGCAGCCCTCGTCGCTTCGTGCTGGTCGAGGCGGAGTTGTGGCACACCCCACGCGCCGGCGCATCCATCGACCGAGTGTCCCGTCGCCCGATACGGGTGATCTGAGCCAGTAGGCTCGAGAGTCGAGGGGCGGTGGCCAAGCTGGTTAAGGCAGCGGGCTCATAACCCGACGATCGTGGGTTCAAGTCCCACCCGCCCTACGAGAACTCTGCTCTTCAAACGGGCGGGCAATCTGGCTCGTGCGGTTCGTTCCGAGAAACGACCTCTGCTTTGCGGCGGAGGTCGTTTCGCGTTGCGTCACCGGCAAGGAGCGGCTCAACGGTTTGGCGAGAGCACCCGGTCCATCACCCGCGTCGGGAGGATGCGGTTGAGCGGGATGACCCAAGCGGCATCCATCCCGAGGGTGTAGCGGGGGCGAGGTCGTGCCGTCGTGGCCACCTTTGCGATCTTGATGGCCGCCTTCTCCGCGGAAAGGGCACGTGTGAGGAACGCCGTCTGTGACGCGACTGCTGATGAGATCAGGTCGCCGTAGAGCCGAGTGTGTTCGGGACTCATCTTCTCCGCGAGCTCGAGCGAGAGCGGTCCACTGCGGTCGGCCATGACGGTCTTCACGCCGCCGACCTGGACGACGACGACCTGTATCCCTTGTGCGGAGACCTCTCTTCGCAATGCGTCACTGGCTGCTTCGAAAGCGAATTTCGTCCCGGCATAGGCGCCGTAGTTGGGGAGTGCGACTTCGCCGCCGACGGAGCTGATATTGACGATCCGGCCACGGCTTTTCCTGAGGATGGGCAGGAGCGCTTGGATGACAGCGACGTGACCGAACAAGTTGACCTCGAATTGTGAACGCCATAGGTCGAGCGGCAGCACCTCGACGGGGAGGTTGACTTCGATGCCGGCGTTGTTTATCAGAGCGCGCAACGGGCGTTTCTCAGGGTCGGCGGCGATACGAGCAGCAAGGTCGTCGATGTGTTGCGAGATGGTGATGTCCAGCATTATCGGTTCGATGCCGCCGGCGCGGATCGCGTCGGCATCACGGGATGTGCGCACACCGGCGAGGACATGGAAGCCCATCGAGGCAAGCTGGCGCGCTGTCGCGGCACCGATACCGGTGGAGGCACCGGAGACGACTACCAGTTCATGCTCGGAGTGGTTCGCGGTCTCATGTGTCAGTGTCATATGAACAACTGTGCGGTGTTCATATGACATTGTCAATTAGAATTGCCTGTATGGGAACGCGCACTGAAGCCGCGGCAGAGACTCGGAGCGCCCTCGTGCGTGCCGCGTCCGAACTCATCGACGAGGGGGGGCCCGACGCGGTGACGCTTCGCGCCGTCGGCGCCCGTGCCGGGGTGTCCCGTGGCGCGCCGTACGGTCACTTCCAGAGCAAGGAGCACCTACTGACCCAACTCGCGATCAACGCCTGGAACGCATTGGCCGACGACGTAGACGCGTTGCGGGCTGATCCCGGCGCCAGCCCGAGCGTGCGACTCGAGCAAGCCCTCCTCACGCTCATCGAGCTCGGCCGCCGGCAACCGCATCGATACGCTCTGATGTTCAGCACACCAGTAGGCGACCCGGAAGCGGCGGCGGCGGCGAGCCGCCTGCAGGACGCGTTCCTCGCCATTGTCGCCGACCTGGTCGGCGAAGAAGACGTCCTGCGCTATGGAGCACTTCTCATGTCGAGCGCACACGGAATCGCGGGACTCGAGGTCAGCGGCCAGCTGGGCAAAGAGAAGTGGGGCGTGAGCGGAGAACAAGTGGTGCGGACGCTGGTCGACGCAATTCGATCCAATCTCCAAAACCCTGGCGATGCGAGTGAATGACCAGGTGTTCGCGCAGCGCACCTACCGCGCGATCACATCGCGGCGCCGATATACGAATACTTGACGAACACCTCCGGCGCGATGCCGGCTTCGTCGAGCACCCCCTGCACGGCGGTCAGCATGTACTTCGAGTCCCAGCCCATGTAGAGGAAGTGCTGGTCGTCGATCACGTCCCACTGGCCGCCCCACGCCTGCGCGGGGAAGATGGGTCCGCCGTGCCGCGCACTGAAGGAGACCACGGCGCCGCGCGAATCGGCCCAGAGCCGCTTGAAGATGCGGTTGAAAAGGTACCTGACGTCGTGCACCTCCCAGTGCTCGCCGCGATATTCGACGTACTCCCACTCGCGTTCCCACCCGGGCGGCCACCCCCGGCGCCGCTTGGCGTCGAGCACCGGCGTCAGGCCGTCGTCGTCGATCAGGATGGTCGCGGGGCGACGCCAGATCTCCAGCATCCGGCCGGTGAGTTCCGCGGTCCGCGCGGTGATCGCGGCAGTACCCCAGACGGATGCTGCGCCCGCGGTTCGCGTCAGCTCAATGCCGCTGCGGGCATATGCCTGGCGCTTCTCAGGGAACGACGCACCGAAGACCTGTTCCGCGAGGTGTTCCTCGAGCAGCGTCAGGTTGCCGAGCGAGGGGGCGAGCGCGCGATGGCTGTTCTGCTCGTCGTCGCTGAACTCGGCCCAGGTTCGCCTGCCGTCGCCGGTCCAGTCGTCGCCCGGTGCGAGCGGGAAGATGTACTCGACCTCGAGACCGGCGAGCGACTCGGCTCCCGCGAGCCTGCCGAGAACATACGACGCGTACGGCAGATCCCCGTATTTCAGCGCCACCCGCACCCGCTCGTCAGAGGGCATGATCCGCGAGATGGCGTGCGTGAGACTCTCCGGGCCCGCATCGCGGGCACGACAGAGCCGGGCCACCAGCAGATCGTTGCTGATCCCCACGATCGTGCGGCGCAGCAGAAGCGCCTGCACGTTCTCGAGCAACTCGACGGTGGCGGGGCGGTCGCTCGACCCGGCGAGGAAGTCGCCGTAGGCGCGCATGATGAGCGGATACATGCCGCGCCCGAACGTGTTGGCGTACGCGAGCTGACGCGAGACCTCGTCATCGATCGCCTCCTCCGGATGGAGGAGGACCCGATAGACCTCGGCGTAGGCGCGCCATTCACCCGCCCGTTCGCGCAGGCTCGCGATGTCCAGCCGCGGGAAGCGGTGACGGAACGCGTCGTAGACCCCGCGCTCACCTGCGACGGTGACCTCCCGCCCCGTGGTCATGATGAGGAAGTGGCGCCAGAAGCTGCCGATCTGCTCGCCGGTGGCACGCTCGATCGGCAGCCAGTAGTCCTCCTCGATCTCGCTCTGCTCGGCGTGCGACAGACCCATGAGGATGTAGTTGTGGATCAGCTCGTGATCCCGCAGCGGTTCACCCGTCGAATTCAGGCTCTCGAAGATCTGCTGCGCGTTCGCACCTGCTCCGAGGGTGATCGACACGTGCTCGAGTTTCTGGATGCCGCGCCAGATCGCCGCCGCCTCCTCTGGGGCGACCTGACTGCGGAAGAACGCGTAATTGTCGTCGAAGCGCGACTCGCGCTCAGCGTCGGCGGGGGCGCGGCGGTCGAGCACGACGCTCTCGAAGACGTCCGCCCACTCTGGATGCGGCCGCAGCTTCGTGCTACCCGGATCGGACCCGGAGACGAGCACCCGATGCAGCTGCTCCGCCAATTCGGGATCCGACCTGCCGATCGAGTGATGCAGGGCGGCGATCAGGAGCATGAGCGTCGTGATGCGCTGCTGTCCGTCGATCAGCACGAGCTCGGCGACGTCTGCGCTCGTGCTGCTCGTGGAGAGGATCGAACCGAGGAAGTGCATGTGGCGCTCATCTGCGTCGGCGACCGCCCGGATGTCGGCGAGGAGCTGTTCGCAGCCGCCGATGTCCCAGCGGTACTGGCGCTGGTACACGGGAACCATGATGGTGGTCTCGGCGGATGACAGCCACGCGATGGTATTCACCGCGACGGCATCCACGTTGGTCGCGCTTCCCATGGTCACTCACCCACCCTATGCGGGCGCCCGGGTATTCACGGCGGAGCCCCGGGGGGCGGATGAGCCCCCGATGTAGGCTTGCCTAAGTTGGGCCTGTTAAAACGTGCTGGCCCCTGACGAAAGGCTGATCCACCTCATGGGTTACATCAAGTCCGCCGCTCTCGAAGAGACCGGCTACGTCGTCCTCGATCGCTACAACCAGCAACTCGATCCCACAGAATGGCTCGACATCGAGTACAACGACTGGAAGTCGTCCGGTGACACGCGCTTCGCGCCGCTGGCCAGCGCCTTCGGAGAGATCGAGTGCAACGGATTCTGGAACCACAAGCCGCCGCGCACCGACAAGGACGGCGTCTGGATCGATTCGCAGACCGAGAAGGCGCCGAATCTGACGCGACGCGCCCAGGAGCCGGGCGCGAACGTCGGTCGCTGCCGCGTCATCGAGCTGCAGCCGACCCCGTACGGCGAGTGCCTCTACAACCTGCACCAGGATGACAACAACCGCCTGAACCCCGACGGCACCGGGTGGGTGGTGCGCGGCTTCTTCAACCTCACCGACGACACCGACAGCTACTTCGTGCTCCGCGAGAATCGCACCGACCCCCAGGGCGAGACGCGCATCGCGCTGCCCGCCGGGGCACAGCTCATCATCGACACCCAGCGCCTCTGGCACGCGGCGACGCACAACGGCACCGACCCGCGCTACTGCCTCATCACGTCGTGGACGTCGGGGCCCGAGCTCGACGCCTACATCGAGAAGTGCCACGGCGTGAACCGCGTCGAGAGTGTCGAGGTTTCACAGGACGTGCTGGACGCCGGCTACGCAGAACAGGCTCGGAGGGATGCTGCGCGCGCGGCGTACTACGCAGCCAAGGGGCAGGCCGAGGTGCTCGCCATGAGCGAGGCGTGATCGTCTGACCCGAGGAATGCACGAAGGCCGCGGTCGGTTGACCGCGGCCTTCGTGCGTTCGGCGGTTACTCGTATCGCAGCGACTCGACCGGATCGGCGCGCGCGGCACGAGCGGCGGGCAGGGTGCCGGCCAGGAAAGCGATCGCCATCACGATCAGGATGATCGTCGCGATCGACACCGGATCGAAGGCGACGAGTGTCAGGCCGGGAAGGTTCGCCAGCAGTGTCTTGGACAGTGCCGAACTGAGCGCCGTGCCGGCGATGATTCCGATCCCCGCCCCGATCGCGCTGCCCAAGAAGCCGATGAAGATCGCCTCCAGACTGAACAGGGTGAAGACGCGGCCGCTGCCCATTCCCATCGCCTTCATCAGACCGATCTCACGAGTGCGCTCCTGGACAGACATGAACAGGGTGTTCACGATGCCGAAGCTCGCCGCCAGGAGCGCGATGATCGCGAAAGCATTGAGGACGAGCACGATGCCGTCGATCACGGTCTTGAACGCACCGAGCTGATCGGCGACGGTGGTGCCCGTGTATCCGGCGTCGGCGAGACTGGTCTTCAGATCCGAGATCTGCTGCGTCGTGGCATCCGGGCTGAACCACACGCTCGCCTGCGCGAACCGATCCTGCTGATCCGCGGGGACGCCGATATTCTTCGCCGCGAAGAGCTCGTCGGTCAGCGCCTGGTTCGGGACGATGCTCGACCCCGTTCCGGCGAGACCCTGCTCGGCGACGCCCACGACGGTGGCCTCGATGAGGTGCTGCGCGCGCTGGGCGTCCGTCACCGCGATCTTCACGGTGCTCCCGACCGCAGCATCCGCGTCGGCGAAACCCAGCGGCTCGACGAGAGCCTCGGGCAACGCGAGCTGGAGGGTGCTCGAAGCATTGTCGGGCTCCGCTCCCGCTGACAGACTCACCGTCTGGCCCGCGACCAGAGATCCGACGCTCACGATGTACCGAGTGCCGTCGTCGTACTGGATGTACTCGGCCGATACCGCCTTGGTCGCCTGGACGCGCTCGACGCCGTCGATGCCCGAGAGGGTATCGAGATCTGCCGGGGTCATCGCGACGACGGTAGACCCGGGAGGGCCGGGCTGTGTGCTTGCTATCGCGTCGGGGTCGTACTCGGTGGGGCCGCTTGCTGCGACGCCGCTCGATACCGACGCCTTCGCGACGGTCATCACGTCGGACGCCCCGATCGAGGTGACGGTGTCGTCGATGTAGCGGTTGATCCCGGTACCCAGCCCGCTGGTGACGGTGAGGGTGAACGCGCCGACGAAGATGGCGAGGATCGTGAGGATGGTGCGGGTCTTCGACCGGAAGGTGTTGCCGACGGCGGAAGAGATCAGATCGAGAGTTCTCATGCGGCCACCGCCTCGTTCGAGATGATCAACCCATCGCGGATATGCACGCGCCGGTCGCAGCGAGCGGCGAGATCTTCGTCGTGGGTGACGATGATCAGCGTGATGCCGTGCTCGCGGTTCAGGTCGAAGAGGATGTCTTCGACCACGGCGCCTGTGGCCGAGTCGAGGTTTCCGGTGGGTTCGTCCGCGAAGATGACCCGCGGGTTGTTGACCAGCGCCCTCGCGATGACGGTGCGCTGTTTCTGTCCGCCCGAGAGATTGAGCGCCTTGCTGCGCGCCTTGTCGGCGAGTTCGAGCTGCTCGAGTGCTGCCAGAGCGCGCTGCCTGCGCTGACTACGGCCGACGCCGGCGATCTTCATGGGGAGCACGACGTTCTCGAGCACCGAGGTGTTCGCGGTGAGGAAGAACTGCTGGAAGACGAACCCGAACGTCTTGTTGCGGGTGCGGTTGAGGGCGCGGCCGCGCAGCGAATGCGTGTCGACGCCTTCGAGGGCGATCGTGCCGCTGGTGGGCTGATCCAGCAGAGCGAGCAAGTGCATCAGCGTGGACTTGCCGGAGCCGCTCTTGCCGATGATCGCCACGCTTTCGCCCTGATGGATGTCGAGGCTCACCCCCCGGAGGGCATCGAACCTGTTCGAGCCGCGGCCGTACGATTTGCGCACGTCCGTGACCGTGAGAAGCGGGGCAGTCATGTGAACTCCTTGATTCGGGATGCTTCCAGCCTCGTCATCCGCTCTCAGACGCGCATCGTCCCGTCGTCGTCATCTGCGTACCGCGTCCGTGGTATCTCCGATGCCGCATTCAGGTGACGACGCCGCCGTCCGGTCGCGGCAGACTGGGTCAATGACCTCGGCCGGCGCGCGCGCACTCGCCTCTGTGCCGCCACGCGCGCCGTCGTGGGTCAAGCCGTGGATGGGCGACATCCTCGCTGCGGCGCTCATCATCCTCACCGCATCGGCTCCGCTCTTCATTCCGCGGATGCACGCCGCCGTCACGCCGCTGGTCGTCGTCGTCTCGCTCGTTCCCGCCGCGCTGCTGCCCTTGCGCCGGAGGTGGCCGGTGCCGGTGCTCGCCGCCTGCGCCGGATGCTTCGGCATCGCCACGCTGAGCGGCGCCGAAGCGATCGCACCGACTCTTGCGACGGCGATCGCTCTCTTCGGCGTCGCCAATCGTTCGCCGCGCCGAAAGACGATCCTCATCGCGCTGATCACGATTGCCGCGATGACCGGACTCAGCCTGCTCACCGCGATCGACGGCGTCTTCGATCCGAGCGTGTTCCCGGCCGCCGTGACACTCGCCTTCGCCGCCGCCAGTGGCGACGCCACTCGCTCGCGGCGCGAATACATCGTCGCCGTGCAGGAGCGCGCGCTCCGCGCGGAAGAGACCCACGAGGCCGAAGCACAGCGGCGGATCACCCTCGAACGACTGCGGATCGCGCGCGATCTGCACGACGCGGTCGCGCATCAGATCGCGGTGATCAGCCTCAACGCCGGTGTCGCGTCATCGTCGCTGGATGCCCGGCCCGACAAGACGCGCGAGGCGCTTGCGACCATCAGGGAAGCCTCGCGAGCGGTGCTGGCGGAGATCGGTGAACTGCTCGCGATGCTCCGCATCGATGAATCGGATGCTTCCACCACCACCGCCGCTGCGCCGCCGCAGCCGGGTCTGGGCGAGCTCGACGACATGCTGAGGCAGTTTCGTGAGGGGGGCCTCGAGATCACGCTGAGGGTGGAGGGCGACGGCGATCCTCTGCCGCAGGCGACCGACCGGGTCGCCTATCGGGTCATCCAGGAGGCATTGACGAACGCACTCAAGCACGGCGACGATCATCGGGCGAACGTGCTGATCTCTCGCGCCCCCGACACGCTCCGCATCGTCGTGACCAATCCGGTCATCGCCTTCGATACCACCTCGGGGACGGCGGGCGCCGCCCGGAGCGGCCACGGGCTGATCGGTCTGCGTGAGCGCGTGGGCTCGGTGCGCGGTACGGTCGAGACCGGCATGAGCGTGGGCGGGTATCGCGTGGACGCGTCGCTGCCGCTCGGCCGGGAGAACGCATCGTGATCGCCGTCGTCGTGGTCGATGACCAATCGCTCATCCGCACCGCGGTGCGTGACATCCTCGACGCCGAGCGCGACATCACCGTGGTCGGAGAGGCTCGCAACGGCTCCGAGGCCGTGGTGCTGGCAGCATCCCTCCGGCCCGATGTCGTAGTGATGGACATCCGGATGCCGGAGCTCGACGGAATCGCGGCGACCGCGCTGATCTGCGCGGACGTCGATCTCGCCATGACCCGAGTGCTGATCCTGACGACGTTCGAAGAGGACGAGTATCTCGTGGCGGCGTTGCGCGCCGGGGCGAGCGGATTCATCGGGAAGGGCGCCGAGCCCGATGAGATCGCCCGGGCGGTACGCGCGGTGCACGCGGGTGAGGCACTGCTCTCGCCGACGGCCACGCGAACCCTGATCACCCGGTACGTGCTCCCAGGAGGCACGGCGGGGCCGGCGGCGTCTGCGGCATTCGCACACTTGACCGAGCGCGAGCGAGAAGTGCTGCTGCTGGTGGCCCGCGGTCTGTCCAATACCGAGATCGCCGACCAGCTCGTCATCTCGCCGCACACCGCGAAGACCCATGTGAACCGGGTGATGACAAAGCTGCACGCGCACGATCGCGCGCAACTGGTGATCCTCGCGTACGAGAACGGCCTGCTCGCACCCGGAGCGTGAGTGCCCCCTCGGCACCGCGGGGTCGCGCCGGACACGCCGCGGAATCACACGCTTGTGATTCCGGGCGCCTCTGAGCGATAATTGCCACAGCAAACCGAATACACGCCGCACATTCCGGTTCAGGTCGTTGGGGAAGACGCACCTGATGAACGGAGAGATGATGGCGACACCACAGGCGCGTGGAGTGATCTACATTCACTCCGCGCCACGGGCATTGTGCCCCCACCTCGAGTGGGCCGTCGGTCGTACTCTCGGCCGACCGGTCAACTTCGACTGGATCGACCAGCCGGTGATGGCCGGGAGCCGACGGACCGAGTTCTACTGGGAAGGCCCCGCTGGCACGGGCGCCTCGCTCGCAACTGCGATCCGCGGATGGGAGCACCTCCGCTTCGAAGTGACGGAGGATCCGTCTGCGCGCAGCGACGGAGGGCGCTGGCTGCACACGCCCGGCCTCGGCATCCACTATGCCCAGACGGATGCTGCAGGCAACGTCGTCATCGGCGAGGACCGCCTGCGTTACGCGATCGAGGTGGCCGCGGGTGACGCATTCGAGTTGCAGCGCGAGCTGAACATCGCACTCGGGGCGTCGTGGGACGAAGAGCTCGAGCCCTTCCGGCACGCCGGCGACGACGCCTCCGTCGTCTGGCTGCACAAAGTGGGCTGACCGCCCGCTGGGTGCCTCCGACCGCTCAGACCGACGCGAACGCCGCCACGGCGTTGTGACCGCCGAATCCGAACGAGTTGCTGATCGCGAGCTGCTCGTCGGTGCCCAGTGGCACCGGCTCGGCGGAGATCCGGAGGGGGATCTCCGGGTCTTGCGTGGTCAGGTTGATCGTCGGGGGAGCGAGGCGATTCTGAATCGCGAGAACCGTGAAGATCGCCTCCAGCGCACCCGTCCCGCCCAGCAGATGGCCCGTGGAGCCCTTCGTGGCCGAGACCGGCAGATCGTGCAGCCGATCGCCGAACACGCTCAGCAGGGCCTTGTACTCCGCGATGTCGCCCGTCGGCGTCGAGGTCGCGTGCGCGTTGATGTGGGTGACGTCCTGGACACCCGCACCGGCCGACTCCAGCGCGAGTCGCACGGCGCGAGAGGCGCCGAGGCCCTCGGGCTCCGGTGCGGTGATGTGGTACGAATCGGCGGTGACGCCGCCGCCGACCACGACGGCGTAGATCCGGGCGCCGCGGGCGCGGGCGTGGTCTTCGCGCTCGAGCACGAGCGCGGCGGCTCCTTCGCCCATGACGAAACCGTCGCGGTCCACGCTGTAGGGGCGCGAGGCGTGCTCGGGGTCGTCATTGCGTTTGGAGAGCGCCTGCATCGAAGAGAACGCGGCGACGGTGATCGGGTGGATCGCCGACTCGGCGCCTCCCGCGATCACGACGTCCGCGAGCCCATCGCGGATGTGCGCCATCGCGTTCACGACCGATTCCGTGCTGGATGCGCAGGCCGATGCGACGGTGCGGGCGTACGCCCTTGCGCCCAGGTGCATCGAGATCGCGGCAGCGGCGGCGTTGGGCATCAGCATCGGGACGGTCATCGGCATGACTCGCCGCGGACCCTTCTCCTTCAGCGTGTCCCACGCGTCCAGCAGCGTCCACAGTCCGCCGATGCCGGTCGCGAAATCGACGCCGAGCCGTTCGGGCTCCACATCGGGGCTGCCGGCATCCGCCCACGCCTCGCGAGCCGCGACCAGCGCGAACTGCGAAGACGGGTCGAGGCGCTTCGCTTCGGGGCGTTCCAGCACGGTGTCCGGCCGTACGACCGCCTGCGCGGCGAAGGTCACGGGCAGCTGGAACTCTTCCACCCAGTCGTAGTCGAGGGTGTGTGCGCCGGAGGCGCCGCTGAGCAGGGCCGCCCAGGTCTCGGGTGCGGTCCCGCCGATCGGGCTGGATGCGCCGATGCCGGTGACGACGATGCGTGGGGTACTCATGTGTGGATCCTCAGGTGGGGTCCGGTGGGGACTGTGCGTCCCCACCGGGCGGACTACGCCTGGTTCGACGTGATGAAGGTGACGGCGTCGCCGACGGTCTTGAGGTTCTTGACCTCGTCGTCGGGGATCGTCACGCCGAACTTCTCCTCGGCGTTGACGACGATCGTCATCATCGAGATGGAGTCGATGTCGAGGTCGTCGGTGAACGACTTCTCGAGGGCGACCTCGTCGGCCGAGATCCCCGTCTCGTCGGTGATGAGCTCGGCAAGTCCTGCCAGCACCTCGTCGTTGGTGAATGCCATGGTGTCTCCTGTTCTTCGGGGGTCGCGGGCCCGGGCGGGGCCGAGAGTCAGTCTATGGTTCGCGGGGTTCCGGTCACGGGAGCACGACGACCTGTGCACCGAAGACGAGGCCGGCGCCGAAGCCGATCTGCAGTGCGAGCCCGCCGCTGAGCTCGGGGTGCTCTTCCAGCAGGCGGTGCGTCGCCAGGGGGATCGAGGCAGCCGACGTGTTGCCGGTGGTCTCGATGTCGCGCCCGATCACGACGGTCTCGGGGAGTCCGAGCTGCTTGGCGAACTCGTCGATGATGCGCATGTTGGCCTGGTGCGGCACGAACGCAGCGAGATCGGATGCTTGCACGCCCGCGGCCTCGAGAGCCTGACGTGCGACCTTCACCATCTCCCAGACCGCCCAGCGGAAAACCGTGGGCCCCTCCTGTCGCAGGGTCGGCCACGGAACCTCTCCGTCGCGGAACTGCGTGAGGGTTCCGTTCATGCCGACCGCGTCGGCCTTGGAGCCGTCCGAGCCCCAGATGGTCGGTCCGATCCCGGGCGTGTCGCTCGGGCCGATCACGACGGCGCCTGCGCCGTCTCCGAGTAGGAACGAGATGCTGCGGTCTGTGGGGTCGACGATATCGCTGAGCTTCTCCGTGCCGATGACCAGGGCATAGTGCGCCGACCCGGCTCGGATCAGTGCATCGGCCTGCGCCACGCCGTAGGCGAACCCGGCGCACGCGGCATTGAGGTCGTAGGCGGCGGCGGGATTCGACCCCACGCGGTCCGCGACGATCGCCGAGACCGACGGCGACTGCTTCGGGTTGCTGATCGTCGCGACGATGACGGCGTCGATCTGATCGGCGGGTACGCCTGAGCGGGCGATCGCCTCGGTCGCAGCATCCGTCGCCATATCGATGGCATCCGTGTCGTGCAGCGCGCGAGTGCGCGTCACGATGCCCGTGCGCTGCCGGATCCACTCGTCGCTGGAGTCGATCGGACCGATCAGATCGTCGTTGGGAACGACGACCTCACCGCGCGCGGCGCCGTAGGAGTAGATGCGGGTGTAGTCCGGGCCGGTGGTCTGGCGGAGGATCATGCGGGGTCTCCCTGAAGCAGGGCCGAGGCCGCTGCGAGATCGTCGGGTGTCTTCACCGCGACTGAGGGCGTGCCGCGCAGCGCGCGCTTGGCCAATCCCACGAGCGTACCCGCGGGGGCGAGCTCGATGATGCCTGTCACGCCTGCGTCGGCGAACGACGACATCGACAGATCCCAGCGCACCGGCGAGGCCACCTGCTCGACGAGCGACTCGCGGAATGCCGCGCCCGACTCCACGCGCGCACCGTCTCGATTCGACCACACCGCCACGCGGGGGTCGGCGACCGCGACGTCTGCCGCAGCGGCGCGCAGCGCGTCGACGGCGGGGGCCATGTAACGCGTGTGGAATGCGCCCGCGACCTGCAGCGCGATGACACGGGTGCCCTTCGGCGGATCGGCCGCGAGAGCCTGCAGCGCATCCAGCGAACCCGCGGCGACGAGCTGCCCGCCCCCGTTGTAGTTCGCGGGAGTGAGGTCGAGTTGCCGGAGACGGGCGACGACGGACGCCTCGTCTCCGCCGATCACGGCACTCATCCCGGTGGCCTCGGCGGCGGCCGCCTGCGCCATCGCCCGCCCCCGGATGCCGACCAGACGCAGCGCGTCTTCTTCGGAGAGGATGCCGGACGCCGCCGCCGCCGCGAATTCGCCCACGGAGTGACCGGCGACACCATCGATCCGGTCTCTGTCGGAAAGTGCGTTCCAGGAGAGGATGCTGGCCGCCACGATGAGCGGCTGCGCCACCGCAGTGTCGCGGATGGCATCGGCGTCCCACGTCGTGCCCGCGGCGATCAGGTCGACGCCTGACCATTCGGAGAAGGCCTCGACCCGCGCGCGAGCGCCGGGTCGTTCCAACCACGGGGCGAGGAAGCCGGGGGTCTGGGATCCCTGTCCGGGGAAGACGGCGATGATCACCATTTCATCCTGCCAATGATGCGAGGGGCGGTTATGGCGATCTTGTCACAAGAATGTCCCAGACCTTTGTCTGGGCCGCACAGACGCGAGGGGGGCATCACGCATTCCCGCGACGTGCGGCGGGCGGTCGCCGACGCGTGTCCGATCCGATCGAGCCGAGGATGAGGGCGGTCTGCAGAATGAGTGCCTCACGCGGTCCGGTGGCATCCCACCCGATGACATCCGATACGCGTTTCAGGCGATAGCGGACGGTGTTGGGGTGCACGAACAGCTCACGGGCGGTCGCCTCGAGCGACCGGCCGTTGTCGAGGTAGCTCCACAAGGTCGTGACGAGATCAGCGCTGTGGGCCTGCAGAGGCCGGAAGATCCGCTCGACGATCGTCTGCTTCGCGAGCGGATCGCCCGCGAGGGCGCGTTCGGGGAGCAGGTCGTCGGCCTCGACCGGTCGCGGCGCGCCCCGCCAGGCTCGGGCGACGGCGAAGCCCGCGAGAGCGGCGCGCGCGCTCTGCCCGGCGTCGACGAGCGCGGGCACAGCCGGCCCCAGCACGAGATAGCCGGTGCCGAATCCCGGCTCGAGCCTGCGCGCGATTTCGGGGAAGGCGAGTTCGGGCTCACCCTCGTCGCGACCGGGCAGTTCGGCTCTGCCGATGACGAGCACGAGCCTGGACCCCTGGACGCCGATCAGCACGTCCACGCCGAGCTTGCGCGCAGTGCGCCGCAGTTGGTCCACGTCGAACAGCGGGGGAGTCGTGCCGACCAGGACCGACACCTCACCGTGGCCGTGCCAGCCGAGCGCCGCGATACGACTCGGGAGCTCCTCATCGGCCTCTCCGGTCAGGATCGAGTCGACGACCAGCGCTTCGAGCCGAGCATCCCAGAGTCCGCGTGCTTCCGCGGCGCGGGCGTACACGTCGGCGGCTGCGAAAGCGACCTCACGGGAGTACAGCAGGATGGCTTCGCGCAGGTGCTCGCCCTTGCCGTGCAGGCGCTCCTCGGTGACCTCGACGGTGACCCGGATCAGCTGCAGTGTCTGCGTGAGGCTCACGCTGCGCAGCAGCTCGCGAGGTGCCGCGAGGAACACGTCCGCCGCGATCCACGGTGTGGAGTCGGGGTCGTCGTACCACTGGATGAACGACGTGATGCCGGCCTGCGCGACCAGCCCGACGGCCGATCGCCGCGCGGGGGGCATCTCGGCGTACCAAGGGAGCGAGTCCTCGAGCCGCTTCGTGGTGGCCGTCGCGAGATCGCCCGAGATGCGCCGCAGCCACGCGAGCGTCTCCGGCTTGTCCATCGTCGCCGGGCCGTCCGTCACGTGGGCGATCAGCTCTCGCCGCCCGCGTTGCCGCTGGTCCCGGCCGTCACGTCGTGCAGACGGTAGCGGTCGATCGCCTGGGCAGCGAGGCTGCGATCCACCGCACCCTCGGACGCGAGCGCCTGCAGGGTGCGCACGACCAGCGAGGGTCCGTCGATCTTGAAGAATCGACGGGCCGCGGGCCGCGTGTCCGAGAACCCGAAGCCGTCGGCGCCGAGCGACCAGAAGTTGTTCGGCACCCACTGGCGGATCTGGTCCTGCACGGCGTGCATGTAGTCGCTCACCGCGACGACCGGGCCCGGCACGTCCCGGAGCTTCTCGGTGAGATACGCGGTGCGGGGCTCTTCGTGCGGGTACAGGAAATTGTGCTCGTCGGCGGCGAGTCCGTCGCGACGCAGCTCGGTCCACGAAGTGACCGACCAGACGTCGGCCTGGACACCCCAGTCGTCGCGAAGCAGCTGCTGCGCCTCCAGCGCCCACGGCACGCCCACGCCCGATGCGAACAGCTGTGCGCGCGGCCCGTCGCCCTCGGCGACGGAGATGCGGTGGATGCCGCGCACGATGCCGTCGACATCCACGTTCTCAGGCTCTTTCGGCTGCACGTACGGCTCGTTGTACACCGTCAGGTAGTACATGACGTTCGGGTCGGTGTGCTCGCCGCCGTACATCCGCTCGATGCCGGAGCGCACGATGTGCGCGATCTCGTACCCGCACGCGGGGTCGTACGACACCGTCGCGGGGTTCGTCGAGGCCAGGAGGTGCGAGTGACCGTCGGCGTGCTGGAGGCCCTCGCCCGTCAGCGTCGTGCGGCCGGCGGTCGCGCCGATGATGAAGCCGCGCGCCATCTGGTCGCCCGCTGCCCACTGCGCGTCACCGGTGCGCTGGAATCCGAACATCGAGTAGAAGACATACACGGGGATGAGCGGCTCGCCGTGGGTCGAATACGACGTGCCCACACCGGTGAAGGCCGCGAGGGCTCCCGCCTCGTTGATACCCACATGCACGATCTGGCCCTGCGGGCTCTCCTTGTACGCGAGCAGCAGCTCGCGGTCGACGGAGGTGTAGTGCTGCCCGTTCGGGTTGTAGATCTTGGCCGTCGGGAAGAACGCGTCCATGCCGAACGTGCGGGCCTCGTCGGGGATGATCGGCACGATGCGGTGACCGAAGTCTTTCGCCCGCAGCAGGTCTTTCAGAAGTCGTACGAACGCCATCGTGGTGGCGATCTCCTGGGTGCCCGAGCCCTTCTTCGGCAGCGCGTACGCGGCGTCGTCAGGCAGGGTGAGAGGCACGTGGGTCGCCGTGCGCGCCGGCAGGAATCCGCCGAGCGCCTGACGGCGCTCGAGCAGGTACTGGATCGTCTCGTCCTGCGGTCCGGGGTTGTAGTACGGCGGCTGATACGGATTCTCTTCGAGCTGAGCATCCGTGATGGGGATGTGCATCGAGTCGCGGAACTGCTTCAGGTCTTCGAGCGTCATCTTCTTCATCTGATGGGTCGCGTTACGACCCTCGAAGTGGGGGCCGAGGCCGTAGCCCTTGATCGTCTTGGCGATGATGACCGTCGGCTGGCCCTTGTGCTCGGTGGCGGCCTTGTACGCCGCGTACACCTTGCGGTAGTCGTGCCCACCGCGCTTGAGGCTCCAGATCTGGTCGTCGGTGTAGTCCTTGACGAGGGCCAGCGCGCGCTCGTCGCGACCGAAGAAGTTGTTGCGCACGTAGGCGCCGTTCTCGGTCTTGAAGGTCTGGTAGTCGCCGTCCGGCGTCACGTTCATGAGGTTGCGCAGCGCTCCGTCCGCGTCGCGGGCGAGCAGATCGTCCCACTCGCGCCCCCACACGACCTTGATCACGTTCCATCCGGCGCCACGGAAGAAGCTCTCCAGCTCCTGGATGATCTTCCCGTTGCCGCGGACGGGGCCGTCGAGGCGCTGCAGGTTGGCGTTGATGACGAAGGTCAGGTTGTCCAGGCCCTCGTTCGCTGCGACCTGGAGCTGGCCGCGGCTTTCGACCTCGTCCATCTCACCGTCGCCGAGGAACGCCCACACGTGCGAGTCGGCGACGTCTTTGATGCCCCGGTTCGCGAGGTACTTATTGGTCATCGCCTGGTAGATCGCGTTGATCGGCCCGAGACCCATCGACACGGTCGGGAACTGCCAGAACTCCGGCATCAGGCGCGGGTGGGGATAGGACGGGATGCCGTTGGGCGACGCCGACTTCTCCTGGCGGAAGCCGTCGAGCTGGGCCTCGGTGAGACGGCCTTCGAGGAAAGCGCGGGCGTAGGTGCCGGGCGACGCGTGGCCCTGCACGAAGATCTGGTCGCCGCCGGACGGGTGGTCGGCGCCGCGGAAGAAGTGGTTGAACCCGACTTCGTAGAGCGCGGCCGACGACGCGTAGGTGGAGATGTGGCCACCCACACCGATGCCGGGGCGCTGCGCGCGGTGCACGGTGATGGCCGCGTTCCACCGGATCCAGGCGCGGTAGCGGCGCTCGATCTCTTCGTCGCCGGGGAATTCGGGCTCGTTCTCGGGAGAGATCGTGTTGAGGTAGTCGGTGGTCGGCACCATGGGCACGCCCAGGTGGAGATCGTGAGAGGTCTTCAGCAGACTCAGCATCACCTCGCGCCCACGACCGTGGCCCTTCGCTGCGACCAGCTGCTGCAGGGATTCCTGCCACTCGCTCGTCTCTTCTGGATCGCTGTCGAGGGAGCCCTGGGAGTACGGATCCTGATCGTGGACAGTCACGGGAGACCTTTCGTCGTCTGGCAGATCGTGCCAGGAATTCACAATCGTCTGCGTGCGGGCATTGTTCGCCGCGCACAAAGCACCGTGTCTCAGCCTAGCGAGTCGGATGCACCGGAGACTCTCGTCGGAGGCCATGCAAAACCACTATCGGCGTCACCCTCCGTAGACTGGGGGCGAGGGGCCTGTAGCTCAGTTGGTAGAGCGCCACGTTTACACCGTGGATGTCGTCGGTTCGAGCCCGGCCGGGCCCACGTGAACGCCAGCCCCGCAGACCAGCGCCGCCTGCTCGACCTCGCCGAGCTCGACGCACGCATCAGCCAGTCCGACCACGCCCGCAAGAATCCGCCGCAGGCCACCCGGGTCCATGATCTGATGGCGCTCCGGCTGGAGCTCTCGCAAGAGCTCTCACGCCGCCTCGGCGCGCGCGACGATCTGCGCACCGAACTCGCTCGGATCGAATCCGACGTCGCCGTCGTCGACGCCCGAGCCGTGCGCGACGCGGGTCGACTCGCGACCTCGAGCAATATGAAGGAAGCGCAGGGGCTCGAGAGCGAGATCGCGTCGCTCGCACGTCGCAAGAGCGACCTCGAGGATGCCGAGCTCGACGTGATGGATCGACTCGAGCAGGCCGATGCCACCGTGGCCGAGCAGGAGGCGCTGATCGCCGAGACCAACGCGGAGGGCGCGCTCCTGAGCGCCGAGGCCAAGCGGGTCATCGCCGAAGCGACCGCGGCGTACGACGCGGCATCCCGTGATCGTGCCGCGATCGCCGCCACGGTTCCTGCTGACCTCGTCGCGCTGTACGACAAGGCCGCCATCCGCAGTTCCGGGGCGGCGCTGCTTCGACGCGGAACGTGCGAGGGATGCCGGATGGTGCTGGCCGGCACCGATATGCAGGCCATCCGCGGTGCGGCGGAAGACGCCGTGGTCATGTGTCCGGAATGCGGCACGATCCTCGTCCGCACCGAGGAGTCTGGTCTGGTCGGCTCCGCGAGGCCGGACGCGTGAGTCGACGGCTGATCGTCGAGGCCGACGGCGGCTCGCGGGGCAATCCGGGCACCGCCGCGGGCGGCGCCGTCGTCATCGATCCGGACTCCGGTGCGGTGCTCAGCGAACTCGGCGTCTACGTGGGAATCGCGACGAACAACGTCGCCGAATACCGCGGCATGATCGCGGGGCTCGAGGCGGCGTTCGCACGCGACGCCGAGGCATCCGTGCATGTGCGGATGGACTCGAAGCTCGTCGTCGAGCAGATGACGGGGCGCTGGAAGGTGAAGCATCCCGCCATGAAGGTGCTGGCCGCGACGGCGGGCACACTGATCGCCGGCCGCGATGTCACGTTCGAATGGATTCCACGCCTGTCCAACAGCAGAGCGGATGCTGCGGCCAACGAATCGATGGATACGCATGCGAGCTTCCGCCGGGACCTCGACGATGGACTCGGCTGAGCCCATCGCGTGGATCGTGCTCGGTCGCGCCGGCGATCGCGTCGACGCGGTCCTCATCGGCGCGGAGGGCGGCGAGATCGAGCGCGTCGCACTGAGCGCCGCCGACCTGTCGTCACGGGTCGGCGACTGGGAGGACAGAGCCGCGCCACGGTGGGTGTGGCACGACACCCCGTCGTGGTACGCCGCGCTGCTCGGCGACGGGGTGCGCGTCGCCCGCTGCCACGACCTGCGTCTGTCGCACGCGATCATCCGTGATTCCGCGTCCGTCGGCGACGCGGCCGCGCTGCGCGCGGCGGTCGAATGGGACGGCGGATCGGTCGAACCTGCGACGCCGGATGCAGCGCAGGTGCTCTTCTCACTCGACGAGGCCACCCCGCCTGCCGGTCCACCGGATGGGATCGACGCGGCGTTGCGCGAATTCGCGCGTCAGCGGTCGGCCATCGCCTCCAGCGACGACCCGGCCCGACTCCGGCTTCTCGTAGCTGCGGAGTCGGCCGGTGCCCTCATCGCGGTCGAGATGCGCGCGGCGGGACTGCCTTGGGATGCTGCGGCCCACGACCGTCTCCTGACCGACGAACTCGGACCACGTCCTGCCCCGGGCGCTGCGCCGCTCCGGATGCAGGAGGTGGCGGCGATCGTCCGCGACGCGCTCGGTGATCCCGCGGCGAACCTCGATTCGCAGCCGAAGCTACTGAGATCGCTGCACCGCGTCGGGATCCCCGTCGAATCGACGAGCAAATGGGCCCTCGCCGAATACGAGCATCCCGTGATCGCACCCCTTCTGGAGTACCGGCGGCTGGCGCGGCTGTACACGGCCAACGGCTGGGCATGGCTGGACGAGTGGGTGAAGGAGGACAGGTTCCGCCCGGTGTACGTGCCGGGCGGGGTCGTCACGGGCCGGTGGGCATCGTCCGGCGGGGGAGCCCTGCAGCTGCCGCGCCAGCTGCGCGCAGCGGTGCGGGCCGATCCGGGCTGGAAACTCGTGGTCGCCGACGTCGCGCAACTCGAACCCCGGGTCTTGGCCGCGATGGCCAGTGACACCGCCCTGGCGGGCGCAGCGCGCGGCCGCGACCTGTATGCCGGGATCGTCGACAGCGGCGTGGTCGCCGCTCGCGCCGAGGCGAAGATCGCGCTACTCGGGGCCATGTACGGCGCGACGACGGGCGACAGTGCGCGACTGCTGCCGCGGCTGCGGTCCGCCTACCCGCGAGCGATGGCGCTCGTCGACGAAGCCGCACGCGTCGGTGACGAGGGCGGCGTCGTCTCGACGTGGCTGGGTCGTTCATCGCCGCCACCGTCGGCGACCTGGCACGAGGTGCAGGCTCGAGCGGGCGACGTCGATTCCTCGAGCGGCGATGAGGCCCGAGCGCGCCGGTGGGCACGCGATCGGGGGCGATTCACCCGCAACTTCGTCGTACAGGGCACCGCGGCGGAGTGGGCGCTGGCCTGGCTCGCCGATCTGCGCGGTCGCCTCGCGGCGATGCCGTCGGTAGGCGACGGAGATGCCACCGCGAGGTCCGGTCCGGTGTTCGACCGGCGGCCGCATCTCGCGCTGTTCCTGCACGACGAGGTCATCGTGCACGTCCCCGAAGCGGTCGCCCCCGCCGTCGCCGATGCGGTCCGCGCCGCCGCGGCAGGGGCAGCACGATTGCTGTTCGGCGCCTTCCCGATCGACTTCCCGCTGGATGTCCGTATCTCCGACACCGCGGAGAAGAGCTAGCGCGCTGTCGCCCGAAGGCGACGGAGGAGGGTGGGGCGCCGAGGCGACCCACCCTCCTCCGATTGGCCTCAGGCGCGTGCGCGCCGGCGTGCGAGCAGCAGGACGATTCCGGCAAGCACGATACCGCCGCCGGCGATGCCCAGCGGCAGAACCATGGCGCTCATGCCGGTCGCCGGAAGCGATCCGGTCGTCGCCGGGATGGCGCCGGCGGGATCCGTGAGGCATGCCGCCGTCGACGGCGGATACGCGAGCGGAACGGTGAGCTGCGGGTTGACGCGGATCTCGGCCGTGATAGCACCCCTCGTCCAGGCGAAGTTGCCCGACGTCTGCACCCACTGGCCGTTCTCGAACGACCAGCCGGGCCAGCCGTTTCCGCGACCGTCGGCGCCGACGGTCGCTCCGGGCCACAGGACTCGTCCTTCGAGGTGGTCGGCCTGCAGCTCGCCGAGCGGGATCTGCGTGCTGTTGGCTCCATCCGTCATGAAGAGCACCGCGGTGTCGCCCGTCGTGACGTTCGCAGGATCCGTGAGCGTGACCGAGTACTCGATCCACGGTGTATCCGCCTCGCACGCCGCCATCGCCGTCGAACCCGCAAGGGTCGGAGTGGTGGGAGGCTGCGGCGGATAGCCGTCGTCCGCTGCGTGGGCAACGGACGGAACGGCCAATACTGCCAGAAGTGAAATCCCCAGAATTGCAAAAAATTTACGCATGATAAGTGCTGCCTCCCCAGGCATGCCGCTATCTCCCCAGAAGACAGGTCGGCAATCCCCAGAGTAGCCCATGCCCGCGAATCCGCGCCTGGGAAACTCCCTGACTCGTGCTATCGCGCAGAAAGCGGCGTAAACCGCCTGCGCAGCCCGCGACGATAGACTCGGCGACGCGAATGGGTCGGCTGGACGGTCGCGTCGCTCGCGGTTCGCCGCAGCGCCGAGGAACGTCCGGGCTCCACAGGGCAGGGCGGTGGGTAACACCCACCCGGAGTGATCCGCGAGACAGTGCCACAGAAAACAGACCGCCGCACGGTCCCTGAGTGTGTCGAGGGGTCGTGCGGTAAGGGTGAAACGGCGGTGTAAGAGACCACCGGGGTCGCCGTGAGGCGACCCGCAAGGTAAACCTCGCCCGGAGCAAGGCCATACAGGGGATGTTGACGCGGCTCGCCGAGTCCTCGGGTAGGCCGCTGGAGCGGCACGGCAACGTGTCGCCGAGAGAGATGACCGTCCACGGGGCTCACGCCCCCGGACAGAACCCGGCGTACAGGCCGGCCCATTCGCACTCTCAGCCGACGGCGCTGTCCGGCTTCGGCTCGAGCGGCGTCTCGGCCCGGGCGACGTCGGGCGCATCGGTGACGAGCGCCAGTGCTGCCGCGCCGATGATTCCGGCGTTGTTACGGTGCACGGCGGGTACGATGGGCGCGCGCAGATCCAGCAGGCTCAAGAACTTGTCCGCGTGCTTCGAGACGCCCCCGCCGACCACGAACAGGTCGGGACTGAAGAGGAACTCGATGTACGAGTAATACCACTGCAGTCTCTCTGCCCACTCCTCCCAGGTCAGCTCGTCACGCTCCATCGCCGAGTACGCGGCGAATGCCTCGGCGTCCTTGCCGTGCTTGGCGCGCTGCACGTGGCCGAGTTCGGAGTTGGGCACGAGCACGCCGTCATAGATGAGCGCGGACCCGATTCCGGTTCCGAGCGTCGTCAGGATCGTGAGACCCGCCTGACCCTTCGCCGCGCCGAATCGCACTTCGGCGATACCCGCGACATCCGCGTCGTTGGCGAAGTGGATGTCGCGGCCCAATCCATCCTCGAAGAACTTCTCGGCTTCGAACCCGATCCACTTGGGCGACACGTTTGCCGCAGAGAGCGTGCGACCGTTCTTGACGATCGCGGGGAAGGCGACTCCGAGCGGCACGTCGGGGTCGGTCACACCGAGAGTCCCGAGCACCTCTTTCACAGCGGCGAGCACGTCCGGCGGCTCGGCCCCCTCGGGAGTGGAGACCTTGATGCGGTCGCTGAGCAGCACCCCGCGCTCCAGATCGACGAGCCCCGCCTTGATTCCCGTTCCGCCGATGTCGACGCCGACCGCAGTCTTGGATGCCATGCGTTCAGCCTAGCCAGGACAAGGGGGCCGATCAGTAGGATCAGAACTGCGGATCCTGACGGGTGCGGGCTACGAAGGAGTCATCGTGTCGAGCGACACCGGAAGTTACAACACCGAGAAGTACTGGTACAACCTGACCACCGGCGAGGTCGAGAAGGGCTTCGAGTCGCCGGCGATCGATCGTGCCGGCCCGTTCGACACGCGCGAAGAGGCCGCCGCAGCGCCGCAGCTCTTCCGCGAGCGTTCACGCGCGTGGGCCGAGGACGAAGCCCGCGAAGACGGCTGAGATCGATCGTCGTCGGGGCCGATCGTCGTCGGACTGCTCCGACGCCGACCAGTAGGCTGAATTCCGGCGATGCCGGCCACCCGAGAGGATGCGATGGACAAGCAGCGTGACTTCGTTCTGCGGACGATCGAGGAGCGGGGCGTCAAGTTCGTCCGGCTGTGGTTCACAGACGTCGTGGGAACGCTGAAGTCGGTCGCCATCGCACCGGCCGAGGTGGAGGGCGCGTTCACCGAGGGGCTCGGGTTCGACGGGTCGGCCATCGAGGGGCTCACCCGCTCGTACGAGTCCGACCTGCTGGCCCACCCTGACCCGACCACGTTCCAGATCCTGCCGTGGCGCGGCGAGGTCGATCCCACCGCGCGCATGTTCTGCGACATCTCCACGCCGGACGGCCAACCCGCGGTCGCCGACCCGCGTCATGTCCTCAAGCGGACGCTCGCGAAGGCCGCCGACGCAGGGTTCACGTTCTACACGCACCCCGAGATCGAGTTCTACCTGCTCAAGTCGTCGGCATTCGGCGCCGACGGCCCCGAGCCGGTCGACTCCGCGGGCTACTTCGACAACGTCCCCGGCGGCACGGCGCACGACTTCCGTCGACGCTCGGTGCGGATGCTGGAAGACCTGGGCATCTCCGTCGAGTACAGCCACCACGAGGGCGGACCGGGTCAGAACGAGATCGACCTGCGCTACGCCGACGCCCTGGCCACGGCCGACAACATCATGACGTTCCGCACCGTGATCAAAGAAGTCGCGATCGAGCAGGGCGTGTACGCCACCTTCATGCCGAAGCCGCTCAGCGGCAAGCCCGGCAGCGGCATGCACACCCACATGTCGCTGTTCGAAGGCGATGTCAACGCGTTCTACGAAGAGGGCGCGCAGTATCAGCTCTCGAAGGTCGGGCGGCAGTTCATCGCCGGGCTCCTGCGGCACGCGAACGAGATCGCCGCGGTCACCAACCAGTTCGTCAACTCGTACAAGCGGCTGTGGGGCGGCGACGAGGCCCCGAGCTTCATCTGCTGGGGCCACAACAACCGTTCCGCGCTGGTGCGCGTGCCGCTGTACAAGCCGAACAAGGGCCAGTCCTCGCGCGTCGAGTACCGCGCGCTCGACTCGGCCGCCAACCCGTACCTCGCCTACGCCCTCATGCTCGCGGCCGGTCTCAAAGGCATCGAGGAAGGCTATGAGCTTCCCGCCGAAGCCGAAGACAACGTGTGGTCGCTCACCGACGCGGAACGCCGCGCGCTGGGCTATGCGCCGCTGCCTGCGAGCCTCGACCACGCCCTGGAGTACATGCAGGAGTCTGAGCTGGTCGCCGAGACCCTGGGCGAGCAGGTCTTCAACTACGTGCTGCTGAACAAGCGCCAGGAGTGGCAGGAGTACCGCTCCCAGGTCACGCCCTTCGAGCTGAAGAGCAACCTCGAGATGCTCTGATCCCGCTCCGCTCCATGTCTTCCGGAGATCGGTCGTCGGCACTCACCGAGCTCGCCAGACTCGGATTCAGCGAGCTGGGCGCCGCCGATGCGCTTCTGGACGAGCTCGAGTCGGCGGTGGGCGTCGCGCGCAGCGATCTCGCGGTCGCGGCGGCGGGCGCCGCTGACGCCGACGCCGCGCTGGCCGGGCTCGTCCGGGTGGCCCGGCGGTCGGCTGAACCCGTGCGCGAGATACTGGCGACCGAAGCCGGCTCACGCGCGGTGTGGGCGCTGCTCGGAGCCTCCGAGGGTTTCGCCGACTTCTACCTCCGGCATCCCGATGAACTCCTCCAGCTGCGTGACGCCGGAGAGCGGCTGCCCACCCCCGAGGAACTCACCGAGCAGCTGCTGGGCGCGGTCGGCGCGGTGGACGGTTTCGCCGCCGGCGGGACTGAGGCGCAGTGGGTCGCCCTGCGCGTGCGGTACCGGCGGCTCCTCGCCCAGATCGCGATCTACGATGTGCTCCACCCCGACCCGGTCGGTGCCGTCAAAGAGGTCGCAGCGCGATTGGCGGATGCTGCGGGCGCCGCGCTGGAGGCTTCGCTCGCGGTCGCCCGCACCAGGGTGTCGGCCGGGGGTGCGGCGGCCGGCGGGCTCTTTCCCCGCGAACAGGTCGCGGCGACCAAACTCGCGATCATCGGAATGGGCAAGTCGGGCGCGCGCGAGCTGAACTACGTGAGCGACGTGGACGTCATCTTCGTCGGGGGAGCAGAGCCGGACACGCTGGAGGACAGTCGGGCGATCGACATCGCAACCCGGCTGGCGGTGCAGACGATGCGCGGCATCACGAGCGTCGAGGTCGAGCCCCCGCTGTGGGAGGTCGATGCAAATCTCCGCCCGGAGGGCAAGCAAGGGGCCCTGGTGCGGACGCTCGACTCGCACCTGTCGTACTACGACCGGTGGGCCAAGAGCTGGGAATTCCAGGCGCTCCTGAAGGCGCGGCCGCTCGCGGGCGACGCTGTGCTCGGTGAGCAGTACGTCACCGCCGTGCAGCCGAAGATCTGGACCAGCGCTGCCCGCGAGAACTTCGTCGACAGCGTGCAGCGCATGCGCGAGCGGGTGACCGAGCACATCCCGCCCGACGAGGTCGCCTACCAGCTGAAGCTCGGCCCCGGCGGCATCCGAGACATCGAGTTCACCGTCCAGCTGCTCCAGCTCGTGCACGGCCTCACCGACAATCGCATTCGCCAGCGGGGGACTCTCGACGCGATCGAGGTGCTCGTGGCCGGCGGATACATCGGGCGCCCCGAGGCCGGCGCCTTCGCGCACGACTACCGCACGCTGCGGGTGCTCGAGCATCGGATGCAGCTGCGGGCGCTGCGCCGCACCCACCTGATGCCCTCCACCCCTGAGGGCCTGCGCGTGCTGGCGCGCGCCAGTGGGCTCGCCGAGGGCGGCCAGAAGCTGTGGGAGCTGTGGGAGGCGATCAAGCGCGAGGTCCGCGACATCCACGTCCGGCTCTTCTACCGGCCGCTCCTGAGTGCGGTGGCGGCTCTCCCCGAGGAGGGGCGCTCGCTCTCCACCGAGCAGGCGCACGATCGGCTCGCCGCGATCGGATTCCGCAACCCCGCGGGCGCGCTGCGCCACATCGGGGCCCTCACCTCGGGGCTCTCGCGGAAAGCCACGATCCAGCGCCACCTCATGCCGGTCATGATCCAGTGGTTCGCCGAGGGGGCCGATCCCGATTACGGTCTGCTCGCGTTCCGCCGGATCAGTGAACGGCTGGGCGATTCGCCGTGGTTCCTCCGCATGCTCCGAGACTCGTCGGCCGCCGCGCAGAGCCTGACACGGGTACTGGCCGGCTCACGCTATATCGGCGAGCTGATGGAGTGGATCCCCGACGCCTCGGCGTGGCTCGACGACGAGGAGGAGCAGCTGCATCCGCGACGCGGCGTGCTGCTGCAGGATGAGGCACGCGCGATCCAGGCTCGGCACGTCGACGTCGAAGACGCGGTGCGCGCCGTCCGGTCGATCCGGCGTCGCGAGATCCTCCGCACGGCGATGGGCGGGCTGCTGGCGGTGCAGAGCATCGAGGATGTCGCAGCATCCCTCACCACGATCACCGAGGTCTCGATCCAGGCGACGCTGCGCGCGGTACGCCGCGAACTCGTTCCGCCCGACGCCGGGGACTTCGACTTCGCGATCATCGCGATGGGCAGATTCGGGGGCCGGGAACTGGGATTCGGGTCGGATGCCGACATCCTGTATGTCTATCGGGCACCCGACATGGATCCCGACCGCGGGCAGCGCCTCGCCCTGGACATCGTGGCGGAGCTGCGACGCCGGTCGGAGGATCTCCGGCTGCCCCTGGACCTGGACGCCGATCTGCGACCGGAGGGCCGGAACGGGCCGCTCGCCCGTTCGCTGGACGCCTACGCCGAGTACTACCGCCGATGGAGCATGTCATGGGAAGCCCAGGCGCTGCTTCGCGCCAGGGGGTTCGCGGGCAGCGTCAACCTGATCCGCGACTTCACCGCCCTGGCCGACTCGGTGCGCTATCCCGCCACCGTCGACCCCCACGGGATCCGCGAGATCAAGCGGATCAAGGCGCGCGTCGAGAACGAGCGGCTCCCGCAGGGCATCGACCGCGCCCGTCACCTCAAGCTCGGTCCCGGGACGCTCAGCGACGTCGAGTGGCTCATGCAGCTCCTTCAGCTCGAGCACGGCGCACGCATCCCCGGGCTGCGCACCACCTCTACGATGGGTGCCCTGCACGCGGCGGAGGCCGCCGGACTCATCTCGACGGTCGCGGCGGCACGACTGGCCGAGGCATGGCGGCTGGCCAGCCGGCTCCGCTCCGCGAACACCCTGTGGTCGGGGCAGACCAGCGACGTCCTGCCCACCGACCGGCAGCAGCTGGATGGGATCGCC
The DNA here is from genome assembly GCF_964244775.1 of uncultured Microbacterium sp. Lineage (NCBI taxonomy): Bacteria > Bacillati > Actinomycetota > Actinomycetes > Micrococcales > Microbacteriaceae > Microbacterium > uncultured Microbacterium sp. The sequence goes on from NZ_CAXTJR010000001.1 coordinate 734,570, forward strand.
CGCATCCTCGGATATCCGCCTCGCTCGGCGACGGCGATCGAGGAGCTGTATTTCGCCACCACCCGGCGCGCCCGGAGCATCTTCGAGAAGCTCTTCTACGGCTGAAGCGGGAGCCGGGCCGCCATGATCCAAAGCGGTTCCCTCGCCCGCGCGGACTGGGGGACCGCGGGGCGAGGGAACCTAACCGGCCGGTCTAGGCCTGAGGGTAGCGCTAAGTCCAGGCGAACGCACGAAAGAGCCCTCCGAGTGCGGACTCGGAGGGCTCTTTCGTCGGGGGATACGGCTAGACGCCGAAGTACAGTTCGTACTCGAACGGGTGCGGGCGCGCCGCGATCGGCTTGATCTCGTTCTCGATCTTGTACTCGATCCAGGTCTCGATCAGTTCGGGCGTGAACACGCCGCCCGCGAGCAGGAACTCGTGGTCGGCGGCCAGGGCGTCGAGCGAGTCCAACAGCGAGTTCGGCACCTGCGGGATGTTCTTAGCCTCCTCGGGCGGAAGCTCGTAGAGGTCCTTGTCGACCGGCTCGTGGGGCTCGATGCGGTTCTTGATGCCGTCCAGGCCCGCCATGAGCTGCGCCGCGAAGGCGAGATACGGGTTGCCCGAGGCATCCGGTGCACGGAACTCGATCCGCTTGGCCTTCGGGTTGGTGCCCGTGATGGGGATGCGGATGGCCGCCGAGCGGTTTCCGGCCGAGTACACCAGGTTGACCGGCGCTTCGTAGCCCTTGACCAGGCGCTTGTACGAGTTGATGGTCGGGTTGGTGAAGGCGAGCACCGAGGGGGCGTGCGCCAGCAGGCCGCCGATGTACCAGCGCGCGATGTCAGACAGACCGCCGTAGCCGGCCTCGTCATAGAACAGCGGCTTGCCTTCGCTCCAGAGCGACTGGTGCACGTGCATGCCCGAGCCGTTGTCGCCGAACAGGGGCTTGGGCATGAAGGTCGCGACCTTGCCCCACTGCTCCGACGTGTTCTTGACGATGTACTTGAACTTCAGGATGTCGTCGGCTGCGTGCACCATCGTGCCGAAGCGGTAGTTGATCTCCTGCTGGCCGCCCGTGCCCACCTCGTGGTGGGAGCGCTCGAGGGTGAATCCGGCGTCGATCAGCTTGAGCGTGATGTCATCGCGCAGGTCGGCCGTCTTGTCGACGGGGCTGACCGGGAAGTAGCCGCCCTTGTACGCGGTCTTGTTGGCGAGGTTTCCGCCCTCCTCCTCGCGGCCCGTGTTCCACGCGCCCTCTTCGGAGTCGACGTGGTAGAAGCTCGAATTCTGCTTCACCTCGAAGCGGACGTCGTCGAAGATGTAGAACTCCGCCTCCGGGGCGAAGAACGCCGTGTCGGCGATGCCCGTCGAGGCGAGGTACTTCTCGGCCTTCTTGGCCACCTGGCGCGGGTCCTTGTGGTAGATCTCGCCGTTGCGGGGGTTGTAGATGTCGAAGATCATGATGAGCGTCTTCGCCTCGCGGAACTGGTCGACGTAGGCCGTCGACACGTCTGGGATGAGCTGCATGTCGGACTCGTGGATGTTCGCGAAGCCGCGGATCGAAGAGCCGTCGAACAGCTGACCGACGGTGAAGAACTCTTCGTCGACTGTCGAGGCGGGAATGTTGAAGTGCTGCTGTACACCAGGAAGGTCCGTGAAACGGATATCGAGGAACTTGACGTCCTCGTCCTTGATGAACTTCAGCACCTCGGATGAATCACTGAACATGAACTCTCCAGAGGTAGGGCATTCGGGATCACCGCCCGCTTACACGAGCTCTCCCCGACGCTATCGAAGCGGCATTGCCCCTCAGTATCCCTCATGTTTCGGGGAGGTTACGCGTCGCCGGGTAGGCTCGATGAATGAGCGATCGTCCATCGGAATCTTCGTATCCGGGCGAACGCGTCGGGCTCCCGCAGGCCGGTCGCGGCAGCGTCGGGCGACTCGGACGCCGTGCAGGAGCGTTGGTCATCGACTGGGCGTGCGCCGTCGTGATCTCGATCGCGTTCTTCTCGTACGACCCGCTCGCCACCACGGTCGTGTTCGCGATCGTCCAGGTGGTATTCATCCCCACGATCGGCGGCAGCCCGGGGCACCGCCTGGTCGGTTTGAGGCTGATGCAGGTGAACGGATCGTGGACGGGGCTCTGGCGTCCGATCGTGCGCACCGTGCTGCTCGTGCTCGTGATTCCTGCGGTCATCTGGGATGCCGACCAGCGCGGCCTGCACGACAAAGCGGCCGGCACCGTACTCGTGCGGGCCTGAGCAGATCAGCCCTGACGCGGATCAGCGCGGTCGCGGAGCGCGGGCTTTGGTCGGGTCGACGCCCTTCGGGATCGGCAGCGAGGCCAGCGACTGCGATACCGAGTCGACTCGCTTGATCACGGCTGCCATCGTGGACCGGTCGATCTTTCTGGGCAGCGCCTTGATCGCGCCGCCGAGCTTGGCGATCGTCACGTCGTCGTCGCCGTGACCCACGTAGAACACCGTCACGGGAACGCCCTGCGCGACGCGCTGGACCTTCGAGCGCTCCTCGTTGATGAGCCGGGTGAGGCGGCCGCGTGATCCTTCGCCGACGAGCACGACTCCGCCCCGCCCGATGGCGCGGTAGACGGCTTCCTGCGTCTTGGGGTTGATTCCGACGGGTGTCTCGCTGCTCTGCCAGTTGCGCCCGAGCGACGTGGACAGCACATGACCGACCGCGCCCGGCATCCCGTCGATCTTCTTGTACATGGCAGTCGTCGACAGGCGGGTCATCGTCATGAGCGATGCCAGGATGCCCAGCAGCAGCCCCGTCACACCCCAGAGCACGACCGACCAGATCGCCACGGGCGGGATCAGTAACCCGACGCCCACACCGATGCCGATGCCGACGAGCAGGATGCCGACGAGCAGCCAGGGAAGCCACCGGTAGGCCTGACGGGTGAATGTGAAGAGGGTGCGGAGCTGCGAGAAGAAGCCGGGGCGCTTCTCGGGCGCGGCGGTGCGTGCTGCCATGCCTTCCAGCGTACCTTTTCCGGCCGCCGCAACCGTCTGCTCCTGCACAGGCGGATGCGCGTGCGGCGCCATCCACATCCTGATCATCGGGTGACGCCACGCCGGTCCCGGAGCGCCATGCTCGGGGGATGCACGCGGGGGATCGATCGGCAACGGAAGAGACGCTGCGCGCGGGTTACCGGCCGATCCGGCATATGACCGCGGCGGAGTCGCCGTGGCCCGGCACGCTCACGAGGACGCCTGATGGCCAATCCTCTGTGCTCGTGGATGCTGTCGAGCTGGGCGATGACTGGGGTGGATGGCATGCAGAGGAGGGTGGCCACGTGCTCGCCCCACTCGATGTGGTGCGCCGCCTGGATGGGCACGACGTCGCCCTCCCCGTGTGCAGCGAGCGTGTCGACGCGTTCCTCGCCCGTCGTGGGTCCGGCCGCGACGCTCTGGACGGCGGCGAGGCCGTCACGCTCGCGGTCAGCCTGCTGCGGGGTGCGGCAGAGGTCGCCCGCCACGCCGGCGACGATCCGTCGATCGGCGAATGGTGGCTGACCGACGAAGGGCGTCCGGTGCTGGCGACGGACATCGCCGGCCGGCCCACGTCCGAGGTCCTCGAGTCGCTCGCGACATCGGTCGACGCATGGCTCGGACGCGTGATCGCGGATGCCGCGGCCACCGCAACCGATCCGCGCGTGCTTTTGCGCGACATCGACGAGTGCGAGGCGGCCCTCTTCGCCGTCGCCGCACCGCTTCCCCTCGCGATGAACGCATTCACACCGCTGCACGGACGCGACGCCGCCCCCGGCCCTGCCGCGGACGAGGCGGAGGACGTCCCTCCGCCTCGTTGGGTCGACTCGCTCGCCCGGCACATCGACGCCGATCTCACCGAACTGGTCTCCGACACCTTCACCCGGGTATGGCGGGGCGTGCGGCGCCCGCGTGCGGCGAACCACCGGCGTCCGTGGATCATCGCAGCGGGGCTCGCCGGCGGGATTCTCGGGCTGGGCCTGCTCTGGCCGAGCGGCGGCGGACCGGCCACCGCCGAAGGATCGGTCCCCACTCCGACCTCGACGTCGACGGAGGCAGGGCCGTCCGGTTCAGCGGTGTCCGACGCGCCGGATCAGGAGCAGCACCCGGCGGCCGTCGACCCGGTGCCGGCGAGCGGCGATGTCGACTGGGCGGTCGCTGCGGCGGGTCTGCTGACGCGACGGGCGGCGTGCGCAGGCGAGCTCGGGTGCCTCGCCGACATCGTGGAGGATCCGACCCGCGCGTTTCCGGCCGGCGTGGCGGACCGCAGCGGCGCCGATGTGCGCATCACGCTGCTGGACGAATTCGGCGGTGCCGCCGTTCTCCGGGTCGAAGATCCTGCGGACGCGGCGACGACGCCTCAGCTCGTGGTCGTGGTCCGGGCACAGGAACGCCTTCTTCTCCGCGACATCCATGATGTCGCGGAGAAGAAGGCGTGACTGGTCAGATGCCGAGCTGGCTTTCGAACTGCGCGGCCTCGAGACGAGCCTTGACAGCGCCGAGGAACCTCGCGGCATCCGAGCCGTCGATGATGCGGTGGTCGTACGACAGCGCGAGGTAGACGTAGGAGCGGACCGAGATCGCATCCTTGCCGTCGACCGACACGACGCCGGGGCGCTTGACGACGATGCCCGTACCGAGGATCGCCGACTGCGGGAGGAAGACCACCGGGGTGTCGAACAGCGCACCGCGCGAGCCCGTGTTCGTCAGCGTGAACGTGCCGCCACCGAGCTCGTCGGGCTTGAGCTTGTTGTCGCGCGTGCGCGCGGCGAGGTCGGCGATCTCGTGCGCGATCTCGGCGAGGTTCTTGGAGGCGGCATCACGCAGAACCGGTGTCAGCAGGCCACGCTCGGTGTCGACCGCGATCGAGAGGTTCTCCGTCGCGGGGTAGACGATGGACGTACCGTCCACCGTCGCGTTGACCACGGGATACGTCCGGAGCGCCTCGGCAGCGGCCAGCGCGAAGAACGGCAGGAACGAGAGCTTGTCGCCCGTCTTGGCCTGGAACTCGCCCTTCACCCGGTCGCGGAGGTTCGCGAGCTTCGTGACGTCCACCTCGACGACGGTGGTCAGCTGCGCCGTCGCCTGCATCGACGCGACGGCACGCTCGGCGAGCACCTTGCGCAGGCGCGACATCGGCTGCGTCGTGCCACGCAGCGGCGAGACCTCGACCGCTGCCGGCGCTGCTGGCACCGGCGCTGCAGCGGCGGGTGCCGGTGCGGCCGCGGCCTCTGCCGCCTTCAGGACGTCTTCCTTGCGGATCCGACCGCCGACTCCGGTGCCGGCGACCTTGGCGAGGTCGACGCCCTGCTGCTGGGCGAGCCGGCGCACGAGCGGGGTCACGTAGGTGATCGCGTCGTCGTCGGCCGACGCCGACACGGGGGACGCCTGCGGGGCGGGGGCCGGTGCGGCGGGCGCAGGCGCGGCAGGTGCGGGGGCGGGGGCCGCAGGGGCGGGGGCCGCGGGCTGCTCGGCCTCGACCGGCTTCTCGGTCGAGGGGGCTGCCGGCGCGGGCTCGGCGGCAGGTGCGGGCTCCGCAGGGGCGGGGGCTGCGGCACCGTCGCCGATCCGCGCGAGTGCTGCTCCGACGGCGACGGTCTCGTCCTCTTTCACGAGGATCTCCTGCAGCGTGCCCGCGATGGGTGACGGGATCTCGGTGTCGACCTTGTCGGTCGAGATCTCCAGGAGCGGCTCGTCGACCGCGACGCTGTCGCCGACCTGCTTGAGCCAGCGGGTGACAGTACCCTCGGTGACGCTCTCCCCGAGTTCGGGGAGGACGACGTCGGTGCCGCCCTGCGCAGCGGGAGATGATTCTGCCGGCGCTGCGGCGGCGGTGGCAGGCTCGGCCGGCGCTTCCTCCTGCGCGGGGGCTACCGGCTCCTCGGTCTGCGCGGGGGCTGCGGGCTGGTCTTCCTGCGCGGGGGCTGCGGGCTCCTCGGTCTGCGCGGCAGCGGGCGCGGGCGCCTCTGCCGGAGCGGCGGAGCCGTCGCCCACGATGGCGAGGACGGCGCCGACTTCGACGATCTCGTCTTCCTGAACGAGGATCTCTTCGATGACGCCGCTGATGGGCGAGGGGATCTCGGTGTCGACCTTGTCGGTCGAGATCTCCAGCAGGCCTTCGTCCGCCTGGACGGTGTCGCCGACCTTCTTGAGCCAGCGGGTGACCGTACCCTCGGTGACGCTCTCTCCGAGCGCGGGGAGGACGACGGAAGTGCTCATGACGGTGTCTCCTTCAGGGATGCCGATGTCGGTTCTAGCTTAGTGATGCGGGGGAGCGGTGATGCCGCCGCGCCCTACAGTGCATGCAGCGGCTTGCCCGCAAGGGCGAGGAAGGCCTCGCCCAGCGCCTCGCTCTGCGTGGGGTGGGCGTGGATGAACGGCGCGATGTCTTCGGGGTGCGCCTCCCAGCCGACGGCGAGCTGCGCCTCGGCGATCAGCTCGCCCACGCGATCGCCGACCAGGTGCACGCCGAGCACCGGACCGTCCTTGGCTCTGACGACCTTCACGATCCCGCCGGTGCCGATGATCTCGCTCTTTCCGTTCCCCGCCAGGTTGTACTCGTAAGAAGCGACCGCGTCCGCGCCGTGCGCGGCGACGGCCTGAGCCTCGGAGAGACCTACGGAGGCCACTTCGGGGTGCGAGTAGGTCACCTTGGGGATCTGCGCGTCGGGGATCAGCACAGGATGAAGCCCCGCGATCTCCTCCGCGACGAAGATGCCCTGCTGGAACCCGCGGTGCGCGAGCTGCAGCCCCGGCACGATGTCACCGACCGCCCAGACGTGGTCGGCGCCCGTGCGCAGCCGCTCGTCGGTGGTGACGAACCCGCGGTCCAGGGCGACGCCGGCCTCCTCGTATCCGAGTCCGGCCGTCGCGGGGCCACGCCCCACCGCGACCAGCAGGTAGTCGGCCGTGAATTCGGCGTCGTTTTGAAGCGTCACCGTCACGGACGCGTCGTTCTGCACCGCTCGCGCGAACCGGACACCCAGCGAGAACGTGATCCCTCGCTTGCGGAAGGCCCGCTCCAGCGCCTTGCTCGAGGTGAGGTCTTCGTTGGGCACGAGGTGCTCGAGCGCCTCGACGATCGTGACGTCCACGCCGAACGAGCGCCAGAGGCTCGCGAACTCCACGCCGATCACCCCGCCGCCGAGGATGACGACGCGCTGCGGGATCTCGTCGAGCTCCAGCGCATGCTCGCTCGTGAGGATGCGTCCGCCGATCTCCAGCCCCGGCAGCGTGCGGCTGTACGACCCGGTGGCGAGGATGACGTCCGCGCCACGGTACAGGTCGTCGCCGACGCGGACGGCCGGTCCGGCTTCGAGGTGGCCTTCACCATGGACGACGGTGATCCCACGCGCCCTCACGAGACCCTCAAGGCCCTTGTACTTCTTGGCGACGATGCCTTCGCGGTAGGAGCGCAAGCCGGCCGGCTCGATGCCGTCAAGCTGGGCGCGAATGCCGATGGTCGCCGCATCCCTGGTGACATCGGCGACCTCGGCCGCGTGCAGCAGGGCCTTGGTCGGAATGCAGCCGCGGTGCAGGCAGGTTCCGCCGACCTTGTCCTTCTCCACGAGCGCCACCGAGCGCCCCAGCTCGGCCGCCCGGAGCGCGGCCGCGTATCCGCCGCTCCCGCCGCCGAGGACCACAAGGTCGAATGCGTGCTCGGTCATCGCGACCCTCCCTGCACATCGGTTCCGACGAAATCGATCAGCGCGCGCACAGTCGCGCCGGTCGGCCCCTTGTCCGTGAAGCCGTAGCCCCCGCCCTTGTTCATCCCGACTCCTGCGATGTCCAGATGCACCCACGGGATGCGGGGTGCGTCCTGGTCATCCGACACCTTCCCGACGAAATGCTGCAGGAACAGGCCGGCGAACAGCGACCCGCCCGCGGGATCGCCCATCTTGGCGTTCTGGAGGTCGGCGATCGGCGAGTCGAGGTCGTCCTGCATGTGCGCGGGAAGCGGTAGCTGCCACGCGAGTTCGCCGACGCGTTCCGACGACTCGAGGTAGGCGCGGACGGCATCGTCGTCGCCCATCACGCCGGCGTGGCGCGTGCCCAGTGCGACGGTGATGGCACCGGTCAGCGTGGCGACGTCGACGATGACATCGGGATGCTCCCTGCTCGCCGCGACGAGTCCGTCGCCGAGCACGAGCCTGCCCTCCGCATCGGTGTTCAGCACCTCGACGGTCGTGCCGTCCAGCATCCGCAGCACATCCCCGGGGCGCGTGGCGCGCCCGGACGGCATGTTGTCGGCGATGCACAGCCATGCCGTGACGCGCACCGGCAGGGCGAGCGTCGCGATGGCTCTCGTGACCGCCAACACGGTGGCCGCCCCGCACATGTCGTACTTCATGCCGACCATGCCGGCAGGCGGTTTGAGCGACAGACCGCCGGTGTCGAACGTGATGCCTTTCCCGACGAGCGCGACGTGACGCTCGGCGCCGGCGGGGGAGTACGAGAGTCGCACGAGTCGCGGCGGGCGGTCCGACCCTTGACCGACACCCAGGATGCCGCCATAGCCGCCCGCTGCGAGCTGGTTCTCATCCAGCACCTCGACCTCGACGGGGAGGCCGGCCACGGCCTCGATCGCGCGCTCGGCGAAATCGGCAGGCCCCAGCCACTCGGCAGGGATCGACACCAGGTCTTTGACCAGCGCGACCGCGGCGGCGGCGGCGGTGACGGCGTCGAGCTCGGCGGGGTCGACGCTCTCCGCGGCGCCGTGCACGGTGACGCGCACCGCGCGTTCTTTCGGAGCCGAGGTCTTGTAACCCTCGAACCGGTAGCCGCCGAGCGTGGCGCCCTCGGCGAGCGCGCGCCACGACGAGGGTTCGGTCGCGGGGGCGGCGACGGCGATATTCGCGAACCCTGTGAGGGTGCGGATGCCGGTGCCCACCGCGGCGCGCAGGGTCGCAGCATCCGGTGCCGGTCCTGTCCCGACCACCGCGAGCGGAAGCGAGGTGCTCTCGGGAGCGAACACGCGGTGGAAGGACGACGCCGCACCGGTGAAGCCGATTCCGAGGAGTGCCTCACGCAGCCCGGGCCAGTCGCCGAGTTCGGCGGCATCGGCGGCGTCGAACGGCGGGAGGGCGAGGACGATCGCGTCGTCCTCCGTCTCTCGAATGGGCAGCGGGCTGTAGACGAGGTCGGGGAACGACATGGTCTCCATCCTAGGTACGCGTGTGTTCGCTGTGAGCGGGATCGTCGCAGCGCCCATGGCGGACGCTGCTCGTAGAGTGGAGGCATGCCGTTGTCCGAGCCACTGTTCGAACGCGTCGCCTCGGCGCCGCCCGTTCCGCGCGGGCTGCCTCTCGTGATCGCGCTCACGGGGTTCACCGACGCCGGCAACGCCGTGGCCCGTCTCGTCGAGTATTTCCGCGACGACCTGTCGCCGTCGACTCTGGCGATCTTCACGAACGATGTGCTGCTGGACTACCGCGCGCGACGCCCCATGGTCTCGTTCGATCAGGACCACCTCACCGACTACCGCCCGCCGCGACTAGAGCTCTCGCTCGCGCACGATGCGCTGGGCCAGCCCTTCGTGCTCCTCGCCGGGTTCGAGCCCGACTTCGCATGGGACGCGTTCGCCCAGACGGTGCTGAGCTTCGCCGATTCGCTCGCCGTGTCATCCGTCACCTGGGTCCACGCCATCCCGATGCCCGTTCCGCACACCCGACCGATCGGCACCACGGTCAGCGGGACGCGCAGCGACCTGACGAGGGCGCACAGCGTCTGGCAGCCGCACACCCAGGTCCCGGCCACCGTGGGCCATCTTCTGGAGTACCGCTTCGCCGAGGCGGGTGCGCAGATCGCCGGCTTCGTGTTGCTCGTCCCGCACTACCTCGGCGACACCGAGTTTCCTGCCACGACGCTGGCCGCGCTGGACGCGCTCACCGTCGCGACCGGTCTCGTCTTCACCGGTGAGGATCTGCGTGAAGAGAATCGCGAGTACCTCGCGAAGGTGCAAGACCAGGTCAGCGGCAGCGAGGAGTTGTCGCGAATGCTTCAGGGCCTCGAAGAACGGTACGACGCGTACATGGCGGGTTCGACGCTCGCGACGCCCATCATCCACACAGGAGATCTGCCGAGCGCCGACGAGCTCGCGGCAGAGCTCGAGCGGTTCCTCGCGAGCCGGCCGTCCGGCGAGGACGACAAGCGCGGCTGAGCGGAATACCCGGTCGCCGTATACCGTTCCATTCATCGTGTCCGTGCGCGGCACGTGTTGTCGTGCGCAGAACCTATGAGATACTGGAAGACCTGACCCGTTGTCAACCTGTTTCGCGAGAGCCCTCGTGGAGCGGGGACTTGACAAGGGTCTTACTAGTGTCCGAACACGACTGATGGGCGTCGACACTCGCCCGCCGGTGAAAGGCGAACCGTGACCGCAGGCACGAAGACGACCACCCGCTCCCGCAGCACCGCAGACGTCGAGACCGTTGAGGTCGTCGATGAGGCGGCCACGACGAAGACGTCGACCAAGAAGGCGCCGGCAAAGACCGCCGCCGCGAAGGCTCCCGCCAAGACCGGCGTTTCGAAGACGGGTACAGCGAAGGCGCCGGCCAAGACCGCCGCTTCGAAGGCAGGCACCGCCAAGGCGCCCGCCGCAAAGGTCACCGCCAAGGGGGCTCCCGCGAAGGGCGCCTCGGCGAAGGCGGACGGCGACGACGTCGACGCGATCGACGACGAGAGCGAGCTCGAAGACGTCGAGGTGGAAGACCTCGAGGTCGAGATCGAGGACGAGGCGCCCGCCGCCCCGGCCGCCCGCGGACGCAAGGCCGCCGAGCCCGAGACTGCCGAGCCCGAGGCCGAGGCATCCGATGATGACGACGACGACGATGACGAGAAGAAGCCGACGTTCTCCGAGCCGCTGCCGACCGGCGCGATCGTCATCTCCTCGAGCGACGACGAAGACGTCCCGGTGTACTCGACGCAGATCACCGGCGCCACGGCCGACCCGGTCAAGGACTACCTGAAGCAGATCGGCAAGGTGCCGCTGCTGAACGCGGCCGAAGAGGTCGAGCTCGCGATGCGTATCGAGGCGGGCCTGTTCGCCGAAGAGAAGCTGTCGCACATGTCGACCGCCGAGAAGGCGAGCCAGATCGGTCTCGACCTGCAGTGGGTCGCCCGCGACGGTCAGCGTGCCAAGTCGCACCTGCTCGGCGCGAACCTCCGCCTCGTCGTCTCTCTCGCCAAGCGCTACACCGGCCGCGGCATGCAGTTCCTGGATCTCATCCAGGAGGGAAACCTGGGTCTCATCCGTGCCGTCGAGAAGTTCGACTACACCAAGGGCTTCAAGTTCTCGACGTACGCGACGTGGTGGATCCGCCAGGCGATCACGCGCGCCATGGCAGACCAGGCGCGCACGATCCGCATCCCGGTGCACATGGTCGAGGTCATCAACAAGCTCGCGCGCGTCCAGCGGCAGATGCTCCAGGACCTGGGCCGCGAGCCCACGCCCGAAGAGCTCAGCCGCGAACTGGACATGACCCCCGAGAAGGTCATCGAGGTCCAGAAGTACGGCCGCGAGCCCATCTCGCTGCACACCCCCCTCGGCGAGGACGGCGACAGCGAGTTCGGCGACCTGATCGAAGACACCGAGGCCGTGGTTCCCGCCGACGCGGTCGGTTTCACGATGCTGCAGCGTCAGCTCGAGTCGCTCCTGGACTCGCTCTCCGAGCGTGAGGCGGGCGTCATCCGCATGCGCTTCGGCCTGGGCGACGGCCAGCCCAAGACGCTCGATCAGATCGGCGACACGTTCGGGGTCACGCGCGAGCGGATCCGTCAGATCGAGTCGAAGACGATGGCCAAGCTCCGGCATCCGTCTCGCTCGCAGTCCCTCCGGGACTATCTCGAGTGATGGCTGAGGCCAACGCAGGCAAAGCTCTCACGATCGAGGTCGACGGCGCGTCGTTCTCGCGCATCCCGATCCGCACGCGGGTCGTGCTGCACGGCGACGAGCTCGATCCGTTCATCACCGAGTACGCGGAGGGCGTCGTCCAGCCGGGCGACATTCTCTTCGTGACGGAGAAGATCGTCGCGATCACACAGGGGCGTTCGTACCCGATCGAGTCGATCCAGCCTCGGCGACTCGCGCGGTTCCTGTCGCGGTTCGTCGTGCGCACGCCGCACGGCATCGGGCTCGGCATGCCCGAGACGATGGAGATGGCGCTCCGCGAGTGCGGGACGCTGCGCATCCTGCTCGCCGCCGCGGTCTCGGCCGTGACGAAGCTGTTCGGGCGCAAGGGCGACTTCTACCGCGTCGCCGGCGACAAGGCGCGTGCGATCGACGGGCCCACGGAGGGCACCATACCGCCCTACGACCGCTCCGTCGTCCTCGGGCCCGATCGCCCACGCGAGGTCGCCGCGCACCTGCAGAGCCTGCTCGGCGTTCAGGCGGAGGTCGCCGTCGTCGACATCAACGACCTCGGCGGCAACATCCTCGGCTCGACCCTCGACCGCGCGGGGGAGCAGCGTCTCGTCCGCATCCTGGGCGACAACCCACTCGGCCAGGGTCGCGAGTCGACCCCACTCGGGATCGTTCGACCCGTCTGATCCGCCGAAAGGCTCGATGATTTTCTTCCGGGTAATCATGTTCTGGGCGTGACCGCTCCACGATCGTTCTGCGGATCGGTTTGCGGGAGCAGCTGTCTCGGGAGTCAGTAGTGGTCGCGGGCTTGCAGGATGATGACGTGGCCGTCGGTGACGTAGTAGACGAGGCGGTTCTTGTCATCGATTCGGCGTGACCACGCCCCGGAGAGAACGTGCTTGAGCGGTTCGGGTTTGCCGATTCCTGAGAAGGGATCGCGCATGACGTCTGCGATCAGTTGATTGATGCGCTTCAAAGTCGTGCGATCCTGCGTCTGCCAGTAGACGTAGTCCTCCCACCCGTTCGGGTCGAAGCCGATCGTTCGCGTCACGCGTCGAGGAGATCGTGCTTTTCGAACTCTCCGCGGCGGGCGCGCTCAATTGAGGCGAGCAGCCGGTCAGCGTTGGCGGGGTTGCGGAGCAGGTACGCAGTTTCGGTCATCGCGTCGTAGTCGTCCTTGGACAGAAGAACGGCGTTTCCATGGCGGGAGACGACCTCGACGGCAGTGTGATCCTCGTTGACCTGCTGGATGAGGCCAAACAGAGTCTTGCGCGCCTCAGTCGCGGTAATTGCAGACATCGAAGCCTCCCTAAGTAGTACGTGAAAGCGTACCATCTCATCCGTCGAGTTCGGCCGACCCAAGTAAGGATCAAGTCGCGCAGGACGATGGCGGACTGCGTCGTCGCGACTATGACTTCACAGGTGTCGAGTTTTGTGACCTCGTCGACCGGCATCCGTCTGCCCAGGACGGTGCTCAAGTTTCTCGAACACCTGGTCTGCCTGTCGGCGGCGCTTGAGAACTCGCCGCTGCGGTGTCGGCCGTGACCAAGCTGTTCGGGCGCAAGGGCGACTTCTACCGCGTCGCCGCCGAGCGACGAGGTGCTGCGGCACGCAGTACCGTCACGATTGCCGACCGGCATCTGACGATTCGCAAATCCGAGGAAGTTGACGGTTCGTGTCGAATTCGGGCTTGCCCGTTCGCTGTAGGGATGAAACGGTTCCCATGACGAAAGGACACGACCGTGAAGTACGTCATCATGTTCACAACCACGCCCGAACTCGAAGCAGCGGTGTCGCCTGAGCACGCCGAGCAGGTCTATCGCCGCACCTACGATTGGTTCGGCACGAACCGCGAGGTGATGACAGAGTCCGGCGCCCAGCTGCAGCCGGTCACCACCGCGACCACGGTCACCCACGGGGCCGACGCGCCGGTCGTGGTCGACGGGCCGTTCTCCGAGGCGAAGGAGGTCATCGGCGGATTCCAGGTGATCGACGTGCCCGACCTCGACGCGGCGATAGCCATTGTCAAGACGTGGCCGCTGCTCGAGCTGCCTGGCGTTTCGGTCGAGATCCGCCCGATCATCGTCTACTGAAGCCACATCGAGCCGTGAACGAAACGGATGCCGCGGCAGCGGAGTCGGAGCGGGCCCGCGCCGCGGCATCCGATCGACTTCTCGCGAGGGTGATCCGCGAGGAGTCCGGGCGGATCGTCGCGGCGCTCACGGGTTGGCTCGGGAGCCTCGACCTTGCAGAGGAGGCGGCCGCCGAGGCGATCGAGGAGGCGGTCCGCCAGTGGCGCACGCGCGGGGTGCCCCCCAATCCCGGGGGATGGCTGACGCAGGCGGCCCGCCACAATGCCCTCGACCGCCTGCGGCGCGAGAAGCGGTACCGCGAGAAGCTGGCCCTGCTCGCCGATCTGGCCGAGGCCGCAGCACTTCGCGGCACCGGTGAGCCCGACGAGCGACTGCCGCTCCTGTTCGGCTGCTGCCACCCCGCTATCTCGACGGACGCGCAGCTCGCTCTGACGCTCCGTGCGATCTGCGGCCTCACGACCGCGCAGATCGCGCGTGCCACCCTGGTTCCGGAATCGACGGTCGCGCAGCGGATCGTGCGGGCCAAGCGAAAGATCGGTGCCGCCGGCATCCCCTTGCGGATCCCCGAGGGATCCGAGCGGGCCGCGCGCCTGGATATCGTCCTGACCGTCGTTTCCGTGATGTACAGCGAGGCCCACCTGGTCGCAGGCGGAGGCGCGGCCGCGGACCGCGACCTCGCCGACGACGCCCTATGGCTCGCGCGCGTCGTCGCACACCAACTGCCGCGCGAGGCGGAGGCGCAGGGACTGCTCGCACTGCTGCTGTTCCACCGAGCACGCGAAGGGGCACGCGCCGTCGATGGAGAGCTTATCCTGCTTGCCGACCAGGACCGGGCGCGGTGGGATCGCCGACTGATCGCCGAGGGACAGGCCGTGCTCGAGAAGGCGGCGATGCTACGACGCCCGGGGCGGTGGCAGCTGCACGCGGCGATCGCCGCATGCCACTCCGACACGGGCGACGGCGGCGACACCGACTGGCTCCAGGTGCTCACGCTCTACGACATGCTGCTGACATACGACCGCTCGCCGATCGTACGGCTGAACCGCACGGTGGCGCTCGCTGAGGTCGACGGACCGCAGGCGGCACTGGAGGAGGTGGACGCGCTCCGACACGCCCTCACGGGCTACCACCTCTGGCACGCCGTGCGCGCGCGGATGCTCCGGCACCTCGGCCGTCGGGACGAGGCGATGGCCGAAGACCTGTGCGCGCTGGAACTCACGGCGAACGCCGCCGAACGGCGCCTGCTGGAGGCGCGGGTCGCTCGCTGAGGCGGGCTCGCCCCGCCGTCGCGGCGCCCGCGCCACTCGGAGGACGTCAGGCCTCGACCCGCGACGGGGCCGCCGATAGCAATCGTTCCCGCATCGTCATGCCATCGCGCGAGCACCCTCGAGGCCAAGGACTTCTGACTGCTCGGCCGCTCAATCCGGTGTTGAAGTTCGGGCGCTTCGAGTCCTTCATGAAAGGCAAATTCGGGCCTGGATGTCGATCTGCCGGCATTTTGTTCGCTGTCACTATGACGGAGTCGGACAGGCCGGCCCGCGACCCAGTACGGGAGGCACTTCCATGACCCAGTACGCGATCCTCATCTACGAAGACCCGGCCTTTTACGAGACCATGGCGCCCGAGGGGTGGGGCGCGGTGGTCGACGCGCACAACACGTTCACCAAGCGAGTATCCGAGCTCGGTGGGTCCCTGACGGGCGGGGGGCGCTCGCGCCCGTGACGACGGCCACCAAGATCGAGGGTGGCACGGTGACGAACGGCCCGTTCGTCGAGAGCAAGGAGGCCCTCCTCGGCTACTAAGTCGTCGAGGCGCGTGACCTCGACCACGCCGTCGAGATCGGCAGCCTGTGCCCGGCCACCGGCGGCGGCATCGAGGTTCGCCCGCTCGTTGACACGGCGACGAACCCGTTCTGATCGCTCCCAGCGACGAGCCGACCGTCGTGCTGTCCGCCACGGGGGCGTAGACCGGGAGCGGTCGCGTTAGCGTGAACGCGTGAATAATGCATTGGATGACGGCCCGTTCTTTCACGGCACGGCAGCTGCCCTGCAGCCCGGGGAGCTTCTCAGTGCCGGGTACCGATCGAACTACCGGCCGGATGTCGTGATGAACCACGTGTACTTCACGGCGCTTCGCGACGGTGCCGGACTCGCTGCCGAGCTCGCAGTCGAGTTGCTCGGCGGTACCGGTGTTCCTCACGTGTACGAGGTCGAACCGACTGGTTCGTTCGAGAATGATCCGAACGTGACCGACAAGAAGTTTCCCGGCAATCCGACGCGGTCCTTCCGAAGCGCAGGGCCGCTTCGAGTAGTGCGCGAGGTCACCGACTGGGTCCGTCTCACGCCGGAGGCGCTGCAGGGGTGGCGCGACCGGCTGATCGCAAAAGCGCCACACGACCGCGGCGACATCGTCAATTAGCGCTCAACGGTCCGCCGGCGGGAACGTCCGGGGCGCAACGTCGGCTGGGCCGGCGACCTCATCAATCGACGACCCGACAAAGGACCGGCTTGCGGGCGCGGTCAGATGTCGTTGAACCCGGGAAGCGTCAGGCGCCGTTGAGGTGCGGCGTGGCCGCTGAATCAGGCCGAATTCCGGGGGGTGGAAATCGGGCTTTGATCAAGTTTTTCGAGCAGATCGGCGACGTCGTCGTAGACAGCCGACGCGCCGGCGCTGAGGAGTTCATCCTCGCTGTAACCACCGGCGAGAACGCCGATGCTTTTCACGCCCGCACGATTGGCCGCCTCGACATCCCACACCGAGTCCCCGATCATCACTGCCTGCTCGGCGGACACGGATGCTCGCTCAAGCGCGATTTGGATAGGACCCGGGTCCGGCTTCGCGGCGCTGACGTCTTCGCCTGATGTCACCTTATCGACCGCCCCGCCTACATCGAGAACACTCAGCAGAACTGCGAGTTCGTCCTTTGGCGCGGAAGTCGCCAGAACCACCGCGTGTCCCCTTCGCGATAACTCCTGAATCAGCTCGCGAGCGCCCTTGATCACTCGAAGACGATCGGTCATCTCCATATACAAACGGCCTTGCTCTGCTTTCACTGCCTCACCCACTGCGGCTGCGTCGTCGCCCAGAAGGCGTTCGATCAGCTTGCCGGAGTCCATCCCGATCGCACGATGAATCCGCCACATCTCGACAGGATGCTCAGCTGCCACGAACGCTCGGTCCCACGCATCGACGTGCAGATAGTTGGAATCCACCAAGGTTCCGTCGATGTCCAGAAGGACGGCACCACGGCGTTCATCACTCGTCATCATGTCCGCCATCAAACCGCATCCTTCCGCGAACGCGATGACCTAGACATCGGGGCCAAATGTGCGTACAGCCCTTCGCAATCATCGTCCCGCGCCGAGCGCTGCTGGGTCCGATGTGTGCTTGCGCGTTCTGAACTGCTCGTCGCCCTCACCTCCGTTGGGCGTGGCACGCTTGAAGAATGACTCGGCTCCCCTTGCGCGCGCGACTGCTGACGGCGTTGGCGGGCGATCCGGATGGCACGCCCTCATGGGTGCGAGTTCTGGCTGAGGGTGATGATCTCGGGTACTTCGCCGACGGCGGAGCTGTCTGGACGGTGCATGCTGGCACGGCGACGTTCGTCGCGGGCATACGGGCTCTTCTCATCCAAGCGCTGCACCCGGGCGCGATGGCAGGCGTCCATGACTTCTCCCGCTACCGCGAGGACCCCATTGGACGCCTCACGGGGACAGTGCGCTGGATCATCTGCGTCACCTACGGGTCAACCGAGCAAGCCCACGCTGAGACGGCCCGCGTGGGTCGCCTTCATCAGAGGGTTGCCGGCACCTACGCGACCGATACCGGATCCCGCACATATTCGGCGTCGGACGCCTCGCTCGTGGAATGGGTCCATCTTGCGTTCACCGAGGCATTCCTCGGCGCCCACCAGCGCTGGGGTGGCCCGATCCCAGGCGGGGCCGACGCGTATGTGCACGAATGGGCGCAGGCTGGTCGACTTATGCGAGTGTCCAATCCCCCCGAGACCGAAGCCGACCTGAGGTCGCGGATGAATGCGTACCTCGACCGCAATGAGCTCCGACATGACGCGCGCGTAACTGAGGTCGTGCAGTTCCTCCGCGACGTCCCCTTCACCGGTTCGATGCGGCTGGCCTACCGCGTTCTGTTCGCCGCTGCCGTCGCGAGCCTCCCCCCGCAATATCGCAAGCTGCTCGGTCTCCGACGAACCATCCTCCCGGTCGTCACCGCGACCCGAATCGTGCTCGCCATCTCATCCCGGGCCCTCGGATCAGGCCTACGCGCCCAAGACTTCGCTCGCCAGCGACATCAACGCCTACAGCACGAAACAGCCGAACCCCTTGCGACAAGCGAGTCGGCAATCCCGTCCGGAGCGGCCCTCGCGATCGATACCGTCGCGGTAGAGCTGCCGTTCATAGACGGCGAGCTGCTCGACACGAGTACGCGAGCGCGCGGCCTCGAGGGCGATGACAGCGCCGGAGCTGAGCCCGACGAGGCGGGTCGCACCCGTGGCGGTCATCGCATCTCTTAAGACGTAAGCGTGAGGGATTGGGCAGATCTCATATGGCGAATTGCCGAGCCGACGGCGACTTCGCGGGGTTGAGCGCACGGACCTGGGCAATGCTCGCCCTCATGGTGGGCGTGTTCTGCGCCGTCATCGCTATCGTGTTAGCGCTACAGCCAGGAACCCAATGGGGCGCAAACCTGCTCCTCGGCTTGGTTTCCATAACTGCGCTAGCGACCGGAATCCGGCAACTAGTCCGGCTGCGACGCGACCGCATAACTCCTCACGACCCCACAGATTGAGCCTTGAGCTCACGCCGACTGGAACGCGATCATGGCGGCGGCCATTCGCACGCTCATCGAATTCAGTGCTCGCCCCGTCTGACTGCTCGGGTTCATAGAGTGCGTTGCCGGGATCGTACGAAACGAAGCGCAAGAGGTAGAGGATCGTCGCCATAAAGCCGCCGGCGATTAGGGCGACGGAAGCCTACACAAACGGGTACCGCTGGGCGAGAACAGCCAACAGCAATCCGGCTACCGCGAGGACGACAAGCAGATCTGGCGCCGAAGCGGGGAAAGCGATGACTACGCATCAGCACGGTCCCGTGGATGACCTGCGGCACCTCGTTACGGAGGGGCTGGTCTCGGAAGACGCGTTCGAGTCCACGACGGGTGTCGATCCCGAAGATTTGTCGTCGTTCCTGACCGGAGCACCGCGGCAGCATTCGGTGATTTCAGTCGCACCAGGGTGCGCTTGCTCGCACGCTGGCGAATAGCCGGAGTTTCAACCAATCGCAGAGTAGCGTCGCCGTGTGTCAGGTGCATGGCGGTCGACGGGTTCATCTACCGACAACCGGCTGAACAGCCAAGGGAGGTCCTTCGCTGCCGTCGCATTCGCACTCTGGATGGCGATGGTCGTCATTGCGCTCGTCGGGTACTGGTGTGTCGGCGGACTGCAGTAATCGTGTCTTCGTGCTGATGTAGTCGCGGGAGATCGTTCTGAATCTGAGAGCCTTCGAGCAGATTGACGACACCGCTCTAGCTCCATGAGCTTGAGAAGCGCTATCACTCGTCGCGCAGCACCTAGGTGAAACGCCGCGCGTTCTCTTCGCGGACCATCGACGGAAGGATGAACAGGTCGACAAGGAGCCAAATACCCCCGGCGATGATGAGCGGGATGCCGATGAGGAATGCTGCGAGGAGCCAGCCGCCCATCCAGAGGCACAGAAGCAGAATCGCCGACCCAGTGCGGCCAAGGTAGAAGCGGTGCGCACCAACTCCGCCGAGAAGGAGGAAGAAGAGGTATGCAATGCCCACTTCCTTGGTTGGGCGGGCAGATTGCGGAGCGTACGGACCCCACGCTCGACCATCCCACCACTGCACCATGCCGCTTGGCCCGGGATACCAGCCGGGGCCGGGTGTCTGAGGGATGCCGTAGCCCGCGATCTGCGCTGGTTGAGCCACAGGGGGATGCGGTCTTGGTGCGATCACCAGTTGACTAGGCGGCGGCAAGTCGGGGGCGAGCGCCATGTACTCAGCCTGCGCATTCGGCGCGCCGATCACGTCGGTAGTCCACTCGAACCCGTTCCAGAACCTCTTTCCGCCACCCGGGACGGAATACCAACCGGCTATCGCGGCGGGAGGGTTGTCCGTCATCGTGATCCTCTTCTCGGAGACGCTTGTGGATCAACCTAGCGCGCTCGTCGACAGCCACATGCGCGTATCGAATAGGGGATGGGACCACCACCAGGACGCCGTGTCTCGCGTGTTCTCAGACGGTGGCGCCTTCGCGCCAGGCTTTGTTACCGTGACGTCATGATCATCGTCACAACGAACGACATTCCCGGATACCGCATCACGAACGTGTTCGGCGAGGTGTTCGGCTTGACCGTCCGCTCGCGCCACCTCGGGTCCAACATCGGGGCGTCATTCAAGTCTCTCGCGGGCGGGGAGCTGAAAGGCATCACGAAACTCTTGCAGGAGACAAGGGAAGAAGCGCTGGCACGACTCTCGGCGGAGGCTTCGCAACGAGGGGGAAATGCTGTCGTCGCATTCCGCTTCGAGACCAACGACTACGGCGACTCCGGCGGTGTCGAAGTGTGCGCGTACGGCACCGCCGTCACGATCGAAGCCGCGGCGTAGCAGTCCGGCCCTGATGTCCCGCAGTTGATCCGCTTCAGGGTCTTACTGTCGTGCGTGTGCCAGGAGGCGTCCGCCACGCTCTGGCAACTGTGCGCCCCCGTGTATCAGAACCCGATCGCCTCGCGATAGCGAGGCTTGTGACCGGTGCGGATGCCGGTGACGCTGGGCTTGTTCTCGTACACGCCCGCGCCCCAGTTTCCCTCGACCAGCACAGGGCCGGTCGGCGTGACGACGATGTCCCAGCCGACGTACTGCACCTGCGGCACGACGCGGGCGACCTGATCGACGAACGACTTCACGTCGTCGATCATCGGCAGCTGGAAGTCACCGATGACGAACCCCGAGTCGGGGTGTGTGCGGTGCACATGACCGTGCGAGTCGTAGCCGGGGCCGACGGCGTGGCCTTCGTCGTCGAGCATCGTGTAGAAGCCGCCGAAGGTCATCTGGTCGCTCACGGCGCCCCGCCCGAACTTCTGCGCCATCGCGAGGATGTGGGTGCGCTCGCCGTCGAAGAACGCCGTCACGCGCGTGGTGTTCACTGTGCCGGGGCACACCGCCGCGAGATCGGGATGCTGGACGATGACCTCTTCGACGAGTAGCTCGCCGCGCGAGAGCAGGTCGGCATGGAATTGCGTCCAGTCGGCGATCTCGGCCGCGTGGTAGCGGTGAACGCCGGTGCCGGCCTGGCCGACCGGCTCCTTCGTCACGATCGTTCCCTGACGCTCCGTGAACGCCCGCAGCTCATCGGCATTGCCGTCCGCGACGACCATCCACTCGCGCTTGAGGAAGTCGGAGAACTCGTGATCGAACTCCACCTTGTCCTGGAACAGGTGGCGGAAATCGGGGTGGTCGTACTTCTGCGACAGCTGGTTCGAGACCGGGTGGGTCATGTACGTCGCCCGCTCAGCGCTGCGCAGGATCGCGAAGTCGTAGTCGATGTAATCCTGGAACCCGACATTGCGCACGCCTGCCTGCCACAGCATGTCGACGACGATTGCCGGCATCCACTTGCCGTGGTCTGCGGATGCTTCACGCGCACGTTCCAGCACCGAACCGACGTTGATGTTCCGGGCGCGGTCGGCGAGGTAATGAAGGCGAGGCGCGAGGCCGAGACCGTTCTGAGGCATGCGTGCTCCGGGGTAGGCAGCGGGGACCCGGATAGTCTAGATGGCGTGATCGAGGCGGAACGCGGGCAGGGTGCGCCCGCCGACGGCATCCGTCCGCGCAGCACTCCGGTCGCCCGCATCGCACTCGACGTGCTCGCCGCCAACGCGTCGGCGCTCGGCGGCACCGGATCCGTGGCCGATCTGCGCGCGGACGCGTGGGGTCACGGTGTCGCCCACGCGGCGCGCGTGATCCTGGACGCCGGTGTTGATTCCGTGATCGTCGACTCCGCCGATCGCGCCGGTGTGCTCGTGTCGGGCATCGATTCGGGCCGCGTGCTGGTCGAAGGGCGAGGCACGATCGACCAGGCCGTCTTGTTCGGGCTCCCCGGCGGGGGAACCGCGCCGGTGATGCGGCTCCGCGGCTCTGTGCTGGGCGTGAAGCCCCTGCGGGCGGGGGAGGGCGTCTCGTACGGGTACGCCCATCGCGCGCCCTCAGACACGCACGCAGCCCTGGTCGCGGGCGGCTACGCGCAGGGGATCGTGCGCGAGCTCGGCGGACTCGTGGATGTCGCGATCCGCGGGGCGCAGCATCCGATCATCGGTCGGATCGCGATGGACGCCTGCGTCATCGATGTCGGCGACGCCGACGTCGACCGCGGCGATGCCGTGTGGTTCTTCGGCGACACAACGGCCGGCGAACCGTCGCTCGCAGACTGGGTCGCTGCGACGGGGTGGACCGCTGCAGAACTCGTGACGGCCGTGGGCCGGCTCACGATGCGGGAGCACACCTCGTGACCGCGCGGCTCGAGGTCGACCTCGACGCCCTGTCTGCGAACCTCGCCCGCGTGCAGGCCGTCGCCGCACCCGCATCGGTGATGCTCGTCGTGAAAGATGACGCCTACGGGCACGGATTGGCACCGGTCGTGCTGCGAGCGTGGGCGGCCGGCATTCGCTGGATCGGTGCGTTCGACGCCCGCACCGGGCTCGCAGTCCGCGCCCTGCTGGGCCCCGACGCGCGCATCTTCGTGTGGATCGCCGCGTCACCCGGCGACGCCCTCGCCGCCGTGGCCGCCGACCTCGACATCGGAGTGGGCGACGCGCAGGTCCTGGAAGAGGTCGCTGCGGCGGCCTTCACCCTCGATGCGCGCGCACGCGTGCACCTGAAGATCGACACCGGCTTGCACCGCAACGGCGTGCGCCCGGAATCGTGGCCGGCGTTCGTCGGTCGGGCGCGGACCCTTCAGGACCAGGGCCGGATCGATGTCGTCGGCATCTGGAGCCACATCGCTGAAGCCTCCGACGCCGACGACGACGCCGCACGCGACGCATTCGAGGATGCTGTCGCCGCGGCGGGTCGCGCAGGCCTCAGCCCCCGGCTGCGGCACCTCGCCGCCAGCGCCGCGTCCTTCGCGCGGCCTGAGTTCCGCTACGACCTCGTGCGCGTCGGCGCGTTCGCGTACGGGATCGCGCCGGCGGGCGGCCCATCGGCCGACGAGCTCGGCATCCGTCCGCTTGCGACCCTTCGCGCAGAGGTGCTCGATACCCAGGGCGAGATCGCGCGCATCGGGGTGGGCGCGCTCGATGGTCTGCCCTCCGTGCTCGCGGGTCGCATCGTGGTCGGCACGCCATCCGGTGCGCGGCCGCTCATCGACATCGGCGAACGTGAGAGCACCGTCGGCAGCTGGCCCGGCGCTGCGATGGGCGACACCGTCACGATCTATGGTCCGGCAGATGCGGCGCCGTACTCCGCCACCGCCCTCGCGGAAAAGATCGGCACGATCGGCGAGGAGATCGCCGTGCGGATCAGCCCGGGCGTGACCCGCGTGTACCGCGGGCTCTGAGGCTACGCCGGCTCGCTCAGTCGGGGCGTCTCGTCGTGCCAGCTGGTGGCCACGCTCCGGAGCTTCTCTTCGTACTTGCGCCCGTGGTGGGCGCAGAAGAGCAGCTCGCTGCCGTTGACCTCGGCGGCGATGTAGGCCTGAGCGCCACAGGAATCGCAGCGATCGGCGGCCGTGAGACGGTAGGTGAAGGGGGCGGCGGTCTCGTCGGGTGTCGTCAGTGTGTTCATGTCAGGTGCCTCCTCGGTCATCGCGTCCACGTCCGGATGCATCACATACAACCACGCAGATGTTTCGTGAATGCCGCGAATCCATGACATTTCGCTGTGCGCGTACGTTGCGATGAGCCGCCGAGTGTCTTCCGCCGTCGTGTATGTGCCCGCGGTTACTGTTGAGGATTGTGACCTCCGAGTATTCCGCCCATCACCTGCAGGTGCTCGAAGGGCTCGAGGCGGTCCGCAAGCGGCCCGGCATGTACATCGGCTCGACCGACTCGCGCGGCCTGATGCACTGCCTGTGGGAGATCATCGACAACTCCGTGGACGAGGCTCTCGGCGGCTTCGGTTCGCGCATCGACATCGTCCTGCACCCCGACGGCAGTGTGGAGGTCCGCGACCGCGCGCGCGGCATCCCCGTCGACATCGAGCCTCGCACAGGGCTTTCGGGCGTCGAGGTGGTCTTCACCAAGCTGCACGCCGGCGGCAAGTTCGGCGGGGGGTCGTACGCGGCCTCGGGCGGACTCCACGGAGTCGGCGCATCCGTGGTCAACGCGCTCTCGGAGCGGTTGGATGTCGAGGTCGACCGCGGCGGGAAGACCTGGGCGATGTCGTTCCACCGTGGCGAACCCGGCACGTTTGCAAACGGCGCGCCCGATTCGACGTTCACGCCGTTCGACAAGAGCTCCGAGCTGCGTGTCACCGGTCGGGCGGCGAAGGGCGTGACAGGCACCCGCATCCGCTACTGGGCCGACCCGCAGATCTTCACCAAGGATGCGGCGTTCAACCTCGAGGAGCTCGAGCAGCGCGCCCGTCAGACGGCGTTCCTCGTTCCCGGCCTCGAGATCGTCGTCCGCGACGAGCGCACTTCGCGGGGGTCGTCTGCCGAGGGGCCGATCGAGACCACCTACCGCTTCGACGGCGGCATATCGGAGTACGCCGACTTCCTCGCCCCTGATGCCGCGATCACCGACACCTGGCGTCTCACCGGCGCGGGAACGTTCACTGAGACGGTGCCGGTACTTCAGCCCACCGGTGCCATGGTTCCCACCGCTGTCGAGCGCGAGTGCGTCGTCGACGTCGCGCTGCGGTGGGGGACCGGGTACGACACCGTGACGCGCTCCTACGTCAACATCATCGCGACGCCCAAGGGCGGTACGCACCAGCAGGGCTTCGATGCCGGTCTGATGAAGGTGGTCCGCACCCAGGTCGAGCAGAATGCGCGGCGACTGAAGGTCGGGAACGACAAGCTCGAGAAGGATGACATCCTCGCAGGTCTCACCGCCGTGCTCACCGTGCGCGTGCCCGAGCCGCAGTTCGAAGGCCAGACCAAAGAGGTCCTCGGCACTCCGGCAGTCCGCCAGATCGTCGCCAACGTCGTCACGCGCGAGCTGACGGCGCGGTTCGCCTCGTCCAAGCGCGACGACAAGTCGCAGACCGCCCTCCTCCTCGACAAAGTCGTCTCCGAGATGAAGGCGCGCATCTCGGCGCGCACCCACAAAGAGACCCAGCGTCGCAAGAACGCGCTCGAATCGTCGTCGCTGCCGACCAAGCTCGCCGACTGCCGCACCAACGACGTCGCCGACTCGGAGCTGTTCATCGTCGAGGGCGACTCGGCGCTCGGCACCGCCAAGCTCGCGCGCAGCAGCGAGTATCAGGCGCTGCTGCCCATCCGCGGCAAGATCCTCAACGTGCAGAAGGCGTCGATCAGCGACATGCTGTCGAATCTCGAGTGCGCCTCGATCATCCAGGTGATCGGCGCGGGTTCGGGTCGCTCGTTCGACCTCGACGCCGCGCGCTACGGCAAGATCATCCTGATGAGCGACGCCGATGTCGATGGTGCGCACATCCGCACGCTCCTGCTGACGCTCTTCTTCCGCTACATGCGTCCCCTCATCGAAGACGGCCGGGTGTATGCGGCCGTCCCCCCGCTGCACCGGGTGATCGCGATCAACGCCGGCAGCAAGCCGAACGACACGATCTACACCTACAGCGAGCAGGAGCTGCACGCCCTGCTGGCCAAGCTCACGAAGGCCGGCAAGCGCTGGCACGAGCCCATCCAGCGCTACAAGGGGCTCGGCGAGATGGATGCCGAGCAGCTCGCGGTCACCACCATGGACCGGGCGGGGCGGGCCCTGCGCCGCGTGCGTGTCGCAGACGCCGAGTCGGCGTCCGCGGTGTTCGAGCTATTGATGGGCAATGAGGTCGCGCCGCGCCGCGAGTTCATCGTCGACTCGTCGGCCCACCTGTCCCGAGAGAGCATCGACGCCTGAGCCAGACGGCGTTCGGTCGGCTCAGCGGACGGGCTCGCCGATCGCGCCGATGACCCCGTCGAGGGGCTGACCCGAGGCATCCCGCTTCGCACCGCTCTCGGGCAGCGCGCGCACCGCGCCATCCGGACCGACGGCACGCGCAGGACCCTGGCCGACCCATGCGGCGGTGAGCGTGTCTTCGCCCTTGAGAAACCGCTGGGCGCGCACGCCACCCGTTCCGCGTCCCTTGGGCGGGAACTCGTCGTAGGGCGACACCTTCGCCGAGCCGGGATCTGCCCCGGCGATCGCCTGTGTGCGTCCGGCGACCGTGACCACGAGGGCATCGGATGCCTCGGCTCCGACGACCCCGAAGAACACCGTGCTCTCGCCGGGCGCGAGCCGCATGCCCGCCATGCCGCCGGCCGACCGGCCCTGGGGGCGCACCGACGACGCATCGAAGCGCAGCAGCTGAGCGTCGGAGGCGACGAACACGAGCTCCGCACCATCGGGGGTGGGCGCGGCGCCGACCACCCGGTCGCCCGGTTTGAGGGTGATCAGCTCGATGTCGTGCTTCGGCCCGAGCTCGGTCGCCGCCACGCGCTTCACGACACCCTGAGCGGTGCCCAGGGCCACGGGCGGCTCTGCGACGAGCGGCACGATCGCCAGCACGTGCTCGCCGCTGGGGAGACCCAGATACTGGTCGGCCCGCGCCCCCGCCGACAGCTGCACCGAGTTGCCCGGCACCGACGGCAGATCGACGGGTGAGAAACGGACGATCCGGCCGGCGCTGGTCACCGCACCCAGATCCGCCCGGGTCGTCGTGTCGACGGACGAGCGCACCGCGTCGTGCTTCGAGCGGCGCGTGGGCGTGATGACGCCGCCGTTCGCCGCATCCGCACTCAATTCCGCACGCACCATCCGACCGGTCGCCGAGAGGTAGACGCGGCAGGGCGAATCGGCGATCTGCAGGTCGGCCGGAGCGGCGCCGGACCGGGAGGGGCGGGCGGTGACGGGGCCCCCGTTCAACAGGAGCGTCCGCCGGGGAGTGCCGTACGTGTCGGCAGCCGCCTCCAGTTCACGGGCCACCTGCGCGTGCAGGAGCGACTCGCTGCCCAGGAGTTCTTCGAGCTGCGCGATCTCGGTCATCAGCGCATCGCGCTCGGACTCGAGCTCTACGCGCGAGAACCTGGTCAAGCGGCGCAGTCGCAGCTCGAGGATGTACTCGGCCTGCGCGTGCGACAGGTCGAACACGTCGATCAGCCGCGCGCGTGCCTGCTCGGCGTCATCGGAGGTGCGGATCACCTGGATGACTTCGTCGATGTCGACGATCGCGATCAGCAGACCCTCCACGAGGTGCAGTCGCTCCCGGCGGCGCGCCAGCCGGAACTCGCTCCGCCGCGTGACGACACGGATGCGGTGATCGATGTAGACCCGCAGGAGCTCCTTCAGCCCGAGAGTCTGCGGCTGCCCTGCGACCAGCGCGACGTTGTTGATGCTGAACGAGTCTTCGAGCGGGGTGAGGCGATAGAGCTGCTCCAGCACGGCCTGCGGGTCGAAGCCGGTCTTGATGGCGATCACGAGCCGAAGTCCATGATGGCGATCGGTCAGATCGTTGACATCGGCGATGCCCGTCAGCTTCTTCGCGTTGACGGCATCCTTGATCTTCTCGATGATGCGTTCCGGACCGACGAGGTACGGCAGCTCGGTGACGACGAGGCCGGTGCGCCGCGGACCCAGCGATTCGACGGCGACCTTGGCGCGGGTGCGGAAGCTGCCGCGCCCGACCGAGTACGCGTCCTTCACACCGTCGAGCCCCACGATGACGCCGCCGGAGGGCAGGTCGGGGCCGGGGACGAATTCCATGAGGTCTTCGACCGTCGCGGCCGGATTCTGCAAGAGGTGAATCGCGGCGGCAACGACCTCGATGAGGTTGTGCGGGGCCATGTTCGTGGCCATGCCGACCGCGATGCCGGTCGCGCCGTTCACCAGCAGGTTCGGATATGCCGCGGGCAGCACTTCGGGCTGCTGGAACTGTCCGTCGTAGTTCGGGATGAAGTCCACGACGTCTTCGTCGAGGTTCTCGGTGAGCGCGAGCGCCGCCGGGGCGAGCCGCGCCTCGGTATAGCGGGGGGCGGCGGGGCCGTCATCGAGCGAACCGAAATTGCCGTGCCCGTCGACCAGCGGAACACGCAACGAGAACGGCTGCGCGAGACGCACGAGCGCGTCGTAGATCGGCGCGTCGCCGTGGGGATGGAGCTTGCCCATCACCTCGCCGACGACGCGGGCGCTCTTGACGTGTCCGCGGTCGGGCCGCAGGCCCATCTCGGCCATCTGGTAGAGGATGCGGCGCTGGACCGGCTTCAGACCGTCACGTGCATCGGGGAGCGCACGGGAGTAGATCACCGAGTAGGCGTACTCGAGGAACGAGCCCTGCATCTCGGTGGCGACGTCGACGTCTTCGATGCGCTCCTCTGCACGCGCGGAGCCGGGAGTCTGAGGGGGAGTTGCGGGCATGCGGCTTCCGTGCGTCGGGTGAACAGAAGGGCCCGCCCGCCATATGCGAGACTGGCCCCGATGTCGCTCAGCCTACCGGCGGACCCTCCGCGCGCCCGGAGCCTCACCGGTGTGCTCCCAGAGCTCATCGCCGCTCTGGACGGGTCTTCGTCTTGGTTTCCGCCGGCCTCCAGCGCCATCGCGGTCGTCGTCGACGGCCTCGGTGCGCGCAATCTCGCGGCGCGCTCCGGTCACGCCAGGTTCCTCGCGCCGCGGATGACGAAGAATCACGTGGCGCGAACGGTCTTCCCCTCGACGACTGCCGCGGCCCTCACCAGCCTGCTGACCGGAGCCTCGCCTGGTACGCACGGCATCGTCGGCTACCGCATACGCGTCCCAGGCACCGACCTCGTGCCCAATCAGCTGCACGGCTGGGAGACGGACGGGCTCGATCCGCACACCTGGCAACGCGCGCAGCCGCTGATCGAGCGCGAGGCAGCCGCCGGGCGGCCCTGCTTCGTCGTCTCTCGCGCGGATTACGTGGGTTCGGGTTTCACCGAGGCGACCCTTCGAGGTGCGACGTTCCTGAGCGCGACCGGATTCGAAGAACGGGCGATCATCGCCGCCGACCTGGCGGCCCAGCATCCCGGCGCCCTGATCTACCTCTACGCGCCCGAACTGGACGGTGTGGGCCACCGGCACGGGTGGGAGTCGGACGAATGGTCGGCTGCCCTCGAGAGCACGGATGCCGCGATCGCCGCGCTGTCGGCGCGCCTGCCACCCGCCGTGGGGGCCGTGGTCACCGCCGACCACGGGATGGTCGACGTGGCGCGGCACCGCCAGCTGCTGCTCGGCGAGGGCGACGCACTCGTGGACGGCGTGCGTCTCATCGGCGGAGAGCCGCGGATGCTGCACCTCTACGCCGAAGACGGTGCGGCCGCGCAGGTGCTCGAGGTGTGGCGGCGTTCCGAGGCGGGGCGCTCGTGGGTGATGTCACGCGACGAAGCCCTTCACGCGGGTCTCTTCGGTCCGGAGGTCGATGCGGCCGTCCTCCCGAGGATCGGCGATGTCGTGGTCGGTGCGCGGGCCGCGGTCGCCTACTACGACGATCGACTCGCCGATAAGGGCTCGCAGCGCATGGTCGGGCAGCACGGATCGCTGACCGACGAAGAGCGCACCGTGCCGCTCATCCCGCTGGGCGCGTTCGCCTGAAGACGCTCAGTTCTCGGGGTACTCAGTTCTCATCGGTGCGAGCACCGAACACGATCTCGTCCCACGAGGGCATGGAGCTGCGGCCCTTACGGCGATTGCCCGAGTCGTTCGCGGCGACCTGATCCATCGAGGCACGCTCGATGGGCACGGGGCCGGACTCGTAGCCCGACTCGCCCTCGTACCCGGGCTCGAGGGCGTCGAACAGCGCCATGGGCGACTGACCGCGCGACGGCTCTCGTGTAGACAGTTCTCGTGAAGACGGTTCCCGCGAAGATTCCGTGGCATCGAGTCCGGGAAGCGGCTCGCGCTGGCCCCTACGACGGCGCAGCGCCTCCAGGAGGTCGGCGGTCTCGGTCGAGGTCACCGCGGCGTCGGGTGCGCGTTTGATCGCAGCCTGGGAAACAGCGGGGGCGGTCGGCGCCGGCACCTCGGGGCTCGCGAGATCCGCTTCCGGATCGGGCACTCGACGCGGGCCGAAGGCACCGCTGTCGAATCGGCTGTCGTCCTTGGCGGTCGGCGTGTCCAGTGCACGGAGGCGGGGGATGAGCCCCTCGGGCAGCGACCCCTGCCGGGAAAGCTGGGTCGCATCACCGTTGAGGGGCGACAGGATCGTGCGCCGCGGGTCGAACCCCCACCGGGCGTCGTGCTCCACGTCGGCCGCAGAGAACTCGAGCTTGACGATCCAGCCCGATGCTTCCTTCCAGCTCGTCCAGCGCTCCGCGGTCGCCCCTGCCTCTGCGAGC
The DNA here is from genome assembly GCF_964244775.1 of uncultured Microbacterium sp. Lineage (NCBI taxonomy): Bacteria > Bacillati > Actinomycetota > Actinomycetes > Micrococcales > Microbacteriaceae > Microbacterium > uncultured Microbacterium sp. The sequence continues at coordinate 765,021 of NZ_CAXTJR010000001.1, forward strand.
TTCGCGCGAACCGCCGCGCCGAAGGTGGGGAGGGCGTCGTGCTCGAAGTCGCCCCCGAGCAGAACGGGTACGGACAGCGCCTGGCTCACGATGTGCTCGCGCTCCGCAAGCACCGGGCCCTCGAAACGTGCGACGTCCTCGACCCGCGCGTTCAGGAGCGCAGCGACCTCGGCGGTCGTGAGGCCGGAGCGGATGTGCGCCTGTATCTCACGAGGACTCGGGTGGGCGGCCCGCTGGTCGTCGTCGCGGTCGTGGCGGGCGCGGCGCAGTTCGCCGCGCAGCACGTCATCGACGGCGAGCGAAAAACGCTCTCCCGATTCGGTCACCAGGACGAGCACATCGTCTTCGGTGCCGACGACTTTGAGCTGTTCCATGCGAAACGCCTCTCCGATCCTGCGGTGTGCGGCCATGTTCGCACAGCGCGGGCCAACCTCCGGGAATATCGCGGGCGTGCCGTGAGTTTCACGCATCGCAGACCGGGAAATCCGCCGCAGCGAGTGGCGCATTTGCGAAATGGACGAAGGTCATGCAAACTATCGCCGCCCGCAGGGGCGGACGCACACGCACTTTGGGAAGTTGAGACGTTTACGCAATGGCCACCGATTACGATGCCCCACGCAAGACCGAGGACGACAGCGAGTCGATCGAGGCCCTGAAAGAGCGTGTTCCTGACAAGCTCTCGGGCTCGGTCGACGTCGAAGACGCCGACAACCCCTCGGGATTCGAGCTGCCGGGCGCCGATCTGTCGGACCTCGAGCTCGACGTGGTGGTTCTGCCCGCCCAGGAGGACGAGTTCACGTGCGTCAACTGCTTCCTCGTGAAGCACCGCTCGCAGCTCGACCACGAAACCTCGGATGGGCCTATCTGCGTGGAGTGCTCGGCCTGAGCTGAGCTCCGCTGATCGCCGCCGCCAGACGGTCGGGGGTCCGCGTGGACAGCGCCCAGAAGGGCACGGGGTCGTCGGGGTCATCCACCGCGACGACCACCACCCCGTCGATTCCGCCACGGAACAGGTGCCACGCTCGCGGGTGGAGTCCGGGTCCGCGCGCATTCCGCGCATCGTCTCCTACGAAGGTCTGGGTCTCACCCAGGAACGACAGTTCGATGCGAGCGCGGCCCGCGCGAAGCCAGCCGTCCGAGACCTCGACGGTGGGTGAAGCCGCGACCATCAGCACGACCACGCCGATCCCGGCGATAGCGCCGAAGATGAGCGCGAGCGTCGTGTCGATGGGGGTGAACACGAGCGCCACCATGGGTCCGCACAGCGCGGCGCTGACCAGCGCCCACAGCGAAGGGCTCAATCGCTCACGGAACACGACGCCCGTCTCACTCCGAATGCTGCTCACTGTCTTCTGCATTACCCTCGTTGCGTGACCGAAACCGTGGACGTCCTCATTATCGCCCCCGAAGTTCCGGCTTACGCCCACCCCGGCGATGCGGGGGCCGACCTCGTGTCGGCGGAAGCGCTGACGCTTCCCCCTGGCGGAAGAGCGCTGGTGGGTACCGGAGTGCGCATCGCGCTGCCGGACGGATACGTCGGCTTCATCGTTCCGCGCAGCGGACTGGCCACCAGACACGGGATCACGATCGTGAACTCACCGGGAACCGTGGATGCCGGATACCGCGGCGAACTCAAGGTCACGCTGCTGAACACCGACACCGAATCCGCCTACGACATCGCGGTCGGCGATCGCATCGCCCAGCTGATCGTCATGCCCGTCCCGAGGGCGCGATTCATCCCGGTCGAGGTGCTCCCGGACAGTGTCCGGGGCGAGGCGGGCTTCGGCTCCACCGGCTATCAGACAGACAGAGGAAGCAACGCATGACAGACGCAACACCCGCCGACGACGAGGCCGTCATCGCCGCGTCCTCCGCTGACCGCGCCACCACCGGGCCGTTCGACGAGACCGAGGCCAATCCGGTGCGCCCCTACATCGATCTCGGCGGAATCAAGATCCTGCCCCGCGAGGGGCTCAACCTGCGCCTCGAGGTCGAGGAGCAGACCAAGCGGATCGTGGCGGTGGGCCTTGACTACGCCGACTCCACACTTCAGGTGCAGCCCTTCGCGGCGCCGCGATCCTCAGGTCTGTGGGAGGAGACCCGCGATCAGATCCGCGGCCAGATCCGCCAGCAGGGCGGCCGCGTCGAAGAGCGCCAGGGCCCCCTGGGGCCTGAGCTGCTCGCCGAGGTTCCGGTGTCCGGCACCGACGGCACGGCCGGTAAGCGCCTGGCGCGCTTCATCGGCGTCGACGGACCACGGTGGTTCCTGCGCGGAGTCATCGGCGGCGCAGCCGCGGGCGACGTGGATGCTGCGGCCAAGGTCGAAGACCTGTTCCGCTCGATCGTGGTGGTGCGGGGGACGACCCCGATGCCGCCCCGCGACCTGATCCCGCTGCGGATGCCGGCCACGCCGGGCGTCGCGTGAGCGATCCGGTTCCGCAGGACGCGGATCGCAGCGCAGCGCCCGAGCCCGCGGAGACATCGACCGCCGACGTGCTCGGCGCGGCGCTGGGCAGCGCCGCCCGACGAGCAGGGCTCGACCCGGCGGACGGCCGCGGCACGGGGCACGTGGTGTGGCGTGCGATGGGCGGCTGGCGCGGCATCCTGGAATCGGTCCTCCCCAGCCTCATCTTCGTCGTCGTGTTCACCGTCACCTACGATCCGGCGACCGGTGCAGGCAACCTCCCCCTCTCGCTGGGTCTCTCAGTGGGGCTCGCGGCCGTATTCACCGTGGTGCGTCTCGCGACCCGCTCACCCGTGTCGGCCGCGCTCGGCGGGCTGATCGCCACGGTCGGCGCGGCGCTGCTGTCGCTGTGGACCGGCCGCGGTCAGGACAACTTCCTCTGGGGCTTCGTCACGAATGCGGCCTACGGCACGGCGTTCCTGGTGTCTGCCCTGATCGGGTGGTCACTCATCGGCCTCGCCGCCGGCTATCTCATGGGCGAGGGAACCGCGTGGCGCACCGATAAGCGCAAGCGGCGCGCGTTCTTCTGGCTCGCGATCGCCTGGGCGGGGCTGTTCGCTGCGCGACTCATCGTCCAGCTTCCGCTGTACTTCGCGGGCGACGTCACGGCCCTCGGCACGTTCAAGCTCATCATGGGGCTACCGCTGTTCGCGCCGCTCGTCGCGGTCACGTGGCTGGCGGTCCGCGCCCTCTATCCGCGCCCCGATGCCCGGCCATCCAAGTGATACATTTATCTTGACGTCAAGATAAATTTGGCCGTCGTCGCGGTTAGGTGAACCTCACTGGCCCGCGCGCGCCGGTACGGGAAAGATGGGGATGCCGAGCCTCGCGGCCGGTACCCGCCGTCGAAGAAGGAGACGCACGTGTCCACGGTTGACAGCTTCGGTGCCAAGAGCACCCTGACGGTCGGCAGCACCGACTACGAGATCTTCCGCATCGACAAGGTCGCCGGGTACGAGAAGCTCCCGTTCAGCCTCAAAGTGCTGCTGGAGAACCTGTTGCGCACCGAAGACGGTGCCAATGTGACCAAGGCGCAGATCGAGGCGCTCGGGTCATGGATCCCCGAGTCCGAGCCCGACACCGAGATCCAGTTCACCCCTGCGCGCGTGGTCATGCAGGACTTCACCGGCGTCCCCTGCATCGTCGACCTGGCCACGATGCGCGAGGCCGTCGAGGCGCTGGGCGGCGACGCGAAGAAGATCAACCCGCTGTCGCCGGCCGAGATGGTCATCGACCACTCCGTCATCGCCGACCTGTTCGGCACCGAGAGCGCTCTCGAGCGCAACGTCGAGATCGAGTACGAACGCAACGGCGAGCGATACCAGTTCCTCCGATGGGGCCAGACCGCGTTCGACGACTTCAAGGTCGTCCCGCCGGGGACGGGCATCGTCCACCAGGTCAACATCGAACACCTCGCAAAGGTGATCTACGACCGGGTCTCGACAAGCTCTGCCACCGGAGAATCCGTCCTGCGCGCGTACCCCGACACGTGCGTGGGCACCGACTCGCACACCACCATGGTGAACGGGCTCGGAGTGCTCGGCTGGGGCGTCGGCGGAATCGAGGCCGAGGCCGCGATGCTCGGCCAGCCCGTCTCGATGCTGATCCCGAAGGTTGTCGGCTTCAAGCTCGCCGGCGCCATCCCGACCGGCGTCACCGCGACCGACGTGGTGCTCACGATCACCGAGATGCTGCGCCAGCACGGCGTCGTCGGCAAGTTCGTGGAGTTCTACGGCGAGGGCGTCGCCTCAGTGCCACTGGCCAACCGCGCCACGATCGGCAACATGAGCCCCGAGTTCGGTTCCACCGCCGCGATCTTCCCGATCGACGATGTGACGATCGACTACCTGCGCCTCACGGGTCGGAGTGACCAGCAGCTGGCACTGGTCGAGGCGTACGCGAAGGAGCAGTCGCTGTGGCACGACGCCGCACGCGAGCCCGTGTTCAGCGAATACATGGAGCTCGACCTGTCGACGGTCGTCCCCTCCATCGCCGGTCCGAAGCGGCCCCAGGACCGCATCGAGCTCTCGCGCTCGAAGGAGCAGTTCGAAGTGGACCTGGTGGACTACGCCGGGGTCGATCACGACCTCGTCGACCTCGAGGGCGCGGAGTCGTTCCCGGCATCCGATCCGCCGAACAACTCGCCGGAAGAGGAATACAGCCACCACACTCACCATCACCACAGCCACGCGCCGCGGACGGTTTCCAAGCCCTCGCCCGTCACTCTCGCCGACGGGCAGGAGTTCGTCCTCGACCACGGTGCGGTCACCATCGCGGCCATCACCTCGTGCACGAACACATCGAACCCCTCCGTGATGCTCGCCGCGGGTCTCCTCGCGCGCAATGCCGTCAAGAAGGGCCTGAAGGCCAAGCCGTGGGTCAAGACCACCCTCGCGCCCGGCTCGAAGGTCGTCACCGACTACTACGAGAAGGCCGGACTCACCAAAGACCTCGAAGACCTCGGCTTCTTCACCGTCGGCTACGGCTGCACGACGTGCATCGGAAACTCCGGGCCCCTCATCGAGGAGGTCTCGGCCGCGATCAACGAGAACGATCTGGCCGTCACCGCCGTCCTCTCGGGCAACCGCAACTTCGAGGGTCGCATCAACCCCGACGTCAAGATGAACTACCTCGCCAGCCCGCCACTGGTGATCGCGTACTCCCTGGCCGGTTCGATGAACTTCGATTTCGAGACCGACGCCCTCGGCAAGGACACCGATGGCAACGATGTGTTCCTGAAGGACATCTGGCCCGACGCCGCCGAGGTGCAGTCGACGATCGACTCGTCGATCAACAAGGAGATGTTCACGCACCAGTACGCCAGTGTCTTCGAGGGCGACGAGCGCTGGCAGACGCTGCCCACGCCGACCGGCGCCGTGTTCGAGTGGGACGACGCCTCGACCTACGTCCGCAAGCCCCCGTACTTCGATGGCATGACCATGGAGTTGACGCCGGTGGCCGACATCGAGGGCGCACGCGTGATGGCGACGCTCCTGGATTCGGTGACCACCGACCACATCAGCCCGGCCGGCAACATCAAGGCCGACAGCCCCGCGGGTCACTACCTCGCCGAGCACGGCGTCGACCGCAAGGACTTCAACTCCTACGGCTCGCGCCGAGGCAACCACGAGGTCATGATCCGCGGGACATTCGCGAACATCCGCCTGAAGAACCAGATCGTCCGCTCGGTCAACGACGGCGCAGAGGTCGAGGGCGGCTTCACTCGGGACTTCACCCGAGAGGGCGGCCCCCAGGCGTTCATCTACGACGCGAGCCGGAACTACCAGGCCGAAGGCACTCCGCTCGTGATCTTCGGCGGCAAGGAGTACGGGTCCGGATCGTCGCGCGACTGGGCGGCCAAGGGCACGAGCCTGCTGGGCGTGAAGGCCGTCATCACCGAGAGCTTCGAGCGCATCCACCGCTCGAACCTCATCGGAATGGGCGTCGTTCCCCTGCAGTTCCCGGCGGGCGAGAGCTGGGGTTCGCTCGGACTCGACGGCACCGAGATCGTCTCGATCACCGGCCTCGAACAGCTCAACGAGGGCCTCACCCCGAAGACCGTGCACGTCACCGCCGCACCGAGCGAATTCTCGGCCGAGGGCAAGCCGACCGTCGAGTTCGATGCGATCGTCCGCATCGACACGCCCGGTGAAGCCGACTACTACCGCAACGGCGGCATCCTGCAGTACGTGCTGCGTTCGCTGGTCTAGCCGGCGGCAGGAGTGAGAGGCTTCGGATGCCGCGCCAGCGGATCCGGAGCCTCTCTCGTTCGTCCACACGGGTTTCCGAGGTGTGCGACCGGTAGAATCGAAAGACTCTCGGAAAGGGGTGCGGATGTCGCGACTGCCGTCGATCAGCGGACCCCGCGACCTCGATGCTCTCAGCATCCGTGAACTCCACGAGCTCGCCGAGGAGATCCGCGGTTTCCTCATCGAGAACGTGTCCAAGACGGGCGGCCATCTCGGCCCGAACCTCGGCGTCGTGGAGCTGACCATCGCCCTGCACCGGGTCTTCGACTCGCCGAACGACCCGGTGATCTTCGACACCGGCCACCAGTCCTACGTGCACAAGCTGCTCACCGGCCGGCAGGATTTCTCGGGGCTCCGCACGCGCGATGGCCTGGCCGGCTACCCGCAGCGGTCCGAGAGCATCCACGACGTGGTCGAGTCCTCGCACGCGTCGAGCTCGCTGAGCTGGGCCGACGGCGTCTCCAGGGCCCTCGCCCGCACGGGCCGCGCCGACCGGCACGTCGTCGCCGTCGTCGGCGACGGCGCCCTCACGGGTGGCATGACGTGGGAAGCCCTGAACAACATCTCCGACGACAACGACCGCAAGCTGGTCATCATCGTCAACGACAACGGCCGCTCCTATGCTCCGACGATCGGCGGGATGGCCCGGTACCTCAACCGTGTGCGCACCGGCGAGGCATACCGCACCCTCTACGAGAGCTCCGGCACGCTGTTCGCTCGCCTCGGTCCGGCTGCGCGCGCGGTGTACCGCGGCGTCCGCGGTGGCACCCACGGATTCCTCTCCAGATTCACGAACAACGCCGCGCTGTATTCCAACCTCGACATCAAATACCTCGGGCCGGTCGACGGACACGACCTGGAGGCGATGATCGAGACGCTCGCCCTGGCCAAGAGCTACGGCGCACCCGTGATCGTCCACGCGATCACCGAGAAGGGCCGCGGTTACGCGCCCGCACGCGAAGACGAAGCCGACCAGTTCCACGCGGTCGGCAAGATCGACCCGATCACCGGCGAGACGATCGGCGGCTCGACCAGCGCGGCATGGACCGACGTGTTCGCGCAGTCGCTCGTGCAGATCGGCGAGGAGCGCGACGAGGTCATCGCCATGACCGCTGCGATGCTCCGACCGACCGGGCTGCTCCCGTTCGCACAGCGGTTCCCCGATCGCGTCTATGACGTCGGCATCGCCGAGCAGCACGCTGTCGCGTCGGCCGCGGGCATGGCCTTCGGGGGCGTCCACCCTGTGGTGGCGATCTACGCGACCTTCATGAACCGCGCGTTCGATCAGGTGATGATGGATGTCGGACTCCACCGCGCCGGCGTCACCTTCGTCCTTGACCGGGCCGGCGTCACGGGGCCCGACGGTCCGAGCCATCACGGCATCTGGGACCTGGCGATGCTGCAGCTCGTGCCCCACATCCGGATCGCCGCCCCCCGGGATGCGATCCGGCTGGATGAGGCCCTCCGCGAGGCCGTCGCCGTGGACGATGCTCCGACGGTGATCCGCTTCCCCAAGGGTCCGGTAGGAGCGGAGCTTCCCGCACTCGAGCGCCTGCACGACGGCACCGACGTGCTGTGGCGCAGCGAATCCGAAGACGTGCTGCTCGTCGGCATAGGTCCGATGGCTCACCTCGCGGTCGATGTGGCGGGGCGCCTCCGCGATCAGGGCATCGGTGCCACGGTCGTCGACCCTCGGTGGGCGGTGCCGGTCAATCCGTCGATCGTCGCCCTCGCCGCGCGCCATCGCCTGGTGATCACGATCGAGGACGGCATCCGCGTCGGGGGAGTGGGCACCCGCGTGCGTCAGGTGCTGCGCGAGGCGGGCGTCGACACGGCCGTCGACGAACTCGGTCTCCCCGACGAGTTCATCGCCCACGCGACCCGCGAGCAGATCCTGGAGGATGCCGGGCTGACCGCCGCCAAGATCGCACAGGACGTCGTCGCCCAGGTGCTCGGCACCCGCATCCCGGTGGCCCGCCCGGCCAAGGACGACAACCCCTGGCTGGTGTCCGACATAACACCCTCGCACGGCGTCGAGCGCGCCGGCGACTGAGACTCCGCAGCGCCTGCCGAGACGAAGCCGCCGCGGGCGCTGCGGGTGGGATGCACGAGGGGCGGATGCCGCAGCATCCGCCCCTCTTTTCGTCACCGGATCTCGGTACGCTCGCTGGCGCTCGCTACTCGATCACCGAATCGCGCTACCGCGCGAAGAACTCAACGGATGCCCAGGATCTCGGGGGTATGGAACGTGCCGCCGAACACGCGCTCGGATGCACCCTCGCGATCGAGGTAGGGCGAGGCCCCGCCGTCGATGAACGGCCAGCCGGCACCGAGGATCAGGCACAGGTCGATGTCTTCGACTTCCGGCACCACACCCTCGTCGAGCATGAGCTTGATCTCGTGCGCCAAGCCGTCCTGCACGCGCGCCAGGATGTCGGCTTCGCTCGTAGGGGTCGATCCGACCTCGCCCTTCAGCACTTTCTCCGCGGCCTTCGACCAGCCGGTGACTCTGCCGCTCTTGTCCTTTTCCACGACGTCGGGCAGCTCGGCGAGCTTGTGGAAGTTCTCGGACGCGAAGAAGCGGTCGGGGAAGGCGTGGGCCATCGTGTCCTGCACGTGGGCTGCGACCTTCCAGCCGACCAGGTCGATCAGCTGGAACGGCGTCATCGGCAGCCCGAGCGGCCCGAACGCCTTCTCGACGGTCAGCAACGGGGTGCCCTCGTAGACCGCGCGCGCCGCCTCGCCCATGACCTTGGCCAGCAGGCGATTGACGACGAAGCCCGGCGCGTCGGCCGTGAGCACCGCGTTCTTGCCCAGGCCCTTCGCGACGACGAACGCCGTCGATAGCGCGGCGTCGTTCGTGACCGGTGTCTTGACGATCTCGATCAGCGGCATCACGGCGACCGGGTTGAAGAAGTGGAAGCCCACCAGACGCTCGGGATGCTCGAGCCGGGACCCGATCTCCTCGACCGACAGCGACGAGGTGTTGGTCGCGAGGATCGCGTCTGACGCGATGATCTTCTCGATGTCGCCGAACACCTGCTGCTTGACGCCCACCTCTTCGAAGACGGCCTCGATGACGAAGTCGCAGTCCGCGTACTCCGACCGGTCGGTCGTCCCGTGGATGAGGCCGCGGAGCTTGTTCGCCTGATCACCGTCGATGCGACCCTTGGCCTCGAGCTTGCCGATCTCGTCACGGATGTACGCGAGGCCCTTGTCGACCCGCTCCTGGTCGAGATCCGTGATCAGCACCGGCACCTGCAGGCGGCGCACGAACAGCAGGGCGAACTGGCTCGCCATGAGGCCCGCTCCGATGATGCCGACCTTGGTCACCCGCTTCGCGAGCGCTTTGTCGGGGGCGCCGACCGGTCGCTTTGCGCGCTTCTGCACCAGATCGAACGCATACATCGAGGCGGCGAACTGGTCGCCCGTGACGAGGTCGGCCAGAGCCTCATCCTCACGCGCGAAGCCCTCTTCTTTGGTGCCCGACTTCGCCTTGTCGAGAAGCTCGAGCGCGGCGTACGGCGACTTCGGCACGGTGCCGATGCGGCTCTCCAGCATGCCGCGCGCCATCCTGATCGCAATCGGCCATTTGGTCAGTCGCTCGATCTTGCCCGGCTCGTTCTTGCGCGTCACCTTCACGGTGCCGTCGAGCACGTGATCGGCCCAGCGCAGCGAGTCTTCGAGGTAGTTCGAGGCGGGGAAGATCGCGTCGACGATCCCGTAGTCGAACGCCTGCTGGGGCTTCAGCATCCGGTTCTGCTTCAACGGATTCGAGATGACCACTTCGAGCGCGTTCTCGATCCCGATGAGGTTCGGCAACAGGTATGCGCCGCCCCACCCGGGAATGATCCCGAGGAACACCTCGGGGAGCGCGATCGCGGCGGCCGAGGCATCCACGGTGCGGTAGGTCGAGTTCAGCGCGATCTCGAGTCCGCCGCCGAGGGCGAGTCCGTTCACGAAGGCGAACGAAGGGACACCCAGCTCCGAGAGCTTGCCGAGCACGTGGTGCCCGAACTGAGCGACGAGACGGGCGTTGTCCTTCGAGCCGACCTTCGTGATGTCACTCAGGTCGGCGCCTGCGGCCAGGATGTACTGCTTGCCGGTGATGCCGACGGCCTGGATCTCGCCGGCCGCCGCTCGCGCCCTCAGCCCATCGAGAGTCTCGCTGAGCTCCTTGAGCGTGGCAGGACCGAGCGTATTGGGCCGGGTGTGGTCACGCCCGTTGTCGAGGGTGATCAGGGCGAGCACCTTGCCGGAAGGGAGGCTGATGTCTCGCACGGGGGAGTGCGTGATCACTTCACCGTCGGTCATCGCGAGGATCGGGCTGAAGTCGACTTCTTCGTAGTTCGTCATCCGTCGAGCCCTACTTCCGCTTGCCGTTGTAGTGGGGGTTCTCCCAGATGACCGATCCGCCCTGCCCCAGGCCCACGCACATCGCGGTGAGGCCGTAACGAACATCGGGACGCTCGGCGAACTGCGCGGCGAGCTGGATCATGAGGCGCACTCCGGAGGCCGCGAGCGGGTGCCCGAGGGCGATCGCGCCACCCCACTGGTTCACGCGAGGGTCGTCATCGGCGATGCCGAAGTGATCCAGCAGCGAGATGACCTGGATCGCGAACGCCTCGTTGAGCTCGAACAGCCCGATGTCGTCGATCGTGAGGCCGGCCTTCTTGAGGGCCTTCTCGGTCGACGGGATCGGGCCGATGCCCATGATCTCGGGCTGCACGCCGGCGAAGGCGAACGAGACGAGCTTCATCTTGGGCGCGAGACCGAACTCCTTCACGGCTGCCCCACCGGCCAGCAGGCTCACGGTGGCACCGTCGGTCAGCGGCGAGGAGGTGCCCGCCGTGACACGGCCGTGCGGACGGAACGGAGTCTTCAGGCTCGCCAGACCCTCCATCGTGGTCTCGGGACGCCGCCCCTCGTCCTCCGTGGCGAGACCCCACGCGCCGTCGGCGCCCTTGATCGCGACCGACACGAGGTCGGGCTGGAACTTTCCGGCGTCATACGCCGCCTGGGCCTTGTGCTGACTCAGCATGCCGAACCGGTCGGCGCGCTCCTTGGTCAGCTCCGGGAACCGGTCGTGGATACGCTCGGCCGTGAGGCCCATGTTGAGCGCGTCGGGGCTCACGAGCTTCTCCGAGACGAATCGGGGGTTCGGGTCGACGTTGCTGCCGTCCAGCGGGTGACGGCCCATGTGCTCCACACCGCCGGCGAGAGCGAGGTCGTACATGCCGATCCCGATCGCACCGGCCATCGTCGTGACGCTGGTCATGGCGCCCGCGCACATGCGATCGATCGCGAAACCGGGCACCGTCAAGGGGAGCCCCGACAGGATCGCCACGGATCGCCCCAGAGTCAGGCCCTGATCACCCGTCTGCGACGTCGCGGCCAGCGCGTAGTCGTCGATGCGCTCACCGGGCACCTTGGGGTTGCGCTCGAGCAGCCCGATGGTCGCTTTGACCGCCAGGTCATCGGATCGGGTGTTCCAGTACTGACCTTTTTCGCCGGCACGCCCGAAAGGCGTGCGCACTCCATCGACGAAGAAGACGTCCGAGATCTCGGCCACTCTGCCTCCAAAACTAGGGTTGGATTCCAGCCTAGGTTCGGCGCGCGCACGCCCAGCATCGGTTGGGCTGAACCTACGAATCGCCCTCCGGGGGCCCGGAAGGGCTTTGCAGGGATTCCACAAAGGCATCGGCGATCCTCTGTGAGGTTTCCTCAATCTGCCAGCGCCGAGCGCCGAGCTCTGCGAGTGCCTCGCCGATCTGCTGCGCGGTGGCCTCGGCCGGGGGTACCCACGCCACCCGCCTGAGCAGATCGGGGGTCAGCAGGTTCTCGGTCGGCATGTGCAGCTCTTCGGCCCGTGCCTCCACCGCGATGCGTGCGGCCTTCAGGCGCGCATCGGCCTCCGGATTGCGATCGGCCCACGCGCGGGGCGGGGGCAGCGTGTCGCCGCCCGATGCGCGCTCGGACGGCAGCTCGGCGGTCGTCCTCCCCGACTCGATCGCCGCCCACCACCGGTCGAGCTGACTGCGGCTGGCACGACCGGTGAAGTCCTTGAGCTGCGAGAGCTCGTGGCGCGACTTCGGGTCGGCGAGCACGGCGGCGATCAGCGACCGGTCGGGAACGAGCCGGCCGGGAGAGACATCCTCCTGCCTGGCGTATTCCTCGCGCGCGATCCACAGGGCGCGTGCGATCGCCAGGGAGCGGCGACCGCGCACCGTGTGCAGGCCGCTCAGGCGACGCCATGGGTCATCTCGCGTCGGGCGGGGCTGACGGGTGCGGACGGCCTCGAACTCTTGCGCGGCGATCTCGACCTTGGACTGCTCTACCAGTTCGGCCGCCAGCGCGTCGCGCACGTCGACCAGGTGCTCGACGTCCAGTGCGGCGTACTCGAGCCACGACTGGGGGAGCGGCCGCGTCGACCAGTCGGCGGCCGAATGCGCTTTGGCCAGAGTGATCCCGAGGGTGTCTTCCACGACGGCGCCGAGCCCCACCCGTTCGTGCCCGAGCAGGCGCGCCGCGAGTTCGGTGTCGAAGATCGACGGCGGTTCGAGGTCGAGCTCTCGGAGCGAGGGCAGATCCTGGCTGGCTGCGTGCAGGACCCACTCGACATCCCCGATCGCCGCCTGCAGCGCCGTGAAGTCGCCGATCGGCGGAGGGTCGAAGAGGAAGAACCCCGAGCCGCGGCGGAAGACCTGGATGAGGTAGGCCCGCTGCGAATAGCGGAAACCGGACGCGCGTTCGACGTCGACGGCGACGGGTCCGCTTCCCGCCGCGAGGAGTGCCGAGGCTTCGCGCAGGCCGTCGGCGTCGGCGATGACGGTGTATCCGGAAACGGGGTGATCAGTCACGCGTCGCCCTCTGGGGTCCGAGCAGGGCGATGCCCTCGGAGCCGGGTGGCAGCCCGCCGAGCATGCAGACCAGTTCGGCCCATGCTTCGACGTGGCCGGTCATGCTCCCGGACGGCGACCACGATGCGCGCAACTCGATCTGAGCCCCGTCGCCCTCCTCGGCGAGCGACCCGAACCCTTTCGAGAGGGTCTTGGTCGCCGTCCCGGATGCCGAGTGATAGGCGGCTCCGCGTGAGTCGAGGGCATCGATGAGCCATGACCACGCGACGTCGGCCAGGAGAGGATCCGTGCCGATCTCGGATTCGAGGGGCGCCTGCGCGAAGCACACGATCCGCCATGATCCGTTCCACGCCGCGGGCTCGGCGGGATCGTGCAGGAGGATGAATCGGCCCGTGCCGTACGGCGAATCGTCGCCCTCGACCTCCGGTCGGATGTCGCCGGCGAGGGCGAACGCCTCGGGGGCGATGCCGGTGGGCGCGGGAATCTGGCGCACGACGAGATCGTCGCGGAAAGCGGTGCGCCGCACCTCGTCGGACGCGTGGGCGAACGAGAGAGGAGCTGCCGGGAGACGATGGTCAGCCACGTCGACAGACTAGAGTGAGGCCTCGATGCTCGTCCCCAGGCGCGCCGCGACGCGCGGCGCCACTCCCCAGTTCATCGCCGGCGTGAGAGCGGCGCTGACTGTCCTCAGCGCCGCCTTCATCGCCGTGCTCGCGGCGCTCACCTTCACCTCGGTTCGGGTCGCCCGCAAGGTCGTGACCCCCGCAGGGCGCATCCCCGACACGCGCATCTTGGCGCTGGACACCGCGGCTCAGACGATCACGCTCTCGCGCAATCCCGACTCACGCCTCCCGGGCCGCTACGGACTGTTCACGACCGGCAGCGAGCAGTACGTCAAGCTCGGCTCGGTGCTCGCCGAAGACGCGACGACGGTCAAGCGGAAGCTTCTCACCCACATCGGCACCGATTCGCATCTCGCACAGGATGCTGCCTTCAGCGGCTGGTACTTCGCCCGCCCCGAAGAGCTGCACCTGCCCTTCACGTCCCCGCTGATCGGATCACCCTCGGGTCCGTGCCCGGCGTGGCTGTTCCCTGCCGCCGTCGATACGGACGTCTGGGTGATCCAGGTGCACGGGCGGGGCACGACGCGGTCCGAGTGCCTGCGCGCGGTACCGGTCTTCCACGAGCTCGGCATCACGTCGCTCGTGGTGTCGTACCGCAACGACGGCGAGGCGCCGCGGAGCCGTGCGGGCACGTATGCGCTCGGCGCGACCGAGTGGCGCGACATCGAGGCCGCGTTGGTGTTCGCACGCCGGGGCGGTGCCCGGCGCGTGATCATCATGGGCTGGTCGATGGGTGGCGCGATCGCGCTGCAACTGGTCTTGAATTCGCCCCATCGTGATCTGGTCGCAGGCCTCGTGCTCGATTCGCCCGTCGTGGACTGGCGCGTGGTGCTGACCTATCAGGCGAAGCAGCTGCACCTGCCGAGCCCGGTGACGGGTCTGGCCCTGGGTGCACTCGGAGCGGACTGGGCCACTGCGGTGACCGGCACCGGCGCCCCGATCCCGTTCGATCGGCTGGATGTGGTCGCGAGGGCAGCCGAGCTGCAGCATCCGATCCTCATCCTGCACAGCGACGACGACGGCTTCGTCCCCTCGGACGCCTCACACGAACTCCTGCTGGCCCGCCCCGATCTGGTCGAACTCGAGGTGTTCGAGATCGCGCGCCACACGAAGCTCTGGAACTACGACCAGGAGCGCTGGAGCGACAGCATCCGCTCGTGGGTGCTCCGTCAGGGCCTCACTCCCGCGCGCGCAACCGCAGATAGCTGAAGCCCGCCTCGTCCACGAGCATTCCCGAGACCTCGGTGCGGGGGCGGGCACCGTCGGACACGCGCAGGAAGGGCGCGGGCGCGGGCCCGATCACCGGGGCGACGGTCACGCAGTACTCGTCGATCACCCCCGCCTCGGAGAACTGCGCGGCCAGGCTGGGGCCGCCCTCGCAGACGACACGTGAAAGGCCCCGAGCCGCCAGAGCGTCCAGGATCGCGCGCGGAGACAGGCGAGGGCCGCCGGGCACCGGCACCACGGTTGCGCCGTAGGGCGCCGCTCGTTCGGCGACCTCATCGGCGACACCGGCCGGGCAGACCAGCAGCACGCGATCGGGCTCCGCGCCGTGTTCGAGCGACAGCCGATGCCCGGTGAGGCGCCCCGATGACGTGACGACCGCGAGCCGCGCAGTGCGGGGAACGACGTACCCCTCCGCTCGCACACTCTGCGCGCCGACGACGACCACGTCTGCGTCACGCCGGATGACTCCCAGGATGCTGCGATCGATGCGGCTCGTGAGCGTCTCGCTCGTGCCGTCTTCGCCTGCGGCCGAGCCGGTGAGGCTCGTGACCATGTTGAGCCGGACGTACGCGCCGTCCCGCGCGTAGCGTTCGCGCAGCCAGTCGCGGCCTTCGGGCGTCGCGACATCTCCCGAGCCGAGAGTGCGCGGCACGACCTCGGTGACCGTGAGCGGTGCGTCGAGCATGGGCCGGTCTCAGGCGGCCATCTTCGCGCGCACGTGGCGCTTGGCCCGCATCAGCATCCCCGTCATGCCCGAGATGCGCAGGGGAGACACGGCCCGGGTCAGCCCGATGCTCTGCGGGAAGTCGTCAGGGATCGCGAGCACCTCGTCGGCGCTCAGACCCGTGATGCCCTGCGCCAGGATGCTGGCGAACCCGCGAGTCGTCGGCGCCTCCATGGGCGCCGTGGCATGCATCGCGACGATCCCGTCGGCATCCACGTCCACGACGATGTACACCGGCGACTGGCACTCAACGACGCGTTCGCACAGTTCGGGATGCCCGTCGTACTCCGCAGGGATCGGCGGCAGCTCGTACGCGAACTCGAGCAGCAGCTGCAGCCGATCGGGTTCGGCAAGCGCGAGGAAATCGTCGCGGATCTCGGCGAGGGAGTCGGGAAGGGTGGTCTCGGTCATCCCGGACATCATCCCACGATGCCGGGTAGTGCGGCCGGGCGGATTCAGTGGGGGACCGGGGCCGGTCCCGGCTCGGATCCGGTCACGATCGGCACGCGCACGGCGCTACCCCACTCGGTCCACGATCCGTCGTAGTTGCGCACGTTCTCGAATCCGAGCAGATGGTTCAGCACGAACCACGTGTGGCTCGAGCGCTCTCCGATCCGGCAGTAGGCGATGATGTCGTCGCCGTCCTTCAGCCCGGCGCCGTCGCGGTACACGGCATCCAGCTCGGCGCGGCTCTTGAAGCCGCCGTCCTCGCCGACCGCCTTGGCCCATGGCACGTTCTGGGCCGAGGGGATGTGCCCGGCGCGCAGAGCGCCCTCCTCGGGATAGGCCGGCGCGGTAGTCCGCTCGCCGGAGAACTCCTCGGGGGAGCGCACGTCGATCAGCGGGTCGCCGAAGTGCGCGAGCACGTCGTCTTTGTAGGCGCGCAGCACGCTGTCGTCCCGGTCGACGACCGGGTACTCGGTCGCCGGCCGGGTCGAGGCATCCGTCGTCACAGGGCGACCCTCGGCGATCCACTTGTCGCGGCCGCCGTCGAGCAGCCGCACGTCTTCGTGGCCGAACAGCGAGAACACCCACAGCGCGTAGGCGGCCCACCAGTTGTTCTTGTCGCCGTAGATCACGACCGTGTCGTCGCGCGAGATGCCCTTGCGGCTGAGCAGCTCGGAAAAGCCCGCGCCGTCGACGTAGTCGCGCACGACCGGATCGTTCAGCTCGGTATGCCAGTCGACCTTCACCGCACCGGGGATGTGCCCGGTCTCGTAGAGCAGCACGTCTTCGTCGGACTCGACGACCACGAGTCCCGGCTCGCCGAGCCGCTTTTCGAGCCACTCGGAGGTGACGAGTCGCCCAGGCTCGGAATACTCGGCGAACTTGGCGGATGTGGTGTCGAAGTCGACGGACACTGGGGCTCCTCGGGTCAGATCGCCGGTTCGGGATCGCTGACGGCGACGGCGTAGGGTTGAGACCGTCCCTACGACCCTAGATTCCCACGTCGGGGCACGCACCCGCCCCGTAAGACTGCGACACAGGATTCCGCCATGACCTCGACAGCCGCAGCGACCGGCATCGTGCACATCGGCGAACGTGCTCCGCAGGTGTCGGGCACCGACATGGTGGCGGCCCTCGTGCCGCCGCCCCAGTTCGACGGGGCGACCTTCGAGTCGTACCGGGTCGATCCCGCCTTCCCGTCCCAGCAGGAGGCGAAGGAGAAGCTCCTGGCGTTCTCCGCACCCGCGGCCGCCCCCGAGCGGGGCGGATTCTTCCGCCGCCCCAAGCGCGCACCCGAGGCCAAGCCCGGGGTGTACCTCGACGGCGGGTTCGGAGTCGGGAAGACCCACCTGCTGGCCGCGATCTATCACGCGATGCCGGCACGGCGGAAATACTTCGGGTCGTTCATCGAGTACACGGCGCTGGTCGGCGCGCTGGGCTATCAGAAGACGGTCGAACTCTTCCGAGGCTCCGACCTGCTCTGCATCGACGAGTTCGAGCTCGACGACCCGGGCGACACCATGGTCATGACCCGCCTGCTCGGTGAACTGGTCTCCAGCGGCACCCGGCTGGCCGCGACATCCAACACTCCGCCCAATGCCCTCGGCGAGGGGCGCTTCGCCGCTCAGGACTTCCTCCGCGAGATCCACGCGATGAGTGCGAGCTTCGAAACGATCCGCATCGACGGCACCGATTACCGTCAGCGCGCCCTCGATGGGCACGCCGCGGTGCTGACCGACTCCGAGTACGAACGCGCGGTGACGGATGCTGCGGCCGACGGGCTCGCGTCGGACGATGCGTTCTCCGTGCTCATCGAACACCTGGCGCAGGTGCATCCCAGTCGCTACCTGCGGCTGCTCGACGGTCTCGCGCTGATCGGGATCCGGGGTGTCGCACAGCTGGAAGACCAATCCTCGGCGCTGAGATTGGTCGCATTCGTGGATCGCGCCTACGACGCGCAGATCCCCGTGCGGGCGACGGGACTGCCGCTGGACCAGGTCTTCGCCGACGAGATGCTCGCGGGCGGCTACCGCAAGAAGTACCTGCGGGCCATCTCACGACTGATCGCCCTCACGCACTCCTGAGTGCAGATCCGCTGCTTCTTCACGGCGGCTCCGATGCGTCACGAAACGCGATGTTTACACGCGGGGGCCAGGCGTAACCGTCTGGAAACATGCTTCCGACCATCGCGGTAACCCGCGCTGTACACACTGGGGTCACCCGACGCTCAATTCCTGCGTCCCTGCAGAGAGGTTCTCCCCGAGATGGATCAAGGCAACACCGCATTCATCCTGCTAGCCGCAGCGCTCGTGCTG
The DNA here is from genome assembly GCF_964244775.1 of uncultured Microbacterium sp. Classification (NCBI taxonomy): domain Bacteria; kingdom Bacillati; phylum Actinomycetota; class Actinomycetes; order Micrococcales; family Microbacteriaceae; genus Microbacterium; species uncultured Microbacterium sp. Next base: position 783,430 of record NZ_CAXTJR010000001.1, read on the forward strand.
CTCATGACACCAGGCCTGGCCTTCTTCTACGGCGGGCTGGTGAAAGCGAAGAGCGTTATCAGCATGATGATGCTGAGCTTCGGCGCCATGGGCCTGATCGGAGTGCTCTGGGTTCTCTACGGCTACTCGATCGCGTTCCCCGCAACCTCCGTCGGCACCATCCAGTCGCCGTGGGCCATCGACCCGGCCGAGTTCGGACTCGAGTCGCTCCTGACGACGCCTGAGGGCGCGGCATACCCGCCGCTCGCCTTCGTCGCGTTCCAGGCCACCTTCGCTATCATCACCGTGGCGCTCATCTCGGGCGCCATCGCCGACCGCGCCAAGTTCGGGGCGTGGCTCGTCTTCGCCACCGCGTGGGCGACGATCGTCTACTTCCCGGTCGCCAGCTGGGTGTTCAACTTCGGACTCAACGCCGATACAACCGGCCCCGGAGATGTCTTCAGCTACGGCGGATGGATCACGTACGGTCTGCAAACGTGGATCGGAGTGGGTGCGATCGACTTCGCGGGTGGTACCGCGGTGCACATCAACGCCGGTGCCGCAGCCCTCGCGCTGGCGCTCGTGCTCGGCAAGCGCGTCGGATTCCAGAAGGGCATCACCGTCCCGCACAACCCGCCGTTCGTGCTCCTCGGCGCCGGCCTCCTGTGGTTCGGCTGGTTCGGCTTCAACGCCGGCTCGGAGCTTGCTGCGGACAACACGGCCGCTGTCGCGTTCGTCAACACCATTGCTGCTCCTGCGGCGGCGCTGCTGGCGTGGCTGATCGTCGAGAAGATCCGCGACGGCAAGCCCACCTCAGTAGGGGCCGCATCGGGTGCAGTCGCCGGTCTGGTCGCGATCACGCCGGCGTGCGCGGCGCTGAACCCGATCTGGGCGATCCTGCTCGGCGTCATCGCCGGCGCGGTCTGCTGCCTCGCCGTCGACCTGAAGTTCAAGCTCGGCTTCGACGACTCGCTCGACGTGGTGGGCGTCCACCTCATCGGTGGTCTCATCGGAACCCTGTACATCGGCTTCTTCGCCAACAACACCGGCCTGTTCCTCGGTGGTGACGGCAGGCAGCTGCTCGCTCAGGCGATCGCCGCGTTCTCCGTGCTGATCTACTCGTTCGTTCTCGCCTTCGCCATCGGCTGGGTCATCGAGAAGACGATGGGCTTCCGCGTCAAGAACGAGGACGAGATCGCCGGAATCGACACCGTGGTGCACGGTGAAGAGGGCTACGTCCTGACCGACGCTCGGGCTTGATCCGCGCGTAGCAGGTCATCGGAGGGGCGCCGCGACCACTCGCGGCGCCCCTTCGCCGTGCACGGCGCCGCGGGGCGCCGCACCGAGACAGGACAAATCCCCGAGACAGGTCGATTCGCGGCGGATGCCCCTGTTCTCGTGCGATCTCCTGCGCTGGTGCGCCACCCTTCGTGGGTATCGTGGCCGTGTGACCGAACGAACGGGCTTCTGGGGATTCCTTACGCGAATGGTCGGCTCACGGCCGTCGCCGTCGCCTTCGCGGGCGAGGTCTTCGACGGTGCCGCACGAGGGCCGCAGCGGGTCCACCGCGACGATCGAGATCGTTCCCCCTCCCGCATCCGCGCTGCGAATCTCGTACGCGCCCCAGATCGACGGCGACCCCGATGCCGGCGAGATCATCTGGACCTGGGTTCCCTACGCCGAGAACGATGGCCGGGGCAAAGACCGGCCGGTGCTCGTGATCGGACGCGAATCGGCCGACCGCGTCTACGCAGTCCGCCTGACGAGCAAGGCGCACGGCGGCGACCGCGACTTCCTGCCGATCGGCTCAGGAGCATGGGATGCGCAGGGTCGGTCGTCGTGGATCGACATCGAGCAGCTCTACAGCGTGCACTCGGCGGGCATGCGCCGCGAGGCATCCGCTCTCGACCTCGAACGTTTCGTCCGCGTCGCGAACGCACTCCACACGCGGTATGGCTGGGCCGTCGGCAACTGACAGCTCGAGTGGTCCGACAGAATGAGGACATGGACCACGCGACTCCGGACGGCTCACTCGAACCCGCGGCCGAGCACCTCGACGTGGCGATCGCCGTGCGGCCCGGAGCGTCGGGAACCAAGACTCTTCGAACACTCGTGAACTTCGCGCTGGCCGCCGTCACCGGAGATTCCGCCCCCCTGGTCGCCACCCAGCACGACCTGGTCGTGACTCGCCGGGAGACCGGCGGCGAGGTTCTGCGCGCTGCCGCCGGCTCGCTCAGCGAGGCTGACGCACTTCTCCAGCGGGTGCGCCGAGACCTCGAGACGAAGAGCGTCGGCGAGTTCCTCTCCGAATGGCGGCTGCCGGACGAGCCAGCCGAGTGAGAGGCAGAAGCTGAAGCGCAAGCTGAAGCTGAGGGTGGGCGATGCCGGACTCGAACCGACGACCTCTTCCGTGTGAAGGAAGCGCGCTACCAACTGCGCCAATCGCCCCAAGGCCGTGAGGCCGGTTACCGATATTACCGGATCACGGAGGATGCCACGAACCCGCGGCACCCGACACGCGAGCCCGCGCGCGGTTTGGCGAGGCGCCGTGGATCGGCTAAAGTCTTACGAGTGCCCGGAGCAATCCGGAGCATGCGGATGTAGCGCAGTTGGTAGCGCACAACCTTGCCAAGGTTGGGGTCGCGAGTTCGAGTCTCGTCATCCGCTCGAGTGAAGTGTTCCTCCTCTGGGAGGATCGTGACACGTGGGGTCAAACCACACAACACGGTGGCGTGGCCGAGCGGCTAGGCACCGGCCTGCAAAGCCGTTTACACGGGTTCGAATCCCGTCGCCACCTCCAGCACTGCCACTTCTACTCTCCTGAACTGAATAGCCCGAAACGGGCGCGATTGGCGCAGCGGTAGCGCGCTTCCCTGACACGGAAGAGGTCACTGGTTCGATCCCAGTATCGCGCACACACGAAATACCAGATCAGGACCGGTTTTCCGGTCCTTTTCTGTTTCCACTACCGCGCCGTTACCAATTGGTACGCGATTCCAGGAGTCATTCGGCCCCCCGAAAACATGAGGTCTCGTACAAACTTCGTTTCTGCAATGCTCTATCGACGGGATCGAAAGGAACTCACTTGGCAAAGAGCGGCGTCAAGGTTAAAACCGGCTGCCGCGACTGCGCGCTTTGCACGGGCAACGCGTTCACGGGCGTGGGACGAAACATGAGCCGTGGGATGGCCAATATTGCGACCCTGGGCATAGCTGCGGCAGCCCGTAAGAAGTGTGGGCTGTGCGATCACCCTATGAGTGAGCATGAGGAGTGGGTGCGCCAGCAAGCGGCGAGCAATCCCCCGCGTTGGGTCTACTTCAACGGCGTGTATCGGTGGTTCGATGGCACAGCAACGACCAACTATCAGGCGCCTAGCGAGCAGGCGCCGCCGCCGCTCGTCGGTCAGGGCGCGCAGTGGTTTCGCGTGGGCGCGGACACTTTTCAGTTCTGGACTGGGTGGGATTGGAAGGCATGGTACGCCGACCACGCGAATGCGGCATACCCGGATCCGTCAGCGCCCGCATCGTGGCTCCCAGGCTGGTACGCGGAAGGAACTCGATATCGGTATTGGTCGGGCGCGACGTGGACCGACGACTGGAGCGATGGTGAGCGCACAGGGCGGCCGTCTTCCGCTGAGCGAGTCCGCTCCCGTTCCGAGCCCGCCCAAGCGAGCTTCTCAGCTGAGGAGCTCATGAAGTTTGTTGAGATGCACCGCCAAGGCATTCTCAGCGACGCTGAGTTCGCTGCGGTCAAAGCTCGCCTTCTAGGGACGTAGCGGTGAATCGTACCGATTTTCATTTTGGGCATGGTAAAGCGCCCCTTCTGGCTGTTGATCGTCAGCGTGATACGGCTGTACAACCAATTGGCAATCCGTTCCGTTCCACTTGGCTCTACTCAGATCCAGTGGTAAATGCCTGGTCAGGTGCCATTTTACGGGACTTTCCGCGGGAATATGTGAGATAGCCAGCTCTCTTTCGATCCCTGTATCGCGCACACACCACATCCCCCGGATTCCGCACCCCTGGAGACGACGAAGCCCCCGGCGTTCAGGCCGAGGGCTTCTAGTCGAGAGTGGGCGTGGCTACGGGGTGTAGAACACCTCGTCGGCGATGAACCCTGGCTGAGCGCGAACAAGGAAGGGCTCGTTATCAGCAACCAGGTAGGCCGCTGAGCCGGTCACCGATCCACCAGGGAAGAGCTCGTCCAACCCAAACGAGTCCTCGAGGATGACGATGTTGTCGTAGCTGTCGACGACGTTGCCGGACGCAGTGACGACATCAACCTGGACTTCGGCGGCGTACCCCGATTTGGTGCCGATGTAGGTGTTCGTCCAGTTGACGATGATGTAGTGCGACCCGGCAGGCGGGGCCTCGTTGAAGCTGTTCCCTGCGGTGACCGTCGCGTTTCCGTCCTGGTTGACGCTGTTGACGACGACAGTCCAGTCGGCGCTGCTCACCGACGTACCGAGTGGGATCGGGTTATCGCGTGTTCCGGCCGCCGCGGCGGGCTGCTCGGCGGCCGGTGCGTCGGCGGGCTGGCTGGGCTGGGCACCGATGTTCGTGTCGTCGCTGACCGCGGCGCTGAATGCAGCTGCCGCGACGGCGAAGAAGACGACGAACGCGACGATGGTGCCGACGATCGAGACGATCAGTCCGGCGATGCCGAGGCCCTTGCCTTTGCCTGCGAGGAACAGGGACACGATGCCGAGGATGAACCCGATCGGCAGGAGGATCCAGCCGACGATCAGTGCGCCGGGGATGCAGGCGAATATGAACCCGATCCCAGCTGTGATCAGGGAGATGAGTCCGACGACGTTGAGCGCCTTCTTCGGCGTGGGCGGTGGCGCGGGTGGAAGAGTCTGTGTCGGCGCCCCGTATGCGGGCTGCTGGTAAGCGGGCTGCTGGTAGACGGGCGGTTGCGGATATTGCGGCGAGGGATCCTGCTGGCCGCCCCCCAGCGGCTCTGATGTACTCATGGTCATGATCATAGGGAGCACACAGGCAGTTGCTAGAAGTATTGGCAATCCGCATTCTCAAATTTGCCCGCGTAAGTTCGGAGAGCGATCAAACTGCTGCCGCCACTGCTGCCCAGGAGATCCAATTGGCCCTCGGGATCGCGCCAGGACACGCCCGACTCCAGGGGCGTGTGCAGTCCTCGCAGCCACCGCCACAGCCCAGGCTGGTCGAGGGGCAGCACACGACGGGCTCTTGGGAGAATGGTGGGGAAGCGGCCGGAACTGAACGTCGATCCGCGCCGCCGGCTCTCGGTCAGTGCGGGTTCCTCGCCGGCTCGAACTGTTTACATGTCAAATACGCGCGCCTACGGTGGATCCATGAGCGTTGGGGGAGCGGGCGGGGCTGACCTCGCGGCATCCATCCGCACGTCTCTGCGGGCCGCTGCCGACCCCGTGCGGGCTCCGGGCCAGCAGGCGTACATGAAATCGGCAATGCCATTCCTCGGCGTCACCGTGCCAGACGCCCGCCGGATCGCACGAGCGGCTTGCAATGGCGTGACGGATGCCGCGGTCCTGCGCGCCGCTGCCCTCGCGCTCTGGGACCACGCCGAATACCGCGAAGAGCGATACGCCGGCATGGCCGTGCTCGCGGTGCGCCCGGCATCCGACGATCTGGACGTGCTCCCCGTCATCGAGCACATGGTGCGGACCGGCCAGTGGTGGGACTTCACCGACGAGCTCGCCCACCGGGTGGCCGACCTGCACGACCGGTTCCCCATCGAAACGGCCACGGTCGTGCGTACCTGGAGCACCGACGACGATCGCTGGATCCGGCGGATCGCGATTCTGTCGCAGCTCGGGCGGCGGGACCGCGTAGATGCCGAGCTGCTGAGCGAGGTCGTGGAGCCCAACGTCAGCGACCCCGAGTTCTTCGTTCGCAAGGCGATCGGCTGGGCGCTGCGCGAGTACGCCCGAGTCGACCCGGATTGGGTGGTCGCGTTCGCAGACAGCCACGAGCTCAGTCCGCTCAGCCGGCGCGAGGCACTGAAGCACCTGTGACAGCCTGCCCCAGGCGAACTCAGCGCACCGTGCCGAGCGAGACCCCCAGCGTGATCAGTGGGCCGGCGTTGACGGCGACGCCGCTGGAGCGCGAAGCGACGCGGTCAGCGGATGGGTTCGCCGTCCGGAGCCATCACGTACCAGGCGCCTCCGTTGAGCGTCGTGGCCTGGCCGCGGGCGTCGCCGGGGGAGCGGTCGGCGTCGTAGCGGTACAGCGGCCAGCCGTTGTACGTGATGACCTCGCCCCCACCGGGGTTCGGCAGCGTCGCGAGCAGGCCGGCATCGACGCCGCCGGTCGCGGCGGGAGTGCTCTCTGCGACCGCGTCGAGCGGTGGCCAGTTCGTGGTGCAGGTGAACGTGCAGGTGACGGCCGAGGCCTGATCCGGCTCGAACACGTAGAGCACGCTCCCTTTTCCGTCGACGAGCACGTCGCCGAGTCCGTCGATCTCGATCGTGGACAGGGATGCTGCCCGCGCCGCCTGTTCGTCGGGATCAGGCGCCGCGCAGCCGGCGAGGGCGACGAGACTAGCGAGGAGTACCGCGGCCGCCGCACGGCGGAGGATGCCAGAGGTCACTTCACGCTCACTTTCTGAATGGGTCGATTCTCACGAGAACAGCGTCTGCCCGATCCAGCCGTCGGCGCCCGAGACGCCCGGGAGCATCAGGAACATCGAACTCGCCGTCGCGAGGGTGAACGCGCCCATTGCGTCGCGCTCCGCGAGCCGCTGCTGCACGGGAATGAAGCTCGTCCGCGGATCGCGGTGATAGGCGAGAAAGAGCAGTCCGGCATCCTCTTCGCCGGTCGTCGTCTGTCCGTCGCTGTAGGAATAGGAGCGCCGCAGCATCTCCTCGCCGGCACCGACGACCGGTTTGGCCAGCCGCACATGACTGTCGACCGGGATGACGGGCTGACCATCGCGTCCGATCGCGTCGAGGTCGAGTGGGTCGGATTCCCGCTCTTCGCCGAGGGGCGCACCCGTCGCCTTGTGCCGACCGACGGCGCGCTCCTGCTGCGGGAGTGGGGTGCGCTCCCACGCGTCCAGCAGCATCCGGAATCGCCGCACGGCCAGGTAGCTGCCGCCGACCGCCCACGAGGGGCCGTCCGAGATCCACGCCGGACCCTCGAAGGCCTGCGGATTGACCGCGATGTTGTCGGTGCCGTCGATCTGGCCCATCAGATTGCGCGGATTGGTGTTCGTTGCAGATGCGGCGGCACCTCGAAACCCGGAAAGCTGCCAGCGCGCCACGGCGGTATCGACGGCGGTGCTGCGCAGTGCGCGCGCCGCCGCGGCGAGATAGAGCGGATCGTCGGCGCACAGCTGGATGAGGAGATCGCCCCCGCTGAGCCCGGGTTGGAGCGCATCACCGGGGAAGGCCGGAAGATCGACGAATGCCTCGGGGCGGGTCACCCCCAGCCGCGCGACGAGGCCGGCGCCGACGCCGACCGTGATCGTGAAGGCGGAGGGCGGTGTGCCGGAGGCGACGGATGCCGCGCCTATGTCGGCCGGATCCGCGGCATCGCCCACGGCCAGCCTCCGCCCGAGGCTGCTCCACTCGCGCAACAGTGCCGCGATGTCCACCGGCGCCGCCGCGGGCCGCACGTCGAACGCGAGCAGCACCAGGTGTTGCTGCGGAGGAGTCGCGATCCCGGCCTGATGGATGCCGGTGAACTCGACGGTCGCGGCCAGCGGGTCCGGCCCCGGGTCGGCGACGCGGGCCGACTCAGGGGATTCGAGCGTGCGTGCGACTCCGAGCGCGGATGCCGTCACCGCGGCTCCGACCACAGCCGAGCCGCCGAGGGCGAAGAATCCTCGCCGGCTCAGCCGCCCGCCGGGGTCGGCATCCGCTTCATCGGGTGTCACCGAATGACCTCGGGCAGTTCATGGGATGCGACACGGCGTCCGGTGAAGAACGGCACTTCTTCGCGGACGTGACGGCGAGCGTCCGTCTGACGAAGGTGCCGCATCAGATCGACGAGATCGATGGGGTCGTCTGCTTCGAGCGGCAGCAGCCATTCGTAGTCGCCGAGCGCGAACGAGGCGACGGTGTTGGTGAGCACCGATCGGTAGGCCGCTCCCTTGCGTCCGTGTTCGGCGAGCATCGCGCGGCGCTCTTCGTCGGGCAGCAGATACCACTCGTAGCTGCGCACGAAGGGATACAGCGTCAACCAGCCCGCCGGAGCGATCCCGCGCAGGTAGGCGGGCACATGGCTGCGGGTGAATTCGGCTTCGCGGTGCACGCCCATCGCATTCCACGTCGGGTGCAGGGTACGCAGCAGGTCGGTGCGGCGAAGCTCGCGGAGCGCGCGCTGCAGACCCGCGGGTCCGCCGCCGTGCAGCCACACCAGCACGTCGGCGTCGGCGCGCAGGCCCGACACGTCATAGAAGCCACGCACGGTGACGCCGTTCGCCTCGACACCGGCGATGGCGCGGTCGAGGTCGGCCGCGGCGATCGCGTCATCACCCCACCCCGGTTCGCCCAGGGGGTCTCGGCGCCACACGGCCCAGAGACTGTAGGCGTCATCGAGCGTGTAGTCGGGCGCGGGGGTATCGGCGTGCGGATGGGGAGCGGGGTGCGACATGGCGGAGCTTTCGGGGTCGGGGTCAGTCGGTGACATCGCGGTTGCGGAACAGAGCAGTGACGGCGGTGAGGATGACCGCCAGCACGACGATCGTCGCGACCAGCGCACGGAGGTAATCGGGTCCGTTCGTGCCCGAACTCGCGACGGTCGCGAACGCGGACGCGGGCAGGATGCCGTCACCGACCGGCGCCGCCGCGTTCAGCGCCGTCTCGAACAGCGCGTAGACGATGGCGACTCCGAGTGCGGGCGCGGCCGATCGCAGCCACACGGCCAGCACGCTTCCGGCGAGGGCATAGGCGATCATGCCCAGACACAGATTGGCCAGGCTGACCGCGGTAGCCCCGATCGCCTGGGGTGTTGTCCACTGCGACGTGTCGACGTCGTATGCCGCCGCGGCGATCCACGTGGTCGCGAGCGCCGCGATGCCGGCGGCGATGGTCATCCCCACGGTGAAGACGGTGAGCGCAAGCCACGTGCCGGCGAGCCAGCGCCGCCGGTCGGGCATCCGCACCAGCTGCACACGGATCGATCCGCTGCTGAACATCGTCGCCATGTGGATCGCGGCGACGGCAAGGGCAAGGATGCCGATGATCATGATGGGCCGGGCGACCATGACGGCGGGGGAGGTCGGATCGGACAGAGATTCCAGCGTGAGACGAGGGTCGGTGAGGCGTGACCCGCCCGGCTGCGACGCCGAGAAGAACGTGATGGCGATGGTCATCACCGAGAAGACGAGAATCGCTCCGAGCGTCGGCCAGAGCAGCAGCGGACGACGCAGGAACAGCCAGGCCGCGCGGTAGGCGCGCAGCATCAGCGCACCTGCCCGAGCGTTGACACCGGCACGCGCCGACCGCGTGGCGCATCGGCGGTCGCGGCATCCGCGACAACGTCTTCGGTCTGACCGGGATCGCCGGTGAGCGCGAAGAACGCATCTTGCAGCGAAGGGCGCACGACACGCAGTTCGGTGAGGGTGATGCCCGCGCTCGCGGCGAGGGCGTTCAGCTCGCCGCTGCGTGAACCCGGTGCGAGTACGTCGATGCTGAGTTCGGTTCGTGGCTGCACGTGGGTTCCGTCTCGTTCGATCAGAGAGATGAGAGTGGCCCGCTCGCCGGGCGTTGCGACGCCGCAGACGACGTGCTCGGGCTCTTCGGCGACGAGCGCTGATGGTGAGCCTTCGAAGACCACCGAACCCTCGCTCATCACGATGAGGTGATCGCAGATCGCCTCGATGTCGGCGAGCACGTGGCTCGAGACGACGATGGTGCGCCCGGCTTCGGCCTGAGCGGTCAGGAATTCCCGCAGCTGTGCGGCCCCCTGCGGGTCGAGTCCGTTGGCGGGCTCATCGAGAATGACGAGGTCGGGGGCGCCGAGCAGCGCGGCGGCCAGGCCGATGCGCTGCCGCATACCGAGCGAATAGGTGCTGACCGAGGATCGCGCGCGCTCGGTGAGGCCGACCTGTGCGAGGACGGTGTCGACGGTGGTGTCGGGCCACCCTGCGAGCCGGGCGAGCACCAGCAGGTTGTCGCGACCAGAGAGCGAACCGACGAAAGCGGGTCCGTCGATCAGGGCGCCGACGCGCGGAAGCGCGAGGTGGAGTTCGTCAGCGCTGCGGCCGAGCACGTCGAGGTCGCCGCTCGTGGGGTGGGCGAGCCCGACGAGCATGCGCAGGATGGTCGTCTTTCCGGCACCGTTCGGGCCGATGAGCCCGGTGATCCGGCCACGCGGCACCGAGAACGCAAGGGGGCCGATCTGCCGCTCGGGTGTATAGCGCTTGACGAGCCCCGTGGCGAAGGCCGCGCTGTCGGGCTGCGGGGTGGCGAACTCTTGAGCCGGTCGTCGAAGGGGCGGGCGCTCGGGAGGCACCGACGCCTCGAGCGCCTCGCGACGCCGGACGCGCCGCGTACGGGCGACGGCGAGCAGACCGCCGATGCCGGGGATGACGGCGAGCCACTTCGCTCCGCGGGGGATCGGCAGGATCAGCGCGAACACGATTGTGGAGACGTAGAACAGACCGTGCACCGGACCACCGGTCGACGTGATCACGGGCAGATGGATCGTGAAGCGATTGAGCAGGATGATCGCGAGCGAAAGAGTTTCGACGATGGAGACGAGTTGGAAGAGTCTGAGGCCGCGCACGAGCGCCTTTCGGGAGACGGGTGCGTCCGAGCCGACGCAAGTTTCAGTCGTACTGATTATATATGCGGAATCACGCAGACCGAGTTCCCGCGCACGTGATTCGTCCGCTCGCCGGGCCGCGGTAGCCTGGAATTCGAGCCCCTTCTTGGAGAGATCTTTTGACTGACGTCACCCCCCCGTCGGATGCGGCCTACCCCGCCGACGGATTCACGCTCTTCCCCGATCGCTCCGTGATCGCGCTCCGCATCAACGGCGAGCTCAAAGACCTCGCGACGGTCGTGACGCAGGCGGATGCTGTCGAGCCGGTCTCGATCGAGAGCCCCGAGGGGCTGAGCATCCTGCGCCACTCGACCGCGCACGTGCTAGCGCAGGCCGTGCAGCGCATCAACCCGCAGGCGAACCTGGGCATCGGGCCGCCGATCACCGACGGCTTCTACTACGACTTCGGGGTGGATGAGCCGTTCACCCCCGAAGACATCAAGGCCATCGACAAGGAGATGCAGCGCATCGTCCGCGAGGGCCAGCGCTTCGTGCGTCGGGTCGTGACGGCCGAAGAGGCGCGCGCCGAGATGGCGGCCGAGCCGTTCAAGCTCGAGCTCATCGACCTCGCCGGGGGTCCGGGCTCGGGGGCGGATGCTGCCGAGGGCGCCGGCGCCGAGATCGGCGCGGGCGAGCTGACCATCTACGACAACGTGACCCGCGACGGCCAGACCGTCTGGAAAGACCTCTGCCGCGGTCCGCATGTGCCGAGCACCCGCATGATCGGCAACGGCTGGGACCTCACTCGCATCGCCGCGGCGTACTGGCGGGGGAGCGAGAAGAACCCTCAGCTGCAGCGCATCTACGGCACCGCGTGGGCGAGCAAGGACGACCTGCGGGCCTATCAGGAGCGCCTCGCGGAGGCCGCCAAACGCGACCACCGCCGGTTGGGCAAAGAGCTCGACCTCTTCTCATTCCCGGAGGAGATCGGCTCCGGTCTGTCGGTCTGGCACCCACGCGGAGGAATCGTCCGCCAGGAGATGGAGCAGCACGCGCTGCGCAGACACAAGCGCGCCGGGTACACCTACGTCTACACCCCGCACATCACCAAGAAGGATCTCTTCATCGAGTCGAACCACCTCGTCACCTACAAGGAGGGCATGTTCCCGCCCATCCGCATGGACGAGGAGCGCGACGAGCAGGGCGAGATCACCAAGCAGGGCATCGACTATTACCTGAAGCCGATGAACTGCCCGATGCACATCCTGATCTACCGCGAGCGTGCCCGCAGCTACCGCGACCTGCCGATGCGGCTGGCCGAGAACGGCACCGTCTATCGCAACGAGCTTTCCGGTGCCCTCCATGGCCTGACCCGCGTGCGCGGGTTCACCCAGGACGACGCCCACCTGTTCGTCACCCCCGAGCAGCTCGAGGGCGAGGTGGCGAACGTGCTCGAATTCGTGCTGTCGCTGCTGCGCGACTTCGGGCTGAGCGACTTCGAACTCGAGCTGTCGATGCGCGACGACGAGAAGTCGAAGTGGATCGGCGACGAGCAGCACTGGGCGGAGGCAACCGATGCGCTGCGCCGCGTGGCCCTCGCGAGCGGACTCAAGCTCACCGAGGTCGCCGGCGAGGCCGCGTTCTACGGCCCGAAGATCGACCTGAAGGTCAAGGATGCGATCGGCCGGGTCTGGCAGCTGTCGACCGTGCAGCTCGACTTCAACCTGCCCGAGCGGTTCGGCCTCGAGTTCACCGATCGCGACGGCCAGAAGAAGCGCCCCGTGATGATCCACCGCGCGCTGATGGGTTCGATCGAGCGCTTCTTCGCCATCCTGCTCGAGCATTACTCCGGCGATTTCCCGGTGTGGCTGTCGCCGGTCCAGGTGGTGGGTGTCCCCGTGGCCGACGACTTCGCCGACTACCTCGACGGCGTCATCGCGACGCTCCGCGGCGAAGACGTGCGCGCCGAACTCGATGCCTCCGACGACCGGATGCAGAAGAAGATCCGCACGCACACCACCGGCAGGGTCCCGCTCATCCTCATCGCGGGCGCGCAGGATCGGGATGCCGGAACCGTGTCGTTCCGCTTCCGTGACGGCACGCAGGAGAACGGTGTGCCGGTCGCCGACGCCGTGCGCCGCATCCGTGCCGCCATCGACTCGCACGCGCTGATCCACACGGCGGATGACTTTGACTGACGATTCCTCCCACGAGGACGAACGCCTCGTCGACGCCGCGACTCTGCCGGGGGTCCCCGACGAGTTCCAACGGCTGTGGACCCCGCACCGGATGGCCTACATCACTGCGGGGCCGCAGCCACTGCGCGACGAGTGCCCATTCTGCGCGGCCCCTGGCAAATCCGACGAGGAGGGGCTGATCGTCGCGCGCGGCGAGACGGCCTACGTGCTGCTGAACCTGTTCCCGTACAACTCGGGCCATCTGCTGGTGTGCCCCTACCGGCACTACGCGACCTACGACGAAGCGACACCCGAAGAGGTGGCCGAGATCGGTGCGCTCACCCAGCAGGGCATGCGGACACTGCGATCCGTGTCACGCTGCGACGGGTTCAACCTCGGCATGAACCAGGGTGCGATGGCGGGCGCCGGCGTCGACGGGCACCTCCATCAGCACATCGTGCCGCGCTGGGCGTCCGACGCGAACTTCTTCCCGATCATCGCCAAGACCAAAGCGCTGCCGCAGCTGCTGGGCGATGTCCGCAAGACCGTCGCCGACGCGTGGTCGGCTGTCTGACTCAGCGCACGCGGCGCGGGGTGAACTGCATGCGCGGATGCGCGTACGACTCCTGCGCCTCGACGAGTTGCAGCTCGCGTTGCCCCGACTCGTGCGTCCGCTCGAGCAGGTCGTAGACGCTGGAGGCGGTGCGGGCAAGCGCCGCGGCGGCATCCCCACTCGAGACGAAGTGGGCGGTGAACAGGGCAGCAGTCACATCCCCCGAGCCGTTCGCCTTCATCGGCAGCCGGGGGGTCTGCACGATCCAGGCGCCGTCGTCGGTCACGACGAGCATCTCGATCGTGTCGGGTTCGCGATCGGGGCGCTCGACGCTGGTCACGAGCACCGTCCGGGGGCCCATGGCCCTGGCGAGGTCGGCCGAGACGAGGGTCGATTCCAGCGTGTCGGGCTCGGTGCCGGTGAGGTAGCCCAGTTCGAACTGGTTCGGGGTGATGATGTCGGCGGCGGGTACGACGCGCTCACGCAGCAGGACGGGAATCGCCGGAGCCACGAAGCATCCCGATTTCGCGTTCCCCATGACCGGGTCGCACGCGTACACGGCTGACGGGTTCGCGGCCTTCACGCGGGCCACAGCATCCAGGATCACGTCGCCGATGCCCTCGCCGCCCTGATAGCCCGAGAGGACGACATCGATCTCGGGGAGCACGCCGCGCTCCTGGATGCCGGTGATCACGTCGCGGACGTCGTCCGGGCTGATCAGGGGCCCGCGCCATGCCCCGTAGCCCGTGTGATTCGAGAAGTTCACGGTGTACACCGGCAGCACCTCCACCCCGATGCGCTGCAGGGGGAAGACGGCGGCGGAATTGCCGACGTGCCCGTACGCCACGGCCGACTGGATCGAGAGGATCTTCACGCTCTCATCATTTCACCGGTCGATCAGCCACCGGCCGTCGGGTGGCATGGCATCCGACGGTTCACGCCCCAACTAGAATCAGACGTTATGACTGAAAGCACCCCCACTGACTCGCTGACCGGTTCGAGTCGGGTCAAGCGCGGCCTCGCCGAGATGCTCAAAGGCGGCGTCATCATGGACGTCGTCACTGTCGAGCAGGCCAGGATCGCGGAGGATGCCGGAGCGGTGGCCGTGATGGCACTCGAGCGGGTGCCGGCCGACATCCGCGCGCAGGGCGGGGTGTCGCGCATGAGCGATCCCGACATGATCGACGGCATCATCGCGGCCGTGTCGATCCCGGTGATGGCCAAGGCCCGCATCGGTCACTTCGTCGAGGCGCAGGTGCTGCAGCAGCTCGGCGTCGACTACATCGACGAGTCCGAAGTTCTCTCGCCGGCGGACTACGTCAACCACATCGACAAGTGGAAGTTCACCGTTCCCTTCGTCTGCGGTGCGACCAATCTCGGCGAGGCGCTCCGACGCATCAACGAGGGCGCCGCGATGATCCGCTCCAAGGGCGAGGCCGGTACCGGCGACGTATCCGAGGCGACCAAGCACATCCGCAAGATCTCCAGCGAGATCAATGTCCTGAGGTCGATGACGAAAGACGAACTGTACGTCGCGGCCAAGGAGCTGCAGGCTCCCTACGACCTCGTCGCCGAGGTCGCAGCGACGGGCACGCTTCCGGTCGTGCTGTTCGTCGCAGGCGGCGTGGCGACCCCCGCGGATGCCGCCATGATGATGCAGCTCGGCGCCGACGGTGTGTTCGTGGGCTCGGGCATCTTCAAGTCGGGAAACCCCGCCGAGCGCGCCGCCGCGATCGTGAAGGCGACGACGTTCTACGACGACCCGAAGGTCATCGCCGAGGTATCGCGCGGACTCGGCGAGGCCATGGTCGGCATCAACGTCTCCGACCTGCCGGCGCCGCACCGCCTCGCCGAGCGTGGCTGGTAGGCCGCGCGTCGGAGTCCTCGCCCTCCAGGGCGACGTGCGCGAGCACGCCCGTGTGCTCACCGAGCTCGGGGCCGACGTATCGCTCGTACGCAGGCCGACCGAACTCTCCGAGGTCGACGGGCTGGTACTGCCCGGGGGCGAATCGAGCGTGATCGACAAGCTCGCGAGGGCGTTCGGGATGCAGGAGCCCGTGCGGGCCGCGATCGCCGGGGGCATGCCGATGTACGGGACGTGCGCGGGGCTGATCCTGCTCGCCGACCGGATCACCGACGGGATCAGCGGTCAGGAGACGTTCGGGGGACTGGACGTGACGGTGCGCCGCAACGCCTTCGGCAGCCAGGTCGACTCGTTCGAGACCGATCTGGCCGTGCCCGCCCTCGGTGACCCGGCGGTGCACGCCGTGTTCATCCGCGCCCCACTCGTGGAGCGAGTGGGCCCGGACGTGCAGGCGCTCGCCGCGCTCGAGGACGGTCGCGTCGTCGCAGTCCAGCGCGGTGCGCTGATGGGGACCTCCTTCCACCCGGAGGTCACCGGTGAGCACCGCTTCCATCGCCGTTTCCTCGACATCGTGCGAGCCGCCTGAGCGCGGAGGCGTGTTCAGCGCGGCCGGCGCGATAGCGTTCCGCCATGACGTCATGGGTGGCGCTGCTGCGCGGCGTGAATGTGAACGGGATCACGGTGCGCTCGGCGGAGCTGCGCGCACTGTTCGGCGACCTCGGTTTCGATGACGTGCGCACCGTGCTGGCGAGCGGAAACGTCGCCTTCACGAGCGCCGGCGGCGCGGCCGAGCTCACGCGCAGCGTGCAGGACGCCCTCCGGAAGCGATTCGGGTACGACGCATGGATCGTCCTGGTCACGCGCGCCGACATCGAGGCGGCGATCGCATCGTTTCCTTTCGATGCGGCCGATGCCCGCCGACAGCCCTATGCGATCTTCGGATCCGACACGAGCGTGCTGGATGAACTCGTCGATGCCGCCGCCGGCTTCGACGGCGAGGTCGACCCGATCGCACGCGGCGAGGGTGTCGTGTACTGGAATCCGGTCAAAGGCACGACGGTGGACACGCCCTTCGGCAAGCTCCTCTCGCGAAGGGCCTACAAGGAGACCACCACCAGCCGCAACCTCCGTACGCTCCAGAAGATCGTGGGCTGAGCTCTCGACCGGTAAACTGGAGGAATGTCCGGCCATTCCAAGTGGGCCACGACCAAGCACAAGAAGGCGATCATCGATTCGCGCCGTGCCAAGTCGTTCGCCAAGCTCATCAAGAACATCGAAGTCGCAGCCAAGATGGGCGGTGCCGACCTCTCCGGCAACCCCACCCTCGTCGACGCCATTCAGAAGGCGAAGAAGACGTCGGTCCCGATCGACAACATCAACCGCGCCGTCAAGCGTGGCGCGGGTCTGACCGGCGAGTCCGTCGACTACGCGACGATCATCTACGAGGGCTACGGGCCGAACGGCGTCGCCCTGCTGATCGAGTGCCTCACCGACAACAAGAACAGGGCGGCAGCCGAGGTCCGCACGACCATGACCCGCAACGGCGGCACGATGGGCGACCCCGGCAGCGTCGCGTACAACTTCCATCGCAAGGGCATCATCGTCGTGGGCGGCGAAGGCACGAGCGAAGACGACGTCATGCTCGCCGTGCTGGATGCCGGCGCCGAGGAGATCGCGCCGCACGCCGACGGATTCGAAGTCGTGACCGATGCGAGCGACCTGGTCAAGGTGCGCTCCGCGCTGCAGGAGGCGGGGATCGATTACGAGTCCGCTGACGTCGAGTTCGTCCCGAGCCTCAAGGTCGAGATCGACGCCGAGACCGCGCGCAAGATCTTCCGCCTGATCGACGCTCTGGAAGACAGTGACGACGTGCAGAACGTCTACAGCAACTTCGACCTCTCGGCCGAGGTCCAGGCCGAGCTCGAGAACGACGAGTAGGGCGCGCCTCGGCGGCTCCCGCATCCTGCGCACGTAGCGTAAGGGAGTGACGACCCCGCACGTACCCCTGCGCGTGTTCGGAGTCGACCCCGGCCTCACGAGGTGCGGCGTCGGAGTCGTCGACGTGGCACGAGATCGCAGTGCGACCCTGGTGCACGTGGGAGTGATCCGATCTGATCCGGATGCCCCGATCGAGTCGCGTCTCGCCACGATCGCGGCCGGCATCCGCGAGGTCGTCGCGCTCTACCGGCCGCACGTGGTGGCGGTGGAACGGGTCTTCGCCCAGCAGAACCGCAGCACCGTGATGGGAACCGCGCAGGCGAGCGGCATCGCGCTCCTCGTGGCCGCGGAGAACGGCCTCAGCGCCGCGCTGCACACCCCGACCGAGGTCAAGGCGGCGATCACCGGCTACGGCGCCGCCGACAAGCGCCAGGTGCAGACGATGGTCGCGCGGATCCTCCGCCTCGACGAATTGCCCACACCAGCGGATGCGGCCGACGCTCTCGCCCTCGCGATCTGTCACGCCTGGCGTCGCGGTGCGACTGGTCCCGGCAGATCCGCGGCCGCGACTCCCGCGCAGCGCGCCTGGGCGGATGCGGAGCGCGCGTCGAGGCGCTGACTCGTACGGAGGCCGACTCGTGCGGGATGCTGAATCAGCGGGATCCGCGCGCGCTGCGCCCGTGTCGCTCGAACAAAGCTGCGAACCGCTCGCGTAGGGTCGGAGCATGATCTCCTCGCTGCGCGGGACCGCGTCCCACGTCGAACCCGACGCGGTCGTGATCGACGTCGGCGGAGTCGGCTTCGCCGTCGCCGTCACCCCGCAGGTCGCGCGCGGGGTCCACCTCGGCGACACCGTCTCGCTGCACACCCACCTCATCGTGCGCGAGGACGCGCTCGCGCTGTTCGGCTTCTCGTCGCGTGAAGAGCTCGTGGTCTTCACCCAGTTGCTCAGCGTCGCCGGAGTGGGGCCGAAATCGGCGCTGGGAGTGCTGGCGACCCTCACCGTCTCGCAGATCGCAGAAGCCGTCGCCGCCGATGACGATGCGCCGTTCCGACGCGTGTCGGGGATCGGCCCCAAGACCGCCAAGCTCATCGTCGTGCAGCTGGCCGGCAAACTCGCCCCGGTGCTCTCCTCCGCCTCCGGGGCGAACCCCGCCGCCACGCCGGTGAGCGCCCAAGTCGTGCAGGCCCTCGTGGGCCTGGGGTGGTCCGAGCGCGTCGCCGCCGAGGCGGTCGCGGGCGTCATCGACACCGCACCCGCCGCGGAGACGGCTTCGGTGGCGGCCGTGCTGCGCCTCACCCTGGCCGCACTCGGCCCCGCGCGACGGGAGCCCAGCGATGGATGACCTGCGCGATCCGAACGAGCCGGCCGACGAGACCGAGCTCGCGATCGAGGGTGCATTGCGGCCGACGTCGCTCGCGGAATTCGTCGGACAGCAGAAGGTGCGCGGCCAGCTGCAGCTGCTGCTGGAGGCCGCGCGCATCCAGCAGCGCTCGCCCGACCACATCCTGCTCTCCGGGCCCCCGGGTCTCGGCAAGACCACCCTGGCGATGATCGTGGCGCACGAGAGCGGGCGTCCGCTGCGCCTCTCCAGCGGCCCTGCCATCCAGCACGCCGGCGACCTGGCAGCGCTGCTGTCGAGCCTCATCCCCGGCGAGGTGCTGTTCATCGACGAGGTGCATCGGATGGCGCGCGCCGCCGAAGAGATGCTGTACCTCGCGATGGAAGACTTCCGGATCGACATCATGGTCGGAAAGGGCGCCGGTGCCACCAGCATCCCTCTCGATCTCGCACCGTTCACCCTGGTGGGCGCCACCACCCGTTCCGGCATGCTTCCCAACCCGCTTCGCGATCGATTCGGGTTCACCGCACACCTCGAGTACTACGACTTCGCAGAGCTCGAGCAGGTCATCGAACGCTCGGCGGCGATGCTGGGCGTCACCCTGCCGCGCGCCGCACGCGGAGAGATCGCCCGGCGCTCCCGGGGCACACCGCGAATCGCGAACCGTCTGCTCCGCCGCGTACGCGACTACGTGATCGTGCACGGCGGGGCGAGCGGCGCCGCCGACATCGCCACGGTGGGTGCCGCGCTCGACCTCTACGACGTCGATTCGATCGGCCTCGACCGCCTCGACCGCGCCGTTCTGGAAGCCCTCGTGCGCCGCTTCCGCGGCGGTCCGGTCGGGCTGAACACGCTCGCGGTGACCGTCGGCGAGGAGTCCGAGACGATCGAGTCGGTCGTCGAGCCCTACCTGGTGCGCATCGGCTTCATGGGCCGCACTCCGCGTGGTCGAATCGCCACTCCCGAGGCGTACGCTCATCTGCGCATCCCGCACGCAGAGAATGCCCTCAGACTCGATGATCTATAATCGCCTGAGGCTTTCGCCGACTTCCCTCCTTCATGGCAGTGCCGCCTGGCGCGCCTGACCCGAAAGGTGCCCACACTCCACATGGACTTTGCGTCGTTCTTCAGTAACTACGGCCTCATCATCCTTCTGGTCGTCCTCCTCGTCTTCATGTTCTGGAGCTCGCGGCGTCGCATGGCGAAGCAGAAGCTCGAGCAGGCTGAGAAGGCTCGTCAGATGGTGCCCGGCGCCGAGGTGCTCATGCAGGGCGGCCTGTACGGCACGATCCTCCAGTACGACGCCGAGAACCTCGACCGGCCCGTCCTCGTCGAGATCGCGCCCGGCGTCGAGATCAAGGTCCACAGCCAGGCGCTCCTGCGCGTCGTGGAGCCCACCCAGGGCTTCGTGAACGAAGACGACTTCATCGAAGCCGAAGAGAGCGAGAACGAGTACATCGCCGGGGTGGCCAGCGGAGAGATCACGTCGCTGAGCGACGACCACCGCCGCGCCGAGGAAGCCGAAGAGTCCACGCACGCCTCCGACGCCGGCCCCGACTCCGGTACGACGCCGGATGCCGGCACCAAGCCCCAGCCCTGAACCCCCCGCCCTTCGGGGCGACCGAGAAAGCTGACTCTCCTTGGCGACTGCAACTCCCGTCCGTCACGCCTGGCGCGCCCTGACCGGACTCCTGGTCATCATCGCCCTGCTGTTCGGAATCAACGCGCTCGGCGTGTACGTCTTCGAAAAGAGCTCGTGGTCTCCCGCGCTCGCTCTCGATCTGCAGGGCGGGACGCAGATCATCCTCGAGGCGAGGACTGCTGACGGCTCCGACCCCTCGACCGACCAGATGAACCAGGCCGTGACGATCATCCGGCAGCGCGTCGACGCCTCGGGCGTCGGCGAGGCCAACGTCACGACCGAGGGCGGCAAGAACATCGTCGTCCAGATTCCCGGTCAAGCCGACGATCAGACGCGTCAGCGCATCGAGGCCTCCGCGCAGCTGCAGCTGCGGGCCGTGCTCTATTCGGGCGCGCCCGCGACGACCTTCGTCGGCAGCGACGGTGTGGCGACCCCGTATCCCACGCCCGACCCGTCGCTCGAATCGACGCCGACCACCGCTCCGACGAGCGGCAGCGACACGGCCTGGATCACGCCTGCACTCCAGGCCGAGTTCCTCGCGTACGACTGCGCCGACCCGGCCAACGACCCCGCGAACGCCCCCAAGGATCAGCCGCTGATCACGTGCGACGCGTCCGGTCAGGCGAAGTACATCCTCGGCCCCGTGGAGCTGGACGGTTCGTCGATCTCGGACGCCACGTTCGGCATGGAGCAGCAGAGCGGGCGGTGGGCGGTCAACCTGGTGTTCGACGCCGACGGCACCGAGACCTTCGGCAAGATCAGTCAGCGCCTGTACCCCGCGACCGCCCCGCTGAACCAGTTCGCGTTCGTGCTCGACGGGCAGGTGCTCTCCGCGCCCTCGATGAACGGCGTCATCCTCGACGGCAAGCCGAGCATCACGGGCAGCTTCACGCAAGAGTCGGCCAAGACCCTCGCCGACCAGCTCAAGTACGGCGCTCTGCCACTGAGCTTCAGCGTCGTCAGCTCCGACACGATCTCGGCGACGCTCGGTTCGCAGCAGCTGCAGATCGGCCTGATCGCGGGTCTCATCGGCCTGCTGCTCGTCGCCGTCTACTCGCTGATCGTCTACCGGGCGCTCGGATTCGTGATCATCGCCTCGCTCATCGTGATGGGCGTCATCACGTACCTGACGATCTGCATCCTAGGGTGGCGAATGGGCTTCCGCCTGTCGCTCGCCGGCGTCGCCGGTCTGATCGTGTCGATCGGGTTCACGGCCGACTCGTTCATCGTCTACTTCGAGCGAATACGCGATGAGCTACGCGACGGCAAGTCGATCACCGGAGCGGTCGAGGACGGCTGGGACCGCGCGCGCCGCACGATCTACATCTCCAAGTCGATCAACCTGCTCGCCGCCGTCGTCCTCTACATCCTCGCCGACGCCACGGTGAAGGGCTTCGCGTTCACGCTGGGGCTGACGACCGTGATCGACGTCGTGATCTTCATCCTGTTCACCCACCCGGTGATGCAGCTGCTGGCGCGCACGAAGTTCTTCGGGTCGGGGCATCCGCTGTCCGGAATGGATCCCGAGGCGCTCGGAGCGGTCTACCGTGGGCGCGCGCAGTTCCGCGCGCCCGTCGCCGCCTCCACCGGCGCCGCGCGCAGGACCGCCAAGTCGCGGGGCGAAGCCGAGCGGCGGCAGACGATCGCCGAGCGCAAGCAGGCCCAGCTGACGGCCGCGGGGCGCACGGACGGGTCGAAACCCGACACCACGACCAAGGGAGGAGACGACTGATGCGCTCCATGAGCCAGCTCGGAAACGACCTCTATTCCGGCAAGACGTCCTTCCCGTTCGTCGGGCGCCGGAATCTGTGGTTCATCATCGCGGCCGTCTTGGTGATCGGCGCCGCCCTCGTCCCGCTGTTTCGCCCGCTCGCGTTCTCCATTGAGTTCACCGGCGGGTCGCAGTTCACGGTGTCGGGCCTGAGCAGTCCCGACCAGTCGCTCGCGACCGACGCCGTGCACACCGTGGTGCCGGATGCCATCACCAAGGTGACCACGATCGGTACGACCGCGGTCCGCGTGCAGACCGACCAGCTCACCCCGGACGAGACGCAGGCCGTCAGCGCCGCGTTGTCGGAGGCGTACGCCGTACCGTCGAGCGAGGTCACGGCCTCGTTCATCGGTCCGAGCTGGGGCGCCGACGTCACCCGTCAATCGCTGTGGGGGCTCGCGATCTTCCTCGCGCTGACGTTCCTCATCCTCGCGCTGTACTTCCGCACCTGGAAGATGTCGGCCGCGGCCATCATCGGCCTGATCGACGTGCTCGTGATCACGATCGGCGTCTACGCGCTGTTCGGATTCGAGATCTCGCCGGCCGCCGTGATCGGGTTCCTGACCGTGCTGTCGTACGCGCTGTACGACACGACGGTGGTGTTCGACAAGATCCGGGAGAATACGAGCGAAGACGGCGAGATATCCGGGCGGACGTTCGGTGAATCGGTGAACCTCGCCGTCAACCAGACGCTCGTCCGCTCGATCAACACGACCGTGGTGGCCATCCTGCCCACCGGCGCGATCCTGTTCATCGGCGCTCTCTGGCTCGGTGCGCAGACGCTGTCCGACATCTCGCTGTCGATCTTCGTCGGCACGATCGTCGCGGCGTATTCGACGCTCTTCGTCGCCGCTCCGCTGTACTCGCTGTTCCGCGAGAACGAGCCGGCTGTGAAGGCTCGCGACGCTCGCGCGAAGGCGGTGCGCGAACGCGCCGTGGTGGCTGCGTAGCGATCTGAGGGGCCCCTCCGCGGGCGTAAGATTGATGGATCCAGCGGAGGGATAGGTGATCGGGTTGGCCGAGACCGTGCCCGCGACCGCTCAGACCTCTTCGCTGCGGCGCCTCGTGCCGCGCATCTTCTCGCGCTCGGTCCGCAGGGACGGCGTCGAGCAACTGCTTCGCACGGTGCGCACCCACCACCCCAAGGGCGATCTGTCGATCATCGAGCGCGCCTACGCCGTCGCCGATGAGGCGCACGAGGGTCAGAAACGTCAGAGCGGTGAGCCGTACATCACCCACCCGCTCGCCGTCGCGCAGATCCTCGCCGACCTGGGGCTGGGTCCGCGGGCGATCGCCGCGGCGCTGCTGCACGACACGGTCGAAGACACCGCGTACAGTCTCGACGCACTGACGGCCGAGTTCGGCGACGAAGTCGCGATGCTGGTGGACGGCGTCACCAAGCTCGACAAGGTCAAGTACGGCGAGAGCGCACAGGCCGAGACCGTCCGCAAGATGATCGTGGCGATGTCGAGAGACATCCGCGTGCTGCTGATCAAGCTGGCCGACCGCCTGCACAACGCCCGCACGTGGGGGTTCGTGCCGCCGGAGAAGTCGCGCCGGAAAGCGACCGAGACCCTCGAGATCTACGCACCGCTCGCGCATCGTCTCGGCATCCAGGCGATCAAATCCGAGCTCGAAGATCTCTCGTTCGCGGTGCTGCACCCCAAGCTCTATGCCGAGATCGAGAGCCTGGTCAAGCAGCGCACCCCGCAGCGCGAGCAGTACGTGCAGAACGTCATCGACTCGGTCGAGGCAGATCTGCGCGAACTGCGCATCCGCGGTCGCGTCATGGGCCGCCCGAAGCAGCTGTACTCCGTGTACCAGAAGATGGTCGTGCGCGGCCGCGAGTTCGACGACATCTACGACCTGATCGGCATTCGCGTGATGGTCGGCACGGTGCGCGACTGCTACGCCGTGCTCGGCGCGATCCACGCCCGCTGGACCCCGCTGCCCGGCCGCTTCAAGGACTACATCGCGACGCCGAAGTTCAACCTGTACCAGTCGCTGCACACGACCGTGATCGGGCCGGGCGGCAGGACCGTCGAGATCCAGATCCGCACGAACGAGATGCACCAGCAGGCCGAGTACGGGGTGGCGGCGCACTGGAAGTACAAAGAGCGGATGGCGGGCGCCAAGCCCGACTCGAAGTCGGTGGACGCCGACATGGCGTGGCTCGCGCGCATCTCCGACTGGCAGGCCGAGACCGCCGACCCCGGCGAGTTCCTCGACTCGCTGCGCTTCGAGATCGGCGCCAAAGAGGTCTACGTCTTCACGCCCAAGGGGCGCGTGATCGGGCTTCCGACCGGCGCGACACCGGTCGACTTCGCGTATGCCGTGCACACCGAGGTGGGGCACCGCACGATGGGCTCCAAGGTCAACGGACGGCTCGTTCCCCTGGAGTCCGAGCTGCAGAGCGGCGACGTCGTCGAGGTCTTCACTTCGAAGAATCCGGATGCCGGACCCAGCCAGGACTGGCTCATCTTCGTCAAGAGCACCCGTGCGCGCAGCAAGATCCGCGGCTGGTTCACGAAGGAGCGCCGCGAGGAGGCCGTCGAGCAGGGCAAGGAGGCGATCGCCCGCGCGATGCGCCGGCAGAACCTGCCCCTGCAGCGGCTGATGAGCCAGGACTCGTTCACCGAGGTCGCTCGCGCGCTCAACTACGAGGACGTCACGGCCCTCTACGCCGCCGTCGGCGAGGGGCATGTCTCGACCCAGTCGGTGATCGAGAAGGTCACCGCCGCCGTCAGCGCGAACGACACCTCCACCGGCCCGATCGACCTGCCCGGAGTCGGTCGCTCCCGACGCCCGCGCGACAGCGACTCGGGCGTACTCGTGCGCGGAGCCCCCGACATCCTGGTGAAACTCGCCAAGTGCTGCACGCCCGTGCCCGGCGATCAGGTCGTGGGATTCGTGACGCGCGGCAGCGGTGTCTCGGTGCACCGTGCCGACTGCACGAACGTGAAGTCGCTCATGGACGAGCCCGAGCGGCTCATCGACGTCGAATGGGCGCCCACGACCAAGAGCGTCTTCCTCGTGCAGATCCAGATCGAGGCGCTGGATCGCTCCGGACTGCTCAGCGATGTGACCCGTGTGCTGTCCGAGCACCACGTGAACATCCTCTCCGCGACGGTTTCGACGACGAACGATCGGCTCGCCCTGAGCCGCTTCGTCTTCGAGATGGGCGACATCGTGCACCTCGAGCGGGTCTTGAACGCGGTGCGTCGCATCGACGCCGTGTACGACGTCTACCGCGTCACGTCGTCCTGACGCACGGATCGGGCCTCCAGCTCGCGCAGCAGCGTCATCGCCGGGCGTTTGTGGGGGAGTGAGCCCTGAGTGCTCATCCACGCCAGCGCGTCGGCGGCCAGCGCCGGCAACCCTTCGGCAAGGGCCCTGGCGGCGCGAATGTGCTGGTCGTCGCAGACCCGGGCGAGGTCGGCGAGGGTCCGCGCGGGGGAGGTCACGAGCACTCCGCCGATCCGCTGCAGATCGCGATCGTCCACCCGCAGCTCGCGATAGACGATCCGGCGTCCGAAGACGTGGTGCAGGCGCTGCGGCACGCAGCGCTGAACGCTGTGGCGCGCCGGCGGATCCGGCAGCGCCCCGTGCACCCAGGCGGCGGTGAGGTGGGTCGCCGCGAGGGTGTCGCCGAGCAGTTCGGCCAGAGACCCTGCCCGCAGCGCCGCGGTCTCGATCGCATCGGCCGGGATGTAGCCCTCACCGAGCTCGACCAGATGTCCGTCCAGGCGCGCGGCCGACAACTCGGCGATCGAGAGGCGTCCGTTCGCGAAGTACAGGTAGGTCGACGGCATGGACTCAGAGTGCCCGAGCGCACCGACGGGCGGATGCTCCCGCATCCGTTCTGTGGACAATCAGCCCCCGCCGCACCCGGGGGAGCGGTGCTACCGGCTCAGCCGCCGACGGCCTTCAGCCACGCCCGGCGAGCGTCGAGGGCCTCGGTCGCCCGTGCGATCGCGGTCTTGTCGCCGGATGAGGTCGCTGCCGCGAGTTCGGCCTCGAGCTTGTGGATGGCCTCCTCGAGCTGGCGCGTCATGTCATTGGCACGCGCCTTGGTCTCGGGGTTGTTCTGCCTCCACTCGGATTCCTCGCGAGTGCGCACGCCCGTCTCGATCTTGCGCAGCTCGTCATCCAGGGCGCGTTCCTTGTCGCGGGGGAAGATGCGGCCGATCTCGTCCCACGTCCGCTGGATCGCGGTCAGCTGGGCCCGGGCCTTCGTCACGTCGGACTCGTCCGCGATCGTGCGCGCCTGCACCAGCAGCTCGCGCTTCGCGTCGATCTTCTCGCGCGAAGCTTCGGCGTCCGCCGTCTCCCTGTCGATGCGGGCGGCGTAGAGGGCGTCGCCGGCGGCTTTGAAGCGCGCCCACAGAGCGTCGTCGATCTTCTTGCCCGCGCGGCCCGCGGTCTTCCACTCATCGAGCAGCTCGCGGTACGCCGGGATCCCGTCCTCGCCCTTCGGCGCGAGAGCCTCAGCGCGCTCGACGAGCCGCGTCTTGCGGTCGCGAACGCCCTTGTGCTCCTCGTCGAGCCCCGCGTAGAACTCACGCCGGTGCTTGTCGAGAATCGCGCGCGCGTCGCGGAAACGCTTCCACAGCTGCTGCGAGACGTTCTTGGGCAGACGCGGACCGTTCTGCTGCTGCGACTGCCACTCCTCGAAGAGGGCGGCGAGGTCTGCGGATGTCTGCTTCCACTGGATGCTCTTCGGATCGCGGGCGGCGAGGACCTCGGCCTTCTCGACCAGCGCAGTGCGCTGGGTGACGGCTTCATCGACGAGCTCGCGTGCGGCGGCCGCCTCGCTCGCGGAGGCCACCGACAGCGTCTCGGTAAGCGCCTGCACGCGCTCTTCCAGTCGTGCCAGGTCACCGACGGCGGCTGCGCCGATGATCTTGGCGTGCAGCGCCTTGGCGGTCGCGCGCAGATCGGATGCTGCGGCCCCGCCACCCTGGTGACGCGCCTCGAGGAGCGCCACCTCGCTCGCGAGGTCGGCGTATTTGCGCTCGAAGTAGGCGAGCGCCTCGTCGGGCGAGCCGTCGGGGAACTGACCGACCTCACGCCACTCGCCCGCCTCACGGACCGAGACCGTTCCGTCCGCGTCGACGCGGCCCCACGGGTCTCCGGTGGAGGGCGAAGGAGCCGCGGACGGAGCCGGAACGGCCGGCGCATCGCGCGGAGTGTTCGCATCGCCGGTTGCGGCGGGAGCCGGCGCGGGCCGGCGCGGCGGCGCCTTCGGCATCGGCCGCGGAGGACCGGGAAGCGGAGTCGGTTCGGGAGTGGAATCTGCGGAGGCAGTCACGGGATGCACCTCATCGCGGCATGCGCCGCCTGTGGGGGATGGACGGCATCGAGCCTAATACCCGCGGCGCTCGCGCGAAGCGGATGTGCGGCCGATCGTCGGCTCAGGGGGTCGCGGTGGGCAAGGGCAGCAGGCTCGTGACCGACGGCTCGGGGCTCACGGTCGAGGTGGGCGTCGGCTCGGGGCTCGGTGCCGGTGCACCGGGACCCGTCACGAAGTACGCCGTCTGGGCGCCGATGATTCCGAGGATGATGACCCCGCCGATGATCCCCGCCAGGAGGTTGTCGCGGGAGCGGCGACGGATCCTGTCCTCGTGCAGTGCCACACGGGCCCGATAGATCCTGGCCCGCTCGCGCTCATCGCGGTTGTCGCGGCCTTTCGCCCCAGTCGCCACGGTTCTCCCTCGTCACCGGTCGCGGCCGGCATCCTTCATCGCCGGATCTTCCCGGCCCCCCGATCCTAAGGGCGCTCGCCCTCGGCGTCGGAACGCGCGGCTAGCCTGGAGCGGTGACCGTTCCCGCAGCACTGTTCCAGGGGCAGACGCCGCTCGCAGTGCGCATGCGGCCCGTGTCGCTCGACGAGGTCGCCGGTCAGTCCCACCTGCTCCGGCCGGGCTCACCGCTGGTGGCGCTGGCGGGCGCCGATCCGACGGCATCCTCCGCGGTGTCCGTCATCCTCTGGGGGCCGCCCGGCACGGGCAAGACCACTCTCGCGCAGGCGATCGCGCGATCGTCGGGGCGGCGTTTCGTCGAACTGTCCGCCGTGACGGCCGGCGTGCGCGATGTGCGCGAGGTGATGCAGGAGGCGCTCACCCAGCGCGATCTGTACGGGCAGTCCACGATTCTGTTCCTCGACGAGATCCACCGCTTCACGAAGGCGCAGCAGGACGCACTGCTGCCCGGTGTCGAGAACGGATGGGTCATCCTGATCGCCGCGACGACCGAGAATCCGTCGTTCTCGGTCATCTCGCCGTTGCTGTCGCGCTCGCTGCTGCTCACTCTGCAGCCGCTGAGCGATGACGATCTCGGTCTGCTCGTGGATCGCGCCGTCGTGGATGCGCGAGGGCTCGCCGGAGCCGTAGCGCTCGAGCCGGAGGCGCGGGCAGCGCTCATCCGGCTCGCTTCAGGAGACGCACGCCGCGCCCTGACAGCGCTCGAAGCCGCGGCATCCATCGCCTCCGTCCGCGAAGAGGGGGGAGAGGATGCTGCAGCCGGGGCCACCGAGACGGCGGCCATCACCGCGGAGCACATCGCCCAGGCGGTGGATCGCGCGCTGCTGCGCTACGACCGCCAGGGCGACGAGCACTACGACGTCATCAGCGCGTTCATCAAATCGATCAGGGGCTCTGACGTGGATGCGGCCATCCACTACCTCGCCCGGATGGTCGAAGCGGGGGAGGACCCGCGGTTCATCGCGCGCCGGCTCGTGATCTCGGCCGCAGAAGACATCGGCCTCGCAGACCCGCAGGCGCTCGTGATCGCGGTGGCCGCCGCCGACGCGGTGGCCTTCATCGGGATGCCCGAAGGCCGCATTCCGCTCGCCGAAGCGACCGCGTACCTCGCGACCACCGCGAAATCGAACGCGGCCTACCTCGCGATCGATGCGGCGATCGCCGATGTGCGCAGCGGCGGGTTCGGCCGGGTCCCGAAGCCGCTGCGAGACGCGCACTATCCCGGCGCGAAGCGCCTGGGCCACGGCAAGGGCTACGTGTATCCGCACGATTCCGAGATCGGCGTGGTCGCGCAGCAGTACCTGCCGGACGAATTGCGCGGCCGGCGCTATTACGAGCCCACCAGTCATGGTCAGGAGCGCGACGTCCAGGCGCGCCTGGAGAAGATCCGCCGCATCCTCGACGGCGAGTGAGCGGCCCCGCCGGCCGACGCACCCCGGGCGATACCCTGGAGCGGTGACCCCGCCCTCCGATCGGATCCGCAACATCGCGGTCGGCCTGATCGTGCGCGAGGGGCGAGCCCTCGTCGAGATCTACCCTGCGACCGACCGGCACGGCGTGTTCGCCCGTGCGATCGGCGGAGGCATCGAGTTCGGCGAGTCGGCGTCGGATGCCGTGCGCCGGGAGTTCGAGGAAGAGCTTGACATCGAGCTGGCCGAGGTGCGGCAGCTGGCCGTGACCGAGAACATCTTTGAAGCGGGGTGGGCGCGCGGACACGAAGTGGTCCACGTGTTCGCGGTGCGCAGCCCCGCGTTCGACGCGCTGCCGTGGGATGCGGAACTGTCGGTGCTCGACGCGCAGACGACCGTCCGCTGGGTCGAGTTGGATGCGCTCAGAGCCGACGATCCGCCGTTCTATCCGAGCGGAATGCTCGACCTCGTGGAGCGGCTCGACGCCTCCGCAAGGTAGCCAGGCCTGTTCTGGTAGACTTGAGCGGCTCGAAACAGAGTTTTCGGGCATCCCCCTTCTCCTTCACCTACTTTCCGTTGCGCCCCGGCGTGCGAACCGGGAAGGCGGAGTCGGGCGATACGTCCGTGAGCCGTGAAAGACGCGGCCACGTCATCGGAAGGAATCTTCGTGGCAACGAAGTCCCAGGACCGCCGCAAGGTGCGCCTCTCGCGCGCCCTCGGCATCGCACTGACCCCCAAGGCCGCCCGCTACCTCGATAAGCGCCCCTACGCGCCGGGTGAGCACGGCCGCACCAAGCGCAAGCAGGACAGCGACTACGCCGTCCGCCTGCGCGAGAAGCAGCGTCTGCGCGAGCAGTACGGCATCCGCGAGAAGCAGATGCGCAACACGTTCAACGAGGCACGTCGCAAGGACGGCCTGACCGGTGAGAACCTGGTCGAGCTGCTCGAGATGCGTCTGGACGCCCTCGTGCTGCGTTCGGGCTTCGCCCGTACGACCGCGCAGGCGCGCCAGCTCGTCGTGCACCGCCACATCCTGGTCGACGGCCAGACCGTGGATCGCCCGTCGTTCCGCGTCAAACCGGGACAGCTCATCCACGTCAAGGCCAAGAGCGAGGGCACCGAGCCCTTCCAGGTGGCAGCCGCCGGCGGTCACGCCGAGGTTCTGCCGAACGTTCCCGGCTACCTCGAGGTCGAGCTGGACAAACTGCAGGCACGCCTCACGCGTCGCCCGAAGCGCGTCGAGGTCCCCGTGACGTGCGACGTGCAACTCGTCGTGGAGTACTACGCGGCGCGCTAGTCGCGCGCTAGTCGCGTTCGCACATCGTGTCCTCGAAGGGCGCCGGGTCATCCCGGCGCCCTTCGTCGTCTCCTGGCTGTACGCAACCCTCTGCACACACGCGGGCCGTCGCCTACGATGAAGAGATGCCGCGCTCGCGGCGCGTTTCGAGAGAGTGGCTCATCGTGAAGAACCTGTTCTGGTTCGTGCTCGGCATCGCCGGCGGCTTCGTCGCCGCCCATCTGGTCAACAAGGACCCGCGCGGGCATGAGCTGCTCGCCGAGGTCGACGCCCGCATCGCGGAGTTCACCGATCGCATGAGCGATGCGTACCGCGAGCAGGAGTCGCGGATCGGCGGCTTCGTCGATGGCGTGAAAGATGCCGCATCCGACGCGACGACGTCGGTGAAGGATGCTGCGTCCGACGCGCTCGACGCCGCCAAGAAGCTCACCGACTGACCTCGCTCTGCCCGGAACGCGCCCGTAGTCGGGCGCGTTCTGCTCGCCTGCACGGAGGAACAATGAAGACCGCAGAGATCGCCAGCCGCTTCCTCGACTTCTTCGAGAAGCGCGGCCACACGATCGTCCCGTCCGCCTCTCTCGTCACGGACGACCCGGCGCTCCTGTTCACGGTCGCCGGCATGGTGCCCTTCATCCCGTACCTCAGCGGCGACGTCCCGCCGCCGTACCCCCGCGCGGCCGACGTGCAGAAGTGCATCCGCACGAACGACATCGAGGAGGTCGGCAAGACCCCCCGCCACGGCACGTTCTTCCAGATGCTCGGCAACTGGTCGTTCGGCGACTATTTCAAGGCTGACGCGATCCGTTACGCGTGGGAGCTGCTCACCAGCCCCGAGAGCGAGGGTGGGCTCGGGTTTCACCCCGAGGATCTCTGGGTCACCGTCTACAAGGACGACGACGAGGCAGCGGGGCTCTGGAGCGACATCGCCCACCTCCCCGAGGAGCGCATTCAGCGCCTCGACAAGGACACGAACTACTGGAGCACCGGTCTTCCGGGACCGGCCGGGCCGTGTTCGGAGATCTTCTTCGACCAGGGCCCGGCCTACGGCGTCGACGGCGGCCCGGTCACCGACGACGACCGCTACGTCGAGATCTGGAATCTCGTCTTCATGCAGTACGAGATCACGAACGTGACCTCGAAGTACGACTTCGACATCGTCGGCGAACTGCCGAACAAGAACATCGACACCGGCATGGGCCTGGAGCGCATCGCGTTCATCAAGCAGGGCGTGCAGAACATGTATGAGACCGACCAGGTGCGCCCGGTCCTCGACCTCGCCGCCGAGCTCAGCGGCAAGACATACGGCGCAAACCATGAAGACGACGTGCGGATGCGGATCATCGCCGATCACGTGCGCTCATCGCTCATGCTGCTCGCCGACGGCGTGACGCCGTCGAACGAGGGCCGCGGCTACATCCTCCGGCGCATCATGCGGCGGACGATCCGCTCGATGCGACTGCTGGGCGTGGACGGTCCGACCTTCCCCACCCTGTTCGCCGCGTCGCGCGACGCGATGAAGGATGCCTACCCCGTCGTCTCCGATGACTGGGAACGCATCTCGCAGTACGCGTTCGCCGAGGAGCGCACGTTCCTGCGCACGCTCGCGGCGGGCTCGGTGATCCTCGACAGCGCGGTGGTGCAGGCGAAGCAATCCGGCCAGGCATCCCTCGGCGGTGAGCAGGCGTTCCTGCTCCACGACACGTACGGCTTCCCGATCGACCTCACGCTCGAAGCGGCCGAGGAAGCCGGCCTCACCGTCGACCGCGCGGCATTCGACCAGCTCATGCAGGAGCAGCGCACGAGGGCGAAGGCCGATGCGCGCGCCCGCAAGCGCCAGCTCGCCGACACGAGCATCTACCGCGAGTTCCGCAGCCTCGGCGAGACCGTGTTCACCGGCTACACAGAGCTCGAGGCCGAGTCGTCGGTGCTCGGCATCATCGTGGACGGGGTATCGGTCGATCGTGCGTCGGCAGGCCAGATCGCCGAGGTCATCGTGGCCGAGACGGCACTGTACGCCGAGTCCGGCGGGCAGGTCGCCGACAAGGGCATCATCGTCGGCCCCGGCTTCGAGCTCGAAGTGCTCGACGTGCAGAAGCCGGTCGTCGGTCTGATCAGCCACACCGTGGCGGTCACCAGCGGCGAGGTCGCGGTGGGTCTTGCCGCGAGCACGATCGTGGATGCCGCCAATCGCCGCTCCGCCCGTCAGGCGCACTCCGCCACTCACCTGGTGCACGCCGCGATCCGCGACACGCTCGGCCGGAGCGCCACCCAGACGGGGTCGCTGAATCGCGCCGGCTACATGCGATTCGACTTCAACTGGGGGTCGGCGCTGTCGCCCGAGACGCGTACCGAGATCGAAGAGATCGCGAACAACGCGGTGCGCGAGAACCTCGAGGTCACCACGCGCGTGATGTCGCTCGACGAGGCGACCTCGCTCGGCGCGATGGCGCTGTTCGGCGAGAAGTACGGCAATGAGGTGCGCATGGTCGACATCGGCGGCCCCTGGTCGCGGGAACTGTGCGGTGGTACGCACGTCGGCTCGAGCGCCGAGATCGGCCTCATCAACCTGGTCGGCGAATCGTCGGTCGGAGCATCCAATCGCCGCGTGGAAGCCCTCGTCGGGCAGGACGCCTTCCGCGAGCTCGCGGCCGAGCGCGCGATCGTCTCGCAGCTCACGTCGTCGCTGAAGACCCCGCGCGACCAGTTGCCCGCGCGCATCGCGGAGCTGGCCGCGAGCCTGCGCACGGCGGAGAAGAAGATCGCCGCCTTCGAGTCGCGGGCGCTGGCAGACCGGGCACCCGCACTCGCCGAGACCGCTGTCGAGGTCGGCGCGCTCCGCCTCGTCTCCGCCTCGATCGGCACGGCCGCATCGGGCGACGACGTGCGCACGCTGGCACTGCAGGTTCGCGAGCGCCTGGGCTCTGCACCAGGTGTCGTCGCTCTCGGCGCCGACGTCGCAGGACGCCCGGTCGTGCTCGTTGCCACCAACGAGGCGGCCAGGTCCGCCGGGGCGAAGGCCGGTGTGCTCGCCAAGGCCGCCGCCGCAGCACTCGGCGGCGGCGGGGGAGGGCGCGACGACGTCGCGCAGGCCGGCGGACCCGACATCGCCTCTCTGGTCGCCGGTCTCGCGGCGGTGCGCAGCACCCTGGAGAGCACGGCCTCTTGAGCGGCTTCCGCCGCGGAGCGCGCCTCGGAATCGACGTGGGCCGCGCCCGCGTGGGCGTCGCGCGGTGCGATCCCGATGGGATGCTGGCCGTCCCGGTCGAGACCGTCGCGCGCGACAGCGCCTCGATCGCGCGCATCGTGGCGCTCTGCGCGGAGTACGACGCGATCGAGATCCTGGTCGGCCTGCCACTCAGCCTGAGCGGCGCGGACACCGCCTCAACGACGGACTCGCGGGAGTTCGCGGCAGCGGTGGCCGCGGCATCCGACGTGCCCGTCCGACTCGTCGATGAGCGCCTCAGCACCGTTTCCGCGCACGCTGCTCTGCGGGGCTCGGGCCGATCACAGCGAGAATCTCGTAGCATTGTGGATCAGGTCGCCGCCGTCGTCCTGCTTCAGCAGGCCATCGATGTCGAGAAGAACAGCGGCCGACCCCCGGGAACCCCCGTTCCCCCGGCCCAGGAGCCCGCCTGAACATGCCCGAGTCTTCGTCGCCGTTCGACGATCCGTTCGCGGATCTCTTCGGCCGGCTGCCCGATCCGAAGCAGCGCGAGACCGGCCGAGGCGACGATACTCAGGCACCGAAAAACGCGACGTCGGGCGAACCCGCCCCAGCGACCCCGCCGCTGTCTCGGCGGGCCGCCCGTGAGGCAGCGACGCAGGCACCCCCCACGAGCAAGCCCGCTCCTGCCGCGCCGGCCCCGCGCAGCGCGCTGCCGGCGAGCCCGGTGGCAGCGACAGCCGCCACCCCCCGCGTCGACAAGACGCCGTCCCGCACGCCGGTGGCGACCGCCCCGGTCCCCACCGCCGACCTGAACGACCTCTTCATGGGCACGCGCACGACACACGACCTGGGTTCACCCCCGCCTCCGCGCGACAAGCGGAAGCGACGGATCGGCGGCTGGATCGCGCTCGGCGTCGTCCTCGTCATTCTCGGCGGCATCGCCGTGGGAGGGCTGTGGGTGTGGAACACGTACGAAGTGAAGATCCGCGAGGTGATGGGCTGGACCGAACCCAAGGATTATGCGGCGGGTGAGGCCACCGGCGAGGCGCTCGTGACGATCGCGGCCGGTGACACGGGCAGCCCGATCTCGCAGACTCTGTACGACGCGGGGGTCACCAAGACCCCCACCGCGTTCTACGACTACCTCATCTCGACCGCGCAGAACCCTCCCTTCGTCCCCGGGGTTTTCCGGCTACAGAAGCAGATGACCTCCGAGGCGGCCCTGGCGGCGCTCCTGAACCCGGCCAACAAGGTCGAGAGGTCGGCGCAGCTGCGCGAGGGTCTGACCGTCCAGCAGTCGCTCCCGCTCCTGGCCGACGGCACCGGCATCCCGCTCGCCGATTTCGAAGCCGCGGTCGCGACGCCCTCGACGTACGGCGTGAGCGCCGACAGTCTCGAGGGCTGGCTGTTCCCGGCCACCTACTCTTTCGCGCCCGACGACACGGCGACGCAGATCATCCAGACGCTCGTCGATCGCACCGTGCAGTCGCTCGATGCCGCCGCCGTGCCCACGGGCGACCGGCAGCGCATCCTCACGATCGCCTCGATCATCCAGCGCGAAGCGCGCTTCACCCAGGACTTCTACAAGGTCTCACGTGTCATCCAGAACCGTCTCGACCCCTCCAACCAGGAGACGTACGGGCTGCTGCAGATGGACTCCACGGCGCAGTACGGGTACGGCGAGATGCACGACGGCACGGTCAGCTCGTCGGCCGAGGCACTGGCCGACGACAATCCGTGGAACACCTACGTGCACACGAGCCTCCCTGTGGGCCCCATCGCGAACCCCGGCGACACGGCCATCGATGCGGCGATGCACCCTGCCGACGGCCCGTGGCTGTACTTCGTGACCGTGAACCTCGACACCGGCGAGACGGTGTTCACGACCAACATCGCCGATCACGAGCAGGCGGTCGCCCAGTGGCAGGCCTGGTGCACAGCGAACCCGGACTCTGGGTGCTGAGCGGGCCCACGCGTCTCGCGGTCTGGGGAGACCCGATCGCGCACAGTCGATCACCGCAGCTGCACGCCGCCGCGTACGCGGTACTGGGGCTGGCCTGGGAGTACGGGCGGCGGCAGGTCACGGCATCCGACTTCGACACCGTCCTCGAATCGCTCGACGAGAGCTGGCGCGGCCTCTCGCTGACCTACCCCCTCAAGTCGGCGGCATTCGATGCGGCGCAGGGCCTCGACGACCGCGCGCGGCTCACCGGCGCGGTCAACACCCTGCTGCTCTCGCCGGCCGGCCCCCGCGGCTTCAACACCGACGTCGGCGGCCTCATCCGCGCCGTGCAGGAGCACGGCGTCGGGCAGGTGGAGCGCGCGCGCATCATCGGGGCCGGCGCGACAGCCACCTCCGCGCTGGTGGCCTTGGCAGAGCTCGGCGCCGGCGACGTCGAGATCGTGGCGCGCCGCGTCGAAGCGACCGCGCCGCTCATCGCCCTGGGCGTCCGCATGGGGCTCGCCGTCCATGCCGCCCCGTTTCCTGACGCCGCGATGGGCAGCGTCGCACTCACGATCGCGACGCTGCCCGGCGACGCCGCGATCCCGGATGCCGCAGCCGCCCTGCTCGCCGCGTCCGGTGGCCTGCTCTTGGACGCGGTGTACGGCACGTGGCCCACGCCGCTCGCCCGCGCGTGGGAGAGGCAGGGCCTCCCGGCTCACTCGGGACTCGGGATGCTGCTGCACCAGGCCGTGCTGCAGGTGCGCATCTTCGTGTCCGGCGATGTGGACGAGGCACTGCCGGACGAACCGCTCGTGCTCGACGCGATGCGCGCCGCTGTCGTCGACGGGTGAAGCCGCTCACGCGAGTGAGGCCCGCGCTGCGCGTGGGAGACTAGACGAATGCTCCGCGTGCTCACGGCCGGCGAATCGCACGGCCCCGAACTCGTCGCCATCATGGAGGGCCTGCCCTCCGGCGTACCCATCTTGCTCGATGACATCCGAGCCGACCTCGCCCGCCGCAAGCTCGGCTACGGTCGCGGCTCGCGCATGAAGTTCGAAGAGGACGAGCTCGCGATCTCCGGCGGCGTGCGTCACGGCCTGTCGATGGGAAGTCCGATCGCGCTGCGCATCGGCAACACCGAGTGGCCGAAGTGGGTCGAGGTGATGAGCCCCGAGCCCGTCGAGCTGACCGAGAAATCGCGCGGACGCGGCGCCGCCCT
Source organism: uncultured Microbacterium sp. (assembly GCF_964244775.1). Taxonomy (NCBI): domain Bacteria; kingdom Bacillati; phylum Actinomycetota; class Actinomycetes; order Micrococcales; family Microbacteriaceae; genus Microbacterium; species uncultured Microbacterium sp. The sequence continues at coordinate 820,204 of NZ_CAXTJR010000001.1, forward strand.
CACCCGTCCGCGGCCGGGCCACGCCGATCTGGTCGGCATGCAGAAGTACGCGTTCGACGAGTCGCGTCCGATCCTCGAGCGGGCAAGCGCCCGTGAGACGGCTGCCCGTGTCGCCCTCGGCACCGTGGCGCGCTCGTTCCTGTCCGAACTCGGCATCCGGCTCGTGAGTCACACTCTCTCGATCGGCCCCGTCCGCGTGCCCGACGACGCCGCACTGCCCACTCCGGATGACCTCGACACGCTCGACGCCGATCCGCTCCGCTGCTTCGACGCCGCGACCTCGGCCCGCATGGTCGACGAGGTCGACGCGGCACGACGCGACGGCGACACGCTCGGCGGCATCGTCGAGGTGCTGGCGTACGGCCTCCCGCCGGGGCTCGGCTCGCACGTGCATTGGGACCGCCGCCTAGACGGCAAGCTCGCCCAGGCGATCATGAGCATCCAGGCCATCAAGGGTGTGGAAGTCGGCGACGGATTCGAGACGACCCGGCGCCGCGGCTCGGCAGCACACGACGAGCTGTTCGCCACGGGCGACGGCATCACGCGCGGCAGTGACCGCGCCGGCGGCACCGAGGGCGGCATGTCGACCGGCACGGTGCTGCGGGTCCGTGCCGGGATGAAGCCGATCGCCACGGTTCCGCATTCTCTGCGGACCGTCGATGTCGCCACCGGCGACACCGCCTCTGCCCACCATCAGCGTTCGGACGTCTGTGCCGTGCCCGCCGCCGGAGTCGTGGCCGAGGCCATGGTCGCGATCGTCCTCGCCGAATCGGTGCTCGAGAAGTTCGGCGGTGACAGCATCGGCGAGACGCGGCGCAACCTCGCGTCCTACCTCGAGTCGATCCCCGAGACGCTGCGCACGAGCGCGGCCTCCGAGGCCGCGCTGCTGTCCGATGACCTCGTCTGAGGCGGCGACGCTCGTCCTGGTCGGCCCGATGGGTGCGGGCAAGAGCAGCATCGGCAAGAAGGTCGCGCGCGAGCTCGGCGTCACCTTCACCGACACCGACACCGTGATCGTCCGCGAGCACGGCCAGATCCCCGCGCTGTTCGACGAGCGCGGCGAAGCGCACTTCCGCGCGCTCGAGCGCGCCGCCGTGGTCACCGCCCTCGACGGCGGCGGCGTTGTGGCCCTCGGCGGTGGAGCGGTGCTGGATGCTGCGACCCGCGAAGATCTGTCCGCGCACCGGGTCGTCCTGCTCACGGTGGCGCCCGAGATCGTGCGGGCGCGCATCGGCGGCAAAGGCCGGCCGCTCCTGAATGACGGCGACCCGATCGTGCGGTGGCAGCGGATCTACGACGAGCGCCGTGCCTTCTACGAGCAGGTCGCCGACGTGACGTTCGACTCGTCGGTCGGGCGCATCTCGGCGATCGCCGCCGCGATCGCAGAATGGGCCCGCGCCGACGGGCTCACCCCGGGGGTTTCCCCCGACACCGTTCCAGAAGGCAGCGAATGAGCCAGCACACCACCATCACCGTCGCCGGTGATGCCCCGTACGACATCACCGTCGGGCGCAGCATCCTTCCCCTCGTCGGCGAGGCGCTCGCGCCGAGCGTCCGCAAGGTGCTGGTCGTGCACCCGCCGACCCTGTCGGCGCCGGCGTCCGCGCTGCGGGAACTCCTCATGGCAGACGGCGCCCGCGAAGTGCTGCTGGCCGAGATCCCCGACGCCGAGCAGGGCAAGCGCGTCGAAGTGGCCGCCTTCTGCTGGCAGGTCATGGGCCAGGCCGACTTCACCCGCACCGACGCGGTCGTGGGCTTCGGAGGGGGAGCGGTCACCGACCTTGCCGGCTTCGTCGCGGCCACGTGGCTCCGCGGCGTCCAGCTCGTGCAGGTGCCGACCACCGTTTTGGGCATGGTCGACGCCGCCGTGGGCGGCAAGACCGGCATCAACACCGCGGAGGGCAAGAATCTCGTCGGCGCGTTCTGCCCCCCGCGCGCCGTGATCTGCGATCTCGACACGCTCGACTCGCTCTCGCCGAACGAGCGCGTGGCCGGTTTCGCCGAGGTCGTCAAGGCCGGCTTCATCTGGTACCCCGAGATCCTCGATCTGATCGAGGCCGACCCCGCCGCTGCCACCGATCCCACGACTCCCGCGTTCCGACGCTGCATCGAGCTTGCGATCGAGATGAAGGCGCGTGTCGTCGGCGAAGACCTGCGCGAGGCGGGGCTGCGCGAAGTCCTCAACTACGGCCACACCCTCGGCCACGCGATCGAGCACGCCGAACGCTATCGCTGGCGCCACGGTGCCGCGATCTCGGTCGGCATGATCTTCGCCGCCGAGCTGTCGCGCCTCGCCGGTCGCCTGCCCGATGCCGTCGCACAGCGCCATCGCAGCATCCTGGAACTGCTGGGACTGCCCACGTCGTACCGCGCGGGCGCATGGCCGCAGCTTCTGGCCACGATGCAGCGCGACAAGAAGACCAGGGGCGGGATGCTGCGCTTCATCGTGCTCGACGACCTGGCCCGACCCACCGTGCTGCAGGCGCCCGACGAGTCGCTGCTGTTCGCCGCGTACCAGGAGGTCGGCGGCTAAGGTGTTCGCGTGACCGAACGCCGCCTGCTGCTCGTCAACGGACCGAACCTGAACCTGCTGGGCACGCGCGAGCCCGAGGTATACGGCACGTCCACGCTCGACGATGTCGTGCGGATCGCGACGGATGCCGCAGCCGCCCACGGTTTCGAGATCCGTGCGATGCAGAGCAATCACGAGGGCGTCATCCTCGACGCGATCCATGACGCGCGGGTCGACTGCGCCGGCATCGTCATCAACCCGGGCGGCCTCAGCCATACCTCGGTCGTGCTGAGGGATGCACTCTCCGGCGTGAACCTTCCGGTCGCAGAGGTGCACATCTCGAACGTCTACGAGCGCGAGGCATTCCGCCGTCACTCGTATGTCACCGACATCGCTGCCGTGCACGTCGTCGGTGAAGGCGTCGACGGCTACGCGACAGCCGTGACCAAGCTCATCGGCATCATCTCGGGCACCGCCGACGGCTGATCGGGGCGAGCAACGAGCCATCGCGTAGAATCGGAGGCTGGCGCGCTTCGACAAGCTCAGCGATCGGGAAGCGACCGGTGCTCTGCGCCCTCCTGACACGAACGGACACTCTTCACCCATGGCCTCCACCGCAGACATCCGCAACGGCGTCGTCCTCAGCATCGACGGACAGCTCTGGAACGTCATCGAGTTCCAGCACGTCAAGCCCGGCAAGGGCGGCGCGTTCGTCCGCACGAAGCTCAAGAACGTCGTGTCGGGAAAGACCGTGGACCGCACGTACAACGCGGGAGCGAAGATCGAGATCGAGAACGTCGATCGCCGTGACTTCACCTACCTGTACAACGACGGCGAAGGCTACGTCTTCATGGACGTCGCCGACTACGACCAGCTGACGGTCGCTGCCGCCACCGTGGGCGACGCCGCGAACTTCCTGCTCGAGAACCAGCAGGTGCAGATCGCGCTCAACAACGGCAACCCGCTGTACGTCGAGCTCCCGGCATCCGTCGTCCTGGAGATCACCTACACCGAGCCCGGCCTGCAGGGCGACCGCTCGTCGGCCGGCACCAAGCCCGCCACCGTCGAGACCGGCTACGAGATCCAGGTGCCGCTGTTCCTCGAGACCGGCACGCGGGTCAAGGTCGACACGCGGACCGGCGACTACCTCGGTCGCGTCAACTAGGTGAGCGCCCGTTCGAAGGCGCGCAAACGCGCGCTCGACATCCTTTTCCAAGCCGACGTGCGCGGCGATGACGTCGCCACCACCCTCGCCGCCGAAGCCCAGCGGGCCTCCAGTGAGCCCGCCCGCGAGGCGTCATGGCTGTACGCGCGCGAGATCGTCGACGGCGTGATCGACAACCGCGAGGCGATCGACGAGCAGATCACGACGTTCGCGAAGGACTGGACGCTGGCGCGCATGCCCGCAGTCGATCGTGCGGTCCTCCGGATCGGCGTGTGGGAGCTGCTCTACAACGACGAGGTGCCGGCAGGCGTCGCGATCGACGAAGCAGTGGAGCTCGCGAAAGAGTTCTCCACCGACGACTCGGGTTCGTTCATCCACGGCGTGCTCGGGCGGGTGGCTCGCTCGTCCTGATCGCTGCGCGAATGCGGTGTACCACTTCTTACGGTGGTGGTACTCTGAGGGCATGCCCACCGCTCTGCCTCGCATCCAGGTGACGCGCACCCCAGAACTCGATCGCGCGCTCGAAGTGGCTGCGCGAATGTGGCCGGATGCGCCCCTGAGCGAGCGGATCACGCGTTTGGCGGAACTCGGCGCCGATGCCGTTTCGGGCGCGGAGCAGACTGCGCGCGCCGAAGGACTTCGACGACTCCGCGAGCTCACGGCCGACCTCTATCAGCCCGGATACCTCCACGACCTTCGCGAGGACTGGGACCGGTGATCGCGCTCGACGCGAGCTTCGTCATCGCACTGAGGTCAACGTCGGACGCGCACGCGGATGCGGCCGATGCCGCGTTCTCATCCATGCGTGATGAGCGGTGCATTCATCCCGTGACACTCGCTGAGATTCTCGTCGATCCCGCGCGTCACGGACGCGAGGGGCTCGTACGAAGCGCGCTCGTCGACGCCGGAATCTCGCTCAGGCAGCCCGATGAAGACGAGCCGATTCGAGTCGCGCAGCTGCGCGTGCAGACGCGGCTCGCGCTTCCCGACTGCTATGTCCTCGCTCTGGCCGATCGCACGCATGCCGCCGTCGCCTCTTTCGACGCCCGTCTGCGTGCCGCGGCTGCCGCGCGCGGTCTCGCGCTCGTTCCGGCGTAGCCGGCCGCTCTGCTCCGCACCAGCCCGTGCTCTGCGCGGCTGCCGCCGGGGGGACTACCGTGCTGCTCCCGTAAACTCGAAGACTCGACACAGGAGGACTTGCCCATGCGGATCACGGGACTCGGTCACGCCGGGATGTTCATCGAGACGGCAGGCGGCAGCATCCTGTGCGATCCCGTGATCGGCCCGACCTTCTTCGGATCGTGGTTCCCGTTCCCGGACAACCGGGGGCTCGACTGGGAAAAGTACGGCAACGCCGACTTCCTCTACGTCTCGCACCGTCACCGCGATCACTTCGACCCGGCGCTCATGGAGCGCCACGTGCCGAAAGACATCAAGGTGCTGCTGCCGGACTACCCGACCGATGACCTCGAGCAGGATCTGCGCGCGCTCGGCTACGACAACATCATCCACACCGAAGCGGGCGTCCCGCTCCGTTTCGGCGACCTGACGCTCATGGTCACACCGCTGCGGGCCCCGAGCGACGGCCCGATCGGAGACTCGTCGCTGAGCGTGGACGACGGCACTGCCAGCATCCTGAACCAGAACGATTCGCACCCGCTCGACCTCGAGAAGCTCATGGCCTTCTCCAAGCCGGAGGCGTACTTCACGCAGACCTCCGGCGCGATCTGGTGGCCGATGGTCTACGACCTGCCGCAGGATGCCAAGCAGAATTTCGCGAGACTCAAGCGCGACGCGCAGAACAAGCGGGCGATGTACTACATCGAGCGGGTCGACGCCGAGCACGTCTTCCCGATGGCAGGGCCCCCGATGTTCTTGCGCGAAGAGCTCTTCCGCTACAACGGCTTCGGGCTCGAAGACGACTCGATCTTCACCGATCAGCGTCAGTTCCTCGCGCACATGAAGGAGCAGCGGCCGGATCAGAAGGGCTACGAGTTCGTGCCCGGCACGGTCGTCGAGCTGAACCACGGCGAGATTGAGGTCACCCAGACGCTCTTCACGGATGCAGAGATCGACCGATTCTTCGACCGGAAGTGGGAGTACCTCGCCGAGCAGCGCGACGCGCGCCAAGACGAGATCGCCGCAGAGGAGGCCTCCCGCGCCGCGGTGCTGCCGCCCGCCGAGATGCTCGCCGCGATCAAGGAGTGGTGGGAGCCGCTGCTGCGGCGGGGGCGCACGATCCGGAACGGCGTGGGCGGCACCGTGCGCTTCCACATCGGCGACCTCGACATGGTCGTCGACTTCCCGAAGGCGAAGGTGCGCGAATACGCGGGGGAGGAGTGCATCTACTGGTACACGATCCCCGCCGACCTCGTCTCGACCAATATCCGCGATCACGAGATCGACTGGTCGAACTCGATCTTCTTGTCGATGCAGTTTTCGGTGGGACGCAGCGGAAAGTTCAACGAGTTCCTCACGACGTTCCTCAAATGCCTCTCCCGAGACCGGATCGAGTACGTCGAGAACTGGTACGCGGAGCAGACCGATCAGACCGAGGATGCTCAGCTCGGCGACTGGAGCGTGCAGCGCCGCTGCCCGCACCTGCGTGCCGACCTCACCAAGACCGGCAAGATCGAGGACGGTGTGCTGACGTGCTCGCTCCATGACTGGAAGTGGGACCTCGCGAGCGGCAAGTGCCTCACGAGCCACGGGCACCCGATCCGCGCACGTCAGCTCGAAGACGACCTGTACCGCACGGCGGCGACCTCGGCCGCGGTCTGACGGGTTGCGATCGACTAGGGTGGTACCGCACCACAGCAACCTTTAACACCGTCCGGAGAGGCGGAGAAGGGAGCGGCGGATGAGCAACGTGCCCCGTACCGTCCTACACACTGCCGACATCGCCCGAGCGCTGACTCGGATCTCGCACGAGATCCTCGAGTCCAACCGTGGCCCCGACGGATTGGTGCTCCTGGGCATCCCCACCCGCGGCGTCACCCTCGCCGAGCGGATCGGCGCGCTGCTGGCAGACTTCTCCGGCACGCAGGTTCCCGTGGGCGCCCTGGACGTCACGATGTATCGCGACGACCTGCACCGCAATCCCACCAGGGCTCCGCGGCCCACCCAGATCCCCCCCGGCGGCATCGACGGCAAGGTCGTCGTGCTGGTGGATGACGTGCTGTTCTCCGGCCGCACCATCCGGGCCGCTCTGGACGCACTGCAGGACATCGGCCGCCCGTCGGTCGTGCGCCTGGCCGCCCTCGTCGACCGCGGCCACCGCGATCTGCCGATCCGCCCCGACTTCGTCGGCAAGAACCTGCCGAGCTCGCGCGACGAGCGCGTCAACGTGCGCCTCGCCGAGATCGACGGGATCGAGGAGGTGACGATCGAGTCATGAGGCACCTCCTCGATACCAAGACGCTCTCGCGCGAGGAAGCACTGCGCATCCTCGACGTCGCCGAAGACATGGCAGACACCCAGCAGCGCGAGATCAAGAAGCTCCCGACCCTCCGCGGCAAGACGGTCGTGAACCTGTTCTTCGAAGACTCCACCCGCACCCGGATCTCGTTCGAGGCCGCGGCCAAGCGGCTGAGCGCCGATGTCATCAACTTCTCGGCCAAGGGTTCGAGCGTGTCGAAGGGCGAGAGCCTGCAGGACACCGCCCAGACGCTGCTGGCGATGGGGGCGGATGCTGTCGTCATCCGCCACGGAGCCTCCGGCGCCCCCCGGACCCTCGCGACGAGCGGGTGGATCACGGCCGGCGTCGTGAATGCGGGCGACGGCACACACGAGCATCCGACTCAGGCGCTCCTCGATGCCTTCACGATGCGCAAGCGCCGGTTCGCCGGCGACAGCCGCGGGCGCGACCTCTCGGGGATGAGGGTGACGATCGTCGGCGACGTGCTGCACTCGCGCGTCGCACGCTCGAACGTCTGGCTGCTCGACACCCTCGGCGCAGAGGTCACGCTCGTCTCGCCGCCCACGCTCGTGCCGCAGGACGTGTCGGCGTGGCCGGCACGCATCCTCTACGACCTGGACGATGCGATCGCCGACGAACCGGATGCGCTCATGGTCTTGCGGATCCAGCTGGAGCGCATGAACGCCGCGTATTTCCCGACTGAACGGGAGTATTCCCGGCGCTGGGGCCTGGATGCCGGGCGGCTGGCGGCACTGGGTCCGGATAGCATGGTGATGCACCCGGGGCCGATGAACCGCGGGCTGGAGATCTCGTCCGAGGCTGCGGATTCGCCTCGATCGACGGTGCTCGACCAGGTGACCAATGGCGTGTCCGTGCGGATGGCGGTGCTGTACCTGCTGCTGGCGGGCGAGCGCGCGGGCGAAGAGAGTGAGGACGAGTCGTGAGCGACGGCACATCGACGGTGGTCCTCATCCGGGGGGCTCGGCTGGAGGGCGGCGATGCCGCCGACATCCTCGTCGAAGGCGGGATCATCTCCGAGGTCGGAAGCGGACTCAGCCGCCCGGGAGCGAAGATCGTCGATGCCGAGGGGCTCATCGCGCTGCCGGGGCTGGTCGATCTGCACACGCATCTGCGCGAACCCGGGTACGAGGCATCCGAAACCATCCTCACCGGGTCGCGCGCGGCCGCTGCGGGCGGGTACACGACCGTCTTCGCTATGCCGAACACCTCGCCGGTGGCGGACACCGCAGGCGTCGTCGAGCAGGAACTCGCGCTCGGCGAGGCCGCCGGCTACGTGACGGTCCAGCCGATCGGCGCGGTCACGGTCGGCCAGAAGGGCGAACGGCTCGCCGAGCTCGGTGCGATGGCCTCGTCGCGGGCACGCGTGCGCATCTTCAGCGACGACGGGTTCTGCGTGTGGGATCCGCTCATCATGCGCCGCGCGCTGGAGTACGTGAAGGCTTTCGACGGCGTCATCGCGCAGCACGCGCAGGACCCGCGCCTCACCGAGGGTGCGCAGCTGAACGAGGGGAGCGTCTCGGCCGAGCTCGGCCTCGCCGGCTGGCCCGCAGTGGCCGAGGAGTCGATCATCGCCCGCGACGTCCTGCTCGCCCAGCACGTCGGATCACGCCTGCACGTCTGCCACCTCTCGACCGCCGGGTCGGTCGACATCATCCGGTGGGCCAAGAAGCGCGGCGTGAACGTCACCGCCGAAGTGACACCGCATCACCTCCTTCTCACGGATGAGCTCGCGCGGGGCTACGACGCCCGGTACAAGGTCAACCCGCCGCTGCGCCGTGACGAGGACGTGCGCGCGGTGCGCGAGGGTCTGGCCGACGGCACGATCGACATCGTCGCCACCGACCACGCCCCGCATCCGGTCGAGGCGAAATCCAGCGAGTGGCAGGCCGCAGCCAACGGCATGGTGGGCCTGGAGAGCGCGCTGCGCGTCGTGCACACCGCCATGCTCGACACGGGCCTGCTCACCTGGGCCGACGTCGCGAGGGTCATGTCGCACACCCCTGCGCGCATCGGGCGGCTCGAAGGGCACGGCACTCCGCTCACCGCCGGGCAGCCGGCATCCCTCACCCTGTACGACCCCGCACCCGTGCGGACGTTCACGACGGATTATCTGCGCGGACGCAGCGCCAACTCGCCGTACCTCGGTCGCGAGCTTCCCGGCGAGATCCGGTGGACGATCCATCGGGGCCGCGTCACCGTCGCCGACGGTGTGCTGCAAGACCTGTCGGAGGTACCCGCATGAGCTTCGAAGGTGCCCTCGCGATCTGGGTCGCCCTCGCCCTGATCGCACTCGCGCTGCTCGTCTGGGCGTGGATCCGCCGCTCCCGCCGCGACCGTCGCTTCACCGTTCCGGTCGGCGACGCGCCGACCGGGGCGACGGTGCTCGCCGCATTCCCCGGACTCTACGTCGCCACGACCGCACACGAGGCGCCGCTCGAGCGCCTCGCCATCAAGAGTCTCGGTTTCCGTTCGCGGGTCGACATCGTGGTCACCGATGCAGGGCTGGTCCTGGACCTTCCCGGTCAGCCGCGCATCTTCCTGACGCCGGACCGCATCGTCGACGTCGCGCAGTCGACCGTGGCGATCGACCGCGTCGTCGAACGCGACGGCCTGGTGCGCATCGCGTGGCGGATCGACCTCACTCCAGTCGACGGCACGCAGAACAACGGCACCACGATCGTCGACTCGTATCTCCGCCCGCAGAACGCGTCGGCCCGCGCCGTGGTCGACGCGCTCCGGCCCCTCACCACGACTCCGACAGGAACAGACGCATGACCTCCTCGTTCCAGACCGATCCCGCCGTGCTCGTGCTCGAGGACGGCAGCCGTCATCGCGGTCGCGCGTACGGCGCACTCGGCACGACCGTGGGCGAAGTCGTCTTCGCCACCGGGATGACCGGCTACCAGGAGACCCTCACCGATCCCTCGTACGCCGGGCAGATCGTGCTGCAGACCGCACCCCACATCGGCAACACCGGCATGAACGGCGAAGACCCCGAGTCGCGTCGTATCTGGGTGGCCGGCTACATCGTGCGCGATCCCTCTCGAGTCGTCTCGAACTGGCGCGCTGACGAGTCACTCGACCACGCCCTCGTCGGCGACGGCGTGGTCGGCATCAGCGGCATCGACACCCGCGCCGTCACCCGCCACATCCGCTCGGCGGGCAGCATGCGCGGCGGGATCTTCTCCGGGGATGCCGCTGCCCTCGCCGATGCCGAGCAGCTGCGCATCGTGCGCGAAGCCCCCGAGATGTCGGGCCGCAACCTCTCCGCCGAGGTCTCGGTCGCGAGGGCCGAGGTCACGGCAGCGGATGCCTGGGCCCCGCGCATCGGCAATCTCGCGGTCCTGGACCTCGGCGTCAAGCAGTCCACGATCGACAACCTCGCCGCGCGCGGGTTCGACGTGCACGTCCTGCCCCAGGACGTCACGATCGAGCAGCTCAAGGCCGTCGATCCGGTCGGAGTCTTCTACTCGAACGGGCCGGGCGACCCCGCGGCCTCCGGCGATCACGTCGCGCTGCTGCGCGCGGTCCTCGACGAAGGGCTGCCGTTCTTCGGCATCTGCTTCGGCAACCAGCTGCTCGGCCGTGCGCTCGGGCTCGGCACCTACAAGCTCCCGTTCGGGCATCGCGGCATCAACCAGCCGGTGCTCGACAAGACGACAGGGCGCGTGGAGATCACCGCGCACAACCACGGCTTCGCGGTCGAGGCGCCGCGGGAGGGCGAGTTCGAGAGCCCGAACGGCTACGGACGGGTCGAGGTGAGCCACGTCGACCTGAACGACAACGTCGTGGAGGGGCTGCGGGCCCTCGACATCCCCGCGTTCTCGGTGCAGTACCACCCCGAGGCCGCGGCCGGTCCCCACGACGCCAACTATCTCTTCGACCGCTTCCGCGACATGGTGCTCGACCAGCAGAAGGAAAAGAACTAGTGCCCAAGCGCGACGACATCAAGAGCGTCCTGGTGATCGGCTCCGGCCCGATCGTCATCGGCCAGGCCTGCGAGTTCGACTACTCCGGCACCCAGGCGTGCCGGGTGCTCCGCGAGGAGGGCGTGCGGGTCATCCTGGTCAACTCGAACCCGGCGACGATCATGACCGACCCCGACTTCGCGGACGCGACCTACATCGAGCCGATCACGTGGCAGGTCATCGAGACGATCATCGCGAAGGAGAAGCCGGACGCGATCCTGCCGACCCTCGGCGGTCAGACCGCGCTGAACGCGGCGATCGACCTGCACAATCACGGCATCCTCACCAAGTACGACGTCGAGCTGATCGGCGCGAACTTCGAGGCGATCAACAAGGGCGAGGACCGCCAGATCTTCAAGCAGCTGGTGCTGGATGCCGGGGCGGGTGTCGCCGACAGCCGCATCGCACACACGATGGACGAGGTGCTCGCCGCCGCCGCCGAGCTGGGCTACCCGCTCGTGGTGCGCCCCAGCTTCACCATGGGCGGCCTCGGCTCAGGTTTCGCCTACGACGAGAAGGATCTGCGCCGCATCGCCGGCGCGGGACTGCACGACTCGCCCACGCACGAGGTGCTCCTGGAGGAGTCGATCCTCGGGTGGAAGGAGTACGAGCTCGAGCTCATGCGCGACACCGCCGACAACACCGTCGTCGTCTGCTCGATCGAGAACGTCGACCCCGTGGGGGTGCACACCGGTGACTCGATCACGGTCGCTCCCGCACTGACCCTGACCGACCGCGAATACCAGAAGCTGCGCGACATCGGCATCGACATCATCCGCGCCGTGGGCGTGGACACCGGCGGCTGCAACATCCAGTTCGCCGTCGATCCCGAGACCGGCCGCATCATCGTGATCGAGATGAACCCCCGCGTCTCGCGCTCGTCGGCCCTCGCGTCCAAGGCCACCGGCTTTCCGATCGCCAAGATCGCCGCCAAGCTCGCGATCGGCTACCGGCTCGACGAGATCCCCAACGACATCACCAAGGTCACGCCGGCGAGCTTCGAGCCGACTCTGGACTACGTCGTGGTGAAGGTTCCGCGCTTCAACTTCGAGAAGTTCCCCGCCGCCGACACGACCCTCACCACCACCATGAAGTCGGTCGGCGAGGCGATGGCGATCGGCCGCAACTACGCCACCGCCCTGCAGAAAGCGCTCCGCTCGCTCGAGAAGCGCGGGTCGAGCTTCCACTGGGGCGACGAGGCGCGCTCGGTCGCCGAGCTGCTCGAGATCGCCGCGGTGCCCACCGACGGTCGCATCGTCGTGGTGCAGCAGGCGCTGCGCTTCGGTGCGACCGTCGCGGAGGCCTTCGATGCCACCAAGATCGATCCGTGGTTCCTCGATCAGATCGTGCTGATCAACGAGGTCGCCGAGCTCGTCCGCACGGCGGGTGAGCTGGATGCCGACACCCTGCGTATCGCGAAAGAGCACGGGTTCAGCGACGCACAGGTGGCACAGCTGCGGGGCATCGCCGAAACCGAGGTCCGCGGCATCCGTCACGCGTTCGGTCTGCGCCCGGTCTACAAGACTGTCGATACGTGCGCGGGGGAGTTCCCCGCGCTCACGCCCTACCACTACTCCAGCTACGACTTCGAGACCGAGGTCACCCCCTCCGAGCGGACGAAGGTCGTCATCATCGGTTCGGGCCCGAACCGCATCGGCCAGGGCGTCGAGTTCGACTACTCGTGCGTGCACGCGTCGTTCGCGCTCTCGGCCGCCGGGTACGAGACCGTCATGGTCAACTGCAACCCCGAGACGGTCTCGACCGACTACGACACGAGCGACCGGCTGTACTTCGAACCGCTCACGCTCGAAGACGTGCTGGAGGTGCTGCACGCCGAGGCCGCGTCGGGCGAGATCCTGGGTGTCATCTGCCAGCTCGGCGGCCAGACGCCGCTCGGGCTCGCGAAGGGCATCCAGGATGCCGGCTACCGCATCCTCGGCACGAGCCCCGAGGCGATCGACCTCGCCGAAGAGCGCCAGCTGTTCAGCGACATCCTCGACGCCGCAGGGCTCGTCGCACCGCGCCACGGCACCGCGATCGATGTCGACGGAGCCGTCGCGGTGGCCGATGACATCGGCTTCCCCGTGCTCGTCCGCCCGAGCTTCGTACTCGGCGGACGCGGGATGGAGATCGTCTACGACACCGAGAGCCTGCGCGACTACTTCGTCCGCACGGCGGGAGAAGTCATCGTCGGACCGGGGATGCCGCTCCTGGTCGACCGCTTCCTCGATGACGCGATCGAGATCGACGTCGACGCCCTCTACGACGGCGAACAGCTCTACATCGGGGGAGTGATGGAGCACCTCGAAGAGGCCGGCATCCACTCCGGCGACTCGAGCTGCACGCTGCCGCCCGTCTCACTCGGCCGCACCGACATCGACCGGGTGCGCGAAGCGACGCTCGCGATCGCCGAGGGCGTCGGGGTGCGGGGCCTCCTGAACGTGCAGTTCGCGATCAGCGCGGGCGTGCTCTACGTGATCGAGGCGAATCCCCGGGCCAGCCGCACGGTGCCGTTCGTGTCGAAGGCGCTCGGCATCCCGCTCGCGAAGGCGGCCAGCCGCATCATGGTCGGCACCTCGATCGCCGACCTGATCGCCGAGGGGCTGCTCCCGGTGGGCGACGGTTCGCGCGTGCCACTGGATTCGCCGGTCGCCGTCAAGGAAGCGGTGCTGCCGTTCAAGCGCTTCCGCACGAAGGACGGGCAGATCGTCGATTCCGTGCTCGGCCCGGAGATGCGCTCCACGGGCGAGGTGATGGGCATCGACCGCGACTTCCCGACCGCGTTCGCCAAGAGCCAGGAAGCCGCGTACGGCGGCATGCCGCTGTCGGGCACTGTGTTCATCTCGGTCGCCGACCGCGACAAGCGCGCCGTCATCCTTCCCGCCCACCGGCTCCAGGAGCTCGGTTTCGACCTGGTCGCAACCGCAGGCACCGCCGAGATCCTGGCCCGCAACGGCATCGCCGTGCGGGTGGTCAACAAGTTCTCCGCGACGCAGGAGAGCGGCGAGACCAACATCGTCGACCTGATCAACGCGGGCGAGATCGACATCGTCGTGAACACGCCGAGCGGTGGCATGGCACGCGCCGACGGGTACGAGATCCGCGCGGCGGCCGTGGCCGCCGACAAGGCCCTGTTCACCACGATGGCTGTGCTCGGCGCGGCCGTCAGCGCGCTGGGCGTCCTCAAGGACGGCTTCCGCGTGCAGAGCCTCCAGGAGTATGCACACGATCGGGCAGCGCGCCTGTGACCACGTTCGGGCAGCGCCTGTGGGCGGCGATGGACGAACACGGCCCCCTGTGCGTCGGCATCGATCCGCACGAGTCGCTCCTTTCCGCGTGGGGGCTGGATGTCTCGGCCGACGCGACCCGCGAGTTCGGCCTGCGCGTCGTGGCGGCCGCTGCCGGGCGCGTCGGGGTCGTCAAGCCCCAGGTCGCGTTCTTCGAGCGGTTCGGGTCGGCCGGTTTCGCCGCGCTCGAGGATGTCATGCGTGCGGCGCGGGAGGCGGGGCTGCTCGTGATCGCCGACGCGAAGCGCGGTGACATCGGAACGACGATGGAAGGCTACGCGGCGGCATGGCTCGCGCCGGGTTCGCCCCTGGAGGCGGATGCGGTGACCCTGAGCCCCTACCTCGGCGCCGACTCGTTGCAGAAGACCCTGATGACGGCCCTTCGCGTGGACAAAGGCGCGTTCGTGCTCGCCGCGACGAGCAACCCCGAGGCGCTCGCGGTGCAGAGCGCCCTGACGATCGACCCGTCGGCGAACGAGGGGGAGCGAGTCGCCGAGCGGATCGCACGCGACGTCGCCGGGAACAACGTGGGCCTGCCGGGCGCACTCGGATCCATCGGCGTCGTCATCGGCGCGACGGTGGATCGCGCGGCTTTCGGGCTCACCGACATCGTGCTCGCGGGAACCCCCATCCTGGCTCCCGGTTTCGGCGCGCAGGGCGCGCAGCCTGCCGACCTCGGGCGACTGTTCGGGTACGTGGCATCGGGGGTGCTCGCGAGCGAGAGCCGCAGCATCCTGTCCGCAGGACCCGAGCGGCTGTCGCAGCGCATTCAGGAGCGCGCGGCCTTGTACGGTGAGAGGACCCATGGCTGATTCCCGCACACCTCCCGAAGTCGACCGCGTCGCCGCATCGCGCAAGGCGATCGCCGCGCGCCGCGAGCGCGCCGCCCTCAAACGCGACGTCACGAGCCGGGTGATCTCGCCCCAGGAGCTCCTGAGACGGGCCTTCGCCGACCCGGCATCGCCGGCCGGCGCGATGCGGGTGACGGAGTTCCTGACGAGCATCCCCGCGATCGGTGTCGGCAAACGCGACCGGATCCTGCAGAGCCTCCAGATCTCTCCGGTGAAGCGGCTCGGCGGACTCGGTGCGCGCCAGCGGCGCGTGCTGGCGGCGTTCCTGGACGAACGCGTGCCGGAGAGCGGTCCGCGCGATGCGCGCAGCAGACTCGTCGTGCTTGCCGGCCCGACCGCGGTCGGGAAGGGGACGGTCGCCGCACGCATCAAGGACGATTACCCCGAGATCGTCCTCTCGGTGTCGGCGACCACACGTGCGCCGCGTCGGGGCGAGGTGGACGGTGAGCACTACTACTTCGTCGACGATGCCGAGTTCGACCGCATGATCGCCGCCGATGAGCTGCTCGAGCACGCGACCGTCCACAACCGCTTCCGCTACGGCACCCCCCGACGTCCGATCGAGCAGGCGCTCGCCGACGGTCGCACCGTGCTGCTGGAGATCGATCTGCAGGGCGCGCGCCAGGTCAGGGCGGCCGAACCCTCCGCGACCCTCGTGTTCCTGCTCCCGCCCAGTTGGGACGAACTCGTGCAGCGACTCGTCGGCCGGGGCACCGAGAGCGACGAAGAACGGGCACGCCGCCTGCGCACCGCGAAGGTCGAACTCGCAGCGCAGAACGAGTTCGACTTCCGTGTCGTCAACGACGAGGTGGCACGTGCGTCCGCCGAGATCGCCGCTCTCGCGCGCCGAGCATAGCCAGCTGCCGCGCTTCGGTCGATCGCAAGGTAGAATGGTCGGATGCGCCGGCGCGCTCTTGTGCGCTGCCTCGCCGCAGTCATCCACAACCTGGAGGTTTCGCCATGGCCGGAAAGAATCAGGGCATCATCGAGCCCCCCATCGACAGCCTGCTCGAGAAGGTCGACTCGAAGTACCAGCTCGTGATCTACGCGTCCAAGCGCGCACGCCAGATCAACGACTACTACTCCGACCTGCACGAGGGGAACCTCTTCGACAATGTGGGTCCGCTCGTTGACTCGACGGTGGAGGACAAGCCGCTGACGATCGCGATGCACGAGATCCACGAGGACAAGCTGCGCCTCCGCCACGCCGAGCAGGCGTAAGCACTCACGTCACTCGAAGTAACTCGCGGTGGCATCCTGTCGGATGTCACCGCGATACTTTTCTGACCCCCACCCTCTGGAGTAATCGATGGCCGATCTTCGCCTGTTCACGTCCGAGTCCGTCACCGAAGGACACCCCGACAAGATCTGCGACCAGATCTCCGACAGCATCCTCGATGCGCTGCTGGCGGTCGACCGCAACAGCCGCGTCGCCGTCGAGACACTGGTCACGACCGGACTCGTGCATGTCGCCGGTGAGGTCCGGACCTCGGGCTACGTCGACATCCCCGGCATCGTGCGGCAGGTCGTCAACCGCATCGGTTACACCTCGAGCGACACCGGGTTCGACGGAGACTCGTGCGGCGTCAGCGTGTCGATCGGCGAGCAGTCCAGCGATATCGCCACGGGAGTCGACACCGCTCTCGAGCACCGCGAAGGCGGGTCGGTCGACCCGCTGGACTCGCAGGGGGCGGGCGATCAGGGGATCATGTTCGGCTACGCCACGAACGAGACCCCGCAGCTCATGCCGATCGCGATCTGGACGGCGCACCGCATCGCGGAGCGGCTGACCGAAGCCCGGCGCAGCGGTGCGCTGCCGTTCCTCCGGCCCGACGGCAAGACGCAGGTCACGATCGGCTACGACGGAACGATTCCACGCACGATCGAGACCGTGGTCCTGTCGACGCAGCACGATCCGGACATCTCGCTGAAGGCCCTGCGGGCGGCAGTGGATGCCGAGGTCATCGCGCCGATCCTGGCTGAGACGGGCCTCGAGATCGGCCACTCGCAGTCGATCATCAACCCGGCAGGGCCGTTCGTCACCGGCGGCCCGAAGGGCGACGCGGGCCTGACCGGCCGCAAGATCATCATCGACACCTACGGCGGCGCCTCACGGCACGGCGGCGGCGCGTTCAGCGGCAAGGACCCGTCGAAAGTCGACCGCTCGGCCGCGTACGCGATGCGCTGGGTCGCCAAGAACGCGGTGGCGGCCGGGCTCGCCGACCGCCTCGAGGTTCAGGTCGCCTACGCGATCGGGCGCGCGCAGCCGGTCGGCCTCTACGTCGAGACCTTCGGCACGGGCCACGTCGCCGACGACGTCATCACCGGCGCGATCCTCGACGTGTTCGATCTGCGTCCCAAGGCGATCATCGACGGACTCGACCTGCTTCGCCCGATCTACGCCCAGACGGCGGCGTACGGGCACTTCGGTCGCGAACTGCCCGACTTCACGTGGGAGCGCACTGACCGCGTCGACGATCTGCGCGCAGCCGCCGGTCTGTGATCCGACGGTCGCGACCGCTCTCGTCGCGCGGGCGCCCGGCCGGCGCGTGAAATGAGGCGCGTGGAATGACAGCGCCCGAAATGCCACCGCCGTCAATAACAGCGCCTGAGATGACAGGGCTCCGCGTCGCGCGCGTGCTCGTCGACTCGCCGCTGCCGCAGCTGGATCGCCTGTTCGACTACTCGATCCCCGACCACCTGATCGCGGACGCGCAGCCGGGGGTGCGGGTGCGGGTGCCGCTGCGTTCGGCGGGGCGCATGGTCGACGGGTTCCTCGTCGAGATCGCCGTGGGGCAGGAGTCGCCGCGCCCGCTCTCCGAGATCGACGCGGTGGTCTCGCCGGTCGTCGTGCTCACCCCGGCCCTCTACGCTCTCGCACGGCGCACAGCCGATCGCGCAGCCGGATCGGCCGGCGACATCCTGCGACTGGTGATCCCGAAGCGGATGGTGCGGGCCGAGAGGGCCTGGCTGAGCGGCACACCGCCCGAGCCGCATCCCGTCCCGAGTGACACGGTGGCATGGGCCGACCGCATCCTGAGCGGGTTCAGCGGTTTGGCCACAGCCCTGGACGATCGCGAGCGCATCGCGGTGGATGCTCCGCCCCGCCCCGCCCGCATCGACGCCGATACCGAGGTCGGCGCATGGGCGGAGCTGCTCGCGGCGGCCGCGCTGCGTGAACTCGCCGCCGGCCGCAGCACCGTGCTCGTCGTGCCCGACTATCGCGATCAGGCCCAGCTGGAGGCCGTGCTCGCCGCACATGGCGCCGCGCCGAGCGTCGTGCGCGTCGATGCCCGTCAGAGCGGCCCCGAGCGCTACAGCGCGTTCCTGCGGACGCTCAGCCCTGTGCCGTGCATCGTCGTCGGCAACCGCTCCGCCGTGTACGCCCCGGCGCACGAGCTCGGGCTGATCGCGGTATGGGACGACGGAGATCCGCTGCTCTCCGAGCCGCTCAGCCCGGGCGTCCACGCGCGCGACGCCGCGCTCGTCCGGCAGGAGCTCGACGAGTGCGCGCTCCTGTTCGCCGGCCACACCCGCACGACCGACGTCGAGCGGCTCGTCGCGGTCGGCTGGGTGCGGGAAATCACTCCGACACGGAAGGAGTCGCCGCGTGTCGTGCTCAGCGCGACGCGCGAGGGCGAGGCGCGCTCGGCGCGGCTGCCGTCTGCCGCCTTCGCGTCCGCGCGCGAGGCGCTCGCGTCCGGTCCGGTGCTCGTGCAGGTCTCGCGACCGGGGTACGCGCCCGTGCTCGTCTGCGGCGACTGCCGAAGGCCCGCGCGGTGCCGGCACTGCGCCGGTCCGCTGCGTGCGCAGCGGGCAGGGGCCACGCCCGAATGCGGGTGGTGCGGTCGCCCCGCCACCGGGTGGCGGTGCCCGCACTGCGAATCCGCGCGGCTGCGCATGGCGTCGTCCGGCAGCGAACGCACCGCCGACGAGCTGGGCCGCGCGTTCCCCGGCGTCCGGATCATCGTGGCCGACGGGGATCACCCCGTCACGCAGGTCGACGAACGCCCCGCGCTGATCGTGGCGACGCGGGGCGCCGAGCCGCACGCGATCGGCGGCTATCGCGCGGTCATCCTGCTGGACGGCGATCGGATGCTGCTGGCCGAGGATCTGCGGATCGGCGAATCGTGTCTGCGGTGGTGGTCGAACGCAGCGGCGCTGGCTGCCCCCGGCGCCCCCGTCCACCTGGTCGGGGTGACCGGCGGAGTCGCCCGCGCGCTCGCGACGTGGACCCAGCCCGCGTACGCCCGTGCGGAACTTGCCGAGCGCGCTGCGCTGCGTATGCCGCCCACCGTGCGCGTCGCGACCGTCGAAGGCGTTCCGCGCGCGGTCGATGCCGCGCTGTCGGCCGTGCAGTCGGCGCCCGGCGGTGTGGAGCCGACGCACGGCCCGGACGCGACCGGTGGAAGCGTGCTCGGTCCGGTCGCGGTCGCATCCGATGGGGGTCCCGCTCTCGCGCGCGCTCTCGTGCGATTCGATTACTCCCAGGGACGGGCCGTCGCCGAGAGCCTCCGCGCATCGGTCATCGCCGAGGCGCTCCGCTCGCGCAAGGCGCTCAAGGGCAGACCCACAGGACCCCGCAATACACTCAGAGTCCGGGTCGATGTGCCCGATCTGGATCTGTGAGGAACCGCATGCGACTCGTCTTCGCCGGCACACCCGACGCCGCCGTCCCCTCGCTCCGGCGGCTCGCGGCATCCGATCACGATCTCGCCGGAGTCATCACGCGACCGGACGCTCCTGTCGGGCGAAAGCGCGAGCTGACCCCGTCGCCGGTCGCACAGGTCGGCGCCGAGCTCGGCATCCCGACGATCAAGACCCATCGGCTCGACGCGGCCGCGACCTCCGCCGTCGAGGGCCTCGCGCCTGAGCTCGGCGTCATCGTCGCCTACGGTGGCCTCGTGCGCGAGCCGCTGCTGTCGACGCCGCGGCTCGGCTGGATAAACCTGCACTTCTCGCTGCTCCCGCGCTGGCGCGGGGCCGCCCCCGTGCAGCGCGCCCTGATCGCCGGCGACCGGGTGACCGGTGCCAGCGTCTTCCAGCTCGTCCCCGAGCTCGACGCGGGCGACGTGTTCGATGAGGAGGAGTTCGTCGTGCCCGACGGCGCGACCGCGGGCGATGTCCTCACCGCACTGGCCGGCACCGGCGCTGAGCTGCTGCTGCGCGTTGTGGATGCGCTGGCGGCCGGCACGGCACGGTCGCGCCCGCAGCACGGCGAACCCACCCTCGCGCCCAAGCTCACCGTCGAGGACGGCGTGCTCGACTGGCACGAGCCGGCCGAGCGGGTGCTCGCGCGCCTCAGCGGAGTCACCCCCGAGCCCGGCGCCCACACCACGGTCGGAGGCGCGCGGCTGAAGGTGCTCGCCGCGCGTGTCGTCGACGGCGACGCACCGTCATCCAGCGGAGCCCTGGCACCGGGGGAGCTCGCCGCCGAGGATGGGACGGTGGTCATCGGCACCGCCACCACCCCGATCGAGCTGCTGAGCGTGCAGCCCGCGGGAAAGGGGCCCATGCGCGCCGCCGACTGGTTCCGCGGTCTGCGGCTCGATGCACCGGTGGCCGGAGCGTGACGGCCGCACAGGCCTCGCGTCGCGTCGCGTACGACACCATCCGCGCGGTCCACGAGTCGGATGCCTACGCCAACCTGCTGCTGCCGCGTTCGATCGAGCGGGCGGGGCTCTCCACCGCCGACGCGGGGCTCGCGACCGAGCTCACCTACGGCACGCTGCGGCGCCAGGGCACGTACGACGCGGTGCTCGCGATCGCCGCAGACCGACCGGTGGCCGACATCGACCCGAGCGTGCTGGACGCCCTGCGGCTGGGTGTGCACCAGCTCCTCTCCACGCGGGTCGCCTCGCACGCCGCGGTGAACGAATCGGTCGAACTCGCCCGCGAGGCAGGCGGCCGCGGTGCCGCCGGCTTCGCCAACGCGGTCCTGCGGCGCGTGTCGCGCGATACCCCGGGCGAGTGGATGTCGCGGGTCGCGCGCTCCGCCCGTTCGGACGACGAGCGGCTCAGCCTCCTCTTCTCCCACCCGGTATGGATAGTCCGGGCGTTCCGTCGTGCTCTTGCCGCTGAAGGGACAGCCACCGGGGGGAGGGCGAACGAGCTCGAGGAGCTCCTGGCCGCAGACAACGCTTCACCCGCGGTCACGATGGCCGCCCTTCCCGGGCTGGCCGAAGTGCCGGAGGGCGCGGTGCGCACGCCCTACTCGCCGTTCGGGTTCCGCCTCGGCGGGGGCGACCCCGAGCGCACGGTGGTCGGCTCAGGAGGACTCCTGCGCGTGCAGGACGAAGGCTCGCAGCTCGCGGCGCTCGCCCTCACCAGGGTTCAGGCGGTGACGCCGGGGGAGCGGTGGCTCGATCTGTGCGCCGGTCCCGGGGGAAAGACGGCGATTCTCGCCGCGGAGGCGCTCAGCGGTGGCGCCGAGCTCGATGCCAACGAGATCTCCCCGGCGCGCGCGGGTCTCGTGCGGCGCGCGATCGCCGACATCCCGCTGGAGGTGACCGTCTCCGAGGACGACGGCCGCACCCGTGCGGCCGAGGCTCGGGGCCGCTACGACCGCATCCTCGTCGACGCTCCGTGCACGGGCCTGGGCGCACTGCGGCGACGCCCCGAAGCGAGGTGGCGCAAAATGCCCGCCGACATCCCCGAGCTCACGCAGCTGCAGCGCGAGCTCGCCACGGCCGCCATCGGCGCCCTCCGCCCCGGCGGCATCCTCGCCTACGTGACGTGCTCGCCGCATCTGGCCGAGACCGCGGGAATCGTCGCCGACCTGATCCGCGAATCCGGCGGAGCGATCGAAGAGCTCGATGCCCGTGAGACCGTGCGGGCGATCGCCCACACCGATCCGGAACTGCCCGAGCCCGGCGACGGCAGCGGCCGCGCACAGCTCTGGCCGCACCGGCACGGCACCGACGCGATGTCGATCTCGCTCCTGCGCCGGGTCTGACCTCGGGCGACGCGAGCGGCATGCTTCGGGCGCCGCGAGCGGTTACTCGAGCAGGCGGAGCGCGCCGCCGGCGGCCGCGAGCTCCTGGCGGATCGCCGCGAGAGCGGCCGGGTGCATCCGGGCGAGGTCGCGCGCGTCGATCGTCACGACGACGTCGCCCGACGCTCCGCGCGCGACCTCGCGGAGCACGGTCAGCACCCGCTCCGCGCCCGAGAAGCCCAGCTCGCCTCCGAGGCGCACCGTGACCGCGCCGGTGACATCGCGATCGACGCTGATGCCCGGCTCGGCGATCGTCTCGTGCTGCTCGAACACGTGCATGCCGAAGCTCTCCGAGAGACGTTCGAGCACGGCTGTCGAGCGCACGCTGTTGCCGTGCTCATCCAGGCGCGGGCTGAAGGAGGCGACGCCGAACTGCGACGGAGCGACGGCGAGCAGACCGCCACTGACGCCGCTCTTGGCCGGAAGGCCGACCCGCAGCATCCACTCGCCCGAGAAGTCGTACATGCCGCAGCTCGCCATGATCGACAGCACGTCACGGGCGATGCGCTCGGTCACGACGCGTCGGCCCGTGACAGGGTTGGTGCCCCCGAACGCCACGGTGGCCGCCATGATGGCGAGGTCTTTGACCGTCACGAGGATCGAGCACTGCCGGAAGTAGGTCTCGACCGCCGTCTCGACGGATCCGCCGACGATCCCGTACGAGCGCATGAGGTGCGCGAGGGCCCGATTGCGGAAGCCGGTGTCCGACTCCGAGCGATAGACGCCCTCGTCGATCCACAGCGAGCGCCCCGCGAATGCGGACAGCATCTCGACGATGCGGCCGGTGCGCTCGTCGATGTCGTCGCCCGAGATGAGCGCGGAGGTGGCGATCGCGCCGGCGTTGACCATCGGGTTGGCGGGTCTACCGGTCAGGGCCTCGAGGCTGATCGCATTGAACGGCTCGCCGCTCGGTTCTGCGCCGACGCGCTCGAGCACGGCGTCGAGGCCTTGCTCCTGTAGGGCGAGGGCGAGGACGAAGGGCTTGGAGATCGATTGGATGCTGAACTCGACGTGGTCATCCCCCACCGAGAAGATCCGGCCGCGTGGGCCCACGACGGCGAGCGCCAGATGATCCGGGTCGGCCGAGGCCAGCTCCGGGATGTAGGCGGCCGGGGCCCCATCGGTGATCGGACGCACGCTATCGAGCACGGCGTCCAGGAGCAGCTGGATGGGGTCCACGGCTCGACCATAATGGACGCGTGCCCCCCAGCGATGACCGCAGTGAAACCAGCGCCGTCCGCATCAATCCCAGCATCCTCGCCGCCGATTTCGCGAACATGCAGTCAGAGCTCGCTCGCATCGACGGCGCGGACTTCGTGCACGTCGACGTGATGGACAACCACTTCGTGCCCAACCTCACGTTCGGGCCGCAGATGGTCGGCCGTGTGCAGGCCACGAGCCCCGTGCCGCTCGACGTGCATCTGATGATCGATGACCCCGATCGGTGGGCTCCGGAGTACGCGGAACTCGGGGCGGCCTCGGTGACATTCCACCTCGAGGCCGCCACCGAGCCGGTCGCCCTCGCCCGGCGCCTCCGGGGCATGGGAGCGCGCGCCGGGGTCGCGATCAAGCCCGCGACCGCCGTCGAGTCGCTGTTCGAGGTGCTCGACGAGTTCGACCAGATCCTCGTGATGACCGTCGAGCCGGGATTCGGTGGTCAGTCGTTCATGGCGAACATGATGCCCAAGCTGTCTGTTCTGGCCGCGGAGGTGCGCCGGCGCGGATCGGCCGTCTGGCTGCAGGTCGACGGCGGCATCTCCGAGTCGACGATCGAGCAGGCCGCGGAGGCGGGCGCCGATACGTTCGTCGCCGGGTCCGCCGTGTTCGGCGCAGAGGATCCCGGCGCCGCGATCCGCGCGCTCCGGTCGAGCGCGACCCGACACCTCCACCGGTGAGCTGACCCCACGTCCGACGAGCACGGCACGCCCGGCAGCCACCTCGAGGTCCTGATGGTCGGGCTCAGCATCCTCGTCCACTGAACCGTGTGGGGCGACCGCGCCGGTACGCTGGGACGGTGAAGACGTTCGACGCCCTGTTCGCCGAGTTGACCGCGAAGGCGGCCGACCGCCCCGTCGGATCGGGCACGGTCGCCGAACTCGACGCCGGTGTGCACGCGATCGGCAAGAAGATCGTCGAAGAGGCCGCCGAAGTGTGGATGGCCGCCGAATACGAGACGACGGATGCCGCGGCAGAGGAGATCTCGCAGCTGCTGTACCACCTCCAGGTGCTGATGCTCGCGAAGGGCCTGTCCCTCGAGGACGTCTACCGACATCTGTGAGCGCGCCCCCGCCGCCCGCCACACCACCGAACGAAAGCCTCACATGCTGCGAATCGCCGTGCCCAACAAGGGCTCGCTCGCCGAGACCGCCACCGAGATGCTCGCCGAAGCGGGCTACATCGGCCGACGCGACCCGAAGGATCTGCACGTCATCGATCCGGTCAACGAGGTCGAGTTCTTCTACCTGCGCCCGAAGGACATCGCCACCTACGTCGGCTCGGGTGCGCTGGATGTCGGCATCACCGGCCGCGACCTGCTCTTCGACGCACGGATGCCGGGGGCCCGCGAGATCGAATCCCTCGGCTTCGGGGGTTCGACATTCCGCTTCGCCGGGGCTCCCGGGCGCTTCCAAACGATCGAAGACCTGGAAGGGCTCCGGGTCGCGACGTCGTATCCGGGGCTGGTCGACGGCTTCCTCGACGAGCGGGGGATCGCCGTAGACCTCGTGCCGCTGGACGGCGCGGTCGAGTCCGCGGTGCGATTGGGTGTCGCGGATGCTGTCGCCGACGTCGTGTCGACCGGCACCACCCTGCGGCAGGCAGGCCTCGACATCTTCGGTCCGGTCATCCTCGAATCCGAGGCCGTGCTGATCAGCGGGCCGTCGGACGCGGAGGCCGCCGACACGCTCCTGCGCCGCCTTCGCGGCGTGATGGTCGCGCGCCGCTACGTGCTCATCGACTACGACCTGCCGGCCGCGCTCATCGATGCAGCGGTCGCGATCGCCCCCGGCATCGAGTCGCCGACGATCTCGCCGCTGCGCGATCCGGAGTGGGTCGCGGTGCGGGTGATGAGCCCGCGGAAGACCTCGAACCAGGTCATGGACGCGTTGTACGCCCTGGGCGCCCGCGCGATCCTGGTCACCGCGATCCACAACGCGAGGCTGTAGCGATGAGCCTGGTCTGCCGCGTCATCCCGTGCCTCGACGTCGCCGCAGGGCGTGTCGTGAAGGGCGTTAACTTCGCGAACCTGCGCGACATGGGCGACCCGGTCGAGCTCGCGCACCTCTATTTCACGCAGGGAGCCGACGAGCTCACCTTCCTCGACGTCACCGCGACCGTCGACGAGCGCGCCACGACGTACGACGTCGTGCGGCGCACGGCCGAGGAGGTCTTCATCCCGTTGACCGTCGGCGGCGGTGTCCGTTCGGCCGACGACGTCGCCCGCCTGCTCGCCGTCGGCGCAGACAAGGCGGGGGTCAACTCGGCGGCGATCGCACGCCCCGCGCTCCTGGATGAGATCGCCGACCGCTTCGGCGCGCAGGTGCTCGTGCTCTCGCTCGACGTCAAGCGCTCGGGGGCGACCGCGTCGGGCTTCGTCGTGACGACCCACGGCGGCCGCACCGAGACCACGCTGGATGCGCTGGCCTGGGCGCGCGAGGCGATCGAACGCGGCGCGGGGGAGCTGCTCGTCAACTCGATCGACGCGGACGGCACCCAGCAGGGTTTCGATCTCGAACTGGTCGCGCTCATGCGTGAGATCTCGAGCGTTCCCGTGATCGCATCGGGCGGTGCGGGCCGGGCCGAAGACTTCGCCCCCGCGATCGCCGCAGGCGCGGATGCGGTGCTCGCCGCGAGCGTCTTCCACTCCGGTCGGCTGACGGTCGGCGATGTGAAGGCCGCCATGACGGCCGAGGGGATCGAGGTACGCGCGTGAGCGAGGAGACCGAGTCGATCGACGAGCGTATCGCGCGCGTGGCGTTCAATGACGACGGGCTCGTCGCCGCGATCGTCCAGCAGTGGGACACCCGCGAAGTGCTCATGCTCGGATGGATGGATGCCGAAGCCCTGCGCCGCACTCTCACCACCGGACGCGGTACGTTCTGGTCGCGCTCACGCGGGGAGTACTGGCGCAAGGGCGACACCTCGGGCCACATCCAGGTCGTCCGCGAGGTGCGCCTGGACTGCGACGGCGACGCCGTGCTCGTCGAGGTCGATCAGGTCGGCCCCGCCTGCCACACCGGCACACGCACGTGCTTCGACGCCGACGACCTGCACGCCGTGGTCGGGCCCGAACGGCCAGCCGAGGGCGTGACAGGCTCATGAGGCGCCCATGCTAGGCCGCGCCAGGCTGCTCTCCGTCGTCGCGACGATCCTCGCAGGCGCCCTCGGCGTCATCTCGTCCACGCAGACGTGGGTCGTGGTGACCCTTGCCGACGGAGCAGCGCACACGGTCGACGTGGCGGGTGCCGCGGCGATTCCGGTCCTTGCGCCGCTGAGCCTCGCGACGCTCGCCCTCGGTGCTGCCCTGTCGATCGTCGGGCTGCTCCTGCGATGGGTGTTCGGGGTCCTGACCCTCGTGATCGCGGTGGCACTCGGCATCCTCACCTCGCTCGCCGCCTTCGCCACCCCCGTCGCCGCGTACGCGGCTTCGGTCACCAGCACGACGGGGATCACCGGAACGGATGCCGTCGCCGCCTTGGTCTCGTCGGCGACGACGACGCCGTGGCCGTACGTGACGCTGGTCGCCTGGGTGGTCCTGCTCGCCGCCGGCATCATGACGCTCGCCACCGCGACGCGCTGGGGGGGGACCGGGAGGCGCTACCGCACCGATGCGGGGGCGGCTGGCGCAGCATCCCGCCCTCGCGATGCCGTCGACTCGTGGGACGACCTTTCGCGCGGAAGCGACCCCACGGCATGACGCGGTTCCCGACGCGATGGCACCAGCCGACCCGGCTACACTGAAAACGCGCGCGGTTCGCAGCGCCCGCACTCGAAGGAGACCCATGAGCACCCCCGACGGAGACCCCGGACACGGTCACTCCCCGGCCGCATGGACGGCCGTGATCATCATGCTGATCGCGATCACGATCGGCACCACGGCGTTCTTCTTCGACCTGCAGTGGCTCGTCTGGGCATCGGCCGGCCTCGTGCTGGTCGGCGTCATCGTCGGCTGGGTCATGAAGAGGTCGGGCTACGGCGTCGGCGGCGACAAGTACATCGCGAAAGAGCACTGACGTGCTCGCCGACCTCACGGCCGGCGCGGTGGAGGATGCCGGGATCCGCGAATCCGCCCGACCCATCGAGGTCGTGGAGCGGATCGCGCTCGCGCAGGCCCCCGCGCGTGACGTCCTGGCTGCGCTCGCCCCGTCCGACCGCGTGAAGATCATCGCGGAGGTCAAGCGCGCTAGCCCCTCGCGCGGCGACCTCGCCGCCATCCCGGACCCCGCCCATCAGGCCCGTCTGTACGAGCAGGGCGGCGCGTCCGCCATCTCGGTGCTCACCGAGGGCCGCCGGTTCAAGGGCAGCCTCGCCGATCTGGAGGCCGTCCGCGGATCCGTGGCCGTCCCGGTGCTCCGCAAGGACTTCATCGCGACGCCGTACCAGGTGTTCGAGGCTCGGGCGGCCGGCGCCGATCTCGTCCTCCTCATCGTCGCGGCACTGGAGCAGGATGTGCTCGGCGAGCTGCACACCCTCACGCAGGAGCTCGGCATGACGGCGCTGGTCGAGACGCACTCGGCCGACGAGGTCAGCCGCGCCGCCGACATCGGTGCGAAGCTCATCGGTGTGAACGCGCGCAACCTCTCGACCTTCGAACTCGACCGCGACCTGTTCGGCTCGCTGGCGGGCAGCATCCCCGCCGACGCCGTCAAGATCGCGGAATCGGCCGTGCTCGCGCCCGCCGACGTCGCCCACTACCGCGCGGCCGGTGCCGATGTCGTCCTCGTGGGGGAGGCGCTCGTGACGGGCGACCCCGTCGCGACCCTGCACGCGTTCCTCGGAGCGGCGTCGTGAGCCTGCGCGGGGCGCCCGGCCCGTTGTTCGGCGATTTCGGCGGGCGGTACATGCCGGAATCGCTCATCGCGGCGATCGACGAGCTCACCGCCGTCTACGAATCGGCGATCGTCGACCCGGCGTTCCAGGCCGAGTTCACCCGTCTGCTGCACACCTACGCCGGTCGCCCGTCCGCTCTCACCGAGGTGCCCAGGTTCGCCGCGCACGCCGGTGGGGCGCGCGTCTTCCTCAAGCGCGAAGACCTGAACCACACCGGCTCGCACAAGATCAACAACGTGCTGGGGCAGGCTCTGCTCACCCAGCGCCTCGGCAAGACGCGGGTCATCGCCGAGACCGGCGCCGGCCAGCACGGCGTCGCGACCGCCACGGCCGCCGCACTGTTCGGCTTCGAGTGCACGATTTACATGGGCGAGGTCGACACAGAGCGCCAGGCGCTGAACGTCGCGCGGATGCGGTTGCTCGGCGCCGAGGTCATCCCGGTCACCACCGGGTCGCGCACGCTCAAGGACGCGATCAACGAGGCGTACCGCGACTGGGTCGCGAGTGTCGACACGACCAACTACATCTTCGGCACGGCCGCGGGCCCGCATCCCTTCCCCGCGATGGTGCGCGACTTCCAGAAGATCATCGGCGAAGAGGCGCGCGCGCAGCTGCTGGACGAAGTCGGCCGGCTGCCCGACGTGGTGCTCGCGTGCGTGGGCGGCGGATCGAACGCGATCGGCATGTTCGACGCCTTCCTGGATGACGCGGACGTGAAGCTGTACGGCGTCGAGGCCGCAGGCGACGGTGTCGACACAGACAAGCACGCCGCTTCCATCGAGCGCGGCCGCCCTGGTGTTCTGCACGGTGCGCGCACGTTCGTGCTGCAGGACGAGGACGGCCAGACGGTCGAGTCGCACTCGATCTCGGCCGGGCTCGACTACCCGGGGGTCGGCCCGGAGCACTCCTGGCTCGCCTCCATCGGCCGCGCGCAGTACATCCCCGCAACCGACGACGAGGCGATGCAGGCGCTGCGCCTGCTGTCGCAGACGGAGGGCATCATCCCCGCCATCGAGTCGGCGCACGCCCTGGCCGGTGCACTGCGGATCGGCCGCGAGCTCGGGCCCGACGCGATCATCGCGATCTGCCTCTCCGGTCGCGGCGACAAGGACATGGACACCGCCGCCCGCTACTTCGAGCTGTACGACGCTAACGTCGCGCTCGAGGGCGGTCCGGTGCCGGCGGACGGCGCCGCGCCCGTCGACGGCGCCAAGGGCGAGGGAACGGAACTGTGAGCTCACGCGTGGCGGCATCTTCTCGCGCCGCCGTGCCCTCACGCGTGGGCGCGGCGATCGACGCCGCGCACGCTCAAGGTCGAGGGGCCTTCATCGGCTATCTGCCCATCGGCTTCCCGGATCTGCAGACCAGCATCGACGCCGCCGTAGCCCTCGCCGACAACGGTGCCGACATCCTCGAGCTCGGCCCGCCCTACTCCGACCCGGTGATGGACGGCAAGGTCATCCAGGAGGCGACACAGGCGGCGCTCGCGGGCGGATTCCGGCTGCGCGACCTCTTCCCCGCGATCCGCGAGATCACGAGCCGCGTCGATGTGCCCGTCCTCGTCATGACCTACTGGAACCCGGTCGCGCAGTACGGTGTCGACCGTTACGCCGACGATCTGCTGGCCGCAGGCGGCGCAGGCCTCATCACGCCCGACATCACACCCGAGGCGGCAGGGGAGTGGATCGCGGCGAGCAGGCGCACGGGCCTTGACCGCATCTTCCTCGCGGCGCCGACCTCGACCGACGATCGGCTCGATCTCGTGGTGCGCAGCTCGACCGGTTTCGTCTACACCGTCTCGACGATGGGCATCACCGGCGAACGCACGGAGCTGGATGCTGCGGCCCGCACGCTCGTCGCGCGCCTCCGCGAGCACGGGGCCGAACACGCGTGCGTCGGCATCGGCATCTCCACCGCCGACCAGGTCTCCGGCGTGCTCGACTACGCCGACGGCGCGATCGTCGGAACGGCCCTGGTCCGCGCCCTTCGCGACGGAGGACTGGAGGGCCTTGCGACCGAGGCGCGCGCCCTCGCGGTCGGCACGAAGTCGGCTCGGGCCCACGGTTAGACTCGCACTCATGCTTTCCACCGCGCTGAGCGCTCTTCCGGGATCAGGTGTGCTCACCAGCATCCCGAGCCCGCCCGTTTCGACGTTCACGGTCGGCCCCTTCACGATCCACTACTACGCGCTGTGCATCATCGCGGGCATCATCGCGGCGGTCGTGCTCACCAACCACCGGCTCACCCGGCGCGGCGCCGAGCCCTGGGTCGTCATCGACATCTCGCTGGTCGCCGTCCCGCTGGGCATCATCGGCGCACGCATCTTCCACGTGCTCACCCACCCCGGCTTCTACTTCGGCCCCGGCACGAACCCGTGGGCGGTGTTCTACATCTGGGAGGGCGGAATCGCGATCTTCGGCGCCCTGATCGGCGGCGCGGTGGGCGCATGGCTCGGCTGCCGCTGGACCGGCATCCGATTCTGGACATTCGCCGACGCTTTGGCGCCAGGTTTGATCATCGCCCAGGCCCTCGGCCGCTTCGGCAACTGGTTCAACCAGGAGCTGTTCGGCCTGCCCACCGACGTGCCGTGGGGCCTGGAGATCGACAGCAGCAACCCCGCCTTCCCTCCAGGCCTCGAGCCCGGCACCCTGTTCCAGCCGACGTTCCTGTACGAGGTCATCTGGAACCTCCTCGGTGCCGCGGTGATCGTCTGGGCGGGCCGGAAGTTCCGCCTGCAGTGGGGCCGGACGTTCGCGATCTACCTCATCTGGTATGGCGCCGGGCGCATCGTCTGGGAGTCGATCCGCATCGATCCCAGCGAGATCTACTTCGGGCTCCGCACCAACGTGTGGGCCGCCATCGGCGCCGTGATCCTGGGCATCGGGATCTTCTTCGTGCAGAAGCGCCGGCACCCCGGATTCGAGGCATCGCCCTACGTCGCCGGCAGGGAGTGGCACCCGAAAGGCGCGGTAGACTCCGAGGACAGCACCGACTTCGTCGACGTGAGCCCACCGCCCGCATCCGAAGAGCTCACTTCCGCCACCAGCGGGGCGACAGCCACAAGCACCGGCCCCTCGGGTGAGAAGTCCCTCTCGTAGCGAGAGTTCTCACCCGCGCTTCCGCGAGCACCGCGGTTGAACCAGTACAGGGCCGACGTCGTCCCATCTCAGCATCAATGTGAGGACGGTAGTTATGGCTTCTGGCCCCCGTCACGGCGCCGACAGTCCCGGCTTCGGCGCGTTCCCTGCACGGCAGGGGATGTACAACCCCGCGTTCGAGAAGGACGCGTGCGGGCTGGCGATGGTCGCCACGCTCCGCGGCGAGCCCGGCCACGACATCATCGAGCTCGCGCTCACCGCACTGCGCAACCTCGAGCACCGCGGAGCGATCGGCTCGGATGCCGGAACCGGCGACGGCGCCGGGATCCTCACGCAGATGCCCGACGCGTTCCTGCGCAACGTCGTCGACTTCGACCTGCCCCCGGCCGGCCAGTACGCCGCGGGAATGATCTTCCTGCCGCTGGACCCGCAGCAGCGCGAGGCGCAGAAGACGGGGATCGAAGAGGTCGCAGCATCCGAAGGCCTCGTGGTGCACGGGTGGCGCACCGTCCCGACCGCACCCGACAACCTCGGCAGGCTCGCCTACAACGCCCGGCCCTCGTTCGAGCAGCTGTTCGTCTCGCGTCCGGCGGTCGGCGACGCCCCCGCGCTGTCGGGCATCGCCCTCGACCGGCGTGCGTACCGCCTGCGCAAGCGCTCGCGCACCGAACTCGGCGCGTACTTCGTGTCGCTGTCCTCGCGCACGCTCGGCTACAAGGGCATGGTCACCACGCTCCAGCTCGAGCCGTTTTACCCCGACCTGCAGGACGAGCGCTTCG
Source organism: uncultured Microbacterium sp. (assembly GCF_964244775.1). Taxonomy (NCBI): domain Bacteria; kingdom Bacillati; phylum Actinomycetota; class Actinomycetes; order Micrococcales; family Microbacteriaceae; genus Microbacterium; species uncultured Microbacterium sp. Next base: position 852,345 of record NZ_CAXTJR010000001.1, read on the forward strand.
TCTCGGAACTCGCGGTCGTGCACTCGCGGTACTCGACGAACACGTTCCCGTCGTGGCCGCTCGCCCAGCCTCTGCGGATGCTCGCCCACAACGGGGAGATCAACACCGTCAACGGCAACCGCAACTGGATGCGGGCCCGCCAGTCGCAGCTCGAGTCGGAGCTGATCGGCGACATCCGCCCGCTGCTGCCGATCTGCACCGACGGCGCCAGTGACTCCGCGTCGTTCGACGAGGTGCTGGAGCTGCTGACCCTCACCGGTCGGAGCCTCCCGCACGCCATCATGATGATGGTGCCGGAGGCCTACGAGAAGCAGACCGACATCGACCCGAAGCTCCGGGCCTTCTACGATTTCCACTCCATGCAGATGGAGCCGTGGGACGGACCGGCCGCCCTCATCTTCACCGACGGCACGCTCGTCGGCGCCACGCTCGACCGCAACGGCCTGCGCCCCGGCCGCTGGACCGAGACGACGGACGGACTCGTCGTCATCGGCAGCGAGACCGGCGTGCTCGACTTCGAGCCCTCGCGCATCAAGCGCCGCGGGCGCCTGCGCCCCGGCCGCATGTTCCTCGTCGACACCGCCGCTCAGCGCATCGTCGAGGAAGATGAGATCAAGCAGCAGCTCGCCGAGCTCGAGCCGTGGCAGGAGTGGCTCGATCGTGGTCGCGTGCGCCTGGCGGAGCTCCCCGAGCGCGAGCACATCGTGCACCCGATTGCCTCGATCACACGTCGGCAGCGCACGTTCGGCTACACCGAAGAGGAGGTGCGCATCCTTCTGACCCCGATGGGCCAGAACGGCACCGAGCCCCTCGGGGCGATGGGCAGCGACACCCCCGTGGCGGTGCTCAGCGAGCGCCCCCGTCTGCTGTTCGACTACTTCACCCAGCAGTTCGCCCAGGTCACCAATCCGCCGCTGGACTCGATCCGCGAAGAGGTCGTCACCTCGCTCTCGCTCGGCCTCGGGCCCGAGCTCAACCTGCTCACCTGGGGGCCCGAGCACGCGCGCACGATCACGCTCGACTTCCCGGTGATCAACAACGACGAGCTCGCGAAGATCCAGCACATCGACACGGCGGTCCCGGGCCGCAGCTCGGTCACGGTCCGGGGGCTCTACCGGGTCGAAGCCGGCCACAAGGGCATGCAGAAGCGCATCGCGCAGATGTGCACCGAGGTCGACCAAGCGATCGAGGATGGGGCGGAGCTCATCGTGCTCTCCGACCGCGACTCGAACAAGGATCTGGCTCCCATCCCATCGCTGCTGATGGTCGCCGCCGTCCACCACCACCTGATCCGCAACGAGACCCGCATGAAGGTGGGGCTGGTCGTCGAGGCCGGCGACGTGCGCGAAGTGCATCACGTCGCGACACTCATCGGGTACGGAGCATCCGCCGTCAACCCCTATCTCGCGATGGAGACCGTCGAATACCTTGTCCGCGCCGGCTACATCACCGAGGTGAGCCCCGAGAAGGCCGTGAAGAACCTCATCTACGCGCTCGGCAAGGGCGTGCTGAAGATCATGTCGAAGATGGGGATCTCGACCGTGTCGTCGTACGCGGGCGCGCAGGTGTTCGAGGCGATCGGCCTGTCGGCCGACTTCGTCGCCGCCTACTTCACCGGCACCGAGAGCAAGCTCGGCGGCATCGGGATCGATGTGATCGCGGCCGAGAATGCCGCGCGGCATTCCTTCGCCTACCCAGAGGATGCTGCGGCCCGCGCCCACGAGCGGCTCTGGACGGGCGGCGAGTACCAGTGGCGCCGCGACGGCTCACCGCACCTGTTCAACCCCGACACCGTGTTCCGGCTGCAGCACGCCACCCGCGAGCGGCGCTACGACATCTTCCGCGAGTACACCAAGCTCGTCGACGACCAGGCGAACGAGCTGAAGACCCTGCGCGGGCTCTTCGGCCTGAAGAGCGGCGTGCGCCCGCCCGTGCCGATCGACGACGTCGAGCCGGTCTCGGCGATCGTGAAGCGCTTCTCGACCGGTGCGATGAGCTACGGCTCGATCTCGAAAGAGGCGCACGAGACCCTCGCGATCGCGATGAACTCGATCGGCGGGAAGTCCAACACGGGGGAGGGCGGCGAAGACGTCGACCGCCTCTTGGACCCACGGCGCCGGAGCGCCATCAAGCAGGTCGCGTCGGGCCGGTTCGGCGTCACGAGCCTGTACCTCACCCAGGCCGAGGACATCCAGATCAAGCTCGCACAGGGCGCGAAGCCCGGCGAGGGCGGCCAGCTGATGTCGACCAAGGTGTATCCGTGGATCGCACGCACACGTCATTCCACCGCGGGCGTCGGTCTCGTCTCGCCGCCCCCGCACCACGACATCTACTCGATCGAAGACCTCAAGCAGCTGATCTTCGATCTGAAGCGTGCCAACCCGAAGGCTCGCGTGCACACCAAGCTCGTCAGCCAGTCCGGCATCGGCGCGGTCGCGGCGGGCGTCGCGAAGGCGCTGTCGGACGTCATCCTCGTGTCCGGCCACGACGGCGGCACGGGTGCGAGCCCGCTCAATTCGCTCAAGCACGCCGGAACCCCGTGGGAGCTCGGCCTCGCCGAGACGCAGCAGACGCTCATGCTCAACGGGATGCGCGATCGCGTGATCGTGCAGGTCGACGGGCAGCTCAAGACCGGACGCGACGTCATCATCGGCGCGCTGCTCGGCGCGGAGGAGTTCGGCTTCGCGACCGCGCCGCTGGTCGTCTCGGGCTGCATCATGATGCGCGTCTGCCACCTCGACACGTGCCCGGTCGGCGTCGCGACACAGAACCCGGCGCTGCGGGCCCGGTTCTCGGGCAAGCCCGAGTTCGTCGTGAACTTCATGGAGTTCATCGCGCAGGAGGTGCGGGAGTATCTCGCCGAGCTCGGCTTCCGCAGTCTCGAGGAAGCCGTCGGGCATCACGAGCTGCTGGATGTCAACGGCGCCGTGGAGCACTGGAAGACGCACGGGCTCGACCTCGCGCCGATCCTGGAAGGCCCCGAATTCGCAGAGGATGAGCCGCGTCGCAACCACCGCGGCCAGCTGCACGAGCTCGACAAGCACTTCGACGTGCAGCTGATCGAGCGTGCCCAAGACGTCATCGCGCACGGCGGCCACATCACGATCGATCTGCCGATCCGCAATACGGAGCGCGCCGTCGGCACGATGCTCGGCAACAAGGTGACGCTCGCACACGGCGAGAACGGGCTGGAGTCCGGCTCGATCGTCGTGAACCTCACGGGCTCGGCCGGTCAGTCCTTCGGCGCGTTCATGCCCGCCGGAATCACGCTGCGCCTCGAGGGCGACTCGAACGACTACGTCGGCAAGGGGCTCTCGGGCGGCCAGATCGTCGTCCGGCCCCCGCGCGGCGCCACGTTCGACGCATCGAAGAACGTCATCGCCGGCAACGTCATCGGCTACGGCGCCACCCAGGGCACGATGTTCCTGCGCGGCGTGGTCGGGGAGCGGTTCTTCGTTCGCAACTCGGGGGCCACCGCCGTGGTCGAAGGGGTGGGTGACCACGCCCTCGAGTACATGACCGGCGGTCTTGCCGTGATCCTCGGTGCGACCGGTCGCAACCTCGGTGCGGGCATGTCCGGCGGAACGGCGTACATCTACCGGCTCGACCAGGCGCTGGTCAACCGCGAGGCGCTCAGCTCGGGCGAGCTCTCGATCGGTCCGCTCGGGGCCGGCGACGCCGAGATCCTCCGCGACCTGCTCACGCTGCATATCGCAGAGACCGACTCGGAAGTGGCTGCGGCTCTCCTCGCCGACTTCGAGACCGAGATCGACAACTTCGTCCGCGTTCTCCCACGCGACTATGCCGCGGTGCTGCAGACGAGACAGGATGCTGTCGCCGAAGGCCTCGACCCCGACGGAGACGTCGTCTGGACACGCATCCTGGAGGTGACCGGTGGCTGATCCCAAAGGCTTCATGAAGGTCACGGAACGAGAGCTGCCCCCGCGGCGGCCCGTGCCCGTGCGCATCATGGACTGGAAAGAGGTCTACGAGCCCGGAGACTCGGCGGTCATCCGCCGGCAGGCCGGCCGCTGCATGGACTGCGGCATCCCGTTCTGCCACAAGGGCTGCCCACTCGGGAACCTGATCCCCGAGTGGAACGACCTCACCTGGCGTGGCGAGGGCAGGTCGGCGATCGAGCGGCTGCACGCGACCAACAACTTCCCCGAATTCACCGGACGCCTGTGCCCCGCGCCGTGCGAGAGCGCATGCGTGCTCGGCATCAACCAGCCCGCCGTGACGATCAAGCAGGTCGAGGTCTCGATCATCGACGAGGCGTTCGCCAACGGCTGGGTGGAGGCCGAGCCGCCCGGACGCCTCACCGGAAAGACCGTCGCGGTCGTCGGCTCCGGGCCCGCGGGCCTGGCCGCCGCGCAGCAGCTGACCCGCGCGGGGCATACCGTCGCGGTGTTCGAGCGCGACGACCGCATCGGGGGGCTCATGCGCTACGGCATCCCCGATTTCAAGATGGAGAAGCGCCACCTCGAGACGCGGCTGCGCCAGATGCGCGACGAGGGCACCCGCTTCCGTGCGGGCGTCGAGATCGGCGTGGACATCACGTGGGCCGACCTGCGCAACCGCTATGACGCCGTCGTGATCGCGACCGGCGCGACCGTTCCGCGCGAGCTGCCGATCCCAGGGCGGGATCTTGCCGGCGTGCACTTCGCGATGGAGTACCTCGTCGAATCGAACAAGGCGACCGCGGGCGACCGCGTGCCCCATCAGATCAGCGCAGAGGGCAAGCACGTCGTCGTCATCGGCGGCGGCGACACCGGAGCGGACTGCATCGGCACCGCGCACCGCCAGGGCGCCCTCAGCGTGACGAACCTCGCGATCGGCACGCAGCCTCCGGGCGAGCGTCCGCCCCATCAGCCCTGGCCGATGTCGCCGACACTGTTCGAGATCTCGTCCGCACACGAGGAGGGCGGCGAGCGCGCCTACCTCGCCTCGACGGTCGAGTTCCTCGGCAACGACGCCGGCGAGGTACGCGCGCTCCGCGTGGCCGAGACGGAGTTCGCCGGCGGACGCCGGGTGCCCAAGAGCGGCACGGAACGCGACATCCCGGCCGACCTGGTGCTCATCGCGATGGGCTTCAGCGGCCCTGAGCAGGCGCTCGTCCACGAGCAGCTGGGCGCGCAGTTCACCGAACGCGGCAACGTCGCGCGCGATGATCTCTATCAGGCCACCGCGCCCGGAGTGTTTGTCGCGGGAGACGCCGGTCGTGGCCAGTCGCTCATCGTCTGGGCGATCGCGGAGGGCCGGGCGGCAGCGGCACGCGTCGATGAATACCTCATGGGCCAGACCGCCCTGCCGGTACCTGTTCACCCGGGCGACATCGCGATCGGTCTGCAGCCCGCGTAGGCTGACCACGGCCTTTCCTCGCCTGGAAGCCATCACCACCAACCCCCCCGGAGTACACACGGATGAGACGCGCCAAGATCGTCGCCACCCTGGGCCCGGCCACATCGTCGTACGAGATGGTTCGCGCCATCATCGACGCCGGTGTGGACGTCGCCCGCCTGAACCTCAGCCACGGCGACTACAGCGTGCACGAGGCGAATTTCGCCAACGTCCGGAAGGCCGCGGATGATGCCGGTCGCCCGGTCGCGGTGCTGGTCGACCTGCAGGGCCCCAAGATCCGTCTCGGCAAGTTCGCCGACGGACCGCACGAACTCGCCGTCGGCGACATCTTCAAGATCACGACCGAAGACATCCCCGGCACGAAGGAGATCGTCTCGACGACCTTCAAGGGCCTGCCCGAAGACGTCAACCCCGGCGACTTCCTGCTGATCGACGACGGCAAAGTGCGTGTCGAGGTCATCGCGGTCGAAGGACGCGTCGTCACGACGAAGGTGATCGTCGCGGGCGCCGTGTCGAACAACAAGGGCATCAACCTGCCCGGCGTCGCCGTCAACGTTCCCGCCCTGTCCGAGAAGGACGAAGCCGACCTCCGCTGGGGTCTGAAGATCGGCGCCGACCTCATCGCCCTGTCGTTCGTGCGCAGCGCGAAGGACGTGCAGCGCGTCCACGTCATCATGGCCGAGGAGGGCCGCCACGTCCCGATCATCGCGAAGATCGAGAAGCCGCAGGCCGTCGACAACCTCGAAGAGATCATCGACGCGTTCGACGGCATCATGGTCGCCCGCGGCGACCTCGGCGTCGAGCTGCCGCTGGAGGCGGTTCCGATCGTGCAGAAGCGCGCGGTCGAGCTGTGCCGTCGGATGGCCAAGCCGGTCATCGTGGCGACGCAGATGCTCGAATCGATGATCAACAGCCCCGTCCCCACGCGCGCCGAGACCAGCGACGTCGCCAACGCCGTGCTGGACGGCGCCGATGCGGTCATGCTCTCGGGCGAGACCAGCGTGGGCGACTACCCGGTGATCGTCGTGGAGACGATGGCCCGGATCGTGGCCTCCACCGAGGATCACGGCCTCGAGCGCATCGCGCCCCTGACCACCAAGCCCCGCACCCAGGGCGGCGCGATCACCCTCGCCGCACTGGAGGTCGCCGAGTTCGTCGAGGCGAAGTACCTCTGCATCTTCACCGAGTCGGGCGACACCGCGCGCCGCATGTCACGCCTTCGCCCCCGCATCCCCATGATCGGGTTCACCCCCGAGCCGGCGATCCGCCGGCGCATGGCGCTGACGTGGGGCGTGAGGTCGACCCTGGTCGAGCCTGTCACCCACACCGACCGCATGTTCATTCAGGTCGACGACTACTTCCTCGCGAACGACCTCGCGAAGGTCGGCGACAAGGTGGTGGTGATCTCGGGATCCCCTCCCGGAATCATCGGCTCGACCAACGACATCCGCATCCACAAGATCGGCGACGCCGTCCACGGCAAGGCCCCCGTCTACCGCGAGTGACGCGTCGGTGGACGGCGGAACGGTCGCGCTCGCTATGCTGAGCGCGACCGTTCCGCGTTCTCGAGAGGACAAGTCATGAACTTCTGGGATTTCTTCTGGTTGCTGCTGTGGGGCTTCTACTTCGTCGCCTACATCTACGTGCTGATCCTGATCATCCTCGACCTCTTCCGCGACCACACGCTGAACGGCTGGTTCAAGGCGGTGTGGATCGTGTTCCTCGTGTTCGTGCCCTTCCTCACGGCCCTGGTCTACGTCATCGCGCGCGGCAGGGGCATGGCCGCGCGTCTACGGAGCAGGCACGGCGTCGTCGCCGAGTCAGACGACTACCAGCCGAAGGCCTCCAGCGATCCGACCGGCGACATCGCGAGGGCCAAAGAGCTCCTGGATGCCGGAGCCATCTCGTCCGGTGAGTTCGAGGCGCTCAAGAGCAAGGCGCTGGGCAACCAGTACTTCGGCGCCTGATCGCGGGTTCACGGCCGAAGGCCGCCCCGGGAGGGGCGGCCTTCGCACGTACCGGTGGTGGGACTCGAACCCACATGCCCTCACGGGCAACCGATTTTGAGTCGGTCGCGTCTGCCATTCCGCCACACCGGCCAGCAACGCTCGCGAACGACCATACCGTAGGATTCACACGTGACTGATCCCGATATCGCAGCCGAGCCCGTGACCTCCGCTCCCCGACGCGTCGTCGTCGCCGAGGACGAGTCGCTCATCCGGCTCGACATCGTCGAGATCCTCCGCGACAACGGCTTCGACGTGGTCGGCGAGGCGGGCGACGGCGAGACGGCCGTGCAGCTGGCCACGGAACTCCGCCCCGATCTGGTGATCATGGACGTCAAGATGCCGCAGCTGGACGGCATCAGCGCCGCCGAGAAGCTCAGCAAGAACCACATCGCCCCCGTCGTGCTGCTGACCGCCTTCAGCCAGAAGGAGCTCGTCGAGCGCGCGAGCGAGGCCGGTGCCCTGGCGTATGTCGTCAAGCCGTTCACCCCGAACGACCTGCTTCCCGCGATCGAGATCGCCCTGGCCCGCTACGACCAGATCATCACGCTCGAGGCCGAGGTCGCCGACATGGTCGAGCGATTCGAGACCCGCAAGCTCGTCGATCGCGCCAAGGGCCTGCTGAACGAGAAGATGGGCCTCACCGAGCCCGAGGCGTTCCGCTGGATCCAGAAGGCGTCCATGGACCGCCGCCTCACGATGCAGGACGTCGCGAAGGCGATCATCGAGCAGCTGGCGCCCAAGAAGGGCTGAGCGGCGCCCTCCAACCCGATTTCAGCTCGGGGGAAGGTCCTTGATCATGTTGGTGATCCGGATGGTCGAGAGGCGCCTGCCCTGATCGTCGGACACGACGATCTCGTGCACGGTCATGCTGCGGCCGAGGTGGATCGGCGTGCACACCCCCGTGACGACGCCGGATCTCGCCGAGCGGGTGTGCGTGGCGTTGATGTCCACGCCGACCGCGAGTCGCCCGGGCCCGGCGTGCAGATTCGCGGCCATCGAGCCCAGCGATTCGCCCAGCACGACGTACGCTCCGCCGTGCATCAGCCCAACCGGCTGGGTGTTCCCCTCCACCGGCATCGTGGCGACGCAGCGCTCGATCGAGAACTCCTGGTACTCGAAGCCCATCTTCTCGGCGAGTGCGCCGACGCCGCGCTGCGCGGCCCATTCCATCGGATCCATGCGGGGGTCGGGAACGAGGGTCATCGCACTCCAAGGGGATACGGCGGAGGTGTCGTGTGCCCTGGCTAGGCTGACAAGGTGACGGACTCCGCAAAGCCTACCCTCCTCGTCGTCGACGGCCATTCGCTGGCCTACCGCGCGTTCTTCGCCCTCCCCGTGGAGAACTTCTCAACGAAGGACGGTCAGCACACCAACGGCATCTACGGGTTCCTCGCGATGCTCATCAACCTCATCAAGGCCGAGAAGCCGACGCACATGGCGGTCGCGTTCGACACGTCTCGCAAGTCCTTCCGTACGGATGTGTACCCCGAGTACAAAGCCAATCGCTCGGAGAGCCCGTCCGAATTCAAAGGCCAGATCCCGATCCTGCAGGACTGCCTCGCCGCCATGAGCATCACCGTGCTACAGAAGGAGGAGGTCGAGGCCGACGACATCCTCGCGACGCTCGCCACCCAGGGCGCCGAGGCCGGCTTCGACGTGCTGGTCTGCTCGGGCGACCGCGACACGATCCAGCTCGTGAACGACGACATCACGCTGCTCTACCCCAACGTGCAGGGCGTCTCGCAGCTCAAGCGCTACGACCGGCAGGCGGTCATCGATCGCTACGGTGTTCCGCCCGAGCAGTATCCCGACATCGCCGCGCTCGTCGGCGAGACGAGCGACAACCTGCCCGGCGTTCCGAAGGTGGGGGAGAAGACCGCGGTCAAATGGATCGGTCAGTTCGGGTCGCTCGACGCGCTCCTGGAGAATGCCGACAAGGTCACCGGCGTGGTGGGTGGCAACCTGCGCGAGAACATCGACGGCGTTCGCCGGAACCGCGCGCTCAATCGCCTCCTCCGCGACGTCGAGCTGCCCGTGACCGTCGCCGACCTCGAGGTGCGGCCGATGGACGCCCAGGCGGTGCGCGACATCTTCGCCCGCCTGGAGTTCAAGACCCTCATCCCACGGGTGGCCGAGCTCGCCGGCATCGAGCAGCAGATGGCGGCGGTCACGTCTGCCGCCGCGGTGCCGATGCCCGCACCGGAGGAACTCGCCCCCGAGGCCCTGGCATCCTGGCTTCGCGCGGCCGACGGCGAGGTCGGTGTGACGATCCAGATCGAGGCGGGACTGCCCGCCCGCGTCGGCTTCGCAACGAGCGATACCGTCGCCGAGGCGTCGTGGGCGCCGGCGACGGCGGCAGCGATCGCCGAGTGGCTCGCGTCGGACGCACCGAAGGTCTTCAGCGACGCCAAGCAGCAGGTCAAGGCACTGCGCCGGGCGGGGCTCGAACTGGGCGGCCTCGCTTTCGACACCGTGCTGGCGGGGTGGCTCATCCGTCCGAGCTTCCCGGACAAGAGCCTCGTCGACCTCGTCGACCGCTACCTCGACGAGAAGCTCCCGGTCGCCGACCCGACGCAGCTGGTGCCCGAGACCGAGGGGGCCACCGCCGGCCAGCTGTCGTGGTTCTCGCTGCGGGTCGCCGACGCCCAGCGTGCCGAGCTCCCCGACAGCGTGGGCAGGGTGCTCACCGAGATCGAGCTGCCGACCCTGCGCGCCCTTGCCGACATGGAGCTCGCGGGCGTCGCCGTCTCGCACGACAAGCTCACGGAGTTCTCCGGTGTGCTGGGCGTCCGCGCCGACGCGCTGGCACAGGAGGCCTACACTGCGATCGGCCGCGAGGTGAATCTCGGCTCTCCGAAGCAGCTGCAGGAGGTGCTGTTCGAAGAGCTGGCGCTCCCCAAGACCCGCAAGACCAAGACGGGCTATTCGACGGATGCCGCGGTCCTGGCCGACCTGCAGGAGACCAACCCGCATCCGTTCCTCGACCTTCTGCTCCAGCATCGCGAGGCCACGAAGCTGCGGCAGATCATCGAGTCGCTCGACAGCGCTATCCAGACCACGGCGACCGGCGGCGACGGGCGGGTCCACACCACCTACGTCCAGACCGGCAGCCAGACCGGTCGGCTCTCGAGCACCGACCCCAATCTGCAGAACATCCCCGTGCGCACCGACGAGAGCGGCCGCATCCGTGCCGCTTTCGAAGTGGGCGAGGGGTACGAGACGCTGCTCACCGCCGACTACTCGCAGATCGAGATGCGGATCATGGCGCACCTGTCCGAAGACCCGGGGCTCGTCGAGGCGTTCAACTCGGGCGAGGACACCCACCGCTTCGTCGGCGCGCGCGTGTTCGGCGTCGAGCCGGCCGACGTGACTCCCGCGATGCGCACGAAGGTCAAGGCGATGTCGTACGGCCTCGTGTACGGCCTCTCCGCATTCGGGCTCTCCAAGCAGCTGCGCATCGAACAGGCCGAGGCCAAGCTGCTGATGACGGAGTACTTCGCCCGGTTCGGCGCGGTTCGCGACTACCTGAGGTCGTCGGTCGAACAGGCCCGCATCGACGGGTACACCGAGACGATTTTCGGGCGTCGTCGGCCGTTCCCCGACCTCACGAGCCCCAACCGGGTGCTGCGAGAGAACGCCGAGCGCGCGGCGCTGAACGCTCCGATCCAGGGGAGCGCAGCCGACATCATGAAGATCGCGCTGTTCCACATCCACGACGAGTTCTCGGCGCGCGGGCTGCGGTCGCGGGTGCTGCTGCAGATCCACGACGAGCTCGTCATCGAAGTCGCCGCGGGGGAGTGGGATGCCGCGGAAGAGGTCGTCCGCTCGCGGATGGCGGACGCCGCCGCGCTGTCGGTGCCGCTGGATGTGCAGATCGGTCGCGGGGCGGACTGGAACGAAGCGGGTCACTGACGCCGGCCTGCCGTTTCGCAACGTTGTCAGGCTCGCGGGGCATGCCTAGGCTCGGAACATGACCGAATCACCCCGCACCCCGACGCAGGTCGACACGATCGCCGACGCCTGGGTCGACACCCTCGCCGAACTGCTGCCCACCGTCGCGACCTACATCGGCAGGTCTGAATTCAACGACCGGTACGGCGACTATTCGCCGGCGGGGATGGATCGACTCGCCGACGCCGCACGACAGACCCTCGAGGCTCTCGACCGGGCGGAGCCCGTCGACGACATCGATCGGATCACCAAGGCCGACCTCATCCGCGAGCTTCGGCTCGACCTCGATCTGCACGCGTCGGGCTGGCACCTGCGCGACCTCAACGTCATCGCCTCGCCCGCGCAAGACATCCGCGCGGTCTTCGACCTCATGCCGACCGCGACGGCCGAAGACTGGGCCGTGATCGCGAAGCGGCTGAAGGCCGTGCCCGCGGCGATCGAAGGCTACGTCGCGACGCTGCGCGAAGGCATCGCCCGAGGCGTCGTCCCGGCCCGCAGGCAGGTGACCGAAGTGGCCACCCAGATCGCGCGGTACACCGCCGACGCGGGCTTCTTCGCGTCATTCGCCGGCGACGCGAGCCCGCAGGAGGGTCAGCTGCCGGCATCCCTCGCGCGCGAACTCGCTGACAACGCCAACGTGGCACGCGTCGCGTACGACGCCCTCGCGGCCTTCCTCACCGGCGAGCTGGCACCCGCATCGAGCGAGCAGGATGCTGTCGGGCGCGAGTTGTACGCCCTCCAGTCGCAGCGGTTCCTGGGGGCCACGATCGACCTCGACGAGACTTACGAGTGGGGCGTGCAGGAGCTCGCACGCATGGTGGCCGAGCAGGAGGCGATCGCGAACGAGATCCTCGCCGGCGCGACGGTCCAAGAAGCGATCGCCTTCCTCGAAGAGGACTCGAGCCGGAAGCTCCACGGCACCGACGAACTGCAGAAATGGATGCAGGCCACCAGCGACAGTGCGATCGAAGAGCTCGGCAAGACGAATTTCGACATCCCGGAGCCCATCCGCACGCTCGAGTGCATGATCGCCCCGACCAACGAGGGCGGCATCTACTACACCGGCCCGACCGACGACTTCTCGCGCCCCGGACGCATGTGGTGGTCGGTGCCCGAGGGTGTCGACACGTTCGACACGTGGCGCGAGCTGACGACGGTCTATCACGAGGGCGTCCCCGGACATCACCTGCAGATCGCGCAGGCGGTGTTCAACCGCACCGAGCTGAACACGTGGCGACGGCTGCTGGCGGGCACGTCCGGGCACGCAGAGGGGTGGGCGCTGTACGCCGAGCGTCTCATGGAAGACCTCGGGTTCCTCGACGACCCGGCAGATCGCCTCGGGATGCTCGACGGTCAGCGGATGCGGGCGGCTCGGGTGGTGCTCGACATCGGCGTGCATCTCGGGAAACCGCGGCTGGACGGCACCGGCACGTGGGATGCCGAGTACGCGCTGGAGTTCATGATGCGCAACGTCAACATGCCCGCCGAGTTCATCAGATTCGAGGTCAACCGCTACCTCGGGTGGCCGGGGCAGGCACCGTCGTACAAGGTCGGGCAGCGCATCTGGGAGCAGGCGCGTGATGACTACAAGGCCGCGCACGGCGACGACTTCGACATCAAGGACTTCCACAAGCGCGCCCTCGACATGGGCGGCGTGGGCCTCGACACCCTGCGCGAGGCGCTGCGGGAGAACTGACCGGCGCGCCGAACGGGCGGCGGTGCGTGCGGGAATGACGGACAGCATCCTGCGTTTACATGTTCGTGAATGAAAAAGGATGCCTGACATGACCTCGCCCACCACCGTCGACCTCGGGCTCGACACGTTCGGCGATATCACGCGAGATCAGCAGGGCGAGTTCGTGAGTGCTGCCGAGACGATCCGCAACGTCGTCGACCAGGCCGCGCTGGCCGACGAGGTCGGCCTGTCGTTCTTCGGCGTGGGGGAGCACCACCGCCGTGAGTTCGCGATCTCGAGCCCCGAGATCGTCCTGGCCGCAGCGGCGGCGCGTACCCAGAGCATCCACCTCGGCACGGCGGTGACCGTCCTCTCATCGGACGATCCGGTGCGCGTGTACGAGCGCTTCGCGACGCTCGACGCCGTATCGAACGGTCGCGCCGAGGTCATCCTCGGCCGGGGCTCGTTCATCGAGTCGTTCCCGCTCTTCGGCTTCGATCTGCGCGACTACGAAGTGCTGTTCGAAGAGAAGCTCGACCTGTTCCACCAGTTGATGACGGAGAAGCCGGTCACGTGGCAGGGCACGACGCGCGCTTCGCTGGATGCCGCCGACGTGTTCCCGAAGACGGCGAACGGCCTGAAGGCGTGGATCGGCGTCGGGGGCTCTCCCGAGTCGGTCGTGCGTGCGGCACGGTACGGATACGGGCTGATGCTCGCGATCATCGGCGGCTCGGCCGACCGCTTCCGCCCGTTCGTCGACCTGTACCACCGGTCGCTCGACTCGTTCGGGCGCGAGACGCTGCCAGTGGGCGTGCATTCACCCGGACACATCGCCGAGACCGACCAGCAGGCGTGGGACGAGGCGTACGCGGGCTTCGAATCGATGAACAACACGATCGGCCGGGAGCGCGGGTGGCCGCCGTACAGCCGGATGCGGTTCCAGCACGACGTGGGCCCGGAGGGCGCGCTGTACGTCGGTTCACCCGAATCGGTCGCGCGCAAGATCGCTGCGACCGTGCAGACGCTGGGGGCCACCCGGTTCGACATGAAGTTCTCCACCGGCACGCTGTCTCACGAGAAGATGATGCGCTCGATCGAGTTGTACGGCACGAAGGTCGCTCCGATCGTCCACGACCTGCTCGCGTGAGTCGTTGTCCGGACCGTTTCGCGGTACGTCACGAGAATCCCTAACATGTCTCCATGACGGATGCCGCACCCCGCGCCGCTTCGCTGTCGCAGCGCTTCGACCTGCCGTTCACCCGTCGTAATCTGCGGGCGTTGACCGGCTCGGGCATCGGCTAGACGCGATGGACGTCGGACGCATCTCGTTCATCGCGGCGCACGCAGTGGAGCCTCGGACGCGGGCCGGACCGTGTGGATCGCCTCGATCGGATTCGTCGGCGTGGCGATCAGCGCGAGCGTGGACGGGCTCCTCGCCGACCCCTTCGGGCGGTGACCACGCCGTGTCGTCACTACGTGCTGCACGACGAGCGTGCGTACATGAGCCACGTCCTGTCGCGAATCTCAGCCAGATACTTCGTTCTCCACAAGACCCTGGGAATCGATCCCCGAGGCGAGGTCATCGAGATCGATGTTGAGAACATTAAACACCCGAGAAATGGTCTCGAGAGTTGGATTGGATCCAGCACCACGAGATGAGCGTGCCCTTTCAAGGCTCCCGTAGGTGATCACCGCGATACCAGCCGAGTGCGCGACCTGCTCCTGCGTCAGCCCTGCCCGCGCCCGTGCGCTGCGCAGCACTCGTGCGATCAGGTGCGCGAGAACTGCTCGATGATCGGCCCGGTGAGAGTCGAAATGCAAGACGCTACCCCCTACTAGACAGCTCCTCGCTCTCACGATACGCGACTTCCCATGCGTCATTTCTATGTCGTATCTGCTAGTGACCAAGGGGCAATGTGAGTACCATCCACGCCTAGAAATCCGTACTTGATCGGGCCGCGAATTGCTGAATCGGGACCACCATGATGAATAATCACTGCGGTGAGTAAACGTCGTCGTCGCACCCCGCTCGCGCGTCACGGGCAGCTCAAGTCTCCGCATCCAGTCGCACAGTTTCTAAAGATCTTGGCTGCGTCCACGGCAGTCGTGCTCGTTGCGAGCCTCGGCATCGTGGGCTTCAACGCATGGAATCTCACCTCGACCATCGATGCCCATTCGGTCGAACTGGAGGGACAATCGGCCGCACCGCCCGGGCTGGGAGCTATCGAGGGCGGTTTCAACATGCTCCTGGTTGGCACGGACGCATGCGAGGCGGCGTACATCCAGTATTTCCCCGGACGCTGCATCCCAGGTCAGGATGAGGCCGAGCTCAACGATGTGAACATCCTGATTCACGTCTCGGACAACCCTCGTCGCGTCACCGCGATCTCGCTGCCCCGCGATCTAATGATCCCGCTCCCGTCGTGCACTGCGGCAGACGGGAGCGTCAGCTCGGCGATGAGTAAGCAGCCGTTGAACGCGTCATATAGCTACGGCGGGCTCTCTTGCGTCGCCAAGACAGTCTCTGCCTTGACCGGCGAGAACGTCGACTATGCGGCGAAGCTCACCTGGGGTGGGGTGATTGAGATCACCAATGCCATCGGCGGCGTCGATGTGTGTGTCGCGAACGGCATCTACGACGACAACACAGGGCTTGCTCTTGCCCCGGGTACCCACACGTTGCAAGGCGTTGAGGCGCTGGAGTTCCTGCGCACTCGTCACGGAGTAGGCGACGGCTCAGACCTGGGACGTATTTCCAACCAGCAGCTCTACATGTCAGAGCTGGTCAAGAAGATCGTCAGCGCCGACACTCTCTCTGACCCGGCAACCCTGTACCGGCTCGCCACAGCCGTCGTGAACAACGTGACGCCGAGTTCGAGCCTGAAGAGCCCACTCACGCTGGTCCAGTTGGCGCTCACGATGAAAGGTGTGGGATTCAGCGACATCGTGTTTGTGCAGTACCCAACGGGTACCGACCCAGACGATGCCAACAAGGTCGTACCGAACGACGCTGCAGCAACAACGCTGTTCAGCGCACTCGACGCGAATCAGCAACTCATCATCACCGGCGGCACCAGCCCAGATAGCTCCAATAGCGGCACGGTCGTGGCCAGTCCGACGCAAGATCCGGCCAGTCCTAGTCCGACAGCCTCCGCGTCGGGCGCAGTGGAGCTACCACCCTCGATCACCGGGCAAACAGCAGATCAACAAACCTGCTCAAACGGCAACGGGTGAGAATTCACGCAATCGCTCAAAGAAAATCCCCGTACCATGGCACGGCTCTCGAGAAAGTGTGTTGCAGCTTCTTGATGGCAGCGGTCCGTGGCAGGAGGCTCACCCGTGAGGCGGCAGATCGCTGCCAGTGAGGGTGTGAAATCATGGCTCGCAAGACGAAGCTGGGACTACTCGCGGTTGCTGCTGCGGCACTGCTGACACTCGGAGTCGCCGCGCCATCTATGGCTGACGACGCAACTCAATCTCCTGCTCCGCTCCAGGTGCTGGCTACTGACGATTCAGCAGTGCCTCCGGAGGTCGACCCCGCGGTGCCCGACGTTGAATTCCGCCTCGCGCCAGAACTCCAAGCGCGCCGCTTGAGCTACTGCAACAACTACGTCAACATCACCCCCTCGGGCGGCGGCTGGTACAGAATCCCAGCATCCGGATCCTCGATCGACTGCGTCATGGAGACCGGCGTTGTGAGTAGCGGGGTTGGCCAGCTCCAGCTGACGCTCAACATTTGCTACGGTGCTGGGTTAACCGTTGACAACGATTTCGGTCCAGCAACCTACAACGCGTTGCTGAACGCCCAGAGCGCTGAGGGGATCGCCGTCGACGGCGTGTACGGATCGCAAAGCCGCACGTACCTGAAGTGGCGCAGTTCCACCACGGGCGGCAACTGCGCTCACGGCTACTCGTTCGGCGTCTAACCCATCAAGACGGCAATCGCCGGTGCGCCCCCGCGGGTGCACCGGCGATTTGTCCTCAAACGTCGACGGCTCTCATCATCCGCCCTGGAGCACACCCTCCAATTTCCGCCCCGGTTGAGATAATTGCTCTAACCACACCTGCGCCACCCTGTCATACCTCGACCACGGGAGTCGCGCTTGCTTTTCACCTGGTGGGAGGCGGGCGGCGGCCGGTTCGCCTCGATCGTCGCGCCGCTCACCGTCCCGGTGCTCTTGGCATCGGGCGGCGCTCCATCGCTCTTGGTGGTCTTCGCCGTAGCCGCCGGAGCGGCGGGGGGACTGGT
The DNA here is from genome assembly GCF_964244775.1 of uncultured Microbacterium sp. NCBI lineage: Bacteria > Bacillati > Actinomycetota > Actinomycetes > Micrococcales > Microbacteriaceae > Microbacterium > uncultured Microbacterium sp. The sequence goes on from NZ_CAXTJR010000001.1 coordinate 869,590, forward strand.
GGACAGGCGCGGACGCGCGTTGGATGACTGCTGACGGACCATAGGGTGGGAAGGTGGCATCCGTCAGATTCGTCGCTATCGGCGACTCCTTCACAGAGGGCGTCGGCGACGACCTCCCCGACGGCCGCGTGCGCGGCTGGGCCGACATCGCGGCACAGGGATGGGCGGATGCCTCGGGCGAGCCCATCGAGTATGCCAACCTCGCGATCCGAGGCAAGCTCGCCTGGCCGATCGTCCATCAGCAGCTCGAACCCGCCCTCGCCCTGAAGCCGACGCACCTCTCGTTCAACGGAGGCGGCAACGACATGCTCCGCCCGCGGACCTCGATCGCCCACATCGCCGACGCGTTCAGCCTGGTGCTGCGCCGCTGCGACGAGGAGGGGGTGCGGCTGCTGCTCCTCTCCGGGGCGAATCCGTCTGCGCAGCTCCCGCTCTCGCCGCTCATCCAGCGCCGCGGCGACCTGCTCTCCGAGGCCGTCGTCGCGCGAGTGGCCGACCGGCCCGACGTCGTGCGCGCGCTGAACTGGCCGGACCGCGAGCTGTCGACCCCCACTTACTGGGCCGAGGACAGACTGCACATGAACTCTCGCGGACACCACCGCGTCGCGGCACGAGTGCTCAGCGCGCTCGGGCTCGAGCCTCCCGCGCAGTGGTGGTCGCTCCCGGAGCTGCCGGCCGCCGTTCGCCCGAACGCGCGCACCTACTACCGTGATCACCTCGGCCCGTGGGTGCGCCGACGGCTCACCGGCACGTCCTCCGGTGACGGACGAGAGCCCAAGCACGCCGAGTGGGTCGAACTCGCTCCGATCACCTGACTCGGTCGATCAGCTGCCCGGAGGCCCGACCGAATAGACCAGCCGGGCGAACTGACCGGTGCGATCGACGGATTCAAGTCGCAGCCGATCGGACTCGATCACTCGGGGGAGGAGCGGGCGGCCCGAGTGGAGGGTGACGGGCGCGATCGACACCCGCAGCTGGTCGAGATGCCCGGCATCCGCGAACTGGCCGACGAGGTCACCGCCACCCACAAGCCACACATCACGGTCGCCCGCGGCGGCGGCGATCTGCTCCCAGTGCTCGCTCACCGGCCCCCGGATGAACCGGATGTCGGCGCCGGGGACACGCGGGAGGTCGCGCGTGCTGAAGACGAATGTCGGGAGCGCCCCGTAGAACTGCTGCCATTTCTCGGGATGCTCGGCCAGATGCTCATGCGCGACGACCCATTCGTACGTCGTGGAGCCTTCGACCATGACGCCGACGCCGGCGAAGAAGTCCGGGAAGCCCGCGTCGCCGGTCTCGGCGGTCTCACCGCCGGGCACACGGAACAGCCAGTCCAGGGAATCGGCGTCATCGGCGAGGAACCCGTTGAGCGTGGTCGCCGTGTAGAAGATCGTCCGGGGCATGCCGCCACGGTAGCGACAGCATCCGACATGCCCTCCGGAGTCGTGTGCTCAGCTCTTGCGCGGGCGGCGGGGCTCATCGAGACCGAGCAGGATGCGGGTGCGTCTGCGCTCGCGCACGATGAAGAACGATCCGACGATCCAGAGCGGCAGCTGGGTGAGGAATGCGAGGCGGAACGCTTCGAGGCTGAAGGTGTCGGGCGTGCCGGCTCCTTGCAGGTCGAGTGCGAGGCCGATCAGGAAGATGGCGATGAGCCCGGCGAGGAATCCGCCGACGTTCGTGATGCCGGTCGCGGTGCTGAGGCGATGGCTCGGGTTGTGCGTGCGGGCGTGATCGAACGCGATCATGGATGCGGGGCCGCCGGTGGCCAGGGCGATCGCGAGCACCAACAGCAGCCAGAGCGGGGCAGGCTCGGGCCACGCGATGACCACGAGCCATGCCACCATCTGCACCCCGATCGTCGGGAGGACGAGCGCGCTCGAGCGCATGTGCGGGATGCGCGTGGACAAGGCGCCCATGATCGGCCCGATCGCGATGGCGGCCAGTACCAGCACCGTCGTGATGCCGGCGGCTTCGGCCTGCGTGCGGCCTTCACCCGCCGTCAGGAACGGGATGCCCCAGAGCATCACGAAGGCGGTGCCCGCGAACGGGGTCGTGAAGTGCGACCAGAACGCCAAGCGCGTGCCCGGATGCGACCACGCCGCCCTGATTCCGACGCGCGTGTCGATGGCGGAGGTGACGACGCGGATCACACCGGTGTCGGTGTCGACCGACACATCAGAAGTCTGTTCGGGCGGGCGATTGCGGATCACACCGAAGACGAGGACGGCGAACAGGATGCCGAGCCCGGCGATGCTCCCGAATGTGATCGACCACGACGTCGCGTGCAGGAGGGCTGCGAGCGGGATGATCGCGATGATCTGGCCGAGCTGGCCGAAGATGCCCGTCATCTGCACCATCACGGGCGCGCGCTGCGCGGGGAACCATGTGGCGATCACGCGCAGGACGCTCGGGAACACGGCGGCGTCGCCCGCGCCGATCAGCATGCGCGCGGCGATCGCGACCCCGACGTTCGGCGAGAAGGCGATGACCAGCTGACCGATCGACATCAGCACCATGCCGAGGGTGATGATCGGTCGCGCCCCGTAGCGATCGAGCCAGACGCCGACCGGGATCTGCATGAATCCGTACACGCCGAGCTGGAGCACGGCGAACATCGACAGCGTCGAGGCATCGACGTGGAACCGGTCGGCCGTATCGATGCCGACGGCGGCCAGCGAGGTGCGATTGGTCACCGCCAGCACGTAGGCGGCGACGGCGACACCCCAGATGATCCACGCCCGCCACGACGGTGTCGTACGGGCGGGAGAGGTCACGGTGATCCGGGATCGGGGGAGTGGATGTGCTGTCAGCCTATCGGCCCGACCCCGGGGCCCCTGCTCAGACGCCGTCGCGCACGAGCCGTACGAAGGCGCGCACGTGATCGCCGAGGGCTTCGATGCGCCGGTCGCGAGCCGACTCGGCGTCGAACCCGAGGTAGGCGATCGGCGGGAGCTTGCGGACGTTCGCAGAGCATTCGAAGTTCGCGCAGGCCAGTGTTCCGATCGTGTCGCCTTTGCGGCCGGCCGCCCCGCCGCGCTTCGCACTGTAGAACACGACGTCGTTGGGGAGCGTGACGTCTTCGCACCAGGAGCATTGCGCCCGAGAGCGGGGCTTCGCGTCGGTCGCGCGCAGGATGACGCCGACCGGCTCGTCATCGATGTCGACCACCGCATAACCGAGCTGCGGCGACTTGGCATCACGCCACCCGAGGTAGGTGAGGCGGTCCCACGGCAGCTCTGCGAGGGCCGCGGGCATCATGACGGCGTTCCGCTCGCGAACGGACGCGTTCACGAAGGCGGCGCGGATGAGTGGTTCGGACAGGCGGTTCATGCGGGGTCCTCGTCATCGGGCGAGCTGTCTGCCCGCGACCATTCGGTGAGGGTGGAGTGGAGGGCGTCGATGGCGGCGGTCCACGACGACTCCGGATCGGGTTCACGGTGCGAGAAGCTGCCGATGCGCTCGAGCGCGAGGAACCCGTTGATGGTGCTTCCGATGAGGCGCGTGGCGTGGACGCGGTCGACCGGCGACAGCGGATAGCCGCGGAGGACAGCATCCGTCAGCGACACGTACGATCGAGCAGCCGCGGAGCCGACGGCACCGGCTCCGGCCCGTCGCTGGAGCGATTCCCACCGGCCGGGGGAGCGGAGCGCGTATTCGCGGAGCGTGGCGGCGTACGCGCGCAGTGCGGGGCCGCCGGACCGACCGGCGATCGCCTCGCTGAGAAGGCCCGACAATTCGCCGAGCGCGAGGACGGTGATTCCGTCGTGGAGCCCAGCGAGATCTCGGACATGCGAGTACAGGCTCGGGGTCTTCACGCCCAGCCGCCGGGCGACCGAGGTCAGCGTCACAGCCGCGAACCCCGACTCGTCGGAGATGGCGGCAGCCTCGGCGATCACCGAAGATGGGCTGAGGGCAGGTCGATCCATCACACCAGCCTAACATCCTTAGGCTAATGGCTACATACGATAGGTTATGCATGAACCACTCGTCGGCGCCGACGACCGCTGTGATCCTGGCCGGTGCCGGAGCGGCGGGCAACGCCTGGCAGATCGGACTCGTCGCGGGTCTCGCCGACGTCGGTGTCGATATCGCGCGCGCCGATCTGATCGTGGGCACATCGGCAGGATCGACGGTCGCCGCCCAGATCACGAGCGGAGTCCCCGTCGCCGACCTGTACGCGGCGATCATCGCCGCGCCACCGGCCGACCGGGGGAGTGGGCGGCCTACACCCGCGCAACTCTCCGGCCCCAGCTATATGGAGTGGTCCGAGCAGATCATCGCCGCCAGCACGGATGCCTCCGATTGGCGCCGCCGCATGGCCGCCGCGGCGATGGAGAAGGACGCACCGAACCGGCCGAACCGCTGGCGCGACATCGTGGCGGCGCGGCTCCCGCGCCACGCCTGGCCGGAGCAGCGCGTGCTCATCACCGCGGTCGACGCGCGCACCGCCCAGCCCGAGATCTTCGACCGCGACAGCGGGGTCGACCTGGTGGACGCCGTCGCCGCCAGCACCAGCAACGGCTTCGGCGGGACGTATCCCATCGGCGAGAACCGCTACATCAACGGCGCCTACCGCCGGAGTTCCAACGCCGATCTCGCCTCAGGGTACGGTCGTGTCCTGGTGCTCGATCCGTTCAGCGGCAGGTCGCGGTCGCCGGTGGAGTGGGGCATGGATCTGGCGACCCAGGTTGCCGAGCTGCGCGCCGGCGGGAGCGCGGTCGAGGTTGTCTTTCCCGATGCCGGCGCGGGCGACGTGTTCAATGCCGACGCACTGAACCCGGCGACGCGGCTGCCCGCGGCGCGCGGCGGCTACGCCCAGGGGAGGGCGCTTGCCGAGAGAATCGGCGGGTTCTGGCGAGGGGAGGGCTGAGGATCCGTTTCGGCTTGGTGCCATACTCGATCCCGTGGGTAGTCAAAGGTCACGGCGCAAGAGTTGAGCGACGACAGCCGAGCCCGGTGGTGACAAGAATCAGGAGCGCACGATGACCGAGCCGCGGGCGACACACACATCACGCGATGAGGCGCACTCGGCCGTCGATATCGTTCGGCTTGAGCCGAGCGACGTGGAACTCGCGCGCAACACCCTGGTCATGGTGGGGGAGGTCTTCGACGATGAGGATCTGCCGCCGCTTCGCGACGCGTTCGTCGCTCAACTGCTTGCCCGAGAAGACCTATGGCTGTACGCGGCTACAGCCGAGGGCGACCCGGTCGGCGGGATGACTGTGCACGTACTGCCTCTTACGCGTACCGAGTCGACCGAGTTGATGATCTACGACATCGCTGTGCGAGCCGACTGGCAGCGACGAGGGGTGGGGGCGAGCCTGTTGAGACGGCTGCGGTTGGACGCAGCCGCGGCGGGTATCCGCGAACTGTGGGTGCCGGCGGAGAACGAGGACACCCACGCGATCGAGTTCTATCGCCGCACCGGCGGTCACCCGCAAGCAGTGACGATCTACACGTATTCCGCTGAAGCGCAATGAGTTGAGGAATGGCACGGACTGCCGCCCCGCGCGTCATCGCTCCGTCCGTTCTTCGCCAGCAAGAACGGGATGCTGTCTGCAGGCTGAGAGCATGACACAGCACGCGACGATCGACCCCGCCATCCTCTATTTCGGTACTCCAGTCGCACTCATCAGCACCGTGGACGAGGACGGGCGCGCAAACCTCGCGCCGATGTCGTCGGTGTTCTGGCTCGGACACACCGCGGTGCTCGGTCTGGCTCCCGGATCGCAAACCGTCGAAAACCTGCAGAGACATCCGGAGTGCGTCATCAACTTGCCCTCGGAGGACCAGGCCACCGCGGTCGATCGACTCGCTCTCACGACCGGACGCGATCCGGTGCCGCCGATCAAGGTCGCGGCCGGATATCGATTCGAGTCCGACAAGTTCGCACGGTCCGGATTGACCGCGCTGCCCTCGGAAACGATCGTGCCGCCGCGGGTGGCGGAATGCCCGGTGAATCTCGAGGGCCGTGGGCAGAAGGTGGTCCCGCTCACCGAGCGGTATCCCAACGGGGTGCCGCGGATCATCTTGTTCGAGGTCGAAGTGACAAGGGTGCACGTTCACGAATCGATAAGGATGACCGGAACCGAGCATCGAGTCGACCCCGACGCCTGGCGTCCGTTGATCATGAGCTTCCAGCGCTTCTACGGGTTGGGTGCGGAACTCCAGCCGTCGCGTCTCGCGACGATTGGCGAGGAGTGGTACCGGTAAGGCGAAGGGGCCAGCTCGCCATGGCTCGCACCCGGGTCTCGCGCCAAGCTGACATAATGTGCATTATCGGCAATCGCAACTTCGGAGATCTGCGCAACATCGGTCCAGCGACGCGGGCCGCGCACCGAACAACCGCAGATCTCCGAAGAACCGCCACGACGACTCAGTTGCGCAGGGCGCGGCGATCGGCGACGCTCGAAGGATGACCTCGGCCGCCGATGCAGACAACACCTCTCCGAACGCCTGGCGTTCGGTGATCGCGACGCTGGCGAACGACGACGCACGACGCACCTACGCGCACCTCGTCCTCGATGGATCCCTCCACTCGCCGGCCGGGTGGTCACCCGCACGCCGTCGCCGCGCGCTCGACGCGCTGCTCGCTGCAGGACTCGTCGAGCAAACCCCCGACGGGGTGCACACCTCTGCAACGGTGTTCCGTGACATCCTGTCCGCGGCGCAGCCGACGGCGTCGCCGCGTACGGGCGTCGGACGGTTCGTGCGCCCGGACGGCAGGATCGACCGTTATCCCGCGAATGCCGTCGAGCGCACCGCGCTGCTCGCTCATGTGGCTGAGCAGGCGTTTCCGGACGACGTCGAGCACACCGAGAAGCAGGTCAACGATCGGCTGGCGGTGTACGCCGACGACGTCGCGCTGCTGCGCCGATACCTTGTCGACGAGGGGCTGCTGCGACGGAACGCGTCCGGGTCACGCTATGCCCGCGCTGAGAGGCTCCCCGGCTGAGCGCCCGCCCCAGGTTCTATCTCGGCGGTCATACCGCGTCACTCCGGCGTGTACCGCGGTTGACGAGCCGACCATGGGGGCTATGCTGTAGCCGCTCACAGGTATTTCCCAGAAAGAGACCTCGTATGACCACTGCATCCCCCGCCGAGAAGTCGGCAGTCAACGGCATCCGCACGGCGCTCGGCGTCGGTGGCGTGATCGCCCTCATCGTCGGCATCCTCATCCTCGTGTGGCCTGGTCACAGCGCCCAGGTCGTCACGGCGATCATCGCGATCTACGCGATCGCCGCCGGACTGGTATATGCCGGACTCGGCATCTTCTCGAAGACCAAGGGCGGATGGTCGCGCGTCGGCCACATCGTCCTTGGAATCCTGTTCACCATCGCGGGCATCGTCGCGTTTGCGAACCTCGCCGCCACCACAGTCACCATCGCGATCTTCGTCGGCATCCTGGTCGGTATCGTGTGGATCGTTGAGGGAATCGTCTCGCTCTCCACGCTCGGCGCCGCCGCGTCGAAGGGCTGGACGGTCTTCTTCGCGATCATCAGCATCATCGCCGGCATCGTGCTGCTGTTCTCCCCGCTGTACATCGCACTTCTCTGGCTCTTCCTGGGCATCTCGCTCATCGTGCTCGGAATCATCCAGATCATCCGCGCCTTCACGTTCAAGAGCATCGACGCGCTCTGACACTCGGCACAGCACAACGGCCCCCGGATCACTCCGGGGGCCGTTGTGCTGTGCTCTCAGCGCGTGACGGGAAGCTTCCTGGCCCACCAATCGAGCACCGCATCAAAACGCTCCACGCGGTGGCGCGGCTGGCCGCCGCGCGTCAGCTCGTGGTTCTCGCCAGGGAAGATCAGCATCTCCGCGTCGGTCCCGGCGCGCTTGAGCGCCGAGTAGTACCGAGTCGCCTGCTCGAGCGGGCACCGGAAGTCGAGCTCGGAGTGGATGACGAGGGTCGGCGTCGTCACCTGGTCGACGACCGCCATCGGGCTCTGCCGCGCGATGGCCGCAGCATCCGTCCCCACGTATTCGTCGCCGAAGAACGACCCGATGTCGCTCGTGCCCTGGAAGGACGCGGGATCGAGCATCCCGCGCTCGACGATCGCGCCGGCGAAGCGGTGGTCGTGCGCGATGATCCAGGCGGTGAGATAGCCGCCGTACGACCCGCCCATGACGCCCACGCGTGATCCGTCGAGGGTCGCATCGGATGCGACGGCGCCCTCCAGCAGGTCGATCACGTCGGCGAAGTCGACAGTTCCCATGGCCTGACGGATGCTGCGGCCGTGCGCCCGACCGTAGCCCGCCGATCCGCGGGGGTTGCCGTACACGACCGCATAGCCTGCGTCCACGAGCGTCTGGACCTCGTCGAACGGATGGATGCCGTAGCTGGCGAAGGGTCCGCCGTGGATCATCAGGATGACCGGATGCGGCCCTGCGCCCTCAGGGGCGGCGACCCACCCGTGCACCGGGTAGCCGTCGCGGCCGTCGATCGTCAGCTCGCGTGACGTGGCAAGTCCGGCAGCGCGCAGGGCTGCGCCGAAGTCGGTGCGGACGTCTTCGCCGAGCACGACGAGCTCGCCGAAGGAGGTGGGATCGGCCAGCGCGGCGACGATCCGCACGCCGGAAGATGAGCCCGGCCGCAGCACGGCGTCGTGGCCGGTGATCTCGACATCCCCGCCGGAGACCTCCGTCACCCGGCCGTCCCGCGCGACGCAGAGCAGCTGCAACCGCCCACGCGTCCGGCTCTGCACGAGGAACTCGTCGCCGACGCACGTGAGGTGGCTGCCGCTCTCGCCCAGATCGAACGTCTCGGGGTCGGTGAGCGGGCGCTGCCCGTCCGCTCCGACCAGCCAGAGGGCGACGCCGGGCGCGATGAAGTCCGCGCCGCTCGCTCCGAGGTCGGCGGCGAGCATCGCGATCGTGCCGTCGCCGGCGACCGCGATGTCGTCCACCGAGAGGTTCGCCTCCCGGCCGAGCACCTCGCGCTCCCCCGTTCCGTCCACCCGCACCGCGATGATCCGCGAGCGCAGATCGCGCCGCAGTGGCTCGATCTCGTCGACCGACGTGAGAATCTCGGCGCCGTCGCGGGTGAAGACCACTCCCCCGTGGTCGGCCGTGCCGGAGGTCAGCGCGGTGGGCTCGGCGGGAACGACCTGCGCCTTCGGCGCAGCTGCGCCCTCGGCCGGCACCACAGGGGCCGGCGCGTACAGCGGCTCGGCGCCGGTGTCGGGCGCGTCGACTACGAAGACCTGGGCCGGGCGGTCGAGGGTGTAGCCGACGCCGTTCGCGTGCCAGCGCACCCCCGTGATCCGGCGCGGGGGCTCGGCCGCAGCATCCCGTCCTTCGACGGTGCCGTATCGTCCCTCTTCGGGCACGCGAGCGGTGAAGGCCAGTCGCGATCCGTCAGGCGACCAGGAGAAGGAGCCGACGCCGAGGGGCTGATCGGTCACCTGGACGGGTTCACCGCCCTGCGCGGGGACGACGTGCAACTGCGCCCGCTTCTTGGCGTCGGCGCGCAGGAAAGCGATGACGGCGCCGTCCGGCGAGAGTCTCGGCGAGCTGTCGGCGGTGCCCCGGGTCAGCCGGCGCGGCGTGGGATCGATCCCATCGGCGAGGTCGAGCCGCCAGAGCTGGCCGACGTTCTGGTTCGCGCGGATGTCGGGACGCGAGGTCGCGAACACCGCGAAATCTCCCGCGGGCGAGAGCGCCGGACGCGAGACCGCGACGAGCTTCTCGATGTCGGCGGGGCGCATCAGGACGCGTCGCCGAAGTCGGAGGTGTCTCCGACGAGGCGCGTGTTGTCCGCCGGGATCGGGTCGACGGCCGCGCGGGCCACCTCGGCGGCGAACTCCTGCACGTTGTACAGGCGGCCGGCGGATTCGCGGCGGCCGGCGATCGCACCGGGGTTCGCCCGCTCGAGCAGCGTCGCAGTGATCGTGCCCTCGATCATGTCGCCGGAGACGACGACGAACCCGATCCCGCGGTCGGCGAGGTCGGGGATCAGGGCGCGCAGCGCGTCTTCGCCCGCGCGCTTGGAACGGGCGACGGGCTCGTACTCGGGCATCGTCTCGGTCGAGCGGATGAAGTGCGCCTGGTGACTCGTGACGAACACGACCCGGGAACCTGCACCCATGAGCGGCAGCGCGGATTCGAGCACCCGCAGCTGCGCGTCGCGGTTCAGCTGCAGGGCGTAGTCCTCGGCCATACCCGCCTCCATGCCTCCGGACGCATTCAGCACGAGGATCTCGAGCGAGCCGAACGCGCGCTCCACCTCGACGAACAGGGCCTGTACGGAGGTCTCGTCGGTGAGATCGGCACCGACCACGAGCGCCTCGACCCCGAGGCCCCGCAGCTCGGTGCCCAGCTTCTCGGCGCGGGGAGCCTTGTTGCGGTAGTTCACCACGACGTTCGCGCCGGCCTCGGCGAAGTAGCGCACGGTGTCGGCGCCGATCCCGCGCGACGAGCCGGTGACGAGGGCGGTCTTGCCCGCGAGCGAACCGGGCGGAAGGGTCTGAGACACGTAAGGCTCCAGGGATATCGAGAGGACGCGCGGAGGGCCTCTTCGCCTCGCGCTCGGCGTCTCGACCCTACCAACCCGGGCCCAGCCAGACCCCGCCGTGTTAGATTCGAACGAGACGAGGAGGCGCATCATGGATCTCATTCAGACCATCGAACAGTTCGCCTGGATCGGGTGGCTCGTACTCATCCTGGTCTTCCTGGTGATCGAGATGCTCACCCTCGATTTCACCTTCCTGATGCTCAGCATCGGCGGTGTCGCCGGTCTCGGCTCGGATCTGCTGGGTGCCCCGCTGTGGCTGCAGGTGGTCATCGCCGCCGTCGTCGCGGCCGTGCTCGTCCTGTTCCTCCGCCCCCCGCTCCTGCGGCGCCTGCGGCGCGGTGAAGACCCGGCGCTCAGCAATGTCGCGGCACTCATCGACCTTCGCGGGCAGGTCACCTCGACCGTCTCGTCGACGAGCGGCCAGGTGAAACTGTCCAACGGCGATGTCTGGACCGCGCGCATCGACGGCTCCGCAGAACTCGAGCCGGGCACCCCCATCCGCGTCAGCCGTATCGACGGCGCGACCGCATTCGTCAGATCCCACGAGGAGACGCACGCATGAATCCCGACGCCATCATCTCGACCACGATCGGCTGGGTCGTCGCCGCCGTCGTCTTCATCTTCGTGCTGGTCGTGCTCATCCGTTCCATCCGGATCATCCCGCAGGCCACCGCGGGGGTCGTCGAGCGGCTCGGGCGCTACCACAAGACCCTCCTGCCGGGCTTGAACCTGCTGGTGCCTTTCATCGACCGCGTCCGCCCGCTCATCGACATGCGCGAGCAGGTCGTCTCCTTCCCGCCGCAGCCGGTGATCACGGAAGACAACCTGGTCGTCTCGATCGACACGGTGATCTACTTCCAGGTGACGGATGCTCGGGCCGCCACCTATGAGATCCGCAACTATCTGGGGGCGGTCGAGCAGCTCACCACCACGACGCTCCGCAACGTCGTCGGTGGCCTGAACCTCGAGGAGGCTCTCACGAGCCGCGACGAGATCAACGGCCAGCTGCGCATCGTCCTGGACGAGGCGACGGGCAAGTGGGGCATCCGCGTCGGACGCGTAGAGATCAAGGCCATCGACCCGCCGCTGTCGATCCAGGACTCGATGGAGAAGCAGATGCGGGCCGAGCGCGATCGGCGCGCCCTCATCCTGACCGCCGAGGGCACGAAGCAGTCGGCGATCCTCACCGCCGAGGGCGCCAGGCAGGCCGAGATCCTCCGCGCGGAGGGCGACAAGGCAGCCGCGGTGTTGCGGGCGCAGGGCGAGGCAGAGGCGATCCAGACGGTGTTCAGCGCTATCCACGCGGGCGACCCCGACGAGAAGCTGCTGGCGTACCAGTACCTGCAGACGCTGCCGAAGATCGCCGAGAGCGCCTCCAGCAAGCTCTGGATCATCCCGAGCGAGCTCACCGAGGCGCTGAAGAACGTCGCGAACGGTTTCGTGGGGACGGGCAAGGGGCCGCTGGCACCGCCCGCCGCGCCGCGATCGGTGCCGCCGGAGCCCTCGCAACCGGCCCAGTGACGCAGCACCCCTGGTTCGCCGGTGCGGCGGCCCCTCGGGTGCTCGCGCACCGTGGTCTGGTGACTGCGGCTGAGGCCGCGCAGGGCGTCGTCGACAACTCGTTCGCGGCGGTGGCCGCGGCGCACGCCGCCGGCGCCGAGTATGTCGAGTCGGACTGCCACCTGACCGCCGACGGTGTCGTCGTGCTCTTCCACGATTCCGATCTGTCGCGCGTCACAGGCGACCCCCGTGCGATCGCCGGCGTCGCCCACCCCGAGCTCGAGAGGCTCATGGCCGACCGCGGCGGGCTCATCACGCTGAGCCAGGCGCTCGAAGCCTTCCCGGACGTGCGGTTGAACCTCGATGTGAAGGCTGCCGGCGCCGCGAGCGAAGTCGGCCGTATCGTGGCTCCGCACGCAGGACGTGTGCTGCTGACGAGCTTCTCCGACGCCCGGCGCCGCGAGGCGCTGAAGGCGGCGGGGCGAGCGGGAGCGAGCATCCGCCCTGCGACCTCTGCGGGAATCGCGACCGTCACCCGGCTGCTACTCGCCCTCGCGCTGCACTCCGAGCGGCTGGTCACCCGGGCGCTGCGCGACATCGACGCGCTGCAGGTGCCCGAGCGTCGTGGCGCCGTCCGGGTGGTCACCTCGCGGATGCTGGATGCTGCGCACCGCCGTGGCGTCGAAGTGCACGTGTGGACGGTGAATGACCCGGCGGACATGCTGCGGCTCATCGCCATGGGCGTGGATGGCATCGTCACAGACCGCGCCGATGTCGCGCTCCGCACGCTGTCAGAACCGCACACGCACCGGTGATCGGCGCGCGGAGCAGCATCCGCGACGCACCCGCTGTGCATCCACTGTGAATGACCCCATGAGCTGCCTGGTTCGGATGATCTGCCCAGGTGGCGACGTTATACCTGAACAGCAACGAGAGGACCCACACAATGGCAGATCGCAGCTTGCGCGGCATCCGACTCGGCGCCCAGAGCCTACAAAGCGAAGAAGGCGTCGTGTTCCATGAGCGCGCTCAGCACACATACCGATGCACCGTCTGCGGGCGTGACACGACGATGACCTTCGCCGCCGACGCCGAGGTGCCCGAGGCCTGGGAGTGCCGCACGTGCGGCTCCGAGTCGCTTCTTCGTATCGGCGACGGTACGGCCACGGTCGACCACAGCGACGACAAGGTCGCGCGCACCCACTGGGACATGCTTCTGGAGCGCCGCACCCTGCCCGAGCTCGAAGAGCTCCTGGAGGAGCGTCTCGCCTACGTGCGCGCCCGTCGCGGCGCCGGCGAAGACGTCGCCAGCCACAAGATCAGCGCCTGACGCTCATCCCGCATCTCCTGAGACGTCGGCCCCTTCGGGGACCGGCGTCTTCGCATTAGGGCGGCCTTTCACTGCCACGAGAACTCCTACGGCGCAGAGTGCGAGGATGCTCCCCCAGCCGAGCACCATCTTCACGACCGGACCGATCACGACCGCGGCGGTGAGCCCGGTGTGCAGCGGCACATCGGTGAGCATGTGCCCGGCGACGTCGGCGGGAATGCCGTCGAGGGTGGAGCCGTCGGCGGCGATCACCTCACTCGTGCCCACCGTGGAGAGGTTGACGACCGAGCGCCCGGTCTCGATGGCCCGCATGCGCGCGAACGCCAGCTGCTGCAGGTTCTCGTCGGTGCCGCGGAAGTCGGCGTTGTTCGTCTGGAACATGTAGATCTCAGCGCCGTCCTGCGCCCCGTCCCAGATCACGTCGTCGTAGATGACGTCGAAGCAGATCGCGAGGCCGACCCCGACTCCGTTGACATCGAAGAACGGCGCGGCGGTGCCCGGCGTGTACTCGCGGCCGATCAGGCCGATCAGGTCGGGTGCGAACGGCTCCCAGAAGGCGCGGTCGGGCACGTACTCGCCGAACGGCACGGGATGCCGCTTGTCATACGTCTGCACGGCGCCCGCGCCGGCTTCCCACAGGAGTGACGAGTTGTAATACACCCCGTCGCGTCCGGTGACCGCACTCACGACGAGCGGTGCGCCGATCCGATCGGCGAGACCGTCGAGCACGGCGGCGGTGGATCTGCTGGTCGTGGGGTCGGAGTCGACGCCCCCCTCGGGCCAGAGCAGCAGGTCCATCGACTGGCCGATCAGCGGTGCGGTGGCTTCGAGCTGTGCGGCGAGCACCTCGTTCGGGGCCGTGCGCACGTCGAAGTACCCCGCCGGGCCGTTGCCCTGTGCGGCTCCGACGCGGAGCGTTCCGACGACGGTGGTCGGGAACTGCGGCACGACGAACAGCAGGAGCCCGGCGACCACCGCCGGCAGGGCGGTGAGCGGGGCTCGGAATCGCCCGAGTCGCACGTACTCGATCGCCGCCGCGCAGAACAGGACCATCAGGAAGGTTAGCCCCGACATCCCCACCCACGAGACGACATGGGCGAGCGGGCTTCCGACCTGGGTGACTCCGATCCGTCCCCACGGGAAGCCCCCGTACGGCCACGAGCCCACGATCTGCTCGCGCAAGGTCCAGAGGCCTGCCACCAGCAGGGGCAGCACGATGAGCCGCGCCGAGACTCTGAGCCACGAAGTGGCACGGAGCAGGCGCGGCGCCCAGCGGTACGCGAGGGTGATGGGCACCGCGCCGGCCGCGGTGATCAGGGCCTCGAGCATCGAGAGCGCCGCCCATGGCACCGGACCGAGATAGCGGGCGGTGAAGAAGAGGTTGACGAAGAAGAACGACGCGCCGAAGGCGAAGCCCACGAGCACCGACGACCAGAGCCTGCGCCCGACCAGCCCCACGAGGGCGAGCACGACCGCGGGGAACGCCATCGGCCACCAGCCGAGCGCAGGAAACGCGGTGGTGAGGACCAGCCCGCCGGCCACCGAGGTGAGCACCCCTGCCCACAGCGGCAGGAGGGGTCGCGGGGCATCGGCGAGGGGCACCCGACAACCCTAAGCGCACCGGCTCTGCGCATCCCGCAATGCACCCTCGCCGAGGGTGCATTGCGGGATCAGACCGAGCTGTACGCGACGATCCCTCGGCGCACCGCGTCGAGCGCCTTGCGCGCGGTGCCGGCGAGCCGCGCATCCGCCACGAGCGAGAGCTGATCCAGCAGATCGATCGTCTGCTTCGTCCAGCGGACGAAGTCGCCCGCCGCCATGTCGGCCTCGATCAGCACGCGATCCAACGCTCCGCCGCGCGCCCACGAGTGCATCGCCTGGGCGAGCCCCACCGCCACCGGCTCTGAGCCCGGCAGCCGATTGCCGCGCTCCAGGTCGTCCAGCCGCAGCCAGAGGTCCTGGGTCTCGGCCAACGCCGTCCGGAACGCCCCGCGCGGCAGCCCCCGCTCCCCCGGCCCCGCCTCGTCACGCCGCGGCTCGTATACGAGGCAGCTCGCGAGGGCGGCCAGGGATGCAGCATCCAGCCCTTCCCACAGTCCGCGCCGCAGCGACTCCGCCACGAGCAGGTCGCGCTCGCCGTAGATGCGACGCATCGTGCGGCCCGCCGGGGTGAGCCTCGTCACGCCCTCGTCATCGACCTGCACATACGCGAGCTCGGCCAGCACGTCGACGACGTGGTCGAAGATCCGCGCCACCGTCCCGGTGCGCGTGTCGATCTGGCGCCGCATCTGATCGACCGTGCGCTTGAGCTTCCAATACCGCTCGGCCCATCGCGCGTGCTGCTCGCGGTCGGGACACTCGTGACACGGATGCCGCTGCATCCGCCGACGCAGGCTCACGATCTGCCGCTGACGCTGCTCCCTCGCCGCGCGGCTGGCCGTCGCATCCTTGCGGGTGAGCTTTTCCAGATCGCTCAGTTCACGTCGGATGCCGGAGTACTCGGCGAAGTCGCCCCGATCGCACGTCATCGACTTCTGGTAGCCGGCCAGCGACTCCTCGGCCTCACGCACCTGCCGCGCGAGCCCGACGACCGCCCGGTCGGCCTGGAACTGGGCGAACGATGACTCGAGGATCTCTCGCGAGCGCGGCCTGCCGAACTGATCGATCAGATTGACGGCCATGTTATACGTCGGACGGAAGCTCGAATTGAGCGGATACGTGCGCCGCGAGGCGAGGGCGGCGACCTGCTGCGGGTCGAGACTCTCGGTCCACTGGATGACCGCGTGGCCCTCGACATCGATCCCCCGCCGGCCCGCACGCCCGGTGAGCTGGGTGTACTCGCCGGAAGTGATGGCCACGCGGGCCTCGCCGTTGAACTTCTCGAGCTTCTCGAGCACCACGGTACGGGCGGGCATGTTGATGCCGAGGGCGAGAGTCTCGGTGGCGAAGACGACTTTGACGAGCTTGCGCTGGAAGAGTTCTTCGACGACCTCCTTGAAGGCGGGGAGGAGGCCCGCGTGGTGCGAGGCGACCCCACGCTCGAGGTTCTCGCGCCATTCCCAGTAGCCGAGCACGGCCAGATCCTCATCCCGCAGCGTCCGGGTCAGGTCATCGACGATGCGCCGGATCTCGGCGCGCTCGTCGTCGGAGGTGAGGCGCACGCCCGAGCGCCGTACCTGCTGGACCGCGGCGTCGCAGCCGACCCGGCTGAAGATGAAGAAGATCGCCGGCAGCAGGTTCGCGCGCTCGAGGAGCCTGACGACGTCGGGGCGATCGATGCGTTCGATGCGCTGCGCGTTGGCGGAGCGCACCGGCCTCTGGGCGCCCTTGATCGGCCGCCGACCCCCACCGTGATAGTGCCCGCCCGCGTCGTGTCGGCCGCCGCTCTTCGCCGACGAGCTGCGCATCTCCTGCACCCGACGATTGTTCTCGAAGTTCGAGCCCTTCACCGATCGGATGCGCATGAGCTCCTGGTTGACCGCCGCAGTGGCGATCCCCGCGCGATCGTCGAACAGCGGCAGCAGGTCGCCACGCACGAGCACGTGCTGTTCGAGCGGTACGGGCCGGATCTCCGAGACGATCACCTCGGTGTCTCCCCGGACCGTGTCGAGCCAGTCGCCGAACTCCTCGGCGTTGGAGACCGTCGCAGACAGCGAAACCAGACGCACCCGCGGCGGCAGGTGGATGATGATCTCCTCCCACACCGCCCCGCGGAATCGATCGGCGAGGTAGTGCACTTCGTCCATCACGACGAATCTGAGACCCCTCAGGGCCGGCGACTCCGCGTACAGCATGTTGCGGAGCACCTCGGTGGTCATGACGACCACGCGCGCGTTCCCGTTGATGTTCGTGTCGCCGGTGAGCAGCCCGACGTTCTCGGCCCCGTACACGTCCTGCAGCTCGTGGAACTTCTGGTTCGACAGCGCCTTGATCGGCGTCGTGTAGAACGCCTTGTCAGGGTGCCCTTCCGCAGCGTGACCGCCGACCGCGGGCTCGCGCATCGCGAGGTGTACCGCGAACTCGCCGACGATCGTCTTGCCCGCGCCCGTCGGCGCCGCCACAAGCACGCTCCGACCGCTCTCCAGCGCTTGACAGCCCGCGATCTGGAACGGGTCGAGATCGAAGCGCTGGGATGCCGCGAACGCGGCGGTGATCGGATGCTCGCGGTGCTCCCTCGCCCTCGCGAACCGGTCTGCGGGGCTGGGGTCGCTCACTCGGGCGCTCCGGGCGGCAGGAGCGCAGCATCCCGCTTCCGGCGTCGGCGGTCGAAGATCAGGGCGACGCCGACGGCCGCGAAGTAGAGCACGAGCATCGGGATCGCCAGCAGGAACATCGAGATGACGTCGGCGGACGGTGTGGCCAGCGCGGTGAAGATGACGATCGCGATGATCGCGAATCGCCAGCCCTTAAGGATCGCCTTGCCGCTCATGACCCCTGCGAGGTTCAGGAGGACCAGGAACACGGGCAGCACGAACGCGACCCCGACCACCAGGAGGAGCTTCAGGATGAAGTCGTAGTAGTAGTCGTACTTGAAGAAGTTCGCGGCGCCCTCCGGCACGAAGCTCGACATCAGCTCGATGATGTGCGGCATGACCAGGTAGCCGGCGTACGCACCGGCGAAGAACAGCGGGATCGCGGCACCGAGGAAGCCGATCGTGTAGCGGACCTCTTTGCGGGTCATACCCGGCGAGATGAAAAGCCAGATCTGCGAGAGCCACACGGGTGCGGAGAGGAGCAGACCGACCGCGAACGCGATCCGGATCTGGAGATCGAACGCCCCGGTGACGGTGTCGAAGTTGAGGACGGCCTTGCCTGTGCGCTCTGCGATCACGTTGATCGGCTCGGTGAGCAAATTGATGATCGGTTCCGCGAAGAAGAACGCGATCACCATGCCGACCACGAGGCCGATGGCGCTGATCAGCAGGCGCTTGCGCAGCTCGACGAGATGCTGCCCGAGCGACATGCGCTTCTCGGGGCGGGGGGCATCGGGCATGCCGAGGCGCGACGTCCCAGGCGTCGCCACGGGTGCCGTCAGGACTTGGGTTCGATGCTGCCGCGCGCGACTGCCGAAGCGTCCGGGGCGACCGTCGACGCCGACGGCGCTGGGGGTGCCGCCGGTGCGGCGATCGACTCCGCGGTGTTCGGAGCGGTGGTGCTCGGTGCCGCGTCGTCTTCCTTCATGGCCTTCATCTCACCCTTGAAGACGCGGGCGGATTGACCCACGCTCTTGGCGAGCGCCGGCAGCTTGGCAGCACCGAAGATGAGAAGGATCACCGCGAGGATGATCAGGAAATGCCATCCGGTGAGTCCCTGCAACATGGTCGTTCCTTCCGAAGCCGTGCACCCAGTGTAACGCGCTGCCCGCGGAACGGACGGAAGACGCAGCATCCATGGCGGATACCGAGGATTCGCCGAGCCCGCGCCTGTCAGCGATACTGCGCGAGGCCCGCTTCCGCCCAGGCTGCGGCAGCGCGCCGGGCGTCGTCGGGCTCGAGGATCTCGACGTCGCCCCCGCGGCGCACCGCCAGCCGCCGCAGCGTGTGCTCGTCGGCGACGCGCATGGTCGCGACCGACAGTTCGCCCTCGGTGCGCACGTCTGCACGGTCGAGGTAGTCGCCCAGGAGCGGCGCGACCGACGCAGGGAAACGGATGCGCGCGACGATGTCATCCTCCCCCGGCGCGAACAGGGCGGGCACCGGCTCCTGACCGTGCGCGACCGGGATGTCGGTGAGCTCGAGCCCGCTGACCCGGTCGAGATGGAATGTCCGCATCGCCTCGCGGAGGTGGCACCATCCCTGCAGGTACCACTGGCCGTTGGCGATGTGCACCTTCACCGGGTCGACGGTGCGGGTGGTGGGCGGAGCGTCCGGCGCCTTGTAGGTGAACGAGACGGCCACCCCCTCGCGCAGGGCCGCCGCGACCGCGTCGCGCACAGCATCCACGGGGCCGGAGGCGACGATGACCTCGACGGGTGTGCCGGACGCACCGCGGGAGAGCTTGGCGAGCAGGCCGGTGATCAGGTCGTTGTCGCCGAAGCCGGGAAGGGTGCGGGCGAGCTGGAGGCCGGCGAGGAGCGCGGCCGCCTCGCGCGCGGTGAGCTTGGGCGAGCGCTCCAGCCCCACCGTGTTCGTGATCACGATGAGATCGCGCTCCTCCAGGAGGTCCCAGTCGATGTCGAACAGCTCGTTCGACATCTGCCAGAACCCGCCGTCTCCGGGAAGCCCGATCACCGTGAGCTTCTCGACCATCGACCGCATCTGCTCGGGCGTCACGTCGAATTCGTCGGCGGCCTCGGCGATCGACACTTCGCCCTTGCCGATCAGGTAGGGCACGAG
This sequence comes from uncultured Microbacterium sp., assembly GCF_964244775.1. NCBI lineage: Bacteria > Bacillati > Actinomycetota > Actinomycetes > Micrococcales > Microbacteriaceae > Microbacterium > uncultured Microbacterium sp. The sequence goes on from NZ_CAXTJR010000001.1 coordinate 889,274, forward strand.
CTGGAGCATGAGCGCCGCCCGATCCGTGGCGACGAGGGGCTTGCGGGCGCTCATGATCGTTCCCCGTTCAGACCCAGGGCCGCCGTAAGGCGGGCGATCACCTCGGAGCGCAGCTCGAGGGGCTCCACCACCCGCACTTCGGGGCCATACGACGCGAGCTCGTCGGCGAAGACGTGGACGTCGACGTAGGGCACGTGGATGCCCTGTTCGGCGGGTGTCCCCCGACGCCCGAGACGCAGCGACGCCTCGGTCCCCGGGTCGATCTCCAAGAGCGCGCGCTGCCGCTCGGCGACGCGCTGCAGCCCTGCGAGCGCGCGGTCACCGGCGTGTTCGAGAGCCGATCGATCAAACGACTGCTTCGTGATCTCCACGTCTCCGACGACACGCGACAGCAGGAAGGTGCGGTCGGCCGCAGCATCCATGTCGATGCCGTATACGTGCCACCTGGCTTCCCACTCCACGAGCGCGAGCGGCTGGAAGCGGCGCAGTCGCGGCGCATGATCGCCGGGCTTGAGATAGCGGAAGGCGACGATGCGCGCCTGCTCGATCGCCTGCTGCAGCGCGGGGAAGGCCGGCTCGCGCACGCTGATCTTCGGCGAGTAGCCGATGATCGGCTCGTCCACAGTGATGCCCAGTGCGCGGATCTTGCGCAGCCCGCTCCGGGCATCGACCGACATCGAACTCTGACTCCACACGCCGCCGGCGAGGGTCAAGAGGGCGATCTCGGCGGGCGTGAAGACGATGTCCTCCGGGAGCTCGTACTCGGCGGTGGGCACGCGATAGCGCGCCTCGCGGAGGTCGTCGGGGTCTGCCCAGTCGCCGATCGTCTCGATCGGCACGCCGAGTCCGCGGAGGCTCTCCTTGTCGCGCTCGAACATCTTCTCCAGCGCGTCCTTCGAGGCGCCGGCCTCGGACTGCTCGCGGTAGCCGGCGACGGACGTGAGGATCGTGTCCTTGGTGAGTCCCTGCTCGGTGGCCATCAGCGCGACGACGAGGTTGACCAGCCGCTCCTCGGGAGGGTTCTTCGCTGGCGCGTTCGCGGGCACTGTCCGGCTCCGTCTGGGGCTAGTTGGCCGGGGCCTGATCGAGCCCGAGGATGTCGACGACGTAGACGAGCGTCGAATTCGCCGGGACGCTGCCCTTCTGCGTCGCGCCGTAGCCCTGGTCGGGCGGCACGACGACGAGCACCTGCGAACCGACTGTCTGACCCTTCAGACCCTCGGCGAGGCCGGGGACGAGCGTGGTGAGCGTGGTCGACGGCGGCTCACTGCCCCACGTCGTGTCGAAGACCTTGCGGTTCTCCCACGTGACGCCCGTATAGGCGATCCGCACCGGCACATCGCCGGTGACTTCCGGCCCGTCGCCCTTCTTGATGGTCTGGACGACGAGGTCGCTGGGCGGCGTCGCATCCGGCACGATGATGCCGGGCCGGCCGTCGGGTGCGCGCACGACGGTGGGCATCCCGAGCGCGTCGTTGTACTGGTTCGCGCCGTCGGCCTTGGTCAGGAAGGCCTTCCGGACATCGACGACCGCGATCGCGGAGTCGCCGTCTTTCAGACCGAGGCTCGCCATCGTCTGCTCCTGGATGTCGCCCGGCGCGAGTCCCACGACGACACGGGAGCCCACGGTCGCGCAGTGCAGAGCGTCCGCGAAGCCGGGGAAGGTCTCCACCCAGCGCGAGAGGGGGAACACGCGCGACAGATCGCCGTCATAGGGCGTGGCGATGAGCTTCTTGCCCGTCGCACCGCTGGACAGGCTGATGTCGAGCACGACGAGCTGTTCGCTGTCGGTGATGGCGGTGCCGTCGCCTGCGACGACATCTTCGGATGCCGTTGCATCCAGGTGGAACGGGGTGGGCAGCGTGACCACGGGGGCAGCATCGGTGTCTCCGGCGACGGTGACGCCATCCAGTGTGGGCGAGGCCGACACACTCGGCCGAGGACACGAGGCCGAACCGGATGCCGAGCCCGACGCGGAGCATCCGGCCAGGGCGAGCGCGGCCAGGCCGAGGGCCGCGACGACAGCAGGGATCTTGCGCACCGGATTAGTCTAGGCGTTCGCCTCGGGCCCATCCGAACCCGCCAGGCGAGCGCCATCGGCCGCGCGCTGGGCCTCGCGCACGCGCTTGCGGAGGTTGCGGTCGGTGATCTCGCGGTCGCCCACCGCCCCGGGCGTCCACAGTTCGACGTCTTCGTCGCCGTAGCTCGACTTCGACGCGCGACGCTTGACCTCGGGCGGGATCGCCCCCGGTGCGAGGCGCCGGGCCGAGATCAGGAAACCGGTGTGCGCCACCATGCGGTGATCGGGCCGTACGGCGAGCCCCTCGACGTGCCAGCCGCGCACCATCGTCTCGTTCGCGGTGGGCTCGGTGAAGAGCCCGGTGCCGCGCAGGTACTCGGCGACCCGGCTGAGCTGGGTGGCGGTGGCGACGTAGCAGAGCACCACTCCCCCGGGCGCGAGCGCATCGGCCACGACGTCGATGCACTCCCACGGCGCCAGCATGTCGAGCACGACGCGGTCGACGGATGCCGGAGCCACCGTGGCGGGCAGCTCCGTCGCCAGGTCGGCGACCACGACATCCCAGTTCTCGGGCGGGGAGCCCAGGAAGGTCTCGACGTTCGCCGCAGCCACCTCCGCGAACTCCGGGCGCCGCTCGAATGAGGTGAGCCGCCCGGTCGCGCCGATCGTGCGCAGCAGCCAGAGCGACAGCGCGCCCGACCCGACTCCCGCTTCGACCACGACAGCCCCGGGGAAGATGTCGGCCTCGGACAGGATCTGCGCGGCGTCCTTCGGGTAGACGATGGCCGCACCACGGGGCATCGACATCACGAAGTCGCGCAGCAGCGGCCGCAGCGCCAGGTATTCGTGCCCCGCGCTGTTTGTCGCGACCGAGCCGTCGGGCTGGCCGATCAGGGCTTCGTGTTTCAGCACGCCGTGATGCGTGTGCAGCTCACCGCCGTCGCGGAGCGTGATGGTGTGAAGCCGGGCCTTCGGCCCGGTCAGCTGCACGCGGTCGCCCACCCGGAACGGTCCGCTCGGTCGCAGCAGGTCGGCGGTCATGCGGTTGCTCCTCGGCGGGTGCGGGCGGTGTGGAACTCGACGACGTCGGTGACGGTGCGCCCCTCGAGCGTCGGCCAGATCGCGTGCGCGCCGACGCCTGCCAGCGACACCATGAGCGGCACGCCGATCGAGGATGCGCCGGACGCGAGGGCCGAGCGCAGGCCGTTGGGCGAATCCTCGATCGCGACGCTGTCGGCGGCATCGACGCCCAGCTGCGCGCACGCCTGAAGGTACGGGTCCGGGAAGGGCTTGGGCCGGGTCACGTCGTCGCCGGCGACCACGACGTCGAACGCGTCGAAGTCGATGAGCTCGATCACGGTCTGCGCCATCCGGCGCATCGACATCGTGACCAGGGCCGTCTTGATCCCGGCCGTGCGCAGCTCTTCGAGCAGCTCGCGCGCACCCGGGCGGAACGGGATGCCGTCGACAGCCAGCCGGCCCATGACCTCGCTCGTCAGGTGGTCGACGATCTCATGCACCGGCATCCGGACACCCGCGTCCTGGAGGATGCGCGCGGAGTCCTCCAGGCCCATGCCGACCAGCTGGAGTGCCTGCTCGTGCGACCAGGTGCCGCCGAAGCTCTCGATCAGCGGTGTCTCGGCGGCCATCCAATACGGCTCGGTGTCGACGAGGGTGCCGTCCATGTCCCACAGGACGGCGGCCGGTACGGTCGGGTTGCTCACCGGGCAATGCTACGGCCCCGGATCCGGCGCCTGCGCCTATCCTTGGAGGCACCGAACGGAGGAGGTCGCGTGGACGGACTGGGTCGAAGGGTGCTGGTCGCGGCGTTCGATGGGTGGAACGATGCCGGCGAAGCCGCATCGGCCGCGATCTCGCTGCTGCGCGAGGAGGGCTCGTACGAGCCGGTCTTCGCCGTGGATCCGGAGCTCTACTTCGACTATCAGTACACGCGGCCGCAGATGACCAGCGATGCCGATGGCGCGCGCACGCTGCGGTGGCCCGAGGCCACGCTGCTGCGCCCCACGAAGGCGCTGCGCGGCACGCAGGTGTGGCTGTTGACCGGTGTGGAGCCGGCGCGGGCATGGCAGGCGTTCGCGAGCGAATTCGTGGACGTCGCGCTGAGGGAAGACATCACGGGATTCATCGGGCTCGGCTCGATGATGTCGGACGTCCCGCACACCCGACCGATCTCGATCTTCGCCGGCAGCGACAACGAGCAGGTCCGCTCGTCGCTCGATCTGGAGCGGAGCACCTACGAGGGCCCGGTGGGCATTCTCAGCGTGCTCACTCACGCGGCCGAGACCGCCGGCATCCCCTCGGCAACCCTGTGGGCGAGCGTTCCGCACTACGTCGCCGGCCACACCCCGTCGCCCAAGGCCACCCTCGCGCTCCTGGATCGGCTCGAAGACCTCACCGGCGCCCAGATCCCGCGCGGCGACCTCGCGAGCGAATCGGTGGCCTGGGAGGCGTCCATCGACGCGGCCGCGGCCGACGACGAGGAGATGACCGAGTACATCCGGCAACTCGAGCGCACCCGCGACACGTGGGACTCGCCCGAGGCATCGGGCGACGCGATCGCGCAGGAGTTCGAGCGGTATCTGCGGCGCGGCGGCGACGGGCCGACCAAGCCGGGGCGCGACGACCCGCGCCGGTAGCAGCATCCCGGCAGCGTCGCCCCCGTCTCAGTTGGCCGGAATGATGCCCAGTGCCAGCAGTACGAGCACTGTGCTCCCCAGCGCCACGCGGTAGATCACGAACGGCAGGAAGCTGTGCCGGGAGATGTACCGCATGAAGAACGCGATCACACCGAGCGCGACCACGAACGCGACGACGGTCGCGACGGCCGTCTCGCCCAGCGTGAAGAAGCCGGGCTCGTCCCTGCTCTTGAACAGCTGGTAGAAGCCGGATCCGAACACGGCGGGGATCGCGAGCAGGAACGCGTAGCGGGCCGCAGCGGCGCGCTCGAACCCCATGAACAGTCCGGCGGTGATCGTGCCGCCCGAGCGTGAGACGCCGGGGATGAGCGCGAGCGCCTGCGCGAAGCCGAAGATGATGCCCTTCGGGTAGGTGATGTCGCCGATCTTGCGCTTCTGCGCGCCCACGGCGTCGGCGATCCCCAGCAGCACGCCGAACAGGATCAGCATCCCGGCGACCAGCCACAGCGAGCGGAAGACCGTCTCGATCTGGTTCTGGAACACGACCCCGAGCACCACGATCGGGATGCTGCCGATGATGATGAGCCAGCCCATCCGCGCATCCGGATCGTCGCGCGGGATGCGGCCGAACAGTGCCCGGAACCACTGCGCGATGATCCGCACGATGTCGCGCCAGAAGAACAGCACGACGGCCGCCTCCGTGCCGATCTGAGTGATCGCGGTGAAGGCCGCCCCGGGGTCTTGGGCGCCGGGAAGGAACACACCCAGGATGCGCAGGTGCGCGCTGGAGGAGACCGGCAGGAACTCGGTGAGTCCCTGGACGAGCCCCATGATGATCGCCTCGAGGAAGTGCATGCGTGCCTCTCAGTACGTGCGGATGAGGTCGGTCAGCACGCGCTGCCCGAAGACGAGTGAGTCGATCGGCACACGCTCGTCGACACCGTGGAACATACCGGTGAAATCGAGGTCGGCCGGAAGCCGCAGCGGGGCGAAGCCGTAGCCCGCGATGCCGAGGCGGGAGAGCGCCTTGTTGTCGGTGCCCGCGCCGAGCAGATACGGGATCACCGGCACGCCGGGATCGTGACGGCCGAGGGCCGCGACCATCGCGTCGACCAGATCGCCTTCGAACGGCACCTCCAGGCCGACGTCGCGGACCACGATCTCGATCGAGACGTCATCGCCCACGATCCGCTGGATGTCGGCGAGCGCGGCGTCCTCCGTACCCGGCAGCACACGGACGTCGATGAGCGCCTCGGCCCGATCGGGGATCACGTTGTGCTTGTAGCCCGCGGCGAGCACGGTGGGGTTGGTCGTGGTCCGCAGGGTCGAACGGATGAAGGCGGATGCTGCGCCCGTCGCATCCGCGAGAACGTCGGGCTCTGCTCCCTCTGCGCCGGTGAGACCGGCGAGGGCGTCCAGGAGCTGCTGGGTCGTCGCGGTGAGCCGGACCGGCCATTGCGTACGCCCGATCGCCACGACCGCCTCCGCGAGGCGGGTCACCGCATTGTCGGGATGGAAGCGACTGCCGTGCCCGGCGCGGCCACGGGCGACGAGGCGGATCCAGATGAGGGCCTTCTCGCCGACCTGCAGCAGATACGCGCTGCGGTCGCCGACGGTGATCGAGTAGCCGCCGACCTCGCTGATCGCCTCGGTCGCCCCGGCGAACCAGTCGGGGCGCTCAGCGACCACGAGCGTGGATCCCTCGACGCCGCCGTTCTCCTCGTCGGCGAAGAAGACCAGGACGAGGTCGCGCTCGGGCAGCTCGCCGGCTCGGAGGATGTCGGCGACCGAGGTGAGGATCATCGCGTTCATGTTCTTCATGTCCACGGCACCGCGGCCCCACAGCATCCCGTCGCGAATCTCGCCGGCGAACGGGTCGACGCTCCAGTCGGCGGCGACAGCAGGGACCACATCGAGGTGACCGTGCAGCACGAGCGCGGGCTTGTCCGCATCGCGCCCCTTGACGCGCGCCATCACATTCGTGCGACCTTCGACCGCCTCGTAGTACTCCGGCTGCAGCCCCAGTGCGGTGAGGTACTCCCCCACGTACTCGGCCGCCGCGCGCTCGCTGTTGGCGCGCCCACCGCCGTAGTTGGTCGTATCGAACCGGATCAGATCCCGCGCGATGCGCACCACTTCGGGGAGGGACTCGTCGGGCGAAGGCATGCCGACAAACCTACCGGCCCGGCGTTGCAGCCCCGTGTCACGAAGCGTCACGGATACGAGAAAAAAGGCCCCTCATCGGGGCCCTTTTCGTTCGTGCGCGAGGGGGGACTTGAACCCCCACGCCCTTTCGGGCACTAGCACCTCAAGCTAGCGCGTCTACCTATTCCGCCACCCGCGCATGGGTGAGGTTGTCTCCAACCGAAGATCGACATTATCACGTCCGCCGACGCCGCCCGAATCGGGCCGGGCGCCCAGGCGCGGGCGGATCATCCCATCGACACCCCGAACAGCAGCCCGAGGACGTAGGTGATCGCGGCCGCGCCGTATCCGATGAGCAACTGCCGGAGCGCACGGCGCAGGGGCGGACCGCCCGAGAGCAGCCCGACCATCGCTCCCGTCGACATCAGTGCGATGCCGACGAGCAGCAGCGCCGTCAGCACGGCGGGTAGACCTGAGAGGCCGAACAGCCAGGGCAGGACGGGGATGATCGCGCCGGATGCGAAGAAGAGGAAGCTCGAGATCGCGGCGCCCCACGCTCCGCCCACCACCTCGTGATCGTCGCCGACCTCGACGGGTCGCTGGTACGGGACGCTCTGGTCTGCCGCGTGCGCTTCGGCGATGATGCGCCGCGCGGTATCGAGCGCCTCGTCCTCCGACAGGCCGCGGGTGCGGTAGACGAGCGCGAGCTCGTTGGCATCGAGGTCGAGGAACGGAAGCGCGGTGTCGGCGAAATTGTTCGGTTCGGTCGCCTCGAGCAGCTCGCGCTGCGATCGCACCGAGACGAACTCGCCCGCCCCCATCGAGAGGGCGCCGGCCAGCAGACCCGCGATCCCGCTGAACAGCACGAACTGCGGCGGCGCGCCGGTCGCCCCGATCCCGAGGATCAGCGCAAGGTTCGAGACGAGCCCGTCGTTCGCGCCGAACACCGCCGCGCGGAAGGTGCCGGACAGACGTCGTCGCCCGCGCGCTGCAAGCCCGCGGACCACCTCGTGGTGGATCCTCTCGTCTGCGGCCATTCTCGGCGTCGCGAACGGCTCGCTTTCGTACGGCGACCGACCCTCCGCGTTCTGCGCGAGCGCGAGGACGAAGATCGAGCCGAACCGCTTGGCCATCCACGCCAGCACCACGGTGCCCGCATCGGGGCGCGGGGCCTTGGCCGGCTCGCCACCGAGGAGGGTCAGCCAATGCTCCTCATGCCGGCCCTCGGCATCGGCGAGCGCGAGCAGGATCTCGCGCTCCTCGCCGTCGCGCCGCGCGGCGAGCTGACGGTACACGGTCGCCTCGGCGCGCTCCGTGACGAGGTAGCGCGCCCAGCGCTTCCTGTCGTGGGCGGTAGGAAGGGCAGGCGCGCTCACAGTGGCCTCCAGGCGGTGGAACAGAACCCTTCAACGCTAGCCAGCGGTCGCGCGCCCGGTTGCACCACGGCGGGCATTGCCAGCATTTCGGGGGTCCGAAGCGGCGCTCCACAGCGAATGGCTCAAGAGCGGATCCGCGAGCGCAGCACGTCGATCCTCGCCTGCAGCTGGGCGACGGTGGCCTGAGCGACGGCAGGCCCCCCGCACATGCGGCGCAGCTCGGTGTGCACCGCCCCGTGCGAATCTCCGGTCTGACGAGCGTAGAGCCCGACGAGGCTGTTGAGCAGCTGCCGCTGCTCTTTGAGCGTGCGATGCAGCGCCGCGGGAAGCGCGGGCGCGACCTGCCCCGGCCCATTCCCCTCCGCGGCCTCGCGCACGCTCCGATGCCGCCCCTGGCGCGCCTGCCGTTGCAGCAGGAGCTCGTGGACGTGCTCGGGCTCGAGCAGTCCGGGCAGCCCCAGGAACTCCTCCTCCTCGGGCGTGCCGGGCACGGCGAGCTGACCGAACTCCTTGCCGTCGAACAGCACGCGGTCGAAGTGGGCGAGCGATCCGAGCGCCTGATAGGTGAATTCCTCGGTGAGGGCATCGGATGCTGAATCCTCGCGCTCGGCAGCATCCATCAGATCTTCTTCGGCGTTCCACTCGTCGCTGTCGCCGTCGCGATCCAGGGCGTGGTCGCGCTGGCGCTCGAGCTCGCCCGCGAGTGCGAGGAGGGAGGGGACGTTCGGAAGGAAGATGCTGGCGGTCTCACCACGCCGGCGGGCGCGGACGAATCGCCCGATCGCCTGGGCGAAGAACAGCGGTGTCGACGCCGAGGTCGCATACACCCCGACCGCGAGCCGGGGCACGTCCACGCCTTCGGACACCATGCGGACGGCGACCATCCACCTGCTCGTCCCGGTGGAGAACGCGTCGATCCGCGCCGAGGACTCGGCCTCGTCCGACAGGACGACGGTCGGCGCCTCGCCGGTGACCTCGCGGAGGATCTCGGCGTAGGCCCGCGCGGCGGTCTGGTCGGTCGCGATCACCAGGCCCCCGGCATCCGGAACCTGCTCCCGCACCTCGGTCAGCCGGCGGTCTGCCGACCGCAGCACCGCCGGGATCCAGTCGCCCTGCGGATCGAGCGCGGTGCGCCACGCCTGCGCCGTGATGTCTTTCGTGTTGTCCTGCCCGAGCCGGGCCTCCATCTCGTCGCCGGTCTTGGTGCGCCAGCGCATCTGCCCGGCGTAGACCATGAAGATCACCGGCCGCACGACCCCGTCTTCGAGGGCGCGACGGTAGCCGTAGCTGTAGTCGGTACGCGAGATCCGGATGCCGTGCTCGTCGGGGTGGTACTCCACGAACGGGATGGGCGCGGTGTCGCTGCGGAACGGCGTGCCCGACAGGAGCAGGCGGCGGGTCGCGCGGCGGAACGCGTCACGGAGAGCCTCGCCCCAGCTGAGCGCATCGCCGCCGTGGTGCACTTCGTCGAGGATCACGAGCGTGCGCTTGTCGAGGATGAGGCTCTCGTGCACCGACGACTTCACCGCCACCTGCGCGTAAGTGATCGCGACCCCGTGGAAGTGGCGAGCGGGCGCCGAGTGGCGGTTGCTGAAGGAAGGGTCGAGCCGGATCGAGACGCGGGCCGCAGCATCCGCCCACTGAGTCTTCAGGTGCTCGGTCGGCGCGACCACCACGATCCTGTCGATCACGCGCCTGCGCATGAGCTCACTCGCGAGGCGCAGGGCGAACGTGGTCTTGCCGGCGCCGGGGGTGGCCGCGGCCAGGAAATCGCGCGGACCCGAACCTGCGCCATCCGGCCCGTCGAGGCGGAAGTACAGGTCGAGGGCTTCGGCCTGCCATGCGCGCAGCCGCTGCGCGGTGCCCCACGGCGCGCGCTGCGGATACGAGGGCGACAGGTGCTCGGCGGCGAAACCGCCGAGGTGCTCGGTCGACTCGACCTCGGTGAATCCCGCGACGGGTGATGCGGTCTGCTGGTCGTCCACCGCGATCACCGCCCCTCGACGTCGGCACCCCTCGCGCACGACGACTCACCACTGTAGACGAGCGCCACGACATCGAGGGCCTCGGCCAGGGCGTACGGACAACCCCCGTCGGACGGCGCGAGTAGGCTCGGAGTCGGCCGCGATCGGAGGAGATGACATGCCCGCTTCAGACGATTCCCTGCCGGCCGCGCTGCCCCCCGACAACCCTTCCCCGCACCCGTGGCGACGCTATGCAGCGCTCGGGGACTCGTTCACCGAGGGGATCGGCGATCCCGAACCCCACTCCCCCGACGGGCATCGTGGGTGGGCCGATCGCGTCGCCGAAGTGCTGTCGCGGCAAGTGCCCGACTTCGCCTACGCGAACCTCGCCGTGCGCGGAAAGCTGATCGCCCAGATCGCTGCCGAGCAGATCGATCCGGCGCTCGCGCTCAAACCCGATCTGATCACGTTCTCGGCGGGCGGCAACGACGTGATCCGCCCCGGCACCGATCCCGACGAGATCGCCGCGCTGTTCGAAGACGCCGTCGTCCGGTTGAGCCGCGATGGCGCCACGATCGTGGTGTTCACCGGCATCGATACGAATTTCACTCCGGCACTCCGCCTGTTCCGCGGCAAAGTCGCGATCTACAACGAGAACATCCGGGCGATCGCCGAGAAGTACGACTGCATCGTGGCAGACCAGTGGGCGCTCAAAGAGGTGCAGGATCCGCGCTTCTTCGACGTCGACCGGCTGCACTACAACCCGCTCGGACACCACGAGGTCGCCAGGATGGTGTTGCGGGCGCTGAACGTGCCCAACGACCTCCAGCCCATGCAGCCCGACCCGCTGCCGCCGACGACGTGGCGCGAGGCCCGCACGGGCGATATCGTCTGGGCGCGCTCGCATCTGATGCCGTGGGTGCTGCGGCGTCTCCGCCATGAGTCGTCCGGAGACAGGATCACCGCGAAGCGACCCGAGCCGCTGCCCATCATCACGCTCGCGCCGGGGCGGGATGCTGCGGCCGGGCCGGGCGAGCTGGTCTGAGCGCCCAGTACGCTACGGGTGCTGCTCCCGCAGCGCCCAGAGCCCTACGGGTGCTGCTCCCGCAGCGCCCAGAGCGCCACGGCGCCGGCGGCAGCGACGTTCAGCGAATCCACCCCGCCGGCCATCGGGATCGTGACCACCGAATCCGCCGCCTCGAGCGCACGGCGGCTGAGTCCGTCGCCCTCCGCCCCGAGCAGCAGCGCGACGCGGTCGGGTGGATCTGCGGCGAACACATCCAGCGCGATGGCGCCGTCGGCCAGCGCGAGGGCGGCGATGTGAAACCCGGCGTCGTGCAGCTGCCCTCGAGCCTCACGCCATTCGGGCAGCCGCGTCCACGGCACCTGGAACACCGTCCCCATGCTCACCCGCACGCTGCGGCGATACAGCGGATCCGCGCACCGGGGCGAGACGAGCACCGCATCGGCGCCGATGCCGGCGGCGCTGCGGAAGGCCGCGCCCACGTTCGTGTGATCCATGATGTCTTCCAGCACGAGCACGCGCCGCGCGCCGTCGAGCACCTCTGCGACCGTCGGCAGAATGGGTCGGTGCATCGCGGCGAGCAGTCCGCGATGTACCGCGTACCCGGTCACCCGTTCGGCGATCGCCGCGTCCACGACGTACACAGGCACCTCTGCCGCCACACCGCCCAAAGCCTCCACATCCGGCAGCCACTTCTCCTGCACCAGCACCGACCGCGGTCGGTGACCCGCCTCGAGGGCACGGCTGAGCACCTTCGCCGACTCCGCGATGTAGAGGCCGCCGTCCGGCTCGAGGAGACGGCGCAGCGCGACATCCGTCAGCGACCGATAGTCGGCGAGCCTCGGATCGTCCTCGGACGAGATGTGCACGGTCGGCATGGCGTTCCTCCTCCCCGAGTCTTGCAGGCCCGCCCCGGCCGCCCGAAACATCCCGGAAAACCGAGCCGCCTACACTCGAAGCTCGGGGAGGTGATCGCATGACGATCCTGGCGGAGCTCGACACGCAGGCGACGGCCATGCTCGGCCGTGCGATCGACGCCCTGGCCGGACGCCGCGTCGCGATCCTCACCGGCGCCGGCGTATCGACCGATTCCGGCATCCCCGACTATCGCGGCAAAGGCGCCCCCACCCGCACGCCGATGACGGCCGACCAGTTCCTCGGCAGCCATGCCGCCCGCCAGCGATACTGGGTCGGCAGCCACCTCGGCTGGCGCTCCTTCGCCGCAGCGGGCCCGAACCCCGGCCACGAGGCGATCGCCGCACTCGAGGGATCGGGGATCGCCACCGGCGTGGTGACCCAGAACGTCGACGGCCTGCACGTGCGCGCGGGCAGCCGCCGCGTCGTCGAACTGCACGGCACGATGCGGCGCGTCTTCTGCACCCACTGCGGCCAGGTGTTCGACCGGCGCGACCTCGCGGTGCGCGTCGAGGCGGCCAACCCCTGGATCGCCGTCGACGAGAACGTCGTCCTCGGCCCCGACGGCGACGTGCGGCCCGAGACGGCCGTCGACTTCCTCGTTCCCGACTGCACGGTCTGCGGCGGCATGCTCAAGCCCGATGTCGTGTTCTTCGGCGAGTTCATCCCGGCCGAGAAGTTCCGCGAAGCCGAGCAGCTCGTGCAGACCAGCCAGGCGCTCCTGGTGGCCGGGTCATCCCTCGTCGTCAACTCCGGCATCCGGCTCGTCGAACGTGCTCGCCGGCGCCGCCTCCCGGTCGTCATCATCAACCGCGGAGCGACGAGGGCCGACAGCCGTGCCACCGTGAAGATCGACGCCGGCGCCAGCGAAGTGCTCAGCGCGCTCGCCACGGCGCTGCCTGCGGCTCGCTGAATCGAGGAGACCAGTGACCATCCTGACGCTCGTGCGCCACGGCGAGACCGACTGGAATCGCGATCGGCGCATCCAGGGCACCACAGACATCCCCCTGAACGACACGGGCAGGCAGCAGGCACGGGATGCCGCAGCCGACCTCGGCGTCCAACTCGAGGGCCCTGTGGTGATCGTCAGCAGCGACCTGTCCAGGGCGCGCGAGACCGCGCAGATCATCGCCGCCGAGCTGGGCCTGCCGCTGCCGCGGCAGTACGCCGAGCTTCGCGAGCGGGCCTACGGAGCGGCCGAGGGCATCAGCTCCGACGAATTCTTCACCCGCTGGGGCGACTGGCACACCGCCGAGGTGCCCGACGCCGAGACGAGGCCGCAGCTGCGCACCCGCGCGCTCGCGGCCCTTCGCCGCGTGAGCGCCGACGCACGGCGCGACACCGCCCCGATCGCCGCGTCGCTGGTCGTCGTCACGCACGGCGCCCTGATCCGCGAGGTGATCCGGCACGCGACGCGCGAAGAGTTCCCGGCCGACGGCGAACGCCTCGGCAACGGCTCTGCCACCACCTTCCTCCTCGAACGCGAACGCCTCCGCCTGCTCACTTACAGCGGGGTCGTGGCGTAGGCGGTCAGGCCGAAGGCGACTGAGCGCGGCTCAGCACGCTGCGCGCGTGTCGCAGGACCGGCTCGTCGACCATGCGGCCGGCGTAGGTGAACACACCGCTGTGCGTGCGCGCGGCCGACAGCACCGCACGCGCCCAGCCGATCGTCGCGGCATCCGGGCGGTACGCGCCTCGGATGATCTCGACCTGACTCGGGTGGATGCACGCGGTGGCGGCGAATCCGGATGCTGCCGCATCGGCCGCCTCGATGGCGAGCCGCTTCGTGTCCGAGATGTCGAGGTGCACGGCGTCGATCGCAGCCTTGCCGTGGGCGCCTGCGGCCAGCAGCACGCGCGACCGGGCGTAGCGGGCGATGTCGCGGTAGCCGCCCTTGGACTTGCGGCTGGAGGTGCCGCCGAGGCTCGCCACGAGGTCTTCCGCTCCCCACATCAGCGCGACGACCTGGTCGTGCGCGGCGAGCTTCTCGGCGGCCGCCACTCCCTTGGCCGTCTCGCAGAGGGCGATGAGCGAGAACCGCCGGTCGAGGGCCTTCAGCGCCTTCGGGCTCTCGGCCTTCGCGATCATCACGGTGCGGTAGTCGGTCTGCGACAGCGAGGCCAGATCCGAGACGAAGCCGTCGGTGCCGGGCGGGTTGACCCGCACGATCACCCGGTCGGGGTCGAGCTCCGACTCGATCACGGCGCCGCGCGCCGCCGACTTGGCCGCCGGCCCCACCGCGTCCTCCAGGTCGAGGATCACGGCGTCGGCGCGCTCCAGCGCCTTCGCGAACCTCTCGGGGCGGTCAGCGGGGCAGAACAGCAGCGCGGGACCCATCTGGAAGCCGCTCACGACAGCTCCCCCGTCGCGGGCGCCGCATCCGCGCACCACACCAGAGCGACCCTCGTCGCGGCGGCGACGATCACGCCGTGCTGGTTGCGGCCCGTGTGCGCCATCGTCACCACGCCCTGCCCCGGGCGCGAGGCAGAGGCGCGCTTGGCGATGATCTCGGTCTGCACGGTGAGGGTGTCGCCGGCGAACAGCGGTGCGGGGAACGCGATGTCGGTCAGGCCGAGCTGGGCCACGAGCGTCCCCTGGGTGAGCTGACCCACCGACAGCCCGACCATCGTCGAGAGGGTCCACATCGAGTTGATCAGGCGCTGACCGAACGGCTGCGTGGCCGAATACGCGGCATCCAGGTGCAGAGCCTGCGCATTCATCGTGAGCGACGAGAACAGCACGTTGTCAGCCTCGGTCGCGGTGCGTCCGGGGCGGTGGGCGTACCGCACGCCCACTTCGAACTCGTCGAAGTACAGCCCGCGCTGCACGATCTCGCGCACAGGCGCCGGCACGTCGTGTTCGGTCACGCTGCTCACGCTACCGTTCGGCCCCGGCTCACTCGAGACCGAGTGCCCGTGAGATCACCAGCAGCTGCACCTCGGTCGTGCCCTCGCCGATCTCGAGGATCTTCGAATCGCGGTAGTGCCTGGCCACCGGGTACTCGTTCATGAAGCCGTTCCCGCCGAAGATCTGCGTCGCGTCGCGCGCGTTGTCCATGGCGGCATCGCTCGCGGTCAGCTTGGCGACCGCCGCCGCGGTCTTGAAGGGCTTCCCCGCGTCTCGGAGCCTCGCTGCGTGATGCCACGCCAGCCGCGCGTTGTGCACGCGCAGGTGCATGCGGGCGATCGTGAACTGCACGTTCTGGCGGGTGGAGAGCGCCTCGCCGAAGACCGTCCGCTTCTTGGCGTAGTCGATCGCGGCCTCCAGGCACCCCTCGGCGGCGCCCGTCGACAGCGCGGCGATCGCGATGCGACCCTCGTCGAGGATGTGCAGGAAGTTGGCGAACCCGCGGCCGCGCTCCCCCAGCAGATTCGCTTCGGGCACGCGCGCGTCGACGAATGTCAGCGGATGCGTGTCGGACGCATGCCAGCCCACCTTGTCGTACGCCGGCTCAACGGTGAAACCGGGCGTGGCGTTGGGCACGATGATCGTGGAGATCTCTTTCCGGCCCGAGGTCTCGCCGGTGACGGCCGTCACCGTCACGAAGCGCGTGATGGCGGTGCCCGAGTTCGTGATGAACTGCTTCGCGCCGTTCACCACCCACTCGCCGGTTCCCGCGTCCAGGCGCGCAGTGGTGCGGGTGGCTCCGGCATCCGATCCTGCTTCCGGCTCGGTGAGTCCGAACCCGGCCAGCGCACGCCCGGCGAGAAGCTCCGGCAGCAGCTCGCGCTTCTGCTCCTCGGTGCCGAAGCGGAACACCGGCATCGCGCCGAGACTCACGCCTGCCTCGAGCGTGATCGCGATGGACTGGTCGACGCGGCCCAGAGCCTCGATCGCGAGGCAGAGCGCGAAGTAGTCGCCTCCTTGCCCGCCGTACTCTTCGGGGAACGGCAGACCGAACAGGCCGAGCTCGCCCATCTGCGCCACGACCTCGAGCGGGAGAGTGTGGGTGCGATCCGCCTCGTACGCGCGCGGGGCGACGACCTCCTCGGCGAACTCGCGCACCATCGTCGCGAGCTCGCGCTCGTCGTCGGTCAGGTTCGGGTGGTCCATTGCTCTCCTATTCAGCAGACTCGGTGACACGGGCGAGCACCTGATCGCGCCGCACCTGGTCGCCGACGGCGGCGTCGAGGCGGACGATTCCGTCGAGCGGGGCGGTCATCGGGTGCTCCATCTTCATCGCCTCGATCGTGAGGATGCGGTCGCCCGCGGCGACCGTCGCGCCGTCGGCGACGTGCACCGCGACGACGGCTCCCGGCATCGGGGCCTTGAGCTGCGGGTCGGCCGTGCCCGCGGCAAGCTCCCGGCGCGCGAGGCGCAGCTCTGCCGCTGCGCGGCGCGACAAGGGGCGGAGCGCCGCGGTGTGGCCCGCGACATGCACCCACACTCGCCCGTCCGCATCCGGCCCGGCCACCAGCGCGTCGTCCGCGTCGCCGGGGTCGGCCGCGACGATGCCCCCGGCGGAGGTCTCGAAGCGCTGCACGACACTGACGGCGGGCGATCCGATCCGCCACCCCCTGCGGGCCGCCCACAACGGGCCGACCGCGTTGACGGTGGGCGGGTGCGACGCGGCGAGATATGTCGCCGCGGCCGCCAGGGCTCCCGGGCTCGGCACGGGATCCTCGAACGGCGGCAGCCGATCGATCAGGCCGGTGTCGAGGTCGCCGGCCTGTACCGCGGGATCGGCGAGCAGCGTGCGCAGGAATCCGATGTTCGAGTCGACTCCGAGCAGGACGGTACGGGCGAGGGCGCCGTCGAGCCGCTCGAGGGCGGATGCTCGATCCTCGCCCCACCCGATCACCTTGGCGATCATCGGGTCGTAGTCGGCCGAGACGGTGCTGCCGGTCTCGACCGCGGCATCCGTACGCACGTCGACAGGCTCAGCGGTCGCGCTTGTCATCGGGCTCGAGGCCGCCCGCCACAGCAGCACCTCACCCGTTGCGGGCAGGAAGCCGCGCGCGGGCGCCTCGGCGTACACGCGCGCCTCGATCGCATGACCGTCCAGGCGCACGTCGCGCTGTGCGATCGGCAGCCGTTCGCCCGCGGCCACCCGCAGCTGCAGTTCGACCAGATCGAGCCCGGTGACGAGCTCGGTGACCGGATGCTCGACCTGCAGGCGGGTGTTCATCTCGATGAAGAAGAACTCGTCCGGGCGGCCCGTCGCGACCAGGAATTCGACGGTGCCCGCTCCGAGGTAGTCGACGCTCGCCGCAGCGGCGCACGCGGCCGCACCCAGCCGGGCTCGAGTGCTGGCGTCGACGACGGGCGACGGCGCTTCTTCGATGACCTTCTGGTGGCGGCGCTGCAGCGTGCATTCGCGTTCGCCCAGATGGATCACGCTGCCGTGCGCGTCGGCGAACACCTGCACCTCGATGTGCCGTGGCCGATCGATGAGGCGCTCCAGCAGCAGCGTGTCGTCTCCGAAGGCGGCCGAGGCCACCCGTCTGGCGGTCGCGAGAGCATCGCGGAGCTCGGCGGGTTCGCGGACGATCTGCATGCCCTTGCCCCCGCCGCCCGCGGACGGCTTGATCAGGAGCGGCAATCCGACGCGCTCCGCCTCCCGGACGATCTCGTCATCTCCCATGCCGCGGGCGCTGAATCCCGGCACCACCGGCACGCCGTGGCGTGCGACGTGCTCCTTGGCGCGGATCTTGTCGGCCATGACCTCGAGCGCGCGCCGGCCGGGCCCGATGAAGACGATGTCAGCCGCGGCGCAGGCCTCGGCGAACGCCGCGTTCTCCGACAGGAACCCGTACCCCGGGTGGATCGCCTGCGCACCCGTCTGGTGGGCGGCAGCGATCACCGCGTTGATATCGAGATACGAATGGGATGCCGCGGCCGGCCCGATCCGCACCGCGGCGTCCGCCTCACGGACGTGCGGCGCCTCCGCGTCGGCGTCGCTGTACACGGCGACGGAGCGGATGCCGAGCCGCCGGAGGGTGCGGATCACCCGGCGCGCGATCTCGCCGCGATTTGCGACCAGCACGGTGTCGAACATGCCGCTCACATCCGGAACACGCCGAAGCGCGTATCGGGAAGGGGTGCGCGCGCGATCACGTCGAGCGCGAGACCGAGCAGGTCGCGGGTGTCCATCGGATCGATCACGCCGTCGTCCCAGAGCCGGGCGGTGGCGTAGTAGGGGTTTCCCTGCTCGTCGTAGCGCGCACGGATCGGCGCCTCGAACGCAGCCTGATCATCTTCGGACCACTCTTCGCCGCGCGCCTCGAGCTGGTCGCGCTTGACCGTGGCGAGCACCGACGCCGCCTGCGGCCCGCCCATCACGGAGATGCGGCTCGCCGGCCAGGTCCACAGGAACCGGGGCGAGTACGCGCGTCCGCACATCGAATAGTTCCCGGCGCCGAACGAGCCGCCGACCACCACGGTGAGCTTGGGCACCCGCGTGGTGGCGACCGCCGTGACCATCTTGGCGCCGTCTTTCGCGATGCCGCCGGCCTCGGCATCCCGCCCCACCATGAAGCCGGAGATGTTCTGCAGGAACAGCAGCGGAATGCCGCGCTGGTCGCACAGCTCGATGAAGTGCGCGCCCTTCTGCGCCGACTCGGAGAAGAGCACCCCGTTGTTGGCGACGATGCCGACCGGGTGACCGTGGATGTGCGCGAAGCCGGTCACCAGCGCGTCGCCGTATTCGCGCTTGAACTCGTGCAGGTCGCTGCCGTCGACCAGCCGCGCGATCACCTCGCGGACGTCGTAGGGCTGATTCACATCCACCGGCACCACGCCGTAGAGGCCGGCCGGATCCACGGCGGGTTCGCGGGCCGCCGTGATCTCCCACGCCGGCGCCGCGGGAGGCGGAAGCGTCGCGACGATGTCGCGCACGATCTCGAGCGCGTGCTCGTCGTCTTCGGCGAGGTGGTCGACGACGCCCGATCGCCGCGCGTGCAGCTCTGCGCCCCCGAGTTCTTCCGGCGTGACGATCTCGCCGATGGCGGCTTTCACGAGGGGCGGACCGCCGAGGAAGATCGTGCCCTGCCCGCGGACGATCACCGTCTCGTCGCTCATCGCGGGCACGTACGCGCCGCCCGCGGTGCATGAGCCCAGCACGGCGGCGATCTGCGGAATGCGCTCGGCCGACATGCGCGCCTGGTTGTAGAAGATCCGGCCGAAGTGGTCGCGATCGGGAAAGACCTCGTCCTGCGCGGGGAGGAACGCGCCGCCCGAGTCCACGAGGTAGATGCACGGGAGCCGGTTCTCCACGGCGATCTCCTGCGCGCGCAGGTGCTTCTTCACCGTCAACGGGAAGTACGTGCCGCCCTTGACCGTCGCATCGTTGCAGACGACCATGACGTGCCGGCCGTGCACCAGGCCGATTCCGGCGATCACCCCGGCGGCGGGCGCCTCGTCGTCGTAGAGCCCGGCCGCGGCGAGCGGGGCGATCTCGATGAACGGACTCCCCTCGTCGAGCAGGCGGTCCACCCGCTCGCGCGGGAGCAGCTTCCCGCGCGCGACGTGCCGCTCCCGCGACGACGCAGGTCCGCCGAGGGATGCCGTGGCCAGCCGTTCACGGAGGTCGCGTGCGAGCGCGGCTTGCGCCTCGCCACCGGTCGGCAGCACGCTCATGTCATCTCCCTCGACGTCACGATCGGATCACGCCGGTTGTCGGGGCGCGATCACATTGGTTAGTGTTCACTAACTGTGAATCTAGGTTAGCGAGGGTTAACTGAAATGGCAAGCGGGCTGACCGAACGCGATCGCGCGAAGGCCGACCGGCAGTCGTCGCTGCTGCGCGAGGCGGCCCGCCTGTTCGCAGAGCGCGGCTTCGCCGGGGTCAGCCTCGAGGAGCTCGGTGCCGCCGTCGGAGTCAGCGGGCCGGCCGTCTACCGCCATTTCGCGAACAAGCAGGCCCTCCTCGGCGCGATCCTCGTCCGGGTCAGTGAGAGGCTGCTGGACGGCGGTCGCGGGGTGATCACGGCGCTGGATGATCCGGATGCTCAGCTCGAGGCACTCGTGCGGTTCCACGTCGACTTCGCCCTCACCGACGCGGATGTCATCCGCGTGCAGGACAGAGAGCTGGAGAGCCTGAGCGACGACGACCGTCATCGCGTGCGCCGCCTGCAGCGCGAGTACGTCGGGATCTGGATGTCGGTGCTCGCGCACCTGCACCCCGGCAGATCCGAGAGCGATCTGCGCGTGCGGGCGCACGCGTGCTTCGGGCTCATCAACTCCACCCCGCACAGCGTGCGGGGGCAGCGCGGGGTCCCCGCAGACAGCACGGTCCGCAGCATCCTCGAATCGATGGCGACAGCCGCCCTCACCGTCTGACGCTCGCCGAGAGACACGGCCTGGGTCGGCTCCCGCGGTCCCGGGGGATGCGCCACAGTGAGAGCATGACGCTCTCACTTCGCACCGCGCGCCTCGCCGGCCTGGTCGGACTCGCCGCGATCGCCACCGTCGTCGCAGGCTGCACGGCGGAGCCGCCCATTCCCGTTCCGACCGCCGGCGACGTCTCGGTGATGCCGCCCGCGGTGCAGGCGATCATGGACGACCCGGCCTACGCGGGCGCGCGCTGGGGCCTGAGTCTCGTCGACGTCGAGAGCGGCGAGGTGCTTCTCGCCCTGAACACCGATCAGAAGTTCCAGATGGCCTCGACCGCGAAGATCCTGTCGGTGAACGCGGCCCTCGAGAAGCTCGGAGCGGACCACACGATCGACACACCGGTCATCGCTACGGGGCCGATCGCCGACGGCACCCTCGCCGGTGATCTCGTGCTGCGCGGCATGGGCGACCTCACACTCGGAAACGGTGTGAAGCCCGACGGCACGATCGATGTGCAGATCTTCGACCACTACGACGCCAACGCGCTGCCGGGCCAAGCGACCCTCTCGCCGATCGACCCCCTGTCCGGTCTCGACGCCCTCGCCGCGCAGGTCGAAGCCGCCGGGGTGACACGGATCGCCGGCGATGTCATGGTCGACGACCGCCTATGGGACCCCTTCGCGGCGGACGGTGTCCCGATCACGCCGATCGTGGTGAACGACAATCTCGTCGACTTCGTCATGACCCCTGGTGCCGCAGCCGGCCACCCGGTCACGAGCACGTGGCGGCCGCAGACGGCCGCGTACAGGCCGACCTTCGACGTGACCACAGGTGAGGTGGGGAGCCCAATCGACCTCGACATCGTCCCCGGGGTCGGCGGCGCTCTCACGATCTCCGGCAGTGTGCCTGCCGGCGCCTCTCCGGTCGTGTACACGTACCAGGTCGCCGACCCGGCGACGTGGGCACGGACGCTCTTCATCGAGGCGCTCGGGCGTGCCGGTGTCGAGGTGTCGACCGACCCGCTTTCGGCCAATCCCGCGGCGTTGCCCCCATCCGCGGAACTGGATGCGACCACACCGATCGCGCGCTACACCTCACCGCCCTTCTCCGAGACCGCGCGTCTCATCAACAAGGTCAGTCACAACCTCGGCGCAAACCAGCTCCCACTCCTGCTCGCGTCGCAGGAGGGCAAGCGCACACTCGAGGACGGGATCGCGACCGAGATGTCGGTGCTCAGGAAGGGCGGCCTGACGACCGACGAAGTCACGATCACGGACGGCCAAGGGCTGCCGCCCAATCACATCCAGCCCGCCGCCTTCACGGACTACCTCAGATACCTCACGACGACACCGACCTTCGACACGTTCTACGACTCGACCCCGATCCTCGGAGTGGACGGGTCCCTCGCGAAGGTGCTCGAGGACGGCGACCCGGCGAAAGGCAAGGCCCACGCGAAGACGGGAACGCTCGTGGGCAAAGATGCCGACGGCGACTTCGTGCTCACGACCAAGGCGCTCGCCGGGTATCTCGACGCGAAGAGCGGTCGCGAGCTCGCGTTCGCGATCTACGTGAACGACGTGCCGATTCCCCGCCCGGTCGACATCGGGAAAGTCGCCCTCACGGCGAACACCGACATCGGCTCGATCGCGTCGGCGCTGTACAGCGCGTACTGAGCCCGTTGCGCGCACACGACGAAGAAGGACCCGGGTCATGACCCGGGTCCTTCTTCACTGCCGACTCAGCCCTGGGCGCGACGGTTCGTGCGCTGCGGGTTGCGGCCGACGGTGTCGCCGACGCGCATTCCGCCCGAGCGGCCATGACCCTGGGCGGGCCGAGCCTGACCGGAGCCCTGCGCCGGGCGTGGCTGCCCCGAGCCGCCCGAGCGCTGCGAGGATGCGCCTGCGGTGCCCGAGCCTTCGCGCGGAGCGCGCTTGCGCTGCCCGCCTGCGCCCTGCGAACGGCCGGCCGCCGACTGGCCGCCACCCGAGCGACCGGCACCGGAGCGGCCGCCGCCGGAGCGCCCACCGCCCGAACCCTGCTGCTCCTGGCGGGGCTGCGGCTTGACGTACTCCGCCGCCGGTCCGACGAGCTCGGAGACCTGGGGCGAGTCGTGGCGCACCGCGATCGCGGTCACGGCGATGGCCGCCTTGCGCAGCAGCGCCTCGGTGTCCTTGCGCTGCGCGGGAAGCATCACGGTCACGACATCGCCCGCGCTGCCCGCACGCGCGGTGCGACCGGAACGGTGCAGGTACGCCTTGTGCTCGGTGGGCGGGTCGACGTGCACCACGAGCTCCACGTCATCGACGTGCACGCCGCGGGCTGCGACATCCGTGGCCACCAGGACGCGGACAGAACCGTCGCCGAACGCGGCCAGATTGCGGTCGCGCTGCGGCTGCGAGAGGTTGCCGTGCAGGTCGACGGCGGGGATGCCCTGGTCGGTGAGCTGCTTGGCGAGCTTCTTCGCGTGGTGCTTGGTGCGCATGAAGAGGATGCGGCGGCCCTTGCCGCGTGCGAGGGCGTGGACGAGATCGCGCTTGGTGTCGGCATCCGCGGTCTCGAAGACGTGATGGGTCATCGCAGCGACGGGCGAGTTGGCCTCGTCGACGGAGTGGAGCACCTCGTTCTGCAGGAAGCGGCGCACGAGCTTGTCGACGCCGTTGTCGAGCGTCGCCGAGAACAGCAGGCGCTGACCGCCCTGGGGCGTCTTGTCGAGGATGCGGGTGACCACCGGCAGGAAGCCGAGGTCGGCCATGTGGTCGGCCTCGTCGAGCACGGTGATCTCGATGGCGTCGAGCGTGACGAACCGCTGCTGCATGAGGTCTTCGAGCCGGCCAGGGCAGGCGACGATGATGTCGACCCCGGCCTTGAGCGCGTCGACCTGACGCTTCTGGTTCACGCCGCCGTAGATCGTGGTGGTCTTCAGCCCATACGCGGCCGCCAGCGGAGCGAGCACCGCGTCGATCTGGGTCGCGAGCTCGCGGGTCGGTGCCAGGACCATGCCGAGCGGGCGTCCGGCGCGCCGGCTGCCGCCGGCGAGCTTGCCGCCGAGGCGGGCGACCATCGGAAGCGCGAACGCGAGCGTCTTGCCCGAGCCGGTCTTTCCGCGGCCGAGCACGTCGCGCCCGGCGAGGGTGTCGGGGAGCGTGTCGACCTGGATGGGGAAGGGTTCGTTCTTGCCCTGCTCGGCGAGCACGCGCACGAGCGGTGCCGGAACGCCGAGGGAGGCGAAGGAAGGAGTGTCGGTAGACATGGGTGTGCCTTTCGGGCAGCTTGCTCCGACCGCCGATCGGGCGGGAAGGAGCCGGTGCAGCAATGGTGGTGCACCGAGGAGTGGCGAAGGCGTCGGGCGACGCATCCGTTCGCCGTGAGAAGCTTCAGCATGTCTGCGGGGCTCGGGGCCTGCCGCAGCATGAAGGGGTCGTTCTGACGACGCAGGAAACCCGGATCGGGTTCGCAAGTGTCTTCAGTCTAGCGGATGCGGGTCTCCCCGAAGCGCACGGCGCGCGCTGCCCCTTCTCAGCGCAGCAGCATCGCCCTGCCGGGCTCGCGCAGCACGTCCGCCACGGCGACCAGGAATCGCGCACCCTGCTCTCCGTCGACGAGCCGGTGATCGAATGACAGCGCGAGCGTCATCACGTCTCGGAGGGCCACCTCGCCGTGATGCTCCCACGGCTGCCGACGGACGGCGCCGAGGGCGAGGATGCCCGCCTCGCCCGGATTGAGGATCGGCGTCCCCGCGTCGATGCCGAACACGCCGACGTTCGTCAGCGAGAAGGTTCCGCCGGTCATCGCGGCCGGCGGGGTCTTGCCCGCGCGCGCGATGGAGGCAAGCTCGCCGATCGCGTCGGCGAGCTCGATCAGACTCAGCTGTTCGGCGTCGCGGATGTTCGGCACGACCAGGCCCCGGCCGGTCGCTGCCGCGATGCCGAGATTGACGTAGTGGTGCTCGACGATCTCGCCGGCATCGCCGTCCCAGCGTGAGTTGAGGGCGGGATGCCGCGGCAGAGCGAGGCAGACGGCCTTGGCCGCGACCGCCATGATGCCGATGCGGTGTCCTTCCAGCATCCGATCGCCCTTCAACGACGCGACCAGTTCGGTCGTGGCGCTGACGTCCACAGTGAGGAAGGTCGTCACGTGCGGCGCGGTGAAGGCGCTGCGCACCATCGCATCGGCGGTCATCCGGCGCACTCCGCGAATCGGCGTGCGGCTGGTGCGCTGTGCAGAGTCGCGCGTTGCCGGCGGCACGGGTGCGGGCGCATCTCTCCGGCGGGCGAACTCCTCGACATCGATGCGGGTGATCACGGGGCCCGCAGCGGATGCCTCGACCAGCGCCAGATCGATCCCGAGATCCTTCGCGAGCTTGCGTACGGGTGGCGTCGACCGAGGGCGTTCGCGCGCACGCTCCACGACCGCGCTGATCGCGTCGTGCGGGGACGCCGCGAGCACGGCCGCGTCGACTGTCGGGCGGGGGCTGTGCGCGGCACGTGCGCGGCGCTGCGGGCGAACGGCGCTGCGCGGAGCGGCACCGTACCCGACCAGGTTCGGCTGCGCCTTCTCCTCTTCTTCCGCCCCCTCCTCCCCCGCCCCTTCTCCGCCCGAATCGAACGAGACGACCACTGATCCGACCGGCACCACGTCGCCCGCCGCGGCGTGCAGAGCGTGGATCATCCCGGCATGGGGTGAGGGAAGCTCCACGAGCGCCTTCGCTGTCTCGACCTCGGCGATCACCTGGTTGAGCGCGACGGTGTCACCCTCGGCCACGAGCCATTGCACGAGTTCGGCCTCCTGCAGGCCCTCGCCCAGATCGGGCAGGCGGAAGTCCACGATCGCAGAGTTCGTCACAGCGACACTCCGCTCATGCTGTTCGGCCGGTCCAAAACCCTGTC
Source organism: uncultured Microbacterium sp. (assembly GCF_964244775.1). Taxonomy (NCBI): domain Bacteria; kingdom Bacillati; phylum Actinomycetota; class Actinomycetes; order Micrococcales; family Microbacteriaceae; genus Microbacterium; species uncultured Microbacterium sp. The sequence continues at coordinate 914,534 of NZ_CAXTJR010000001.1, forward strand.
GACGGCGTCGAGGATCCGGTCGAGGTCGGGAAGGTGGTGCTTTTCGAGCTTGGCGGGCGGGTACGGGATGTCGTGACCGGTCACGCGGACAGGCGCCGCCTCGAGGTATTCGAAACACCGCTCGGTGACGCCGGCGACGAGCTCCGCCCCCACACCCGCCTCCCTGGCGGCCTCGTGGGTCACCACCACGCGCCCGGTCTTGCGCACCGACGAGGTGACCGTGCGGTAGTCGACGGGCGACAGCGAGCGCAGGTCGATGACCTCGATCGAGACGCCGTCGTCTTCGGCGGCGGTCGCGGCATCCATCGCCGTCGTCACTTGCGCGCCGTACGTGAGCAGCGTGACATCGGTGCCTTCCCGGGCGACGCGCGCGAGCCCCATCGGGGGCGCGTCGGCGATGTCGAGGTCAAGATCCACGTCGCCCTTGGCGTGATAGAGCCGCTTGGGCTCGAAGAACACCACGGGGTCGTCCGAGGCGATCGCCTGGCGGAGCATCATGTAGGCGTCGTGGGGGTTCGAGACGGCCACGACGCGCAGGCCCGACGTGTGCACGAAGTACGCTTCGGGCGACTCGCTGTGGTGCTCGGCGGCGCCGATACCGCCCGCCCAGGGGATGCGGATCGTGATCGGCATCGTCACGGTGCCGTGCGAGCGGTAGTGCAGCTTGGCGACCTGGCAGACGATCTGGTCGAAAGCGGGGTAAACGAAGCCGTCGAACTGGATCTCGACGACCGGCCGATACCCCCGGAAGGCGAGCCCCACGGCAGTACCCATGATCGCCGACTCGGCGAGCGGGGTGTCGATCACCCGCATCCCCCCGAATTCGGACTGCAGTCCGTCCGTGATGCGGAACACTCCGCCCAGCCTGCCGATGTCCTCCCCCATCACGAGGACCTTCGGGTCATCCGCCAGCGCACGCCGAAGTCCCTCGTTCAGCGCCTTGGCCATCGTCAGGAGAGTCATCGCCCCGCTCCCGCCGTGTCGGCGAATCCGTCGAGGTAGCCCGCGAAGTGCGCACGCTGCTCGTCGAGGCCGACGTGAGGTTCGGCATAGACGTGATCGAACACGCCGATCGGAGGGCGCGACACCGCGCCGAGGCAGGCAGCGCGCACCTGCGAGCCCAGGCGGTCGGCATCCGCGGCGACATCCCGGGCGAACTCGTCGTCGAACGCCCCGAGCGAGCGGAGCAGCCTTTCGACGCGCATAAGGGGGTCGCGGAGCCGCCACCGTTCGACTTCCTCGTCGTCGCGATACCTCGTGGGGTCGTCAGAGGTCGTGTGCGGGCCCATGCGATACGTCACCGCCTCGATGAACGCCGGTCCTTCGCCGCGACGGGCGTGATCCAGCGCCCACCGCATCGCCGCCATCGAGGCGAGCACGTCGTTTCCGTCGATGCGCATGCTCGGGATGCCGAATCCCGGCGCCCGCCCTGCGATCGGGTACTTCGCCTGGACGGTCACGGGCTCGGAGATCGCCCACTGGTTGTTCGTGCACACGAACACCACCGGCGCGCGGAACGACGAGGCGAACACCATCGCCTCGTTGACGTCGCCCTGGCTCGTGGCGCCGTCGCCGAAATACGCGGCGGCCACCTGATCGGTGCCGTCGCGCTGGATGCCCATGGCGTAGCCGACGGCGTGCAGCGCCTGGGCGCCGATGATGATCTGCAGAGGGGCGGTGTTGATGGCGGCCGGGTCGTAGGTCGAGTGCTCCTCGCCGCGCCACGTCAGCACCAGCTCCGCAGGCGTGGCACCTCGCACGTGGATCACGCCGGTCTCGCGGTAGCTCGGGAACACGAAGTCGTCCGCTCGCAGCGCGCGCGCGGTGCCGACCTGGGTGGCCTCCTGGCCCAGGCAGGGCGCCCAGAGCCCGAGCTGGCCCTGACGCTGAAGGGCGACGCCCTCCGTGTCGACGCGGCGCACCAGTGCCATGTCGCGGTACAGCGACTGCAGCGCAGCGGCGTCGATATCGGCGACCCAGGGGTCGAGGTCGCGATCGGCGACGCGTTCGCCGTCCTCGGTGAGCAGGCGGGCGACGTCGAGGGCGTCGACGGCCGGGTCTGCGGTGGGGTTCAGGGTGTGCGCCATCGTCATCCCTCAAGGTCGCGGCCGGCCCTCGTGGGGCCGGTCTGCTAGAGCGTCGGCGTCGTCGCCGGACACCCTCGACGTTACGTCCGCATGACACCTAGCTCAAGCATCCGAGCATTGATTGAGCATGTTGCCAATCAGCCGGTCCGACAAGCTGATATTGTTTCGCACTATGGCAAACCTCGACCACGTCGACCTGGAGCTTCTGGCCGCCCTCGCGGGAGACCCCCGTGCCACCGTCGTCGCTCTCGCCGATCGTCTGGGGCTCTCGCGCAACACCGTGCAGGCTCGGATGGCGAAGCTCGAACGCTCCGGGGTGTTCCTCTCCTACGAGCGCGCGCTCTCATCGACGGCACTCGGGTTCCCCATCGAGGCGTTCATCAGCGTCATGGTGCGCCAGGCCGTGCTCCCCCGCATCACCGCCGAACTGCAGCGGGTGCCCGAGGTCGTGCAGGCCCATGGGCTCAGCGGTCAGGTCGACCTGCTGGTGAAGGTCGCCTGTCGCGACACCCAGCATCTGTTCGACACGGATGCGCGCATCCTCGCGATCGAAGGCGTCGAGCGCACCGAGACCTCGCTGGTGATGGGCGAGGTGATCGGCTACCGGGTCGCGCCGCTCATGGAGCTGGCACGACGGGAAGCGTAGCGGCTTCGGTACGTGGGGTGAGCGCCGAACGCGCGTCCGCGCGCACGAGGACGACTCCGACGAGGATGAGCGCGCCTCCGGCGAACTGCACGGGGGCCGGCACTTCGGCCAGGAACAGCCACGCGAAGCCGAGGGCGAACAGCACCTCCGACAGGCCCACGAACGAGGCGACGCGCGAGCCGATCCGCGGGACAGCCATCACGCCGAGGGCGTAGCCCAGCGTGGTCGCCACCGCGGCGACCCATAGCAGCGGGACGAACCACGGCACCTCGATGCCGGCAAGGACGACCGAGACGGCCGGCGCCACGAACGGCATGATGCCCGATGCGCAGAGGACGGCCATGATGACAGCCCCCGTGAGCAGACCGCCTGCGGCCAGGGCGAGCGGAGGGAGGTCATCGCTCGCGCGCTCCGCGATCACGAAGTAAGCGCACCCGCACACCGCGGCGCACAGTGCGAAGACCGTGCCGAGCAGGTCGAACGACGTGCCCGAGATGTCGACGACGAGCACGAGGCCGACCATGGCGACGACCGAGCCCCACAGTACGAGCGCAGACGGACGCCGGCGGGTGCGCGCCCACACGAAGACCACGAGCATGACGGGGGCGAGGTATTGGATGAGGAGCGCGACGCCCACCGGCAACCGCTGCATGGCGGAGAAGAAGAAGAGCTGACACCCCAGCACCGGCATCAGGCCGAACGCGAGGATGATCCTCCCGTGCCTGCGCAGGAACGACGGCTGCCGACGCATCGCCAGGACGAGCGAGGGCGAGAGCACCAGCGCAGCTACGCCCATCCGCACGAGCAGCGCAGCGCCCAGTGACCAACCGGCCTCCAGAAGCGGTTTCACGAGCGGGCCGCTCGATGAGAATGCGAGTGCGGATGCCACGGCCAGCACCAGACCGGACGAGCTCACGCGGTGGGCGTGCCCCACGTGCAGGAGCGGGAGGGTGGGGGCTGCCATCGCGAGGTCCGCCTGTCAGGAGTGAATTGAATTACACTGGTGACACTAGCGGCCGACATGTCAGGAGTCAACGTGGTATTCATTCATGACACCCGCGTGTCGCTGCAGGCCGCCGCCCAGCTCGTCAACACGCTTCCGGGATTCGGCGACGCCGATCGGCTGCAGACGCTCACCGACCTCGACGAGTACCTCGACGAGAACCGCTACAGCGGCATCGTCGTCCGCGACGAGTCGCAGCTCGCGTCGCTGCGCAGCATCCGTCCTCGCCTGCGTGAGCTGTGGGAAGTCGATCGCGATAACGCGGTCGACCTGGTCAACGCGTTGCTTCACGATGGCAGGGCCCTGCCCCGCCTCGTCCGGCACGACGATCTGGATTGGCACATCCACGCGACAGCCGACGACGCAGCACTCTCCACGCGAATACTGGTGGAGACCGCGATGGCGTTCGTCGACGTCATCCGCTCCGACGAGTACGACCGCGTGCGCATCTGCTCGGCGGACGATTGCGATTCTGTCTACATCGACTATTCGAAGAACGGATCGAAGCGCTACTGCGACACCGGTAACTGCGGGAACCGCATGAACGTCATCGCGTATCGCCAGCGGAAGGCGAGAGAAACCGCCTGATCGCTCGGGCCGCCGGCTCCGGCGTCTCGTAGTGGATGAGATGCCCGACGTCGGGGATCTCGACGAGTTCGGCGTTCGCGAACAGCGTCGCAAGGCGCCGTTCGGCCTCGATCGGGGTGATGTCGTCCTTCTGCGCCGCGATCAGGAGCGTCGGCACGCCGATGCGTGTCGCGAACTCGCTGACGTCGTGCGAGACGCTCGTGACGAAGGCGTCGTGCAGCACGTCGCGGTCGGCGAATCGCGCGAAATACGTGTCGTGCTGGTCGTGCACGAACCGGCGCAGGTCTTTGTCGGAGGTCTTGGCCATCGTCACGCTCATGATCCGGACCACCAGAGCGCTCCGCAGCACGGCGGTGCCGAGACGCTCGGGCAGGCGGGCCCCCGCCCAGTAGTAGAAGATCGCCAGCCGCGTCATGATGCCGCGCGGGCCCTCCAACGCCGGGGCCCCGATCGGATTGACCAGGATCAGCTCCGGGGTGACGAGCCCACCCGCGACGGCCGCGGACGACACGATCGACCCGAATGAATGACCCAGGATGACGGCACCGGGCGCGACCGCGCCGACGAACGCGTGCAGCCAGTCCGTGTACGCGGCGAGGTCGTGCGTGCGGCCTGGGAGCGGGAGCGTCTCGCCGAAACCGGGGAGATCGGGCGAGATGATCCGATACTCGGGCAGCAGGGCGACGACCGGCTCGAGGCCGTGGTGCTCGCCGCGGAACCCGTGGACGGCGACGATCGCCTGTGCATCCGCCGGGCCGTATTCCCAGTAGACCGTCGACCCTCCGGCGATCTGCACCTCGCGCCGCCTCGGCTGAAGGGACGCGACCGGCGCGGTGGGATGAGGAACAGGCACGCAACGATCCTAGAGTCGGCGCGATGTCGGAAGCGGTGCATACCGTGATCAGCATGGACGCGAACTCCCCTCTCTCTCCTGCGGTCGGCGGCGTCACCGGTGCGCCCTCCTGGACCCGGGTGATCGGCGTGTTCGACCTCGAGACGACCGGCGTCGACGTCTCATCGGATCGGATAGTCACCGCCCACGTCGGTCTGCTGGATGCGGGTGGCTCGGTCATCCTCGCCCGCGATTGGATCGCCGACCCGGGCATCGACATCCCCGACTCGGCGGCCGAGATTCACGGTGTCACGACCGCGCACGCACGCGCGGTCGGCTCGCCCGCGGGCGATGTCGTCGAGCAGATCGTCGAGGTGCTCCGCTCGCTGCTCGGTGCCGGCATCCCCGTCGTCGCCTACAACGCCGCCTACGACTTCTCGCTCCTGCACCACGAGGCGGAGCGCTACGGGGTGTCGCCGCTCCGCGACCCCTCGCCCGTGATCGATCCGCTGATCATCGACAAGACCTACGACCGCTACCGCCGGGGCAAGCGCACCCTCTCCGCCGTCGCGGAGCACTATGCCGTCCGGCTGGACGACGCGCACGAAGCCTCCGCTGACGCGGTCGCTGCCGGACGCATCGCCCAGACGCTGGCCGAGCGGTTCGCGGGGCTCCTGCCTCCTCGGGTCGAAGAGCTGCACACGCGGCAGATCGCCTGGGCCCGAGCGCAGGCGGCGAGCCTGACCGAATACTTCATCCGGATCGGCCGGCTCGATCCCGACGAGCGTCTCGACGGCGGGTGGCCCGTGCGATGAGGCTACGTCCCCGTCCATCCCGCTCTTAGATCAGTGGGCGTGTTCGACGTCGTCGTCGAGAAGCATGCCGACGGAGGTGGCGCAGGCATCGCCGCGCCAGGCTTCGATCCCTTCTCGGATGGCGAAGCCTGCGGTGACGAGCCCCGCAATCGCATCGGCCCACCACCATCCCCAGACCGTGTTGAGGATGAGTCCTGCGAGGACGGCGGCGGAGAGATAGGTGCAGATCAGGGTCTGCGCGGAGTCCGCGACGGCGGTCGCCGATCCGAGCTCGCGTCCCGCACGGCGTTCCGCGAGCGAGAGGAACGGCATGACGATAACGCTGAGGGCGGTGATCATGATGCCGAGCGGGCTGTGCTCGGCCTCGACCCGGGCGAACAGCGCGCCGAGCGACGTGGTGATGACGTACGCGGCGAGGGCGAAGAAGGCGATGGCGATCACGCGCAGGGTCGGCTTCTCCCAGCGTTGCGGGTCGCGTCGGGTGAATTGCCACGCGACGGCGGCCGCGGAGACGACTTCGATGGTCGAATCCAATCCGAAGGCGATCAGGGCGGTGGAGGATGCGGTGGTGCCGGCGATGATCGCGACGACCGCCTCGACCAGGTTGTAGCCGATCGTGGCGGCGACGATCCCACGGATCCGGCGCTGCAGCACCAGCCTGCGATCGGCGCGGGCGTCAGCACTCGCGGTCATGCGCACCGGCAGTTCTCTCCGGCGCAGCAGTCGGGCTCGACGGACAGGACGACCTGGAGCAACTCGTTGAGCGCGGGCGTGAGGTGGGAGTCAGCGAGGCGATAAGAGCTGCGGCGCCCCTCGGCGACCGCTTCGACCAGACCGCATCCGCGGAGGCAGGCCAGCTGATTCGACATGACCTGCCGTGAGACGCCGAGCGCATCGGCGAGATCTGAGGGGTACGCCGGCGCGTCGCGCAACGCGAGCAGCACGCCTACTCGAGTCGAGTCGGAGAGCGCGTGGCCGAATCGAGCGAGAGCGGCGGTATGGGTCACGGTCGCGGTCGGCATATACATGACGATGACGATACATGCCGTCATGAATTAACGCGATAATGAATTGAGCGACGGCTGCAACACGAAGAAACGCCCCGCCGAAGCGGGGCGTTTCTGTCGAAGCAGGGTGAGCTAGTTGCTCGAGCCGCCGCCGAAGCCCTTGAAGCGCTGGTTGAACTTCTCCACGCGGCCGGCCGAGTCCATGATGCGCTGCTTGCCCGTGTAGAACGGGTGCGACGCGGACGAGATCTCGACGTCGATGACCGGGTACTCGACCCCGTCGAGCTCGATCGTCTTGCTGCTGGTGACCGTCGAACGGGTCAGGAAGGTCTCGCCCGAGCCGAGGTCGCGGAACACGACTGCCTGGTAGTCGGGGTGGATGTCAGTCTTCATGGTGATCCTCTAGGAGTGGTGCTCTGGATTGTGCCAGGGCGAAAGTCTGCGGTGCGAATGCACCAAGGGACGATTCTATCAGGCTTGCCGCACGATGCGGAATCGGCTCACGCGCGCGCGATGGCGGCGTACCTGCCCTCGTGTTCGGTGAGCTCGATCGGCAGCCCGAACGCGTGTGTCAGCGTCTCGGAGGTGAGTGCGTCGGCGATCCGGCCGGATGAGACCGCCGCGCCGTCGCGCAGCAGCATCACGTGGGTGAAACCGACGGGGATCTCTTCGACGTGATGGGTGACCATCACCATCGCGGGGGTGGACGGCGCCTGCGCGTACCCCGCCAGCAGCACCAGCAGTTCCTCGCGTGCGCCGAGGTCGAGACTCGCAGTCGGTTCATCGAGGAGGAGCAGCTCGGGGTCGGTCATGATCGCACGCGCGATCTGCACCCGCTTCTGCTCGCCGTCCGACAGGGTGCCGAACGTGCGGTCGGCCAGGTGATCGAGCTTCCATTCGGCGAGCACGCGCAGCGCGCGGCGTTCATCGATGTCCTCGTAATCCTCGTTCCATCGCCCGAGCACCGAGAAGGCTGCCGTGAGCACGACGTTCAGAACCGTCTCGTCCGCGGGAATCCGCTTGGCCATCGCGGACGATGCGAAGCCGATGCGCGGACGCAGCTCGAACACGTCGCTGCGACCGAGCACCTCGCCGAGGATCGTGACGCGGCCGGACGTGGGATGCATCAGCGTGTCGGCCAGCTGCAGCAGGGTGGTCTTGCCCGCCCCATTGGGTCCGAGAATCACCCAGCGCTGATCGTCTTGCACCGTCCAGTCGAGATGATCGACGATATTCCGGGTGCTTCGGCGGACGACGACGTCGGAGAATTCGAGCACCTGCGGCATATGCCCAGCCTATCGGCCGCGACCGGCCACCTCGGCGTACAGCGCGGCCGTGGCATCGGCGATCGCGCCCCAGCTGAAATCGGCAGCCGCCCTGGCGCGACCCGCCTCGCCGTACGCGCGGGCGAGCTCGGGGTCGGTGACGACCTCCGTCAGCACGCGCGCGAGATCGGCGACGAAGCGCTCGGGGTCGACGGGGGTCCCGGTACCGTCCTGCACCTGCTCGATCGGGACGAGACGCCCGGTCACACCGTCCACCACGACCTCGGGGATGCCGCCGGTCGCCGTTCCCACCACGGCGGCGCCGCACGCCATCGCCTCGAGGTTGACGATCCCGAGCGGCTCGTAGACGGACGGGCAGACGAAAGTCGTGGCCGACGACAGGATGGCGCACAGTTCGTGCCGCGGCAGCAGCTTGTCGATCCACACGACGCCATCGCGTGTGGTCTGCAGGTCGCGGACGAGCCCCTCGACCTCGGCGAGGATCTGCGGCGTATCGGGGGCGCCGGCGCAGAGGATGACCTGCACGTCGGCCGGAAGCTCGGCCACGGCGCGCAGCAGGTACGGCAGCCCCTTCTGCCGGGTGATGCGGCCGACGAACACGACCGAGGGTCGCGCCGGGTCGATCCCGTGCTCCGCGAGCACCGCCGCGTCGTCGACGGGATGCCACGCCTCCACGTCGATGCCGTTGTAGATCACCCGCACATCGGCCGGATCAAGCGCAGGGTAGCTGCGCAGGATGTCCTGCCGCATCCCCTCGCTCACCGCGACGATGGCGGCCGCACCCTCGTATGCCGTTTTCTCGATGTAACTCGACACCGCGTAGCCGCCGCCGAGCTGCTCCGCCTTCCACGGGCGCAGCGGCTCCAGACTGTGGGCGGTGACGATATGCGGGATGCCGTGCAGGAGCGACGACAGATGGCCCGCGAAGTTCGCGTACCAGGTGTGGCTGTGCACCACGTCGGCCCCCGCGACATCCGTCACGATCTCGAGGTCGGTGCCCAGCGTCTGCAGCGCCCCGTTCGCCCCGGACAGCTCCACAGGAGCCGCATAGGAGGTCGTCCCCGGCTCGTCGCGCGGTGCGCCGAAGGCCCGCACCTGCACGTCGAGACGCTCGCGCAGCGCCTTCACGAGTTCCGCGACATGCACGCCCGCGCCGCCGTAGATCTCGGGCGGATACTCCTTGGTGATGATGTCGACTCGCATGTCAATACGCTAGTCCCCGGCCCAGGCGCGGCCTAGTGTGGTGCCATGCCAGCAGCGCCCAAGGTGTTCGGAATCATCCTCGCCGGAGGTGAGGGGAAACGTCTCATGCCCCTCACCGCAGACCGTGCCAAGCCCGCCGTTCCGTTCGGAGGCCAGTACCGTCTGATCGATTTCGCGATCTCCAATCTCATCAACTCGGGGCTGAGACAGCTCGTCGTGCTGACGCAGTACAAGTCGCACAGCCTCGACAGGCACATCTCCCAGACGTGGCGCATGTCGCCGCTGCTGGACTCCTATGTCGCGTCGGTTCCGGCGCAGCAACGGCTCGGCAAGCGCTGGTTCTCGGGGTCGGCCGACGCCATCCTGCAGAGCCTCAACCTGATCAACGACGAGAAGCCCGACATCGTCATCGTCATCGGCGCAGACCACGTCTACCGGATGGACTTCCGGCAGATGCTCGACGCGCACATCCAATCCGGCGCGCGGGCGACGGTCGCCGGCATCCGCCAGCCCATCGGAATGGCCAACCAGTTCGGCGTCATCGACGTCGACCCGAAAGACCCGGCGAAGATCAACCAGTTCCTGGAGAAGCCGCAGAACCCGACCGGACTCGCCGACTCCCCTGACGAGGTCCTCGCCTCGATGGGCAACTACATCTTCGACACCGACGCCCTGATCGAGGCGGTCGAATCCGACGGCGAGCTGCCCACCTCCAACCACGACATGGGCGGCGACATCGTGCCCTACTTCGTCGGTCGCGGCGAGGCCGGCGTGTACGACATGAAGCGCAACGACGTGCCGGGCTCCACTGATCGCGACCGGTCGTACTGGCGCGACGTGGGCACGATCGAGTCGTTCTTCGACGCGCACATGGACCTCATCTCGACGCTGCCGATCTTCAATCTGTACAACATGGACTGGCCGATCCACTCGCAGACGGTGAACTCGCCTCCGGCGAAGTTCGTGCGCGACTCGGTCGGCCGCATCGGCAACTCGATCGACTCGATCGTCTCGCTCGGATCGGTGCTCTCCGGCACCCACCTCGAGCGCAGCGTGATCGGCCCGTGGGCGCTCGCCGCCGGGGGCTCGACGATCACCGACTCCGTCATCTTCGACCACGTCCGGGTCGGGCAGGGCGCCCGCATCCATCGAGCCATCCTCGATAAGAACGTGGTCCTCGGCGACGGGGCGACGGTGGGAGTCGACCGCGGGCACGATCTTGCCCGCGGCTTCACCGTCACCGAGACCGGCATCACGGTGGTGGGCAAAGGCACGCGCGTCGACTGACGCCGCGGCTCGACGCGTTCGAGCGCACCGCTAACGTGTGAGGGTGCCTGTCGCCCCCACACGTCTGCTCGTCGTCCTCGACGCGGATTCGACCCTCATCCGCAACGAAGTCATCGAACTCATCGCCGACGAAGCGGGACGCGGGCCCGAAGTCGCGGCGGCGACCGAGGCCGCCATGCGCGGTGAGGTCGACTTCGCCGAGAGCCTGAGGTCACGGGTGCGGGCGCTGGCGGGCGTACCGGTGACCTCGTTCGCGCGCGTGCTCGCGCGCATCGAGCCCACCCCCGGCGTGCGTGAGCTCATCCGTGCAGTCCATGAGCGCGGCGGGGTGGTGGGCGTCGTCTCCGGCGGCTTCCACGAGATCCTGGATACTGTCGCACCACAGCTCGGGGTCGACCGCTGGCGCGCGAATCGCCTCGCCGCAGCGGCCGGCACGCTGACCGGCGTCGTCGACGGCGACATCGTGGATGCCGGGGCCAAAGCCGCAGCGCTGGGTCAGTGGGCCGCCGAGCTCGGCGTGCCGATCGGTCGGACGATCGCGATCGGCGACGGCGCCAACGACCTGCCGATGCTGGCGGCGGCCGGTCTCGGACTCGCGTTCAACGCCAAGCCCGCGGTGCGCAGGCGCGCCGACCTGGTGATCGGCCCCGTCGACCTGCGCGAGGTGATCCCGCTCCTGCCCTGACCTCGGTGCGCAGGGCGCGCGCGGCGATCAGTGACCCATCCCGAGCCCGCCGTCCACCGGGATGACTGCTCCCGAGATGTACGACGCGTCGTCCGAGGCAAGCCACGTGACGACGCCGGCGACCTCGTCGGTCGTGGCGAATCGCCCCGCCGGGATGTTCTTCTTGTACTCGGCCTGGGTCGCCTCGGGCAGAACGGCGGTCAGATCGGTCTCGATGAAACCGGGAGCCACGACGTTGGCGGTGATCCCGCGCGAGCCCAGCTCGCGGGTCAGCGAACGGGCGAAGCCGACGAGCGCGCTCTTGGACGCCGAATAGTTGACCTGGCCCGCCCCGCCGTACAGGCCCACGACGCTCGAGATGAGGATCACCCGGCCCCAGCGGGCGCGGAGCATGCCCTTGGAGGCGCGCTTGACCACGCGGAAGGTTCCACCGAGGTTGGTGGCGATCACGCTGTCGAAGTCGTCCTCCGACATCCTCAGCAGGAGGGTGTCGCGGGTGATGCCCGCGTTCGCGACGACGATCTCGACCGGGCCCAGTTGCTGTTCCACCTCGGTGAACGCGGCATCCAGGGCCGCAGCATCCGTCACGTCCGCGCGCACGGTCAGCGTGCCCTCCGGGCCCTCCCCCGAGCGAGCGGTCACCGCGACCCGGTACCCCTCCGCGACGAAGCGCGCGGCGATGGCGCGGCCGATGCCGCGGTTTCCTCCGGTGACGAGGACGACGCGATCGCTGGGCATGTGGCACTCCTGGAGCTCGGCGGATGATCCGCACCAGCCTAGCGGCGTGCAGGTTTGACACCCGGGCGGCCTCGCTGGGACGCTGAAGACCTGCACCCTCGACGAAAGGCGCAACGTGAGCGACAACTCCCCCGGCCAGAACTCCGACATCCCGGCCGCGCCGACGCCACCCGCCTACGGCGCGCCCGCACAGCCGAGCGCCTACCCGCCGCCCGCCGCGTACCCGCCGCCCGCCCCGTACGGCGCTCCTGCTCAGCCCGCCCCCTACGGCGCTCCCGCTCAGCCCGCCTACGGCCAGCCCGCCTACCCGCAGCAGTATGCGCAAGCCCCGTACGGCGCGGCTGCCGCGTACCCCGCAGCGCCGAAGACCAACGTGCTCGCGGTGATCTCGATGATCGCGTCGATCATCGGGTTCATCTGGATCCTGCCCTTCGTCGGCTCGCTGGCCGGAGTGATCATGGGCCACATCTCGCTCCGCCAGCTCTCCACTAATGGCGAGAACGGTCGCGGGATGGCGCTGGCCGGGGTGATCGTCGGCTACGTCGGGTTGGGGCTGTTCATCATCGGGGTGATCGTGTTCTTCGCGTTCATCGCCTTCGCGGCCTCACAGGGCACGCGTTACAGCACCATCTGAGTCCGATCATCCGGCCGCAGCGGGCTCGATAGGCCTGCACGCGGCGTAGTCTGTGATCATCGTGAAGAGTCAGGCGAATGCGCAGTCGGCGACGTCCCTTCCGCGGGCGCCGCGCGACGAAGCGAGCCGTCGCTACACTCGCTACCTCGTGATGATGGGCATCCGCATCGTGTGCTTCGTGCTCATGGTGCTGGTCACCCCGTACGGCTGGTACACGTGGATCTTCGGCGCCGCGGCGATCTTCCTTCCCTACGTCGCCGTCGTGTTCGCCAACGTGGGCGATGACGTGCACGAGGTCGAAGCCGAGCGGCCGGAGCGAGGGCTGCCGCAGATGCCCAGCGCTCCCCCGGCCCGCGAGGCCGAGGCATCCGCCCCTCCCGTGATCCTGATCCACGAGAGCCGCCCCATCGACTCGGCTGGCAAGCCCGACGCCCCGCCCGCCGGACCGAGCGTATGAGCCCACAGGACGCCGCTCCGCTTTCTTCGATAGCGGAGTGTTCGAGAGCGGGATGCCGCGAGCCCGCCGTGCGGCGGATCACGTGGCGCAATCCCCGTATCCACACCGGTGACCGCAGCAAGACCTGGGTGGCGTGCGATGAGCATGTCGAGTACCTGCGGGCGTTCCTGGCCGCGCGGGACTTCCCGGTCGAAGTGAGCGACCTCGCCCTCGTCGGAGGCGGCCCGTGAGCCGAGCGACCGCGCCTGCCGCGGTGCGCTGGACGATCTACGTCGCCGTGGCGATCGTCTTCGCGATCGCGTGCGCGTTCCTGTCGAACTGGCAGTTCTCGCGCAACGCCGAGCGCTCCGAGCAGCTCACGCTGATCGCGGCCAACTACGACCGTGAGCCGGTCTCGCTCGACACGGCGATCCCGTCCGGCGCGACGCTCAACCCTCTGGACGAGTGGCTTCCCGTCGTCCTGACCGGCCGGTATCTGAGCGACGAGCAGCTGCTCGCCCGCAACCGCCCGCACAGCGGCACGGCTGCGTTCGAGGTGCTGGTGCCCTTCCAGGCGGATGACGGGCGCGTGCTGCTCGTCGACCGCGGGTGGGTGCCTCCCGGCAACCATCAACCCGATCCGGATGTGATTCCCGCGGCCCCCGCCGGGGATGTGACCGTGATCGTGCGGCTGCGACCCGGCGAGGCGCTCCCCGCCTCCGGGCGATCCGCGCCCGACGGCCAGGTGCCGACGATCAACCTCGCGTTCGTGGCGGAGCTGCTCGATCCCACCTCGGCGGCAGCGCTGGAGCAGTCCGCGTATGGGCTGATGGTCTCGGAGAGCCCTGCGCCTCCGACGCGACCGCAGGCAGTCGATGCACCGTCGGCCGATCCGGGACCCTACTTGTCGTACGCGATCCAGTGGATCCTGTTCGCCATCATGGGCTTCGTCTTCATCTGGTACGTCATCCGCAGCGAACGTCGCGCGCGACGCGAGGATGCAGAAGACCGCGCCGCCGTCGCAGCAGGCGTCGAGCCGCCGACCCGGGCACCGGTCAAGCGCCGGCGCGACCGCGACGCGGAAGACGAGGACGCGCTGCTGGACAGCACACGCTGATCAATAGCGGTGGCTACTCAGCAACCGAAGATCACGCGAGCGTGATGCTTCGATACGGCGCTGGCGCGCCTACTCAGCAACCGATGATCACGCGAGCGTGATCAGTTCTTGATAGTCGCGGTTCCAGATGTCTTCCACCCCGTCGGGGAGGATGAGGACGCGCTCGGGGTTGAGTGCCATGACCGCCCCCTCATCGTGCGAGACGAGCACGACGGCGCCTTCGTAGTGCGAGAGAGCGTCGAGGATCTCTTCGCGCGACGCGGGGTCGAGGTTGTTGGTGGGCTCGTCCAGCAGCAGCATGTTCGCCGACGACACGACCAGGGTCGCGAGCGACAGGCGCGTCTTCTCGCCGCCGGAGAGCACGCCGGCCGGCTTGAGCACGTCGTCACCGGTGAACAAGAACGATCCGAGCACTTTGCGCGCTTCGGTGGCGTTGATGTCCGGCGCGGCCGACATCATGTTCTCCAGCACCGACCGGTTGACGTCGAGGTTCTCGTGCTCCTGCGCGTAGTAGCCGATCTTGAGCCCGTGACCGGGTTCGAGCTCGCCGGTGTCGGGCTGATCGACGCCGGCGAGGATCCGCAGCAATGTCGTCTTGCCCGCGCCGTTGAAGCCGAGCACGACGACTTTCGACCCGCGGTCGATCGCGAGGTCGACGTCGGTGAAGATCTCGAGCGATCCATACGACTTCGACAGCCCAGTCGCCATGAGCGGCGTCTTGCCGCACGCGGCGGGTTTGGGGAAGCGGAGCTTGGCGACACGGTCTTCCTGACGCACGTCATCGAGGCCCGACAGCATCTTCTCCGCGCGCGCGACCATCTGGTGGGCCGCAGCGGCCTTCGAGGCCTTGGCCCCGAAGCGGGCTGCCTGCAGCTGCAGCGCGGTCGCCTTCTTCTCGACGTTGACGCGTTCCTTCTTGCGACGCTCCTCGTCGGCGACGCGCTGGCGGAGGTAGTTCTTCCAGTTCATGTTGTAGACGTCGATGACCTGGCGGTTCGCATCCAGGTAGAAGACCCGGTTGACCGTCTCGCCGACGAGCTCGACATCGTGGCTGATCACGATGAGCCCGCCGCGGTAGTTCTTGAGGAACTCGCGCAGCCAGACGACGCTGTCGGCGTCGAGGTGGTTGGTCGGCTCGTCGAGGATCATCGAGTCGGCATCCGAGAACAGGATGCGGGCCAGCTCGATGCGTCGGCGCTGACCACCCGAGAGGGTGCTGAGCGGCTGGTCGAGCAGGCGGTCCGGAAGCGACAGGTTGTGCGAGATCGTCGCGGCCTCGGCCTCGGCGGTGTAGCCGCCCAACGCTTCGAACCGCTCGGTGAGCTGGCCGTACCGCTTCATCGCCTTCGCGGCGACCGCCTGGTCGTCATCGCCCATGGCGAGGGCGGCCTCGTGCATCTCGATCGCCAGGGTGCCGAGCCCGCGGGCGTCGAGGATGCGGGTGCGGGCGAGCATCGCCGGATCGCCCGAGCGCGGATCCTGCGGCAGGTACCCGAGCGCGCCCGATCGATCGACGCGGCCGTCCGCCGGAAGCAGGTCGCCCGCGAGGACCTTCGTGAGCGTGGTCTTGCCTGCGCCGTTGCGGCCCACGAGCCCGACCTTGTCGCCGGGCGATACGCGGAACGAGACGTCCGACATGAGGACGCGGGCTCCCACGCGGATCTCGAGGTCGTGCACGGCGAGCACAGCAGACGTCCGTTTCTTGGAGTCGGGGACAAGGGGCGGCGAAATGCCAGCCCCCCAGTATAAGTCGGGACGCGCCCCGACCCTTCCCTGCGCCTGCAGAGCACGAATGGCGGATGCCCCGGCCAGGCCGGCCGAGGCATCCATCGTGTTCGGGCT
This sequence comes from uncultured Microbacterium sp., assembly GCF_964244775.1. Lineage (NCBI taxonomy): Bacteria > Bacillati > Actinomycetota > Actinomycetes > Micrococcales > Microbacteriaceae > Microbacterium > uncultured Microbacterium sp. Next base: position 930,740 of record NZ_CAXTJR010000001.1, read on the forward strand.
CTCAGCCCTTGGCGGTCGCGACCGCCGCGGCGAGCTTGTCGGTCATCGTCGGCAGCAGCCACGGGAGGGTGAGCGCCGTCGGCGACACCGCGCTGGCGTTCTCTGCACCGACCATCGCGGCGACAGCGCCCTTCTTCACGGCGGGAATCAGCTGCCCCCGGTCTGAACTCAGGAACTCGTCGAGTGCGCTCTGCTCCTCGGCCTGCGTGAAGATCACCTGCGCGTCGATCTTGTCGAGATTCTCGTAGCTCACTGTCGTGTAGAAGGTCGACTCGGCGTTGTCGAGTGCCGTGACGCTCGCGGGGCTCACGAATCCCAGGTCCTGGAGGATCTCGACGCGGGCATCCGCCGGCAGGTAAAGGTAGAACGTGTCGACGTCGTCATCGATGTACGCGATCGATGTCCCCGCGAACTCGGGGTGAGCGTCAGCCGCATCGCTGACGAGTGCGTCGAGACCGGTGAGGAGCTCGGCGGCCTCATCCTTCAGCCCCAGCGCCTCGCCCGTGATCGTGATGACATCGCGCCACGGCGTGGCCCATGCCGCCTCGGGATAGGCGATCACCGGCACGCCGGCCGCCGTCACGGCGTCGAACTCCTTCTGCGTCAGCCCGGAATACGGCGCGAGCAGCACGTCGGGGTCGGTGGCGAGCAGTTCTTCGACCGAGATCTCTTCGGCCGACGAGTCGAGGATCGTGGGCGCGTCGCCGCCGATCTGCTCGACGGCATCCGAGATCCACGGCGGCATCCTGTCGTCGCCGCCGGAGTAGTCGTCCGCGGGGATCGCGACCGGCACGATCCCGAGGGCGAGGACCGCGTCCGTGGCGCCCCACCCCCACGTCGCGATGCGGGTGGGTGCCGCCTCGATCGTGGTCGATCCGAGCGCGGAGTCGATCGTGACGGGGAATCCGGTCTGTGCGACGGCCGCCGAGCTCGATGTCGGCGCGGTGGAGGCGGTGCCGGCGCAGCCGGCGAGTGCGAGCGCGGCCGCGGCGGTCGCGGCGGCCGCGGCCATGGCGAAGGTCAGCCTGGTTCGTGATCGGATCATGAGTCGTGCCTTTCGGTGGTGGGCTGTGTTCTCGGTGGAGGTTCGGGTTGAGGATGCTCAGCACTCGGGGTTCAGCGCTCAGCGCTCGTCGGCGGCGGCGTGCGCGCCTCCGGGCACCGGGATGACGAGCGGTGTCCAGGTGAGCGGATCGGGGATCACGAGCGCGTCGAGCGCGAACGCCGTCGACACGACCTCGCGGGTCAGGACGGCGGACGGCTCGCCGTGCGCGACGATCCGCCCCTCCGACATCACGATGAGGTCGTCGGCGTAGCGGGCGGCGAGGTTCAACTCGTGCAGCACGACGACGATCGTCGTTCCCTGCGTGCGATTGAGTTCGCGCAGGAGGTCGAGCACCTCGAGCTGATGGCTCAGGTCGAGGAAGGTCGTCGGCTCGTCCAGCAGCAGGATCTGCGGGTTCTGCGCGAGCGCCATTGCGATCCACACCCGCTGGCGCTGTCCGCCCGACAGGTCGCCGACCGGCCGGTCAGCGAGTGCGGCGACCCCCGTGCGAGCCATGGCGTCGTCGACGCGGGCCGAATCCGCCGCGCTCCACCGCTGGAAGACGCCGCGGTGCGGGTGTCGGCCGCGGGAGACCAGTTCGGCGACGCTGAGGCCGGCGGGAGCGATCGGATGCTGCGGCAGCAGCCCGACCGTGCGTGCGAAGCGGAGCCGCGGGATGGTGGCGACGTCGACGCCGTCCAGCTCCAGGCTGCCCGCGAGCGGGGGCCGCAGGCGCGCGAGCACGCCGAGCAGCGTGGATTTACCGCAGGCGTTGGCGCCGATGATCATGGTGATCCGGCTGGGGGCGATCTCCAGATCCAGACCCTCGATCACCCGTCGGCCGGGATAGCCGGCGTCGAGGCCGCGCGCAACGAGGCGCGGAGCATCCGTGGCATCTTCAGCGTGCGCGGCAGTCACAGGTGGCGTCCTTTCGAGGTGGCGAGCAGCCAGAGCAGGAAGACGGCGCCGAGCGCCCCGGTCACGACGCCGACCGGCACCTGCAGACCGGGGATGCCGAACTGGGCGATCAGGTCTGCGGACGCGAGCAGGGCGCTTCCCACCAGGGCGCTGGTGCCGACGCCGATGGCGCCGTGCCCGAGAAGCGGCCGGGCGATCGCCGGCGCGCAGAGCGCGATGAACGAGATCGGCCCGAGGAACGCGCACGTGACCGATGTCAGGAGCACGGCCACGATCACGGTGGTCACCCGGACGACTCCCGGCCGTACGCCCAGCGCGCTGGCCGTGGACGGACCGAGCTGGACGATCGGGAGCCACCGCGCAGAGACGGCGATCGCCGGGATGCTCGCGAGGAAGACCGCCGCGACCGTCACGACCTGCCACCAGGGCGTGGACGACAGGCTTCCCGTCAACCAGAGCAGCGCGGTCTGGGCCTGCTCGACCTTGGCGCGCACCAGGAGGAAGTCGATGGCGGCGGCGCAGAGGAATGACACGCCGATGCCGGCGAGGATCAGCCGGTATCCCCCATCGAGCTGCGCACGCCCGGCCAGCAGAAGCAGGCCCGCGACGGCGATGCCGCCCGCGAAGGCTCCGATCGCGAGCAGCGGTCCGGTCGTGCCGATGACCAGCAGCGCGAACACGGCGACGAGGCCGCTGCCGCCCGAGATGCCGAGGAGGTCGGGGCTGGCGAGGGGATTGCCGAGCAGCGACTGCAGCAGGGCGCCGGCGAGTCCGAGTGCGCCGCCGGCGACCAGCGCCATGGCGACCCGCGGTGCGCGCACCTGGAAGAGCACGTACGACTCGATCCGCGCCCCGCCGCCCCAGAGCGTCCGCCAGAGTGCGTCGGGCGAGAGCATGTAGTCGCCGATCGAGAGGGCGACGGCGGTGACCACCACCACGACCACCAGCACGAGCGAGACGACGAGGATCGTGCGCCGCCGGACGGCGCGGCGGACAGCATCCACGACGCCCGCGGTCTCGGTGACGTGTTCCAGGGTGGCAGCGCTCACAGGGTCACCTGCCTGCGACGCAGGACGAGTGCGATCAGCACGGGGGCGCCGATGAAGGCGACGACGATGCCCGCCTGCACCTCACCCGGCAGGGCGATCACGCGGCCCACCACGTCGGCCAGCAGCAGCACGCTCGCACCCGCCGGGACGCCGATCACGAGCAGGCGCCCGTACTCGTCGCCGACGACGGCACGCAGCGCATGCGGCACGAGCAGCCCGAGGAAGACGATCGGACCGGCGATCGCCGTGGCACCGCCGCAGAGCAGCACGGTGGCGAGGATGCCGACACCCCGCGTGCGGTTGACGTTGTGCCCGAGGCCTGATGCGGTGTCCTCGCCGAGCGCGATGAGATCGAGGCCTCGCGCCGAGGTGAGCGAGAGCACGACCCCGATGAGGATCGGGATCATGACGAGCGCCACCGCGTCGAGCCCTCGTGCGGTCAGACCCCCGACCGACCAGTAGCGGTAGACGTCCAGCGCGACGGTATTGGTCGTCAGGATCAGCATCGTCACCGCCCCCAGGCCCGCCGTCACGGCGGCGCCGGTGAGGGCGAGCCTGGCCGGATTGCCGCCGTCAGGCCCGCGTCCGCCGATCGCCGCGACGACGACGGCCGCGACCGCGGCGCCACCGAAGGCGAACCACACAAAACCCGACGGGGTCGTGATGTCCAGAAGCGTGATCGCCGCCAGTACGGCGATGGAGGCTCCGGCGTTGACGCCGAGCAGGCCGGGATCGGCGAGCGGATTGCGCGTGAGTCCCTGCATCACCGTGCCGGCGACGGCGAGCGCTGCCCCCGCCACGATCGCGATCACCGTGCGCGGGATGCGCTGGGTGAGCACCACGGTGTGATCGGGGTTGGAGCGGTCGGGGGAGAGCAGCGCGTCCAGGACGGTCGTGGGCGCGATCGGACGCGCACCGACCCCGAGGCTCAGCACGACCGCGACGACGAAGAGCACGATCGTCCCCGCCAGCACGAGCCCTGCCCGGCGGGTTCTGACGGTGGCGGTCATTCGGTGCGTTCGGACTGACCGAGCCGCCAGTACCCCATGAAGGCGACACGCCTGCGGTCGACGCCCCGGTCGGTGACCAGCATCCGGCGCAGCTGCTTGACCGTCGCCGCCTCACCGGCGATCCAGGCGTAGAACTCGCCCTCGGCGTCTTGCGGGCTGTCCCAGAGCAGCTCGCGATCGACGTCGATGTCGTCGAGCTCCTGCCGCCGCGGCGCCGCGGCGCGGGCGAGGACGTCGGTGGATCGCTCCGTCCACGCGCCGACCGCCTCGATGAGCGACGACCCGTGGGCGCGCTCGTTGCGAGCGATCCAGTGCACCCGGAAACCGCCGTGGCACGCGAGGGGCACGAAGTCCTCTGCGCAGGCCACCTCGATGAAGGCATCCACATCGTGCGAGTCATCGAGCGCCTCGAGGATCGAGCCGATGGCGGGCGCCGCCGTCTCGTCGCCGGCGAGCAGCACGCGCGTGGCGTTGCCCGGATGCCAATCCAGTCCGGTCGCGGAATGCGGGCTCCGCTGATCAGGGCCGACGATGATCAGCTCCTGACCGGGCGCGGCGAATTCGGCCCATTCGCCCGCGGGTCCGGCCCCATGGTGCACGACGAAGTCGATGTCGAGCTCGCGCGCATCCGGATCGATCCGCCGCACCGTGTACGTGCGGAACGCGTTGCGATCGGGCTCCGGCAGCGCACGCCAGCGGTCGTACCAGTCCCCCGCCGCGTCGTGCTGACCGAAGTCGGCGTACTCGCCGTTCGGGTGAGGCAGCACGACCTTGATCCGCTGGTCCAGTCCCGCAGTGCCGAAATGCGTGAACTCGTCGTCCTGGAACGTCACGCGGATGAAGTGGGGCGTGAGTCGGTGGACTCGAGAGACCGAGGCGCGATAGGGGCGATATGCGGGCCGGGCGTCGATCTCGGTGGAGGACATGCGTATTAGGTTAGCCTCACCTACACCAGAACTTCAATTCGGTGATGCTTTGACGGTCAGGCCCGAGCTGCGAGGCCACCGACACGTGCGAGCGCTTCGCGCAGCACGTCGGGATCGCAGGCGAAGTTGATCCGGACGTGACCGGTACCCTCCGCGCCGAACAGAGGCCCGTGGTGCAGGGCGACTCTCGCGTCGCGTCGGATCGTGGGAGCGGGGTTATCGCCCCATCCGTACGCCGACACATCCACCCACGCCAGGAATCCGGCATCCGGCGGCAGGAAGCGGGCCCGCGGGAGATGCTCGGCGACGAGTGCGGTCAGCAGCGCCCGGTTGTCCGCCAGCGCCGCCATCAGACCGTCGTGCCACTCATCGCTCTCCGGCGAGAAAGCCGCGACGTTCGCCATCGCTCCGAACAGACCCGTCCGCCACTCGACCTCCCATGGCAGGGTCCGCAGCACCGCTGCCTGGGGATCAGCGCCCGCGACCATCACCGCGCACTTGAGGCCGGCGAGGTTGAAGGTCTTGCTCGCACTCGTCACGGCGTAGCCGATCCGTGCTGCCGCTGCCGACGCGGCCAGGAACGGGGTGAAGGCGGCGGGGTCGTAGGCGAGCGGCCCGTGGATCTCGTCACTGATGACGGTGGCTCCGGCACGCTCGGCGATGTCGGCGAGTGCTGCGAGGGTCGCGCGGGGGTGCACGGTGCCCGTCGGATTGTGCGGGTTGCAGAGCAGGACGGCGCGCGCCCCAGCGGCCAGAGCAGCCTCGATGCCATCGAGGTCGAGGTGGAAACCCGCGTCGGTGCGCACCAGCGGTACGCGCTCGACGATTCCCCCCGCCTCTTCCACCGTGTCGAAGAACGGGGGGTAGACGGGCGTGGTGACGACGACCCGGTCGCCCGGAGCGATCACGAGGCGCAGGATCTCGACGATGCCCATCATCACGTCACCGGTCCAGAACACGTGCTCCGGCTCGATGGTCCACGCGAGGCGGCGCTGCGCGAAACCGACGAACGCGTCACGGATGCCCGGATCCGGGGGCGTGTAGCCCGTGTCGCCGAGCTCGACCGCACGGGCGAGCACCCGGGTGATCGCCGGAGCGAGGCCGTAGTCGGTCTCGGCGACGAACATCGGGATGACGTCGGCGGGATACTTCCGCCACTTCGTGCTCGAACGCTGGCGGAGCTCGTCGATCGGCAGGGCCTGCAGCGGGGTAGCACTCACCTTTTCAGGCTATCCGCGGAGGGCGCCGCCGTTCGCGCCAGCCGTCACACGGCGTCGTCAGCGGGCGGGGTCGGGGGTGCCGTCAGATCGCGAAGCCGAGCGCCCGCATCATGTCGCGACCGTCGTCGGTGATCCGTTCGGGGCCCCACGGCGGCATCCACACCCAGTTGATGCGGAATCGGTCGACGACGTTGTCCAGTGCCTGGGCGGTCTGCTCCTCGAGCACGTCCGTGAGCGGGCAGCCGGCGCTGGTGAGCGTCATGTGGATCACGAGGGCGTCGTTCTCGTCGTCCCACGCGAGGTCGTAGATCAGGCCCAGGTCGACGACGTTGATCCCCAACTCCGGATCCATCACGTCTTTGAGCGCTTCGGTGACCTCGTCGAACTTGTCGGGTGCGAGCGTTGCGGTCATGTAACGATCCTACGCGTCCGCGCCGACAGCGGGCTCGGGGTCGACGACGGGCTCGAGGAAACGGTCGTACCCCTCGTTCTCGAGGCGTTCGGCGAGCTCGGGTCCGCCCTCCTCGACGATCCGTCCGGCCACCATCACGTGCACGAAGTCGGGGTGGATGTAGCGGAGGATGCGCGTGTAGTGCGTGATCAGCAGCACACCGAGGTTGGTCTGCTCCTTGGCGCGATTGACACCTTCCGAGACGATCTTCAGCGCGTCGACGTCGAGACCGGAGTCGGTCTCGTCGAGCACCGCGATCGACGGATGCAGGAGCTCGAGCTGAAGGATCTCGTGGCGCTTCTTCTCACCGCCCGAGAAGCCTTCGTTGACGTTGCGCTGGGCGAACTTCGGGTCCATCCGGAGGTTCTTCATCGACTGCTTGACGTCTTTGGTCCAGGTCCGGATCGAGGGCGCCTCACCGTCGATCGCGGTCTTGGCCGTGCGCAGGAAGTTCGTCACCGTCACACCGGGGATTTCGACCGGGTACTGCATCGCCAGGAACAGTCCGGCGCGCGCGCGCTCGTCGACCGTCATCGCCAGGACGTCTGCACCGTCCAGCGTGATCGTGCCGCTCTGAACCTGGTATTTGGGGTGACCGGCGATCGTGTACGCGAGGGTCGACTTGCCCGACCCGTTCGGTCCCATGATCGCGTGGGTCTCACCCGTGCGGATCGTGAGCGACAGGCCGTTGAGGATGGGCGTGGTTCCGGCATCCGTCTCGACCGTCACGAAGAGGTCGCGGATTTCAAGGACTGGCATTCGGGCTTCCTTCTTCAGAGCTCTTTGAGGACGGCGGGGTCGATGAGGACGTCATCGCCGTCGATGGTGACCGCGTAGACCGGGACCGGTTCGTACGCGGGGAGGTTGAGTGGCTGGCCGGTGCGCAGCGAGAACGCCGAGCCGTGTGCCCAGCATTCCAGCGTGTCGTCGTCGACGAACCCTTCGGACAACGACACGTCGCCGTGCGTGCAGACATCGCCGATCGCGTGGACCTCTCCGTTCGAGTCGAGCACGACGGCAATCGCGACACCGCCGATCTCGACGCGACGGGCTTCGTCCTGCTGGAGCTCGCTGAGCGCGCACGCGCGGGTGGCGCTCATGCCGCCGCCGCCGGGGTCAGCTCCGCCTCGATGGCGGCGCTCAGTTCTTCTTCGAGCGAGGGGATGCCGAGCTTCTGCACGATCTCGGCGAGGAATCCACGGACGACCAGGCGTCGCGCCTCCTCCTCCGGGATCCCGCGCGCCTGCAGGTAGAAGAGCTGCTCGTCGTCGAAACGGCCGGTCGCGCTGGCATGACCCGCGCCACGGATGTCGCCGGTCTCGATCTCGAGGTTCGGGATCGAGTCCGCGCGCGCGCCCTCGGTGAGCACCAGGTTGCGATTGGCCTCGTACGAGTCTGTGCCGGTCGCGTCCGGGCCGATCAGCACATCGCCGACCCACACCGTCCGCGCACCCGCGCCCTGCAGCGCGCTCTTGTAGAGCACGTTGCCGCGCGTCTGGGCGCCCTTGTGGTGGAGGTAGACCTGGCTCTCGAGGTGCTGCCCGGCGTCGGCGAACGAGAGACCGTAGATCTCGGCATCCGAACCGGCTCCGGCGAGCTCGATCGACGGGTTGAGCCTGACAACGGCGCCACCGAGGCTGACGACGATGTGACGCAGGTGCGCGTCACGATCGACACGGGCCTGATGGGATGCCGCGTGCACGGCGCCGTCCGCCCACTCCTGCACCGTGACGACAGTGAGGTGGGCGCCGTCGCGCACGATGATCTCGACGTTCTGCGCGAGAAGAGCATCGCCGCGATGACGCAGCAGCACGGTGCCGCGCGAGTTCGGTGCGGCTTCGATCACGATGTGGCTGTGCGCCACAGCGGCGGGGGCGGTGACATCGATCTCGACGGGCGCCGTGAGCTCGACCGACTCGGGGATGCGCACGTGGAGCGCGGACGGCGTGTGCGTCCACGCCGCCGCGGCGATCACGTCCTCGGGGGTGAACACGTCGCCGCGCGGGCTCTGGCCGATCGCGAGGGTGCCCTGGAAGACGTCTTGACCGCCGCTCAGGGCCATGCCTACAGCATCCGCCGCGGCGTCGTCATCGGCACCGGCGTCCGCGAAGAGCGGAGCGAGCCGGGCCACCGGGGTGTGGGTGAAATTCACCTCGCGCCCGGTGGGCGCGCCGAAGTCAGCGGGGTCGTACGAGCGAGGGCGCTCCGACCGGGTCTGTACGGGAACGAAGCCGCCGTCCGTGTGGGCACCGTCGTTGTGTGAACCGTCGCTGTGGGCGGTGCTGCCCGCGACGGTCACCCCCGACGGTGTCGTGGCCGGGGCTTGGGTGAGCGACGCCATTCAGCCCACAATTCCGTTCATCGCGAAAGCGATCATTATCCGACGCTGCCTTCCATTCCCATCTCGATGAGCTTGTTCAGTTCCATGGCGTACTCCATCGGCAGTTCACGGGCGATCGGCTCGATGAAGCCTCGGACGATCATGGCCATCGCCTCGTCCTCGGGCATTCCTCGGCTCATGAGATAGAAGAGCTGTTCCTCGCTGACCTTCGAGACCGTCGCCTCGTGGCCGAGCTGCACGTCGTCGACGCGGATGTCGATCGAGGGGTACGTGTCGGAGCGCGATTTGGTGTCCACCAGTAGCGCGTCGCACCGCACGGTGTTCGCGGAGTGATGAGCATTGGCCTCGACGCGGACCTCGCCGCGATACCCGGCACGACCGCCGCCACGGGCGATCGACTTCGAGACGATCGAGGACTGCGTGTAGGGCGCCATGTGGATCATCTTCGCGCCGGCGTCCTGGTGCTGGCCGGGGCCCGCGAACGCGACCGAGAGCGTTTCGCCCTTGGCGTGCTCGCCCACGAGGAAGATCGACGGGTACTTCATCGTGACCTTGGAGCCGATGTTGCCGTCGATCCACTCCATGGTGGCGCCCTCATGCGCGATCGCGCGCTTGGTGACGAGGTTGTAGACGTTGTTCGACCAGTTCTGAATCGTCGTGTAGCGCACGCGGGCGTTCTTCTTCACGATGATCTCGACGACCGCCGAGTGCAGCGAGTCGCTCTTGTAGATCGGGGCCGTGCAGCCCTCGATGTAGTGCACGTACGAGCCCTCGTCGGCGATGATCAGCGTGCGCTCGAACTGGCCCATGTTCTCGGTGTTGATGCGGAAGTAGGCCTGCAGCGGGATCTCGACGTGCACGCCCTTCGGGACGTAGACGAACGACCCTCCCGACCACACCGCGGTGTTCAGCGCCGCGAACTTGTTGTCGCCGGCCGGGATGACGGTGCCAAAGTACTCTTCGAAGAATTCAGGATGCTCACGCAGTGCCGTGTCCGTGTCCATGAAGATGACGCCCTGGGCCTCGAGATCCTCACGGATCTGGTGGTAGACGACCTCGGACTCGTACTGGGCGGCCACACCGGCGACGAGGCGCTGGCGCTCGGCCTCGGGGATGCCGAGCCGCTCGTACGTGTTGCGGATCTCCTCCGGCAGGTCTTCCCACGACTGGGCCTGCTTCTCGGTGGAGCGCACGAAGTATTTGATGTTGTCGAAGTCGATGTCGCTGAGGTCGGCACCCCAGGTGGGCATCGGCTTGCGCTCGAAGAGCTGCAGGCCCTTCAGGCGGTTCTTCAGCATCCACTCGGGTTCGGATTTCAGCCCCGAGATCCCGCGGACGACGGCTTCGCTGAGCCCGCGCTTGGCGATGGCTCCTGCGGCGTCGTCATCGTGCCACCCGAACTCGTACTGGCCGAGACCGGCGAGCTCGGGTCGATCGATGAGCACATCAGACGCAGGCACTTCAGAAACGATCGTTTCAGACATGGTCACACTCTCCTCTGGGCCGCAACGGTGTCATCCGCCCCGACATTCCTGAACTCATGGTGAAGTCACCGTGAGGAGAACGTCGCTGGTGGGCCCTCTCAAGTGGCGCCGTCTTGCGCGCCTACACTGTCAGTGATGCGAAACGCGCACCGCGCGCTGCATCCCGAACCCCTTGATTCTACAGGTTCCGCTCCCCCACCGGGGGTCGCGAAGCCGCCTCCGGCCTCGTCCTGGAGGGCATTCCCAGGAGGCACAGACGCGATGTCCGCGCAACCGACAGCATCCTCCCGACCCGGCATCGGCCGCCGACTGTGGCTGTGGTTGCCCGCAGCGGTCGACCGCCGCGTCATCGTCGCCGCCTGGGCGACCCTCGTCGTCCAGATCGGGATCGTCGACACCGGTGGACTCGTGCGCCTCACCGGCTCGGGATTGGGCTGCCCGACGTGGCCGCAGTGCACCGAGGATTCGCTCATCGCGACGCCCGAGATGGGCATCCACGGCATCATCGAATTCACGAACCGGTCGCTCACCTTCGTCCTGGCCATCGTCGCGATCGCCACGTTCGTGCTGGTGCTGCGGATGCGCCGCGCGCGGCGCGACCTGTTCTGGCTGGCGCTCCTGGTCGGGCTGTACATCCCGGTACAAGCCGTGCTGGGCGGGATCACCGTCCTCACCCGGCTGAACCCCTACGTCGTCGGCCTCCACTTCTTCGCCTCCGTCCCCCTCGTGGCGATCGCGACGGCGCTCGTATGCCGCGTCTACGCGAAGCCGGGTCCGCGAGTGCGGGGCGTGGCCCGGTGGTATGCGATCACCGCGCACGTCACGAGCGCGGTCGTGCTGATCACCGTGATCGTCGGCATCCTCGTCACCGGATCGGGCCCGCACGCCGGAGACAGCGCCGCGTCGCGCAACGGATTGAACCCCGAGTTCATGCAGCACGTCCACTCCTGGCCCGCGTATGCGACGCTCGCCCTGACCGTGGTGCTCCTCGTGGGCGCATGGCGCACGCCTCCGGCGCTGCGCCTCACGCTCTGGGTAGGGCTTCTGCTGGCGGTCGAACTCCTCCAGATCGCCGTCGGGCTCTGGCAGGCGCGATTGGGGCTGCCGATCGTTCTCGTCAACATCCACATGGTCCTCGCGATGATGCTGGTCGCGGCGATGACCACCGTCGTGATGCACCTGAAGCTTCCCGTGCCCGTCGCCGACGTGATCCTGGCGGCCGACGACGGTCAGGATGCGCGCGCCGTCCGTTGAACGGGAGTGCGATCCCGCCCGGATTGTAAACTCATAGCCAACTCATGGGCGACGCACACAGCGCGCTCGGACTGACCGACCAGGCTTGCGGATGCCGCGGCTCCCGCGGTGCCCGACATCCAAGGAGATTCCCTCATGTCCACTAGTCCCGCCACGACCGCCGGCCGTCGCCCGGCCCTGCTGCGGAGCATCCCGTTCTGGATCCTCCTGGTGGGCTCCCTCGCCAGCGCGATCGTCGGCATCTGGCTCATCCTCGACAAGATCTCGACGATGACCTCGACCCTGACCGATGGTTCCGCCACCGGCGTCGAGGTCTACGCCGGTCAGTCCTGGGTGATCGTGGGCGGCGTGTTCCTCGCCGCGGGCCTCTTCGGGCTCTTCATCGTCCTCGCGCTCGCCGTCGCCCGCTCGTTCGTCCCGACTCCCGCCGTCGAGGCGATCGAGCTCATCGAGTGGAACGATCAGGACGACGCCGCCGACACGGCATCCGTCCTCGGCTCCACCGCTGCACCCACCGTGGCAGCCACCGCCGAGCCGGCCGCCGATGCGACCGCCGAGCCGGCCGCGCCCGCTGCTGCCGAGGCTCCGGTCGAGGCCGAGGCGCCGGTGGAAGCGCCGACCACCACCCCCACGCGCTGATCGCGACGACAGCGGCCCGCCCCTCCGGGGGTGGGCCCCTGTCGTTTGTGCGGCTGGCTGCCCTGCCGTGCCAGAGATCTGCACGACTTCGGAGATCTGCGCGACTTCGGTCGCGCGTCCGCGATTGAGCACCGAGGAACTGCAGATCTCCGAAGTTGTGCGAACGCCGACGTACGACCCCCACCGTCGCAGGCTCATTTCCGGACAAGATGAAGCCCCTGCGCGACCGCCTGCATGATCGTCTCCTGCACCAACGGCCAGTCGTCGATCACCTGCTGATATCCGAATCGTAGGACGTGGTATCCGAGCAGCATCAGCGCGGCATCGTGGGCGATGTCGCTCGTGCGCTGATCGCCGACGTGGTGGCCTCCGTCGAGCTGGACCGCCAGCCGATCGCCGATGAGAACATCCACGCGGTGCCCGGCGATCCACGTCTGGACGAGCATCCGCACACGGAGCCATCGGAGGCGATCGACGAAAATGGTCTCGAGCCCCGAATCGCGGTACGGCCTCATTTCGGCGAGCATCCGGGCCGCGGCGCCGGTGAGCGGCAGCCGCGACATCTGGGCGAGGTCGATCATGCCTTTGCTGAGCGCCGACTCCCAGACCGCGAGCGCGGCCTCGCGCGGCCGGCAGTACGCGATGAGCACGAGCGCGTTCGTGAGCGAATCGAGCAGCTGATCAGGATGCCGGGGCACCATCGGCGCCGACCAGTGCACCGTTGCGCGCTCCGACTTGCCAGCAGCTCCGTGAGGGTCGGCGGCCACATGGCATCGATCATCGTCGAGCACCCAGAGGCCCATCCTTCGCGCCAGGGTCACGCAGGACAGGACGACGCCCGACCTCGCTGCGGCGACGAGCTCAGCATCCGCTCCCGGCAGAGATACCCAGTCGCGCCGGATGCGGACGAGCGCTCCGCGCGCCAGCGCGAGCGCCACGGTGTGCCGCGAGTGACCCTGGTCGTGCAGATGGCTCAGCCTCGCGACACCCTCGCGTTGCTCGACCGCCGCGATCAGGGCGCGGTCAGCGGCCCGCCGCCGCTCGGCGGAGGCCTGTTCGGTGCGCGAAACCGTCGTCATGCCTCGATGGTCGCCTGCGCGGTGCCGCACTGCAGCGCCGAGGCATCAGGTGGTGGATAAACTCCGGCACGGCCCGGCTCGGGAGGACTCGAATGGCCCGCAGTCCTTGCACGACCTCGGAGATCTGCACGACTTCGGGAATCTGCACGACCTCGGGAATCTGCACGACCTCGGGAATCTGCACAATCTCGGGGATCTGCACGACTTCGGCCGAGCGCCCGGCGATTCGCACCGAAGAACGGCAGATCACCGAAGACGTGCGGCGGCCGCCGCCGCGATCAGACGCGCGACTCAGACGCGCGACTCAGGCGCGCGACTCAGACGCGCGACTCAGGCGCGCGACTCAGGAGGGCAGCTCAGAACGGCAGCAGCGGGTCGACCGCGATGGCCACGAACAGCAGTGTCAGGTACGTGATCGAGGCGTGGAACACCCGCATCGGCCGGGGCTCAGTGCCCTGGACGGTGCGGCTGTACAGGCGGTGCGACTCGTAGATGAACCACCCGCCGAACACCAGCGCCGACACGGTGTAGACCAGGCCCATGGATGCCACGGGGATGAGCAGAAGCGAGCACGCCACCGTCGCCCACGCGTAGAGGATGACCTGGAGGCCGACCTGCGAGCCGCTGCGGGTGGCCCCGAGCATCGGCACGTCGACGCCTTCGTACTGGTCCTTGTACTTCATCGACAGCGGCCAGTAGTGCGGCGGAGTCCACAGGAAGACGAGCGCGAACAGGATCATCGGCGTCCACGACAGCGACCCGGTGACGGCCGACCAGCCGATCACCACGGGGAAGCAGCCTGCGATCCCGCCCCACACGATGTTCTGCTCGGTGCGGCGCTTGAGGAGCATCGTGTAGATGACGACGTAGAAGAAGATCGCGCAGGCCGACAGCACGGCGGCGAGCCAGTTGGTCGTCAGCCACAGCCAGACGGTGGAGACGGCCGCGAGCGTCCACGCGAAGATCAGCGCGGAACGCGGCGAAATCTCGCCGGTCACCAGCGGCCGATTGACCGTGCGCTGCATGTGCGCGTCGATGTCGCGGTCGAGGTACATGTTGAACGCCGCCGCCGATCCGGCGCTAAGCGAACCGCCCACCACCGTCGCGAGTACGAGCCACACGTTCGGAAACCCGCCCTGAGCGAGGATCATCACCGGCACGGTCGTGACCAGCAGCAGCTCGAGCACGCGGGGCTTGGTCAGTGCGACGTAGGCGCGGATCGTCCGCCCGAGCGAGCGCTCACCGGTCTGGACGGGGAGGCGAGACGTCGCTGCGATGTCCATCGTCCCCCGAATCCTGCGCGTGCCCAGACGTGTTCAGTCTAGGGCATCGCTTCGGCCCGACCGTTCCGTCGAGCACGCGTCGGGGCGTCATACGGCGGCATCGCACCCGCCCGGCAGCATGCCCCTTCGCTATGCTGGAAAGACACGCGCGCCCGTGCGCCGATCCCCCTTCCTCCTCGTGTCGAGGGCCGCGGACCGGCTCTGGCCGGGCGCTCCCTGACGAAAGGCGGCCGGGTGTCGGATCTGCAGTGGGATGAAATCGATAGGCGCGCGGTGGACACGGTCCGCGTGCTCGCGGCGGACGCGGTGGAGAAGGTCGGCAACGGCCACCCCGGGACGGCCATGAGCCTCGCTCCTGCCGCCTACCTGCTGTACCAGCGGGTGCTGCGGCACGATCCGTCCGACCCGCACTGGCTCGGCCGCGACCGCTTCATCCTGTCGGCGGGGCACTCCTCGCTGACCCAGTACATCCAGCTGTACCTCGGCGGCTTCGGCCTCGAGCTGAGCGACCTCGAAGCGCTGCGCACGTGGGGCTCGAAGACCCCTGGTCACCCCGAGTACGGGCACACCGACGGCGTCGAGATCACGACCGGCCCGCTGGGTCAGGGGCTGTCGTCGGCGGTGGGCTTCGCCTACGCGTCGCGGTACGAGCGTGGACTGTTCGACCCGGATGCTGCGGCCGGCACGTCTGTGTTCGACCACTTCATCTACGTGATCGCCGGCGACGGCGATCTGCAGGAGGGCGTCACCTCCGAGGCGTCGAGCCTCGCCGGCCACCAGCAGCTCGGCAACCTCATCGCGATCTACGACTCGAACCAGATCTCGATCGAGGACGACACCAACGTCGCCTTCACCGAGGACGTCGCGAAGCGCTACCAGGCCTACGACTGGCACGTGCAGACGGTCGACTGGAAGAAGACCGGCCAGTACGTCGAAGACGCGCAGGAGCTGTACGCCGCGATCGAGGCCGCCAAGGGCGTCACCGACAAGCCGTCGCTCATCATCCTCAAGACGATCATCGGCTGGCCGTCGCCCGGCAAGCAGAACTCCGGCAAGATCCACGGCTCGGCGCTCGGCGCCGACGAGCTGAAGGCCACGAAAGAGGTGCTCGGCTTCGACCCCGAGCAGAATTTCGTCGTCGCCGAAGACGTGCTCGCCCACACCCGTGAACTGGTGGCGCGCGGTGCGCAGGAGCACGCCGAATGGCAGAAGGCGTTCGACGCCTGGGCCGCGGCGAACCCCGAGCGCAAGGCGCTCCTCGACCGCGTCGAGGCCAAGGAGCTGCCGGCCGACATCGCCGACGCGCTCCCCGTGTTCGAAGCCGGCAAGGACGTCTCGACGCGTGCTGCATCGGGCAAGGTCATCAACGCCCTGGCCGCCGAGCTCCCCGAGCTCTGGGGCGGCTCGGCCGACCTGGCCGAGTCGAACCTCACGACGATCACCGACGGCAGGTCATTCATCCCGACCGAATGGTCGACCCACGAGTGGTCGGGCGACCCCTACGGCCGGGTGCTGCACTTCGGCATCCGCGAGCATGCGATGGGGGCGATCCTCAACGGCATCAAGCTGCACGGACCGACCAGGCCCTTCGGCGGCACGTTCCTCATCTTCAGCGACTACATGCGTCCTCCGGTGCGGTTGGCGGCCCTGATGAACATCCCCACGGTGTTCGTGTGGACGCACGACTCCGTCGCCCTCGGCGAAGACGGACCGACGCACCAGCCCGTCGAGCAGCTCGCGACGCTCCGCGCGATCCCGAACTTCACCCTCGTGCGCCCCGCGGACGCGAACGAGACCGCGGCGGCGTGGCTCGAGATCCTCCGCCGCAACGACGGGCCCACCGGCATCGCGCTCACCCGGCAGAACCTCCCGACGTTCGCGCGCGGGACGGGCCCGGCATCCGGAGACACCTTCGCCTCGGTCGACAACGTGCGCCGCGGCGCCTACGTGCTGGCCGACGCCGCGAACGGCGACCCCGACGTGATCCTGATCGCCACCGGCTCGGAGGTGCAGCTGGCGGTCGCCGCCCGCGAGACCCTCGCCGCCGAAGGCGTGCAGGCCCGCGTCGTGTCGGCGCCGTCGCTGGAATGGTTCGACGAGCAGGATGCCGCGTACCGCGAGTCGGTGCTGCCCCAGGCGGTCACCGCCCGCGTGTCCGTGGAGGCCGGCATCGCCCTCCCCTGGCGCGGGCTCATCGGAGACCGGGGACGAAGCGTCTCCATCGACCACTTCGGCGCGTCCGCCGACTACAAGACCCTGTTCGAGAAGTTCGGCATCACCGCCGGCGCGGTCGTCCAAGCGGCACGCGAGACCCTGAAGGAGAACGCATGAGCACCCCGACCGCAGCCCTGTCCGCAGAGGGCGTCAGCATCTGGCTGGACGACCTGTCGCGACAGCGCATCATCACCGGCAATCTCGCCGACCTGATCGCCACCCGCAACGTCGTCGGTGTGACGACCAACCCGACCATCTTCGCCGGGGCACTCTCCAAGGGCGAGGCGTACGAGGGCCAGGTCGCCGTCCTCGCGGGGCGCGGCGCGAGCACCGATGAGGCGATCTTCGAGATCACCACCGACGACGTGCGCGCAGCATCCGATGTCTTCCGTCACGTCTTCGACGAGACCGGCGGCGTCGACGGCCGCGTGTCGATCGAGGTCTCGCCCGATCTCGCCCACGACACCGACGCGACGATCGCCCAGGCCAAGGAGCTGTGGGCCACGGTCGACCGCCCCAACGCGCTCATCAAGATCCCCGCGACGAAGGCAGGCCTGCCCGCCATCACCGCGGTGATCGCCGCCGGCATCTCGGTCAACGTCACGCTCATCTTCAGCCTCGAGCGCTACGCGGCGGTGATCGACGCCTACCTATCGGGCGTCGAACAGGCCAAGGCCGCCGGCATCGACATCTCGACCCTGCAGTCGGTCGCCTCGTTCTTCGTGTCGCGCGTCGACACCGAGGTCGACAAGCGGCTGACCGCGATCGGCACCCCCGAGGCCGAGGCGCTCAAGGCCAAAGCCGGCCTGGCCAATGCCCGCCTCGCTTACGAGCTGTTCGAGCGCGAGTTCGCGACGGATCGTGCGAAGGCGCTGACGGATGCCGGGGCCACCGTGCAGCGGCCGCTCTGGGCCTCGACCGGCGTCAAGGACCCAGCTCTCCCCGACACTCTGTACGTCACCGAGCTGGTGGCGGCGGGAACAGTCAACACGATGCCCGAGAAGACGCTCGAGGCCACGTTCGATCACGGCGAGATCACGGGTGACACCATCACCGGCAACTACGCCGACGCGCACGACGTGTTCGACAAGCTGGCAGCGGCGGGCGTCGACATCGCCGATGTCACCCAGGTGCTCGAGGACGAGGGCGTCGAGAAGTTCATCGCATCGTGGCACGAGCTGCAGGCGACGGTCACGGCAGCCCTGCAGGGCGCTCTCGAGACCGCCAAATGAGTTTCGACATCCACCTGACCGGTCACGTCAAGTCGGTCGTGGAGGCGACGCTGCCAGGCCTCGTCGCCGATCTGGTCGCCTCGGGGATCACGGCGGGCGATTCGTCGCTCTGGGGTCCGGCCGCCGAGGCCGAGGCCGCCCAGCGCCTCGGCTGGGTGCAGGCCGTCACGGTCTCGCGGCCGCTCGTCGCCGAGATCGAGGCGCTCCGCGCCGAGCTCGTCGCACGTCAGGTGACGCGCGTCGTGCTGGCGGGGATGGGCGGATCATCGCTCGCTCCCGAGGTCATCGCGCAGACGGCCGGCGTTCCCCTCGTCATCCTCGATTCGACCGCACCCGGCCAGGTGCTCGCGGCGATCGACGGTGACGCCGAGGGCGGCGGACTCGAGCGCACCGTGCTCGTCGTGTCGTCCAAGTCGGGTTCGACCGTCGAGACGGATTCCGCCAAGCGCGCCTTCGAGGCCGCCTTCCGCGATCTCGGCATCGATCCGATCGAGCGGATCGTCGTGGTCACCGACCCCGGCTCGCCGCTGGATGTCGCGGCTCGTGCCGACGGGTATCGCGTGTTCAACGCCGACCCCACCGTCGGCGGCCGCTATTCGGCGCTCACCGCCTTCGGACTCGTGCCCGCGGGCCTTGCCGGTGCCGACATCTCCGAGCTGCTGGACGAGGCGGAGGCGACGCTCCTCGAGGTCGCCATCGACAGTCCCGAGAACCCCGCGCTCGTGCTGGCCGCGGCGATCGCCGGTGGCCACAGCAGCGATGGAGCACCGTCCCGGCGCGACAAGCTCGGCCTCATCACCGACGGTACGCACATCATCGGCCTGCCCGGCTGGATCGAGCAGCTCGTGGCCGAATCGACGGGCAAGCAGGGCACCGGCATCCTTCCCGTCGTCCTGCTTCCGGTCTCGCCCGAGCTGGAGACCAAGCCCGCCGATCTGCAGATCGTGCGGCTGGTCGACGAGGCTGCGCGCTTCCACCTGTTCGAGCACCACGAGGGCGAGGTGCTCATCAGCGGCTCGCTGGGCGCCCAGCTGCTCGTCTGGGAGTACGCGACGGCGATCGCCGGTCGGATGCTCGGCATCGACCCGTTCGACCAGCCCGACGTCGAGGCGGCGAAGGTGGCCACCCGCGCGCTGCTGGACGCACGCCCCGCGCCGACCGC
This sequence comes from uncultured Microbacterium sp., assembly GCF_964244775.1. NCBI lineage: Bacteria > Bacillati > Actinomycetota > Actinomycetes > Micrococcales > Microbacteriaceae > Microbacterium > uncultured Microbacterium sp. The sequence continues at coordinate 950,047 of NZ_CAXTJR010000001.1, forward strand.
TCCCGCCTTCTCGACGGACGGCGTCGAGGTGCGCGTCTCCGATCCCGCACTGGCGGCATCGGGAACCGTCGCCGGCGTACTTGATGCCCTGTGGGCCCTGGTTCCGGCTGACGGCTACGTCGCCATCCAGGCCTACGTCAACCGTCTCGACCTGCCGCAGCTGCAGGGTCTGCGCGAACTCGTCGCGGCCGATTCGGGGCGCCCCACGACCTTCGGCTGGGGACCGCGTTTCCTGCATTCGACCGGTCAGTACCACAAGGGGGGCCCGGCGAACGGCGTGTTCCTGCAGATCACCGAGCGCACCGACGTCGATCTCGAGATCCCCGACCGGCCCTTCACCTTCGGTCAGCTGATCGAGGCCCAGGCCGCGGGCGATGCATCCGTACTCGCCGACGGCCACGGCCGACCGGTGGTGACGATCACCCTCACCGACCCGCAGGTCGAGGTGCTCGCGCTCTTCGAGGCGGCGCAGTAGGCCATGGTCGTCGAGATCTCACGCGGACACAATCCGCTCCGCGACCCGGAAGACGGTCGCCTCAACCGCATCGCCGGCCCGAGCGCGCTGGTGATCTTCGGCGTGACGGGTGACCTGTCGCGCAAGAAGCTCATGCCGGCCGTCTACGACCTCGCCAATCGCGGCCTCCTCCCGCCGGGCTTCGCGCTCGTGGGCTTCGCCCGTCGCGACTGGGAGGATCAGGATTTCGCCGAGGTGGTGCACGAGGCCGTCAAACAGCACGCGCGCACCGAATACCGCGAAGAGACCTGGACCCAGCTCCTGCAGGGCATCCGATTCGTCTCCGGCGAGTTCGACAACGCCGAATCGTTCCAGCGCCTTCGCGACACGATCGAGAAGCTCGACGTCGAGCGCGGCACGATGGGCAACCACGCGTACTACCTGTCGATCCCGCCGAAGGACTTCCCGGTCGTCGCCCAGCAGCTCAAGGACTCGGGGCTCGTCGGCGACACCGCCGATGACGACGAGCACTGGCGCCGGGTCGTCATCGAGAAGCCGTTCGGACACGACCTCGCCTCCGCGCGAGAGCTCAACGATGCGCTCCGATCGGCCTTCCCGACCGACTCGATCTTCCGGATCGACCACTATCTCGGCAAGGAGACGGTCCAGAACATCCTGGCGCTGCGTTTCGCCAATGAGCTCTACGAGCCCATCTGGAACCGCAACTACGTCGACCACGTGCAGATCACGATGGCCGAAGACATCGGAGTGGGCGGTCGTGCCGGCTACTACGACGGCATCGGCGCTGCCCGCGACGTCATCCAGAACCACCTGCTCCAGCTCATGGCGCTCACTGCGATGGAGGAGCCGATCAGCTTCGACGCGAAAGAGCTGCGCGCCGAGAAGGAGAAGGTGCTCGCGGCGGTGAAGCTGCCCGCGAACCTCGCCGAGGCCACCGCACGCGGACAGTACGCGGGTGGCTGGCAGGGCGGCGAGAAGGTGCTCGGCTTCCTGGAGGAGGACGGCATGGATCCTCAATCCACGACCGAGACCTACGCCGCCGTCAAGCTCGAGGTCAACACGCGCCGCTGGGCAGGGGTTCCCTTCTACCTGCGGACCGGCAAGCGTCTCGGCCGGCGCGTCACCGAGATCGCGGTGGTGTTCAAGCGCGCTCCGCAGCTGCTCTTCGCCCGCAACCAGACCGAGACGCTCGGCCAGAACGCGCTCGTGATCCGCGTGCAGCCCGACGAGGGCGTCACGATCCGGTTCGGTTCGAAGGTGCCCGGCGCCGCCCTGCAGGTGCGCGACGTCACGATGGACTTCGGCTACGGCCACGCGTTCACCGAAGCGAGCCCCGAAGCCTACGAGCGCCTGATCCTCGACGTGCTCCTGGGCGATCCGCCGCTGTTCCCCCGCCACGAGGAGGTCGAGCTTTCCTGGAAGATCCTCGACCCGATCGAAGAGTTCTGGGCCGACCAGGGCGGTCCGCTCGAGCAGTACTCCCCCGGTTCGTGGGGTCCCCCTTCCGCCGACGAGCTCCTCGCCCGCGACGGCCGAACCTGGAGGAGACCGTGATCGTCGAGCTGCCAGACACCACCATGAGCAAGATCTCGCGCGCGCTCGTGAGCGTCCGCGAGGAGGGCGGAGCGGTCGCGCTCGGCCGCGTGCTCACGCTCATCATCGCCGTGCGCCACGGGGCCGAGGAAGAGGTCATCGACGCGGCGAACGACGCATCGCGAGAGCATCCGATGCGCGTCATCGTGATCATGACGGATGAGCATCCCGATGTCGAACCCCGCCTCGACGCCGAGATCCGCGTGGGCGGCGACGCAGGTGCGAGCGAGGTCGTGGTCCTGCGCGCGCACGGCGCTGCCGCGTCGAACGAGGAGAGCCTCATCACCGGTCTGCTGCTGCCCGACGCGCCCGTCGTGGTGTGGTGGCCCGACCACCCGCCGGAGGTGCCGTCCACGTCCCCACTCGGTCGGATCGCGCAGCGGAGGATCACCGACGCCTCCACGCGCCCGTACCTCCCTGGCCGACTGACCTCGCTCGGCGAGCACCACGCCCCCGGCGACACCGATCTGGCCTGGACCCGCCTCACGCACTGGCGCGAGCAGCTCGCCGCGGTGCTCGACCAGCCGCCGTACGAATCCGTCACCTCGGCCGAGGTGCGCGGCGCGAGCACGTCGCCGTCGACCGCTCTCCTCGCGGCCTGGCTGCGGCTCAAGCTCGACGTGCCGGTGGAGTGGACCTACCTGCCCGCCGACGAGTGGACCGACGGCATCAAGTCGGTGCGGCTCGTGCGTCCGAATGCCGACATCCTGCTGGAGCGCTCGTCGGCCGCGATCGCGTGCCTCACCCAGCCGGGGCAGCCGCAGCACGATCTCGTGCTGCCACGTCGATCGCTGCGCGAATGCCTGGCGGAGGAGCTCCGTCGCCTCGACCCTGACGTGCTGTATGGTCGGGTCATCACCACGGGCTGGGAGCTTCTGGGACCGTCGAGTACACAGGAGACAGATGGCTGAGTTCTTCACCGAGAAGCGCGTGGTCATCAGCCCCGACCCCGCACATCTCGCCGAATCCGTCGCTGCGCGCTTCCTCAAGGTGGTCCTCAAGCGCACCAGCGCCGGTCACACGGTGCACGTCGCGCTGACCGGCGGGACGATCGGAACGGCCGTGCTGGTCGCCGCCGGCAGCAACCCCAAGCGCGAGAGCATCGATTGGTCGCTCGTGCACTTCTGGTGGGGCGACGAGCGCTTCGTCGCCCGCGACTCCGACGAGCGCAACGAGAAGCTCGCTCGAGCAGCGCTGCTCGAGCGGATCGACATCCCCGCCGAGAACATCCACGTGATGGCCTCGACCGACGGAACGCTCGACCTGGATGCTGCGGCCATCGCGTATTCCGACGAGCTCGCGCAGTTCGCCCCGACGGATCGGTCCGAGACGGGCCCGTGGCCCTCGTTCGACATCTGCTTCCTCGGTGTCGGGCCCGACGCGCACATCGCGTCGCTGTTCCCGGACCGTGCCGAGATCGCGATCACCGATCGCGCGGTGGTCGCCGTGCGCGACTCCCCCAAGCCGCCCCCGGATCGCATCTCGCTGACCCGGCCGGTCATCAACTCGTCCGAGCGGGTCTGGATGGTGCTCTCCGGCGTCGACAAGGCCTCGGCGCTCGGGCTCGCGCTCGCCGGCGCGAGCTACCTGAGCGTGCCCGCCGCGGGCGCCAAGGGCCGTTCGCGCACGATCCTGTTCGTGGATGAGGCGGCGGCCGAGAAGGTGCCGCAGGAGCTCATCGACCGGGAGTACTGACCCGGCCCCTGAGCTCCCCTACGGCGGTGGTCGAGCAGGCGCGCCAGCGCCGTATCACGCGGCGGTGGTCGAGTAGGCGCGCCAGCGCCGTATCGAGACCCGTCGACGAACGCACTACGTCGGCCCGAGGGATATCGGTACCGCGCGAAGAACTCGGTGGCTAGATCTGCCCGCGCCGCTCGCGCAACTGCGTCAGCGCGTCGTCGAGAAGCGTCTCGGCCTCTTCCTCGGTGCGACGCTCCTTCACATAGGCGAGGTGCGTCTTGTACGGCTCGGTCTTGGCGAGAGCGGGGGGGTTCTGCTTGTCGCGACCGGCGGGAAGGCCAGAGTGGGGCGAGTCGATCGTGTCGGGGATCTCCTCTTCGGGGATTCCCGCGGAGAAGTACCTGACCGTCTCGTTGCCGAGTGCATCCCAGTATGAGATCGCGATCCGATCGGCGTGGAAGCCGTGATCCTGCTCGCCCATGGGTCCTGCGCCGACGCGTGTACCTCGGATGGCATTGCCTCCTGTGGCCATTTCAGAGGCCCTGGATCTTCGTGATGAGGCCCAGTGCCACGATCGACACGAACCACGCGAGGGCGAGGATGACGGTGAACCGGTTCAGGTTTCTCTCCGCGAGCCCCGAAGAACCCATCGCGGAGGTCATGCCTCCGCCGAACATGTCGGAGAGGCCACCGCCGCGACCCTTGTGCAGGAGGATGAGAAGCGTCAGCAGGAGGCTCGTGATTCCGAGCACCACCCACAGGACGAACTGGATGATATCCACAGTCGTTGAAAGCCTTTCGCTGCGATCCCGCGGATCGCACAAGGGTCAAGTATACGGGCGGACCCGCTCAGACGCCGACGTGCTTCTGGAACCGGATGATCGCGGCGAATTCATCCGCGACGAGGCTCGCCCCGCCCACCAATGCACCGTCGACATCGGGCTCGCGCAGGAAACTCGCGATGTTGGAGGATTTGACCGAGCCGCCGTAGAGCACGCGGGTACGCGCGCCGGCATCCGCTCCGAGCTTCGCCGCGACGACCTCACGGAGCTTCGCGCAGACCTCCTGCGCCTGCTCTGGCGTCGCCGCCTGCCCAGAGCCGATCGCCCAGACCGGTTCGTACGCCACGACGATGTCGGCATCTGCGGGCACGCCCTCGAGGGCGACCTCCAGCTGGCCGACGGGCACGGCGCTGGCACCGAACTTCTCGAGATCTGCCGCCGTCTCACCGACGCAGATGACCGGCACGAGTCCGTGGCGGAGCGCGGCCTGCACCTTCGCCGCCACGACCTCATCCGACTCCGCGTGGTACTCGCGGCGTTCGGAGTGGCCGATGATGACGTACTTCGCGTCGAGCTTCGCGAGGAACTGGCCCGACACCTCACCGGTGTACGCGCCGGAGTCCTTGGTCGAGAGGTCTTGCGCGCCGAGCGCGAACGGAATCTTGTCGGCGTCCAGCAGCGTCTGCACGGTGCGCAGATCGGTGAAGGGCGGGAACAGACCGACCTCGACGCTGTCGCTCTCGTGCTTGGCGTCCTTGAGGGTCCAATGCAGCTTCTGGACGAAGGCGACCGCCTGCAGGTGGTCGAAGTTCATCTTCCAGTTGCCTGCGATGAACGGTGTTCGCCTCTTCTGCGCAGCAGACGAATCGGGAGACGTCACGACCATCCGAGGACCTCCAGTCCGGGGAGTTTCTTACCCTCGAGGAACTCGAGGCTGGCGCCACCGCCGGTGGAGATGTGGCCGAAATCATCGTCGGCGAAGCCGAGCTGGCGAACGGCGGCCGCAGAGTCGCCGCCTCCGACCACACTGAGGCCCTCGACGTCGGTGAGCGCCTGCGCGACCACGCGGGTGCCCTCCGCGAAGGCGGGGATCTCGAACACACCCATCGGGCCGTTCCAGAACACCGTGCGACTGTCGCGGATGACGTCGGCGAAGCGTGCGGCCGTGTCGGGCCCGATGTCGAGCCCGAGTCCGGATGCTCCGAACGGCGTGTCCTGGATCGCATCCGCCGCCGTGACGACGTGCTCCGCGTCGGCGCCGAACTTCGAAGCCACGACCACGTCGGTCGGGAGGATGAGCTCGACGCCGCGCTCCTCGGCGGTCGCCATGTACTGCCTGACCGTGTCAAGCTGATCGGCTTCGAGCAGGCTCGCACCCACCTCGTAGCCCTTCGCAGCGAGGAAGGTGAACAGCATCCCTCCACCGACGAGGATCCGGTCGACCCGCGGCAGCAGGTGCGAGATCACGCCCAGCTTGTCGCTGACCTTCGACCCGCCGAGGACCACGGTGTACGGCCGCTCGGGGTTCTCGGTCAGACGGTCGAGGACGTCCAGCTCGGTCGCGATCAGCAGTCCGGCCGCGGACGGCAGGATCTCGGCGAGGTCGTAGACGCTCGCCTGCTTGCGGTGCACGACCCCGAACCCGTCCGAGACGAGGGCGTCGCCGAGGCCGGCGAGCTCTTCGGCGAACGCGTGCCGCTCCGCGTCGTCCTTCGCCGTCTCACCCGGGTTGAAGCGCAGGTTCTCGATGACGGCCACATCTCCGTCTTCGAGGGCGTCGACGGCCTCCCGGGCCGACTCCCCCACGGTGTCGCGGGCGAAGGCGACCGGCTTGCCGAGCAGCTCCGACAGGCGCTGTGCGACCGGCGCGAGGCTGTACTTCGGATCGGGCGCGCCGTCGGGGCGCCCGAGGTGGGAGCAGACCACGAGGCGGGCACCCTGGTTGATGAGGGCGTTCAGTGTCGGCAGGGATGCTCGCACGCGGCCATCGTCCGTGATGGCGCCGTCCTTCAGGGGGACGTTCAGATCACAACGGACGATGACGCGCTTGCCTGCGAGCGAACCCAGCGAATCCAGGGTGCGCAGTGCCATGGTGGCGCTTAGAGGCTCTCGGCGACGTACTCGGTGAGGTCGACGAGACGGTTCGAGTAACCCCACTCGTTGTCGTACCAGGCCGAGACCTTGACGAGGTTGCCGCTGACGTTGGTCAGCTCCGAGTCGAAGATCGACGAGTGCGGGTTGCCCTGGATGTCGCTGGAGACGATGGGGTCTTCGGTGTACTGGAGGTAACCCGCGAGGGCGCCTTCGGCCGCAGCCTTCTTGTACACCTCGTTGACCTGGTCGACCGTGAGTCCTTCGGTCGGCGTGACGATCGTGAGGTCGACGATCGAGCCCGTCGGCACGGGGACGCGGTAGGACGAGCCGCTGAGCTTGCCGTTCAGTTCGGGCAGCACGTGACCGATGGCCTTGGCGGCACCGGTCGAGGCGGGGACGATGTTGATCGCGGCGGCGCGGGCACGGCGCAGATCGCTGTGCGGGCCGTCCTGCAGGTTCTGGTCGGCGGTGTAGGCGTGTGCCGTCATCATGAACCCGCGCTCGATGCCGAACGCGTCGTTGAAGACCTTCGCGAGGGGCGCGAGGCAGTTCGTCGTGCACGATGCGTTCGAGATGATCACATCGGTCTCGGGGTTGTAGTCGCTCTCGTTCACGCCCATCACGATCGTGACGTCGTCACCGGTCGCGGGTGCGGAGATGAGCACCTTCTTGGCGCCGCCGGCGACGTGCTTCTTGGCGTCTTCGGCCTTCGTGAAACGGCCGGTCGACTCGATGACGATGTCGACTCCGAGCTCGCCCCATGGCAGGTTGGCCGGGTCGCGCTCTTCGAAGACCTTGATCGACTTGCCACCGACGGTGATCGAGTCGGCGTCGTACGAGACCTCTGCGGCCAGCGGTCCGCCGACGGAGTCGTACTTCAGGAGATGGGCGAGCGTCTTGTTGTCGGTGAGGTCGTTCACCGCCACGATCTCGAGGTCGGCGCCCTGTGCGAGGGCCGCCCGAAGGTAGTTGCGTCCGATTCGGCCGAAGCCGTTGATTCCGATCTTGACGGTCACGGAATATCTCCTGATTGTCGTGCGCGAAAGCGCGGTTGGTGCGGCTTCAGACGAAGGACAACGGCGTCCCGGCGGGCCATCCCGCCGGGACGCCCATAACTGCTACGACAGTACCAGCAGACCCGTTGTCTTCTCGCGGGCGGCGGTGAAGCGCTGCTGAACGTTGCCCCAGTCGGCGATGTTCCAGACGGCCTTCACATAGTCCGCCTTGACGTTGAGGTAATCGAGGTAGAACGCGTGCTCCCACATGTCCAGCTGGAACACCGGAATGGTGCCCGCTGCCGTGTTGGACTGCTGGTCGAAGAGCTGCTGGATGATCAGCTGCTGGCCGATCGTGTCCCAGCTGAGGACTGCCCAGCCGGAGCCCTGGATGCCGGTGGCTGCGGCGGTGAAGTGCGCCTGGAACTTCGCGAACCCGCCGAAGTACTCGTCGATCGCCGAGGCCAGCTCTCCCTCGGGCTGGCCGCCGCCGTTGGGCGAGAGGTTCGTCCAGAAGATCGAGTGATTGACATGCCCGCCGAGGTTGAAGGCGAGGTCCTTCTCGAGCTTGTTCACGTTCGCGAGGTTGCCGCTGTCACGGGCCTCTGCAAGCTGCTCGAGAGCGGTGTTGGCGCCGGTGACGTACGTCTGGTGATGCTTGTCGTGGTGCAGCTCCATGATCTTGGCGCTGATGTGCGGCTCGAGAGCGGCGTAGTCGTAGGGGAGGTCGGGCAGCGTATAGATCGCCATGTTCTCTTCTTCCGGTCGGCGCGGCGCCGAGGCCCGGGGCCGCGAGGGTGACGTTTTCATCCTAGTGAGCGGTAACGCAGCGATGACCGGGTTGCTTCCCCGCATGACGCCCCAGTACCGGCGATCAGATCGGCGGGGCGGCCTCAGGCGGCTCAGTCCTCGGCGCCGACGGGAACAGCAGACTCGGTATCGGGGATGCCGTCCACCTCGGCCTTCTTGTCGGCCATCGCCAGGAGCCGACGGATACGGCCGGCGACCGCGTCTTTCGTGAGGGGCGGATCGGCGTGGTGGCCGAGTTCGTCCAGACTCGCGTCGCGGTGGGCGAGCCGGAGCTCGCCGGCCTCACGCAGGTGCTCGGGCACCTCGTCGGCGAGGATCTCGAGCGCGCGCTCCACGCGCGCGCATGCCGCGACCGCAGCCTGCGCCGAGCGACGGAGGTTGGCATCGTCGAAGTTCACCAGCCGGTTGACCCCGGCGCGCACTTCGCGCCGCTGACGCAGCTGGTCCCACTCGCTCGCGGTCTTGAGTGCCCCCATCTCGGCCAGCGCTGCCCGGATCGCCTCGCCGTCGCGCACGACCACCCGCGGCACTCCGCGAACCTCGCGGGCCTTGGCGGGAATCCCCAGCCGGTGAGCGGCTCCGACGAGCGCCATCGCCGCCTCGGAGGACGGGCAGGCGATTTCGAGGGCGGCGGAGCGGCCGGGCTCGCTGAGGGTCCCGGTCGCGAGGAATGCCCCCCGCCACACGGCGGCGAGGTCGGCTCGCGATCCGGTCGTGAGCTTGTTGGGGAGACCGCGCACGGGGCGCCGGCGCTGGTCGAGGAGACCGGTCTGCCGGGCGAGGGTCTCACCGCCCTCGATCACGCGGACGGCGTAGTGGCTGCCGTTCCTGGCGCCGGACCCCTGTACGTGCACGAGCTCGGGACGCACCCCGTAGATCTCCACGAGGTCGCGGGCGACCCGGCGGGCGAGAACGTCGGAGTCGAGCTCCGCCTCCACCGCAACGCGGTTCGCGATCGAGTGCAGCCCGCCGGAGAACCGCAGGATCGACGTCAGCTCAGCGACTCGGGCACTCGGCCGGGGTTCTCGGACGGCGGCGAGTTCTGCCTTCACGTCGGTGGTCAGCGGCACGGCAATCCTCTGGTCGAAGTCCTGATGTCATGTGTCGCACCCGGTGCAGCGCCGCGTCGCAATGCGCGGGCGGGGAACGACGCTCCAGCCTACTCGCGACCGAGATCGCGATGAGTGGTGCGCACGGCCACGCCCGGCTGCTCGGCGAGACGGGCGGCGAGCTCCTTGGCCATCACCACCGAGCGGTGCTTGCCCCCCGTGCAGCCGACGGCCACGACGGAGTGGCGCTTGTTCTCACGCTGATACCCCTGCAGCACCGGGCCCAGGGCGGCTGCGTACGCGTCGAGGAATTCCTCTGCACCCTCCTGCGCGAGCACGTACTCGCGTACCTTCTCGTCCTCGCCGGTGAGTGCCCGCAGATCCTCGTTCCAGAACGGGTTGGGCAGGAATCGCATGTCGGCGACGAGGTCGGCATCGGTCGGGAGGCCGTACTTGAAGCCGAAGCTCATGACCGTCATCGTGTGGCGCGGTGCATCCTCGACCGCGAACAGTTCGACGACCTGGCTGGAGAGCTGGTGGATGTTGTAGTTCGACGTGTCGATGATGATGTCGGCGCTCTCACGGATCGGCGCAAGCCGCTCGCGCTCCAGCCGGATGCCGTCGATGATCGTGCCCTCGCCCTGCAGCGGGTGGGGTCGGCGCACCGCTTCGAAGCGCCTGACGAGCACCTCGTCGGACGCGTCGAGGAACAGCACCCGCACCTGCCGCGCATCGCGCAGCACCCTGGTGACCTCGGGAAGCTGGGCGAACAGGTCGCGGCCCCGCACATCCACCACGACGGCGACCTTGGGCAGCGCACTGGCGGCGAGCTCGGTGATCTCCAGGAGCGGGCGGAGCATCTGCGGAGGCAGGTTGTCGACGACATACCAGTCGAGATCTTCGAGCGCATCGGCTGCCGTCGAGCGGCCGGCACCCGACATCCCCGTGACGATGAGCACTTCGCCCGGTTGGCGTGCTGCGTCGGTCATGACCACCCCCGTCGTCGCCCCCCAGCCTAGTGAGTCGCGAGGTGGTCGTGAATCGCGACCGCGAGCTTCGGGCCGATGCCGGGAAGTTCGGCGATCTCATCGGGTGCCGCGTTCTTGAGGGCCGCGACCGAGCCGAAATGGCGCAGCAGCGCCTTGATGCGGGCATCACCCAGCCCCGGCACCTCCGACAGCACACTGCCGATGTCGCGGCGCCGCCTCTTGCGCTGGTGCGTGATCGCGAAACGGTGCGCTTCGTCGCGCAGCCGCTGCAGCAGATAGAGCGCCTCGCTCGTGCGCGGAAGGATCACCGGGAAGTCCTCTCCGGGAAGCCAAACCTCCTCGAGGCGCTTGGCGATCCCGCACAGGGCGATCTCCTCATGACCGGCGTCGGCGAGCGCGCGGGCCGCCGCCTCGACCTGCGGCTTGCCGCCGTCCACCACCAGCAGCTGAGGACGGTACGCGAACCGCGGCCGCTTGCGGGTCGTGACGACGTCGCCGTCCGCGACCGCCGCGGTCAAGGGGTCGGGCAGTTCGTCGGGCTCCTCCGCACGGTCGACATAGGCGAGTCGCCTCGTGAGCACCTGGTAGATCGAGTCGGTGTCGTCGGTGGTCTCGGGAATCGAGAACGACCGGTACTGGTCTTTGCGGGCGAGTCCGTCCTCGAACACCACCATCGATGCCACGACGTTGGTTCCACCCAGGTGAGACACGTCGAAGCATTCGATCCGCAGCGGTGCCTCGACGAGTCCGAGCGCTTCCTGGAGGTCGGTGAGGGCCTGCGCGCGCGCGACGTAGTCGCTGGTGCGGCGGGTCTTGTGCAGCATGAGGGCCTGCTGCGCGTTCAGCGATGCCGTGCGCATGAGCTCGGCTTTCCGCCCTCGCTGGGCGACTTGGATGGTCACCGGCCGCTGACGCCTGTCGCGAAGCCATTCCTCGAGGTCTGCCGCGTCTTCGGGAAGGGCGGGCACGAGCACCTGTCGCGGGATGTCGGCGGCGGCGGCATCGCCGTACGTGCGCTGCAGCACCTGATCGACCAGGTCGGCGCCGCCGATGTCGAGTTCCTTCTCGATCGTGAGAGCGCGGACGCCGCGGACGCGTCCGCCGCGGATGACGAAGTGCTGCACGGTGGCGGCCAGTTCGTCCTCCGCGATGCCGAACAGGTCGGCGTCGGTGTCTTCGGCCAGCACGAGGGCGCTGCGGTTGAGCACCGCGTCGATCGACCGGAGCTTGTCGCGGTAGGTCGCCGCGGCCTCGTAGTCCATTGCGGCGGAGGCCTCCCGCATCCGCTGCGTGAGCGCCTTCGTGAACCGCTGGTCTCCGCCGGACATGAACGCGATGAAGTCGTCGACGATGGCGCGGTGCTCCTCGATCGACACCTTTCCCGAGCACGGACCCCCGCATCGGCCGATCTGTCCGGGGAAGCACGGGCGACCGGTCTGCATGGCCTTCTTGTACGACGCGTCGCTGCACGTGCGGATCGGGAACACCTTGATCATCAGATCGATCGTGTCGTGGACTGCCCAGACCTTCGGGTACGGGCCGAAGTACTTGGCCCCGCTGATCCGCCTGTTGCGCGTCACGATGACCCTGGGCGCCTCGTCGGCCAGCGTGATGGCCATGAACGGGTAGGACTTGTCGTCTTTGTAGCGCACGTTGAACGGCGGATCGAACTCCTTGATCCACATGTACTCGAGCTGCAGCGAGTCGACATCGCTCGCCACGACCGTCCATTCGACGGACGCCGCGGTCGTGACCATCCGCCTGGTGCGCTCGTGCAGCGACCGCAGCGGTGCGAAGTAGTTCGACAGGCGCGCGCGCAGATTCTTGGCCTTGCCGACGTACAGCACCCGGCCGTCGGCGTCACGGAACCGGTAGACGCCCGGGTTGGTCGGGATCTCGCCGGGCTTGGGCCGATACGAGAGGTGCGACGTCCGTTCGAGATCAGCCACCTCAGCCCGCCTTGCGGGCCGCCTGCGTGCCGAGCACCTCCGCGAGGAAGGCACCGGTATAGCTGCTCTCGACACGGGCGATCTGCTCGGGAGTGCCGGTGGCGAGCACCTCTCCCCCGCCGGCGCCGCCTTCAGGACCCAGGTCGATGATCCAGTCGGCGGACTTGATCACATCGAGGTTGTGCTCGATGACGATGACCGTGTTGCCCTTCTCGACCAGGCCGCCCAGCACCTCGAGGAGGCGCCGTACGTCTTCGAAGTGCAGACCGGTCGTCGGTTCGTCCAGGACGTAGATGCTGCGACCGTTGCTGCGCCGCTGGAGTTCGGTCGCGAGCTTGACGCGCTGCGCTTCGCCGCCGGAAAGAGTGGTCGCGGACTGGCCGAGACGCACGTATCCGAGTCCGACGTCGACCAGGGTCTTCAGGTACCGGTGGATCGCCTGGATGGGCTCGAAGAAGTCGGCGGCCTCCTCGATCGGCATCTCGAGCACCTCGGCGACGTTCTTTCCCTTGTAGTGCACGGAGAGGGTGTCGCGGTTGTACCGCTTGCCGTGGCAGACCTCGCAGTCCACGTACACGTCGGGGAGGAAGTTCATCTCGATCTTGATCGTGCCGTCACCGGCGCATGCTTCGCAGCGACCGCCCTTGACGTTGAAGCTGAAGCGCCCGGGCTGGTAGCCGCGCGCCTTGGCCTCGGGGGTTTCACTGAACAGCGTCCTGACCCGATCGAAGACGCCCGTGTAGGTCGCCGGGTTGGAGCGCGGAGTGCGGCCGATCGGACCCTGGTCGACGTGCACGACCTTGTCGAGGTCGTCGGTGCCGGTGACGCGGGTGTGCTTGCCGGGCACCCGGCGGGCACCGTTCAGGCGCGAGGCGAGCACTTCGTAGAGGATGTCGTTCACGAGAGACGACTTGCCCGAACCGCTCACGCCGGTCACCGCGGTGAGCACGCCCAGGGGGAAGTCGACCGTCACGTTCTTGAGGTTGTTCTCGCGCGCCCCCACGACCGTGATCTTGCGGCTGCGATCGAAGCGCCGCCGCTTCTTCGGGGTGGGGATCTCACGGCGACCCGAGAGGTAATCGGCAGTCAGCGACTCGCGCTCGGTAAGCAGCGCATCCAACGGACCGGAGTGGACGACCTTGCCGCCGGCCACCCCGGCGTAGGGGCCGATGTCGACGATCCAGTCGGCGGCGTGGATCGTCTCCTCGTCGTGCTCGACGACGATCAGGGTGTTGCCCAGATCTCGCAGGGTCACCAGGGTCTCGATGAGCCGGCGGTTGTCGCGCTGATGCAGGCCGATCGACGGCTCGTCCAGGACGTACAGCACTCCGGTGAGTCCTGATCCGATCTGGGTGGCCAGCCGGATCCGCTGCGCCTCACCGCCGGACAGCGACGCGGCGGCGCGGCTGAGGTTCAGGTAGTTGAGCCCGACCTGGATGAGGAAGTCCAGGCGCACCCGGATCTCGCGCAGCACCTGCGCGGCGATCTGAGCCTCGCGATCGGTGAGCTGGAGGCGGGCGAAGTAGTCGCGGGCGTCCGCGAGGCTCAGGCGCGAGGCATCCGCGATCGAGTGCCCGTGCACGAGCACGGCCAGCACTTCGGGCTTGAGGCGATCACCGTTGCAGACGGCGCAGGGCACCTCGCGCAGGTATTCCGACCAGCGCTGGCGCTGCGTGTCGGACTCGGCGCTGTTGTACTGCCGTTCGATGTAGGGGACGACGCCCTCGAAGCCGGACGCGTAGCGCATCTCGCGCCCGTAGCGGTTCTTCCAGCGCACGGTGACCTTGTAGTCCTCGCCACGGAGGACCGCTTCCTGGATCGCGACGGGGAGTTTGCGCCACGGGGTGTCCAGCGAGAAGCCGAGGTCGTCGGCGAGTCCTTCCAGCAGTCTTTCGTAGTACTGGAACAGGCCCTTGCCCTGGGTGGTCCACGGGATCAGCACACCCTCGCGGATCGAGAGGGCATCATCGCCGAGCATGAGCTCGACGTCGACGGACATGCGGGTGCCGAGGCCGGAGCACGTCGGGCACGCCCCGAACGGCGCATTGAAGGAGAACGTGCGCGGCTCGATCTCGGTCAGCTGCAGCGGGTGTCCGTTGGGACAGGCGAGCTTCTCGGAGAACGACTGCCACGCGGCATCCCCCTCCTCGTCGACGAAGTTGACCTGCACGAGGCCGCCGGCAAGACCCAGGCCCGTCTCGACCGAGTCGGTGACGCGGCTGAGGATGTCGGGGCTCGCCACGAGCCGGTCGATCACGACGGCGATGTCGTGCTTGTAGCTCTTCTTGAGCACCGGGGGCTCGGCGAGCTGGATGGGCTCGCCGTCGACGATCGCGCGCGCGTATCCCTTGGCGCCCAGCTCGCGGAACAGGTCGACGAACTCGCCCTTCTTCTGCGAGACGACGGGGGCGACGATCTGGTAGCGCGTCTTGTCCGGCAGCTCCATGAGCTGGTCGGCGATCTGCTGGACGGTCTGGCGTTGGATGACGGCGCCGCACTCGGGGCAGTGCGGCACGCCGATGCGGGCCCAGAGCAGACGCATGTAGTCGTGGATCTCGGTGATCGTCCCCACCGTCGAGCGGGGGTTGCGGTTCGTCGATTTCTGGTCGATCGACACCGCCGGGCTCAGCCCCTCGATGAAGTCGACGTCGGGCCGATCGACCTGGCCGAGGAACTGGCGCGCGTACGCGCTCAGCGATTCGACGTAGCGGCGCTGGCCCTCGGCGAAGATCGTGTCGAACGCGAGGCTCGACTTGCCCGAGCCCGACAGCCCCGTGAACACGACGAGCGAATCGCGGGGGATGTCGAGGTCGACGTTCTTCAGATTGTGGACGCGAGCACCGCGAACGCTGAGTTTTCCGGGCGCGGCGACGGGGACGATAGGCACTGGTCAATTGTAGGCGCGGCCTCCGACACCGCTCCCCGGGTTCGCTCTGGGCTCAGCCGGCGTGGGCGGCCGTGCGGCGGGTACGGGCGGAGACGCCGGTGCGGGCGGACACGCCGCCGGCGAACGGCCCGAGGCCGTCGCGGAGGGCTGCGAGCTGCGCAGCATCTATTCCGACGCTGCGCATCACCTGACCGGGCACCTCCAGCGCCTGAGAGCGGAGGGAACGGCCTTCGTCGGTGAGATCGATGTCGAGGATGCGCTCGTCCGCCGCGCGTCGCGCCCGCGTGAGGCGGCCCTGCGCCTCGAGCCGCTTGACCAGCGGCGAGAGCGTCGCCGACTCCATCGCGAGCTCGTCGGCGAGGTCGCCCAGCGATCGCGGCGCACGCTCCCACAGGGCGAGCATCACAAGATACTGCGGATGCGTGAGCCCGAGCGGCTCGAGGATCGGGCGGTAGATCGACACCACGTTGCGTGCCGCCGTCACGATGGCGAAGCACACCTGGTTGTCGAGTTTCAGCAGGTCGTCGCGAGTCGCCATGAAACGATCCTATCTGCACGATTAGTTAGTACACTAATGAACATGACGACTCCGGATGCTCCCGCCCCGCGCTCCACGCTGCGTCAGCGGGTGCGCGACGCGGGCGGGTGGTATGCGTGGATAAACGCCACGCTCATCCGTGCTGCCGGCCCCGCAGCGGTGGGGCCGTATGAGACGACGCCGGAACCCGACCGCACCGAGCGGGCCTGCCCGCTGTGCGGACGGCCGATGTCGCTGCACACGTTCGACAGGTCGGGCCCGAAGCCCCTCATGCACTGCCCGTGAGCCGAACGGTGCGGGTGTCGTAGGCCCGTCAGGCGTGCCCGGCGCGCTCCATCGCCCGCAGCTCCTTCTTGAGGTCTTGCACCTCATCGCGCAGGCGCGCGGCCAGCTCGAACTTGAGTTCTCCTGCCGCCGCCAGCATCTGGTCGCTGAGGTCGGCGATCGTCGCCTCCAGCTGGTTGGCGCCGTCCGCGGCGATACCAGTGCGCCGCAGACCAGGGGTCGGCGACTTGCCCTTGCCAGTCGCGCCGGCGCCACCGCCGCGCGAGAGCATGGCCTTCGTGTCGGCGCCCTCGCGGGCGAGTGCCTCGGTGATGTCGGCGATCTTCTTGCGCAGCGGTTGCGGATCGACGCCGTGCTCGAGGTTGTACGCGATCTGCTTGTCGCGGCGGCGGTCGGTCTCTTCGATCGCATTGCGCATCGAATCGGTCATGTTGTCGGCGTACATGTGCACTTCGCCTGACACGTTGCGGGCTGCGCGGCCGATCGTCTGGATCAGCGAGGTGCCGCTGCGAAGGAACCCCTCTTTATCGGCGTCGAGGATCGCCACGAGCGACACCTCGGGCAGGTCGAGACCCTCGCGGAGCAGGTTGATGCCGACGAGCACGTCGTACACGCCGGCGCGCAGCTCGGTGAGCAGCTCCACGCGGCGGAGCGTGTCGACGTCCGAGTGGAGGTAGCGCACCCGGACGCCGTGCTCGCCGAGGAAGTCGGTGAGCTCTTCGGCCATCTTCTTCGTGAGTGTGGTGACCAGGATGCGCTCGTCGCGCTCGACGCGGATGCGGATCTGCTCGAGCAGATCGTCGATCTGACCCTTCGAGGGCTTCACGACGATCTGCGGATCGATCAGGCCGGTGGGGCGGATGATCTGCTCCACGATGCCGTCGGCGATGCCCATCTCGTAGCGGCCGGGGGTCGCGGAGAGGTAGACGGTCTGACCGACGCGGTTCTTGAACTCGTCCCAGCGGAGGGGGCGGTTGTCGAGCGCGCTCGGAAGCCGGAACCCGTGCTCGACGAGGGTGCGCTTGCGCGAGGCATCCCCCTCGTACATCGCGCCGATCTGCGGCACCGTGGCGTGCGACTCGTCGATCACCACGAGGAAGTCGTCGGGGAAGAAGTCGAGCAGGCAGTGCGGCGCCTCCCCAGGGGCGCGGCCGTCGAGATGCCGGGAGTAGTTCTCGATGCCGGAGCAGAAGCCGAGCTGCTGGAGCATCTCGAGATCGAACGTCGTCCGCATCCGCAGACGCTGGGCCTCGAGGAGCTTGTTCTGCGATTCGAGCTCTTTCAGGCGCGCTTCGAGCTCGATCTCGATCGTGCCGATCGCGCGCTGCACGGTGTCGGTGCCCGCGACGTAATGGGATGCCGGGAAGATCGGCACCGATTCGAGCCTCTGCACGACATCGCCGGTGAGCGGGTGCAACATGTAGAGCGCCTCGATCTCGTCGCCGAAGAGCTCGATGCGGATCGCGTATTCCTCGTAGACGGGGATGATCTCGATCGTGTCGCCACGAACGCGGAAGTTGCCGCGCGAGAAGTCGACGTCGTTGCGGTTGTACTGCATCGAGATGAACTTGCGGATCAGGGCGTCGCGGTCGTAGCGCTCCCCCACCTGCAGTGCGACCATCGCGCGCATGTACTCTTCGGGAGCACCGAGGCCGTAGATGCACGAGACGGTGGAGACGACGATGACGTCGCGGCGGCTCAGCAGCGAGTTGGTGGTGGAGTGGCGCAGCCGCTCGACCTCGGCGTTGACCGACGAGTCCTTCTCGATGAAAGTGTCGGTCTGGGGCACGTAGGCCTCGGGCTGGTAGTAGTCGTAGTAGCTCACGAAGTACTCGACCGCGTTGTTCGGCATGAGCTCGCGGAACTCGTTCGCGAGCTGAGCGGCGAGCGTCTTGTTGTGGGCGAGCACGAGAGTGGGGCGCTGCACCTGCTCGACCAGCCAGGCGGTGGTAGCCGACTTGCCCGTACCGGTGGCGCCGAGCAGCACGACGTCGGTCTCGCCGGCGTTGATGCGCGCCGCGAGCTCGGCGATCGCCTGCGGCTGATCACCGCTCGGCACGTACTCGCTGACGACCTCGAAAGGGCGGACCGAACGCGTTGCCTGCATCCCTCCAGCGTAGGCGCGGCCTCCGACATCGAGGCCCGCGTTCGCCGAGCGCGGATGGCGCTCAGCGGCCGGCGCGCACCGCGATCCGTTCGGGCAGCGAGACCCACAGCTCATCGACCTGCCTGATCGTCTGGTCGATGTCGCCCGAGGTGTCGATGACGACGTCGGCGATCGCGAGCCGCGCATCATCGGAGGCCTGCGAGGCGATGCGGGCCGCGGCATCCGCTTCGGTCATCCCGCGGATCTCGACGAGCCGGCGCGCGCGCACCTCGGCGGGAGCGTGCGCCACCACGATGAGCTCCCACGGATCGTCGGCCCGCGCCTCCACGAGCAGCGGCACGTCGTACACGACCACCCCGGCGGGATCCGCTGCCAGAGCCGCCGTGATGCGGCGCTGCGATTCGATGCGCACGGCCGGGTGCACGATCGCGTTGAGGCGACCGATCGCCCCGGCGTCGCCGAACACGCGCCCGCCGAGGGCGGGGCGATTGAGCGCTCCGTCGGGATCGAGGATGTCGTCGCCGAACTCCGCCGCCAGGGCGGCGACGACCGGAGATCCAGGCTGCTGCACATCCCGCACGATCGCATCAGCGTCGACGATCGTCGCGCCGTGCTCGGCGAGTCGGTGGGCGATCGTGGATTTCCCCGAGGCGATGCCTCCGGTGAGTGCGACGAGGGGCATGACTCGAGGATGTCACGACCCGGCCCGTCCCGGAGGGGGCGCCGGACTCAGAATCCGTCGAAACCGCCGAAATCTCCTCCGCCGAAGTCGCCTCCACCGAGGTCTCCGCCACCCCAGCCCCCGTCGGCGGCACCGGCATCGGCGGCTCCAGCATCCGCAGCGCCGGTATCCGCAGCGCCAGTTTCGGTGCCGGCGTCGGTGGAGCCATCGGTGGAGCCGTCGCCGGAGCCCTGATCGGACGCGAACGCGGGGGCCATGAACGCGCTGACCAGCGCCGAGCCGATCACGTACCCCGCGACCGTGCCGAGGATCGATGAGCCCACCATCGAGCCGAAGCTCGGGCCCTGGCGTCCGCCGCCGCCGAATCCCCCGCCGCCACCGCCGCCGAGCGTGCGCTCCATGAAGCCCGGATTCGTCGACTCGGCTCGCGTCGCCGCGCGCGCCATCGACTGCGGGTCGGTGGAGGTGGGCCGCTCCGCGCCCGTCAGCCCGGCGGACAGATCGGCGAGCACCTGCTGGCGCTGCGGCTCGGTGAGCTTCGCGAACGCCTCCGCGTGCACCTGCTCGATCGTCTCGGGCGGAGCCGTCCGCAGCAGATACCGGTAGCGCTCGATCGCGATCTCGTCTTCGCTGCGCGGCGGTCGGTTGGCGGGCTGCGTCGGCCGCTCGTACGCGGTGGTGCGCGGCTGAGCCTGGCTGGCGGTGTCGTCATTGCCGAGCAGGCGGTCCCAGAATCCCATGGAGTCCTCCGTCGTGTGGGACTCCTCACAGTAGGGCCGGAGGATTCGAGGATGCTGGGATCACCGCATCCGTTCGCCGTCCGCGTACCGCGGCCACACGCAGGTCACCCGCGCAGCGCGATCGCCTCGCTGACCCATCGCGTGTGCAGCTCCCACGGGTCGAGGACCCCGGCGCGCACGCCGTCGATGTGCGCGCGGAGCCCGTCGGACAGCCGGAACCATTCGGTGGCGCCGAAGCGCTCCTCGGCGAACTGGAGATGCCGGCGATGCTCCTGCCGGCGATCGCCTCGCTCGAAGGCGAGGAGCTCATCGTGGCGGATCGCCGCGAACCGCTGCCGGGGGTTTGCCGTCGTGCCGATCTTCACGCGATCGTCGAACCGGAGGTAGTAGACGACGTCGACGCGCGGCGGCGGAAGCTCGCCGTCGACGATGTCGCCGTGCCGCCACTCGCAGACGGCGCAGAGCCACCCGGACGGGTATCGCACCCCGATCCTGGAGCCGCACAGCCGGCACGGCGAGGGAAGCACATCGGTGATGCCGAAGGCCGCATCGGCCCACTCGGCTGCGATCACCAGGTGTCCTTCGCACAGCGGCAGGGGCGCATCCGGCGGCACCGAGCCCCGGCATCCGTCGCTCATGATGCACGAGGGGCGCGACGAATCGGGGGGCACGGGTCGACGGTAGGCCGGAGCACCGACACTCCGTGCCCATGGCACGGCGAAGGGCCGGAACCCGAGGGTTCCGGCCCTTGCGTGGATGTGCGTCAGCGACGCGACATCAGGATCTCAGTGGATCAGCGACCCGAGAGCTTCTCGCGGAGTGCCGCAAGAGCCTCGTCGTCGGCGAGGGTTCCGCCGCCAGCACCGCTCGTCGACGCCGCGACGTCGGACGAGAAGCTCGAGTTCGACTCGATCGCGGGGGCGTTGGCCTCGGCCTCGACGGCCTTGGCGACAGCAGTCTTGTGCTGCTCCCAGCGAGCCTGAGCAGCGGCGTACTCCTGCTCCCACTTCTCGCGGGCCTCGTCCGAGCCTTCCTTCCAGGCGTTGGTCTCGGGGTCGAAGCCCTCGGGGTACTTGTACTCGCCGTTCTCGTCGTACTCGGTGACCATGCCGTACAGCGCCGGGTCGAACTCGGTGCCGAACGGGTCGATCGCCTCGTTGGCCTGCTTGAGCGACAGCGAGATGCGACGACGCTCGAGGTCGATGTCGATGATCTTGACGAAGACCTCTTCGCCGACCGACACGACCTGCTCGGCGAGCTCGACGTGCTTGCCGGAGAGCTCCGAGATGTGCACGAGGCCCTCGATGCCATCCGCGACGCGCACGAAAGCACCGAACGGAACGAGCTTGGTGACCTTGCCCGGAGCGACCTGACCGATCGCGTGCGTGCGGGCGAACACCTGCCACGGGTCTTCCTGCGTCGCCTTGAGCGACAGCGAGACGCGCTCGCGGTCGAGGTCGACCTCGAGGATCTCGACGGTGACCTCCTGGCCCACCTCGACGACCTCGGAGGCGTGCTCGATGTGCTTCCACGAGAGCTCGGAGACGTGCACGAGGCCGTCGACGCCGCCCAGGTCGACGAACGCACCGAAGTTGACGATCGAGCTGACCGTGCCCTTGCGGACCTGACCCTTGTGCAGGTTGTTGAGGAACGTGGTGCGCGACTCGGACTGCGTCTGCTCGAGCAGGGCGCGGCGCGAGAGCACGACGTTGTTGCGGTTCTTGTCGAGCTCGAGGATCTTGGCCTCGATCTCCTGGCCGAGGTACGGCGTCAGGTCGCGGACGCGGCGCAGCTCGATGAGCGACGCCGGCAGGAAGCCGCGCAGGCCGATGTCGACGATGAGTCCACCCTTGACGACCTCGATCACAGAGCCGGTGACGACACCGTCGGTCTCCTTGATCTTCTCCACGTCGCCCCAGGCGCGCTCGTACTGCGCGCGCTTCTTGGACAGGATGAGGCGGCCTTCCTTGTCCTCCTTCTGGAGAACGAGTGCCTCGACGGCGTCGCCGACCTTGACGACCTCATTGGGGTCGACATCGTGCTTGATGGAGAGCTCGCGCGAAGGGATGACGCCCTCGGTCTTGTACCCGACGTCGAGGAGCACCTCGTCGCGGTCGATCTTCACGACGGTTCCTTCGATGAGGTCGCCGTCGTTGAAGAACTTGAGGGTCAGTTCGACCGCGGCCAGGAAGTCCTCAGCAGATCCGATGTCATTGATGGCGACCTGCTTGGTGGCCGGGGCGGTCGTTGCGGTAGTCATGTAGTCGGTTGTCCTTGTGGGTTGGGGTGTCGGGCTTCGGCTGCACACGCGCGCGAGCGGATGCTTCGGACCGAAGCGGGTGGATTGATTGTGCGATGTCACAGAGTCGGAGCAACCACATCCTGGCAAGCAAGACGCGGCAAGTGGGCCACACGAGTGACGCTCTAGAGTACCAGAACGCCCGGGACGACTGGAATGTTCCTGCAGCCGGGCAGGGTGACCGATACACGAGGCGAGCGAGGAACCATGGCCGAGGCATCCCCCCACGTCAGCTGTGCCGCGGGCGAGTTCGTGGGCAGCGGTCTCGGCCCTGTCGACGTGTTCCGGGGCATCCGCTACGCGGCGCCGCCCGTCGGAGACCTCCGCTGGCGTGATCCGGTCCGCGCGACGCCGGCCGCCGATCCGGTCGACGCGACGGCATTCGGTGCCGTCGCCCCGCAGCTGACGAATCCGGCGCTCGTGCTGGGCCCGGGTGCCCGGCAGGACGAAGACTGCCTGTTCCTGAACGTGTGGCGCCCCGCGGGCGCCTCCGACGCCGCGCTTCCGGTGATGGTGTGGCTGCACGGCGGCGCGTACACGTTCGGGGCGTCAAGCCAGCCCCTGTACGACGGGTCGGCGCTGGTGGAGTCGGGTGGTGTCATCGTGGTCACGGTCAACTACCGGATCGGCGCCCTCGGATTCCTCGACCTGTCGTCGTTCAGCACCGTGGATCAGCAGTTCGACGGCAACCTCGCGCTGAAGGACATCCTGCTCGCGCTGCACTGGGTGCAGGACAACATCGCGGGGTTCGGCGGCGATGCGTCGCGTGTGACGATCTTCGGCGAATCCGCCGGCGGCGGGCTGGTCACCACCCTGCTGGCCACTCCGAGCGCCGCGGGCCTGTTCGAGCGGGCGATCGCCGAGTCTTCGCCCGCCACGAGCGTCTACGGACCCGCGCGCGCTCGCGCTGTCGCCGAGCGGTTCCTTCGCGAAGTGGGTGCGGATCCGGCATCCGTCCGTTCCGTATCCGTCGATGAGATCGTGCGCGCCGCCACGGCGGTCTATGCCGCCGTGCCGACCGAAACCCCCGGGACGCTCGCGTTCGCGCCCGTCATCGACGGCGATCTGGTGCCCGAAGCCCCGGCCACCGTGCTCAAGGAGGGTCGCGCGCTGCCGGTGCCGTTGATGATCGGCACCAACCGCGACGAGGCGTCGTTCTTCCGCTTCATGAAGAGTCCGCTGATGCCGATCACCCGCACCGACATCGAGCGGATGTTCGCCGCGATGCGGACGGAGAACCCCACTGTGGAGCTGCCTTCGCGCGAGGCGGTGCTCGGAAGCTACGAAGGTGTCCGACAGAAGCTCCTCGGGCTCGGGATCGCCCGCGACATCGCGTTCCGTCTTCCGACGATCTGGATCGCCGAGGGCCACAGCGCGGTGGCACCAGTGTGGCTGTATCGGTTCGATCACGCGACCCGCGCGCTCGAGGCGATCGGGCTCGGCGCGACGCACGGCGCGGAGTTGCCCTACGTCTGGGGCAACTTCCCGACCGGCAGGCGCGACCCCACGTTCCTGCTCGGCGGCCGCCGCACAGCGGAGCGCATCTCGGCTCGCCTCCGCTCGCGGTGGACGGCGTTCGCCCACGGGCTGTCCCCCGACGCGCAGGATGCTGTCGCCTGGGCGCCGTACGACATCCAGAGCCGCAAGACTCTTGTGGTCGACACCGTCGATGCGGTCATCCCCGATCTCGACGCCGCACTCCGCGCCGGGTGGGGGGACGCGATCCTCGCGTTCCCCTGACCCGTCTCGCAGTCCATGACGGATCACGATTCGTGCCAGATCGGGTCGTCCGGCTCGGCCGTGCGCCACGAGTTGAGGAGCGTGCGGACAGGAGGATCGGGGACGAATCTCAGCGTCGGGTCTGGCCTGTCGACGTATTTCCGCCCGATCGGGCTCGTCCATTCCAGCACCCCTGCCGGCAGCTGCACGACGGCCCATGCCGTCGCGCCCTTGATCGTATGGTGTCCCTGGCAGAGATGCTCGAGATTGCGTTCGGATGTCGGTCCGCCGCGCGCCGCTTCGATCGTGTGGTCGATCTGGCAGCGCCACACCGGCATCCGACACCCGGGGAATCGGCAGTGCTCATCCCGCGCTCGAAGGAATCGGACCAGATCGCTGCTCGGACGGTATCGATCGACGGCAAGGACGGCGCCCGTGACCGGTGACGTCATGACTCGCTCCCACCCTGTCGCTCCGCCCGCGAGGATTCGAGCGGTGCCCGTATCGATCGGGCCGTGGCCGGTGAGGACGGCGGGCTCTCCGCCGGTGCCGGCGGCCGTCAGCACCGGCACAGTCACCTGGACCACGGCGCGGATTGCGGAGAGACCGTCGCCCGCGATGCAGGACTCCGGCGTGCCGGTGAGCAGCAGATCAGCGCAGACGTCGGCACGCAATTCGTTCATCGTGCGGGTATCCGCGCTCTCGTCGCCGGGCGACGGTGGCTCGTCGCCGAGTTCAATGCCGGCATCCGCTCTCCGTGCTGTGATGACCGCCTGCGCCTGCTGTGTCAGGCGATCGAAGATCCCGTGAGCCAGCACCGCCTCCGTCCGCAGCGTGACATCCGCCATCCCGTCGGGCAGGTCGACGAGCCAGACACTTCGGTCCGCGCGTGCCTCGGCGTGGCGCACATCGATCGAGCGCGGATTCACTCGGGCGGCGAGCACATGCAGGATCGGGCGAAGGCGGCCAGGAGTCATCGTCAGCGCACGTGCGATCGCGAGCTTCTCATATTCTGCGAGCGCATCGGCATCTTCGATCGCATGGCCGGCCTCATGGATCACTCTGACCTGTGCACCTGAGATGCGACCTTGGCGGAGGGCCACCACTGTCGGAGCGAATCGTGCACAGAGATCCTCGGCATCCCTCAGCTGACGCTGGACTGTGCGCTCGCTCGCGTTCGTGGCGGCGGCGATCTCGGCCACCATCACGCGCTCGGGGATCTCCGCCTCACGCGCGGCGTTGGTGCGGAGCTGAGCGGTCTGCTCGGCCACGACGGCTGCGGCCGCCGCAAGAGTGGAGATCTCGAGCGCTTCGAGAGCGCACTTCACCGACCGCGCGTCTAGAAGGGTCGCCACCAGCGATGCGGTGGACGATCCCTCCGAGTCGGGTAGGTCGTCGTGGGTGGAGGACATGATCTCGCATACGCAGAAGTGAATGGATTCAGACTCCGCAGCGCGTTGATGCGCCTTCATTCACTTCGCCGCCAGCGTTGGATCTCTTACCCGATTGGAATCTCTTCGTCTATCATGACGCTTTTCTTGGGACGAGTCAAGCCTTTCTATAGTATTTATCTTTGAGTCTTTCGGCCTTCCTCCCCAATCGAACCTCGACCGGCACCTTTCCACGCATCCGGCTGGACGCAGGCGAACCAACGGCGCCCGCAACTTAGCTTCGTGACATGAAATCACCTCGTCCGCGCGTCGTCGTCCGGCTGCGCCTCACACTCCTCGGCATCGATCCGGCGGTCTGGCGCGACATCATCATCGACAAGTACGCCCCGTTGAGCGAGCTGCATCAAGCCATCCAGCTGGCATTCGACGGTGACATGGACGCCCACCACCTCTTTCGGAGCACGTCCGCAGGAGAAGTGGGACTGGATGAGAGCCTGACGGCCGGGCGCGATTGGCCGCCCTTCTCCGCCGATCCATATCGAATGGTGCGGACCCGCTCAGCGACGCGATGGGGCAACCGGTGGACGATGATCGATCTGCGCGACCCGACCGTCGAGGATGAGTCCTCGGTCACTGTGGGTAACGTCGTGCACATCGCAAATCCGTTGTTCTACTCGTGGCAGGCGAGCACCCTCTGGTCATGTCGCGTCGACGCGTACGAGGATGCTGTTCTGGAGCCGAGCTCACCCCGGGTCGCTCTCACTGACGGCGCGAACCGCGCCCCCCTGTCGGGTTGCCCTGACGCCGCGACGTACGACGGCTGGCTGCGGATTCTCGAAGAGACCGCTCACGACGATCACATCGCCCTCCGGGAGATGCTCGACAGAGCTGTCGGCCCGTGGGCGAGATTCGATCCCGCGGAGTTCGACGTGGACGACGCCCGCTCCCGCTTCGCGGAGCACTTCGCTGGACGCCGCAGGAATCAATCCACCTACGACAACTGGCACCTGCCACCGTTGGAGTATCTCGTACGCCAGTTTCCCGAATCGAATCGACCGGGTCTGCGTCGCCACATCCAGCGATCCGCTGTGCGGATGCCGGCTGTCGTGACCCGCGACGACGCGGCCGCTCTCGTCCGTCCCTTCCACTGGCTCGTCACCGCCGCCGGCGATGACGGCATTGCATTCGCGGACGGGTCCCTTCCCGGTCCGGTGGTCCGTGACGCGACGGAGAACCTGCCCGGAGGCCTCGACGCGGTCCGCCCACTCGTCGCCGCCGCCAAGCAGCTTGGGCTCCTGTATCTCCGGCGCGGTCGACTGCATGCGCCCCGGGCCGCGAAGGATGCCCATGCTCACCCGCTGCAGCTCTGGCAGCTCATGGCGACCCAGTTGCTGCGTCGGCGGATGCCGGGAGGAGACGAACTCACCAATACGCTGTTCCTCCTCGCGCTGGCGGATGGCAGCCTCGCAGACGATTCGGATGCCGGACTGTCACGGATCATCGCCGCGACGAAGCTCATCGCGGGTGACCGCGGCTGGCTCGGCTACGACCGCAGCTGGCCCGGCTACGACCGCCGCTGGCGCGAACGGTCGCTGGACCTCTACGTGGGCCGGGACGAGGGATTCGTCCAGCCATCGCCCTATGAGAGGTGGCGCGCGGAGCATCGGGGGTCGCTGGTGCTGTCCGAACCAAGCGAGGCAGACCGAGACGCGCAGAAATCTCGCCTGCTGGCCGAGCTGGCGCCGCTCATCCGCACGCTCGCCCCGCTCGGCTTGGCTCGCACAGACGAGGGGGCGTGGATCGTGCCCGACGGTCTCCGCGAGTTCGCCCGGGCCGCACTGACCTGACCGGGCGACAGCATCCCTCTCGCATCCGTACCGCTACGGCCGCAGCATGACCTTCGTGGCGCGCCGCTCGTCCATCGCGGCGTACGCCTCGGCGGCCTCGCCCAGCGGGAGTACGAGGTCGAAGACGAGTCCCGGCGTGATCGCGCCGGAGCGCACGTCGGGAAGGAGCTCCTCGATGTAGCCGCGCACGGGCGCAACCCCGCCGTTCACGCCCACGTTGCGGCTGAACATGGGCCCGATGGGCAGCTCGGGTCCGCCGTTGGGGACTCCGACATAGCCGACCATTCCGCCGGGGCGGGTCGAGCGCAGGGCCTGGTCCATCGACTCCTTGGTGCCGACGCACTCCAGCACCCGGTCAGCGCCGATCCCACCCGTCAGCGCACGCACGGCCTCGACCCCGGCGTCGCCGCGCTCCTCGACGACGTGGGTCGCACCGAACTCACGGGCGAGCGCCTGGCGCTGCGGATGCCGCGACATCGCGATGATGGTGGTCGCGCCGAGTCGCTTCGCGGCGATGATCGCGCACAGCCCGACGGCACCGTCTCCGACAACCGCGACCTTATCGCCCGCCGAAACGCCGGCCGAGACCGCCGCGTGATGACCGGTCCCCATCACATCGCTGAGGGTCAGCAGCCCGGGGATCTCGTCCTCCGACACCGGACCGGGCACCACGACGAGGGTGCCGTCCGCCAGCGGCACGCGCACGCGCTCGCCCTGGCCGCCATCGGCGAATCCGCCGACCTTGTCGTCGCTTCCCCACCATCCGCCGCTCAGGCACGAGGTGCTCACGCCGTTCCGGCAGTTCGCGCACGTCCCGTCGCACACGTAGAACGGGGCGATGACGAAGTCACCCTCCTTCACCCGTTCCACCTGCGGGCCGACCGCCTCGACGACGCCGACGAACTCATGACCGATGCGGTGCGGATGCTCGGTCGGCGTGACGCCGCGGTACGGCCACAGGTCCGAGCCGCACACGCACGCCGCGACGACGCGGACGATCGCGTCTGCTCCGGTGGAGAGCGTCGGATCGGCGACCTCTTCGACACGGATGTCACGGGCGGCGTGGATGACGGTGGCAAGCATCCTTCGAGCCTAATGGGGTGCATCAAGACGCAGCCTCGACGCGGACCACCGCCGCGATCGCCGGATGCTGCCGCCCGGGGGCCCGCCCGGCTCCTAGGCTGAACGGCATGAGCGATTTCAACAGCATGATCATCGAGGAGTTCCGCGCCAACGGCGGCCAGGTCACCACGGCAGGGTTCGGCGACCGCCTGGTACTCCTGCACACGACGGGCGCGAAGACCGGTGCCGAACGGGTGAGCCCTCTGATGGGCCTGCCGACCGACGATGGCTGGCTGGTCGCAGCCTCCAAGGGTGGGGCCCCCGAGGAGCCCGGATGGGCGCACAACCTGCGGGTGAACCCCCGCGCCGCCGTGGAGACCGGCACGGCCACGGTGGACGCGGTCGCCGCGGAGCTGGATGGAGCAGACCACGACGCCGGCTGGGCGCGATTCCTCGCCGCAAGTCCGTCTTTCGCCACCTACCAGGAACGCGCGGGTCGCAAGATCGCCGTGTTCCACCTCGTGCGCGCGACCGCCTGACGTCGAGCCCTCACCGCTCCGCACAGCGCACGCACCGCGCAGCCGCCGGTCGTGCGCGCAGTCGGTCGCGCGGGATCTCGGAGCCGCAGATCTCGCACACGCCGTAGTTCCCGGCATCCATCCGTGCCTCGGCCGACGCGATCTGCGCCAGTTCCCGCTGTGCCGCATCGCGCACCCCGACCGCCGCCGACCACTCCCCCGACAGCGTCGAGCCCTCGGGGTCGTGCTCGTCGTCGGCGGGCGTGTCCGAACGCGCCGAACGGATCGCATCGACGCGCCGGTCGCCCGCATCGAGGGCAGCTTCGAGCTCTCGCCGCCGCTCCGTGAGGAGGTCTGCGTACTCGGCGAGGTCGGCCTCGGCGCTCATCGTGCGTCTGCCGATCAGCCCCGCGCGATCGCCTCGGCGATCGGCACATCGCCGGAATTGAAGCGGATGCTGCGCCGCACGGTCGACGGATCCGCCAGGGTCGCCGCGATCACGGCGGCGACGTCCGCCCGCGACACCGTCGCCGACTCGCCGGCGTCGACGTCGATCCGCCACGTCGGAGGTTCGAGCGTGAGACCGCTGGGCCCCAGGATCGTCCACTCGAGCGAGCTGGCGCGCAAATGCTCGTCGGCCGCCGCCTTCGCCTCGGCGTAGGCGAAGAACGAGTTCTCCGGCGGCACGCCGTGATCGGGGCTCGCGCCGAAGTACGACACCATCACGAACCGCGCGACCCCCGCGTCGTGCGCGGCATCCATCGTCCGGATCGCCGCGTCGCGGTCGACAGTGTAGGTGCGCGCGGGGCTGCCGCCGCCTGCGCCGGCCGACCACACGACGGCGTCATAGCCGGCGATCACGTCGGCGATGCCTGCGACGTCGAGTCGTTCGATGTCCGCCACCGCCACTGCTGCCCCCGTCGCCGCGATGTCATCGACGTGCTCGGGGTTGCGGACGACCGAGGTGACCTGATCGCCGCGCTCCACGAGAAGGGGAGCGAGCAGGAGCGACACCTTGCCGTGTCCGCCGATGATGATGATGCGTGCCATACGATCAGCCCTCCTTCGATTGCGGGGCGGCCGCCTCCGCGCCAGCCGCAGTGAGTTCGTCGCGCACGGTCCTGCGCAGGACCTTGCCGATGAGCGAGCGCGGGAGCTCCTGCACCCGAACGACCCGTTTCGGAACCTTGTAGGCGGTCAGGTGCTTCCGGCAGTAGTCGCGCAGCGCTCCCGGGTCGAACTCGGCGCCGGCGCGCATGACCACCGCGGCGGCGACCTCCTCGCCGCCCGCACTGCGCGGGAGACCCACGACGGCGGCCGCCTCGACGTCGGGATGCCCGAGGAGCGCCTCCTCCACCTCCGACGGGCTCACGTTGAAGCCGCCGGTGATGATCAGCTCCTTGATGCGGTCGACCACCGTCACGAAGCCGTCGGGAGATACGGTGACGATGTCGCCCGTGCGCAGCCACCCGCCTTCCAGGAGCACCGCGTGGGTCTCATCTGGACGCTTCCAATAGCCCTGGAAGACCTGAGGCCCGCGGATGAGCAGCTCGCCCGGCTCACCCTGCTCCACGTCGGTCTCGGGATGCTCGGGGTCGACGACGCGGATATCGGTGCTCGGGAACGGCACTCCGACCGTCCCGGGCCGACGGGAGGGCCCGATCGGATTGCCCAGTGCCACCGGAGAGGTCTCGGTCATGCCGTATCCCTCGACCAGTAGTCCTCCGGTGACCTCCTCCCATCGGGTGACGGTCTGGACCGGCAGGCTCATCGCACCCGAGATCGCGAACCGGATGGTCGTCAGATCGACGCCTTTTCGTCCGGTGGCGCGCGCCAGGGCGTCATAGATCGGCGGAACGGCGGGGAGGAACGTGGGCGGCGACTTCTTGGCCGCCGCGAGGACGAGGTCGAGGTCGAACTTCGGGAAGAGCACGAGCCGCGCGCCGATGCTCATCGCGAACGTCAGGCACAGCGTCATGCCGTAGGCGTGGAACAGCGGCAGCACCCCGTAGAAGATCTCCTCGCCCTCATGGAGTCCGGGCACCCACGCGCGCCCCTGCGCCGCGTTGGCCCGGAGGTTCCGGTGCGTGAGGATCGCCCCCTTGGGCGCGCCGGTGGTGCCGCTGGTGTACTGCAGCAGCGCCGTGTCATCCAGGGTGGGCCGCGGCATCCGCGTCGACAGCTTCTTGCCGCCGACGACGTGTTCCCACTCGACCAGGCCCTTCGCCTTCGGCCGGGCGGTGAGCGCCGCACGCGAGGCCCGTGCCTTCGCGACCGGGAGCCGGAGGGCGAAACGGGTGGCGAACGGGAGTGCACGGGTGACATCGACCGTGACGATCCGCGTCGGGCGCGCGTCGTCCGGCATCTCCGCCACCAGGTCGGCGACCTTGTTCCAGACGATCGCGACCGTGGCGCCGTGGTCTTCGAACTGGTGGCGCAATTCGCGCGCGGTGTAGAGCGGATTGTGCTCCACCACGATGGCGCCCAGGCGCAGCACAGCGTAGAACGCCACGACGTGCTGGGGGCAGTTGGGCAGCACGATCGCGACGCGATCGGCGCTCGTCACTCCGAGCAGGCGCAGGCCCTCCGCGGCTCGCTGGACCTGAAGCCCGAGGTCGTCGTACGTGGTCTCGGCCCCGAAGAATTCCAGGGCGACCCGACGGCCGAAGCGGGCGACGGCGCCGTCCAGCATGTCGATGAGGGTCTCGGTCACCTCGTCGATGTCGGTGGGAACGCCCTCCGCGTAAGAGCTCAGCCACGGCCGGGGCCGCGCGGTGACGTCGTCGTTAAGCGGCTGATCCACAGGAGCCTCCCGACCCGCTCGGTACTCCTTCAGCGTAGGCCTCCCGATCAGGGCGAGAGCATCGTGTGAGCCGGCGCTCAGTTGAGGGCGCGCATCGAGTCGGGGATCACACCGTCGCCGTACAGGTCGATGGCGAGATCCTGGAGCGCCGTCAGGGCGACGCGCTGCGGCAGCGGACCGTACGAGATGCGGGCGACGCCGAGCGCCCCGTACTCCGCGGCGGTGAGTGCACCCGGCAGGCCGATGACGCTGATCTTGCGCTCCCCGATCCCCTCGACGAGGCGGCGGGTGACGTCCGCATCGAGGACGCCCGGGATGAACACGAGGCTGGCACCGGCATCCAGGTAGGCGCGACCGCGTTCGATCGCGTCGGCGATCGACTCGTCCAGCGGCCGGTCGCCCGCCCGTACGAACGCGTCGGTCCGGGCGTTCAGTACGAACGGCACACCCTCGAGTTCCCCCGCGCGGATGACAGCCTCGACGCGCGCGACCGATTCGTCGAGGGGACGCAGGCGGTCTTCGATGTTGGCTCCGACGACCCCGACCTGGATCCCGCGACGCACGGTGTCGCCGGGCTCGTCGTAGCCGTCGTCGAGGTCAGCGGTCACCGGCAGGTCGGTCGACTCGACGATGCGGCTGATCATGCCGAGCGAGAGGTCGAGGGGAATCGTGCCGTCGCGGTAACCGTAGGAGGCGGCGATCGAGTGGCCGGCGGTCGCGAGCGCCTTCGTCTGCGGCAAGGCGGCGACGGCTGACGCCGAGATGACATCCCAGATATTGATGACCCGGAGGATCTCGGGGGCAGCGTGCAGGGCGGACAGGGACTGTGCCTTCTCGAGCTGAGTGGTCATGAAAACACGCTATAGCCGCGAGCGCGGCCGTGGGCCGGTCACCGGCGGTGTCATCGCCCACCCGGGTCGGTGCCCACCCGGGTCAGTAGCGTGGGGGCATGTCGATGACAGCCCTCCGCACGTCCCGGCGCGCTCCCTTCCTCCAGGTGGCGAAATCGGCGATCGCGACGATCGCCGCGTGGCTCATCGCCGGCTGGCTGATCCCCGGACCGCTGCCGGTGTTCGCGGCCATCGCGGCGCTGCTCGTGGTGCAGCCGAGCCTCAACCAGTCGTTCGGCAAGGCCCTCGAGCGCAGCGTAGGAGTCATCGCGGGCGTCGTGATCGCCTCGGGGCTGGCACTGCTGTTCGGCCAGAGCACTTGGGTGATCCTGATCGCGGTCGCGATCGGCCTCGTGATCGCGTGGGCGCTGAAGATGACCTCCGGGACAGGCAATCAGGTCGCGATCAGCGCGATCCTCGTGCTCGCGCTGGGCGCGGCGACACCGAACTATGCCCTCGACCGCGTGATCGAGACGATCATCGGCGCCCTCATCGGCATCATCGTGAACGTTCTCCTCGTGCCGCCCGTGTCGGTGGCACCGGCTCATCGCGCGGTCGACGCGCTCGGCGAAGAGCTCGCCGCCTCGCTCGACCGGCTGGCCGACGCGTTCGAGTCGCCGCAGTCGCCGCCACAGCTGACCGAGCTGCTGCTCTCGGCGCGGCTCATGCGACCCATGCGGGATGCCGCGGATGCGGCGATCGACGCCGGTCGCGACTCGCTCACCCTCAACCCGCGCGCAGCGCGCCACCGGGAGGAGCTCACCGAGCTCGAGCGACTGCTCGAGCGCTTCGGACCCATCGTCACCCAGGTGATCGGCATGACGCGCGCCTTCTGCGACCACTACGACGACTCCCTCGTCGCCGAGTCGGCGGTGCGGGCGATCGGTGAGCAACTGCGCCGCGCAGCGCACGATGTGCGGCGCGAGCTCAGCGACGCGCCGGGCCATCCCGGCCGCTCGGACGAGGCCGCACCGGCGCTCACGACTCCGCTGTCGGTCGTCGCCCCCTCAGCCGACCACTGGATCCTGATCGGATCGCTGCTGGAGGATCTCCATCGCATCCACGGCGAGCTCCGCGAAACGGCGTGAGGAGACTACGAGCTCGACCGACCGAGATCGGCGACGATCGCCGACACGACCGCACGACCCGCACGATTCGCACCGATCGTCGACGCCGACGGGCCGTACCCCACCAGGAAGAGCCGCGGTTCGTCGATCGCGCGGGAATCGGCCACGCGGAGCCCGCCGCCCGGCGTGCGCAGACGCAGCGGCGCGAGGTGGTCGAGAGCGGCGCGGAACCCGGTCGCCCAGAGGATGACATCCGCGGCGAGGAATGAGCCGTCCGGCATCCGCACGCCGTCCTGCTCGATCGCGGCGAACATCGGATGCCGCACGAGCACGCCGCGCGCCTGGGCGGCACGTGCCCAGGGCGTCCAATGCATGCCCGTCACCGAGATCACGCTGCCGGGCACGAGCCCCTGCCGCACGCGCTCCTCGACGCCGGCGATCGCCGCGACGCGCGCCGGGATGTCGAAGTCGTCCTCCACCCAGTCGGGCTCCCGCCGAGTCATCCAGATCGTGTCGGTCACGCGCGAGATCTCGTCCAGGAGCTGCACCGCCGACACGCCGGCCCCCACGACGATCACCCGTTTGCCGACGAACTGCTCCGCCGCGACGTAGTCGGCGACATGCAGCTGACGGCCGCTGAAGCGCTCCTGCCCGGGATAGTGCGGCCAGAACGGCTTGGTCCAGGTCCCCGTCGCGTTCACCACGAACCGGGCACCCCACGTCGCGGTGTCGACGGCGTCGGTGTCGACGATCAGACGCCCGTGCGGGTCGTCGTCCGCTCGAGAGATCGCCCGCACCGAGACCGGCCGTCGTACATCGAGCGAGAAGCGCTCCTCGTAGTCGGCGAAGTATGGGGGCAGGATGTCGCGACTCGCCGCGGCCGGATCCGCCGGCGGCACCGGATGCCCGGGGAGCTCGTGGATCCCATTGACCGTCGCCATCCGCAGTGACGGCCAGCGGTGCTGCCACGCGCCGCCCGCGGCGGGATTCGCGTCCACGACGACGAATGAGCGCTCGGGGGTGGATTCGGCATCCCGTATGGGCACGAAACCGCGCCGCTGCAGGTGGTAGGCGGCCGACAGGCCCGCCTGACCCGCGCCGACGACCAGCACGTCGACGTCGCGGGGCATCCCATTCACATGCATGCGAACCGGCGCGCGCGCAGCGCTATTCCGACGGGGTGCTCACCAGCCGGATGAGCCCGGCACCCCTTTGAACGGCCCGACCACCCACGACGTCACCCAGCCGCCGTAGAAGCCGCCGGGCTGTGGCACCACGACCTCGCCGTCGACCGTGCACCGGTCCATCGGCTGCGCGTACACCGCGACGCGGTCCGTCAGCAGTTCATACCCCCGCGAAGGTCGCGGATAGTTCCACGCCGCGCCTGCGGCGAGCGCGTCGCCGCCCCTGACATCCAGGTATCGCGCCGTGCCCTTGAACTCGCAGAATGATGAACCCTCCGCCGGAACCAGAGCGCCGTCCGCGAACGCTGCGATCGGCAGGTAGTACACCGGCGGATGACTCGTCTCGAGCACCCGCACGACGTCCGTGGTATCGACGATCCGCGTGCCGCCGAACTCGATCGTGACGCGCGCGTCGACCTTCTCGATCGCCGGCGGGCGCGGATACGCCCAGACCGACTCCTGACCAGGTGCGACCGGGTCTGCAACGGGTCGTCTCATCTCAGCGCGCCTTTCCGTCGAGGTACCACCAGCGTCCCTGCCAGCGCACGGACGGGTCCATCGACACATCATCCGGGCGGGTGCCGGGATGCCACGAATCGGCCAGATAGCGGGTGTCACCGACGACGAACGCCGTGTAGCGCGAGCGCATGAGCGCCTCGGCGGTCGGCGCCGGACTTCCGCGGAGCGCCGGGGCGCAGCATCCGTCGAACGCCACGCCGCTGCCGCAGGGGCAGGCATCCGTGTCAGCGACGCGGGCGAAGCCGCGCTCGCGCACCGAACTTGATCTCACCGCACCCTCCTCAGGTCGCTCCTCCCAGCGTATGCGGGTGGGGATCCACCGGCGCCGGCACGTTCGATGAGTGGTTGACTGAAGGGGTGGCGGATCTCGCGATGTTCCCCCTCGGCAGTGTGCTCTTCCCGCACATGCCTCTCGCGCTGCGCGTCTTCGAAGAGCGCTACCTCGTCATGCTCGCCCGGGTGCTCGACACCGAGGATCCTCGGTTCGGCGTCGTGCTCATCGAACGAGGCCACGAGACCGGCGGTGCCGACCAGCGGTTCCGCGTCGGGACGATGGCGCACATCACCCGCATCACGCCGCGCGATGACCACGTCTCGCTCGTCGCCCGGGGCGGGAGGCGCGTCGAGGTTCTCGACTGGCTCGACGACGATCCGCACCCGATCGCGGTCGTGCGTGAACTTCCGGATTTCGAGTGGGACGATGCGCTCGAGCCGCTGCGCGACGAGGCCGAGCGGGTCGTGAGGCGAGCCCTCGCGCGATCCGCGGAGTTCGCCGACACGTCGTGGAATGCCGACATCGCGCTGTCCGACGACCCGATCGAGTCGGCGTGGCAGCTCGCCGCGATCGCTCCGCTCGGCGCAATGGATCAGCTCACGCTGCTTCGCGCCACCGACACCGCCGAGCTGCTGGCGCGCACGGCGGAGCTCACGAGCGAGGCGGAACCGGCACTGACGGCCACTGGCCCCGACACCGAGTTCGACGACGCCCTGGCCGAGCTCCTGGAAACCGATCCCGACGATGCGGGGGGCGATTCCGAGGAGGACGAGCCCGATGGCCCCGACGAACCCGATGGCCCCGACGGCCCTCGACCGGAGCATCCCGGCCGAAGCTGAGCCGTTCGCAGACCGGCGTCGCCGTCACCCTCGGCGGCTGACGCACCGCGAATCGATCTCTGCCATGATCGGCGGAACACGCGCGGTGGCGTGGCGAGATCATCGAGGAGTGCGCAATGCGCAAGTGGGCGGTAGTGGCGATTCTGGCAGCCGCGCAGTTCGTCATGGTGCTGGACGGCACCGTCATGAACGTATCGATCTCGACCGTCGTGGTCGATCTGAACACGAGCGTCGCGGCCATGCAGGCCGCGATCACCTTCTACACGCTCACGATGGCGGC
This sequence comes from uncultured Microbacterium sp., assembly GCF_964244775.1. Taxonomy (NCBI): domain Bacteria; kingdom Bacillati; phylum Actinomycetota; class Actinomycetes; order Micrococcales; family Microbacteriaceae; genus Microbacterium; species uncultured Microbacterium sp. Next base: position 986,394 of record NZ_CAXTJR010000001.1, read on the forward strand.
GTTCATGCTGCTCGGCGCCAAGCTCGGCGACTTCTGGGGCCGCCGCCGCGCGTTCGTGATCGGGTCGTGCGTGTACGCCGTCGGATCGCTGATCACCGCGTTCAGCCCGAACATCGGCGTCCTCATGATCGGCTGGTCGCTCATCGAAGGACTCGGCGCGGTCCTGGTGATCCCGGCGATCGCCGCGCTCATCGCCGACAACTATGAAGGCCGCGCCCGGATCACCTCGTACGCCATCATCGGGGCGGTGTCGGGGGCAGCCGTGGCCGCCGGGCCCCTCATCGGCGGCTTCGTCACGACGTACTTCAGCTGGCGCTACGTCTTCATCGCCGAGGTCGTGATCATGGCGATCGTGATCGCCTTCACGCGGGTCATCTCCGACCCGACAGGATCGGCCCGCCGTTCTCGGATCGATGTGCCCAGCGTGGTGCTGTCGGCGTCAGGACTCTTCGGGATCGTGCTCGGGATGCTGCAGAGCAAGACGTGGGGCTGGGTCATTCCGCTCCACTCCCCCGAGATCGCGGGCGTCACCGTCGCGCCCCTGGGCATCTCGCTCACGACCTGGCTGATCCTCGGCGGCATCGCGCTGCTCGTCGGCTTCGCCGCCCGGCAGAAGCAGCTGGCGGCCACGGGTCGCGCCCCTCTGCTGGACGTGTCGCTCCTGCGCATCCGCCGCCTCCGCAGCGGACTGAGCGTGCTCGGCGCTCAGTACGCCATCACTGCGGCGCTGTTCTTCATGGTGCCGGTGTACCTGCAGATGACGCTGGGGCTCGATGCCCTCTCGACCGGCATCCGCATCTTCCCGCTGTCGATCTCGCTCATCCTCTTCTCGATCGCCGGCACGCGCCTGGCGACGATCTGGTCGCCGCGTCGCGTCGTGCGCCTCGGCCAGCTGATCCTGGTGCTCAGTTCGGTGCTGCTGCTGGCCACGATCGACATCACGCTCAACTCCGTCGCCTTCGGGATCGGGATGTTCACCGCCGGCGCGGGCCTGGGCCTGCTGGCCTCCCAACTTGGAAACGTCAACATGTCGAGCGTGGGCGAAGACAAATCGAGTGAGGCGGGCGGCCTGCAGGGCGTCTTTCAGAACCTCGGCGCATCGCTCGGCACCGCCCTGATCGGATCCGTGCTGATGAGCACCCTGGCGATCTCGTTCAGCGCGGGCGTCGCCACCAGTCAGCTGCCCCCGGACGTCCAGCAGACCGTCGCGACGGCGACCGAGCAGGGAGTCCAGATCATCCCGGCCACCTCGGTCGAGAAGATCGCCACCGATGCAGGACTCTCCGACAGCGAAGCTGCCGACCTCGCGCTGATCTACGGGACGTCTCAGATCGAGTCGCTGCGCGTCTCGTTCCTCGCTCTGGTGCTCCTCTCGCTGGGCACGCTGTTCTTCTCGCGAGGCATCCCGAACGAGGTGCTCGGCCGAGCTCCGAGCAAGAGCCAGGCCACCGCACCGCGCGCGTCGTAGCCGACCGTGTCGGCGTCGTCCGAGACAAATGCCGACACAGGGGGCGGCGACCGTGTACGCTCAAGAGTGATCCACAGACCCGCCGCGCACCTCGTGGTCGGGAATGGCACGTCGAAACCGACCGCGATCACCTCCGAACACGGCATCGCCGTCACATGAAGAACCCTCCCCCACCCTTAGGTGGCGCGGAGCGAGAGAAGACTGATTCCCCACTCAAGGCACCTCGGGCATCGCTCAGGTCATCTGCGACCGGGCACTCCTGCGATCACTTTTCGTGATTCCTTCCCTCGACCCTCCGGCCGTATCCGGCCCCCTCACCTGTCCACACCTTGCACGGCGTGGTCATTAGGCACCGCATGAGCCGTGCCGAACACCTAAAGAAAGAAGACACCATGGCAACTGGAACCGTTAAGTGGTTCAACTCCGAGAAGGGCTACGGCTTCATCGCCCCGTCCGACGGCACCCCCGACGTGTTCGCGCACTACAGCGCGATCGTCTCCTCGGGCGGCTTCCGCAACCTCGAAGAGAACCAGCAGGTCGAGTTCGACGTCGCACAGGGCCCCAAGGGCCTGCAGGCGGAGAACATCCGCCCGCTCTGAGCCTCGAACCACGATGGCCGCTCCGCTTCGCGGGGCGGCCATCGTCGTTCCCGGCCCCAAGCCCCGCGTACCCCCCCCCCCCCCCCCCCC